>CAZVGR010000102.1:0-19065 GCA_964626845.1 uncultured Anaerolinea sp.
AATCATTGCCCAACGAGAAAAACCCGGTTTCTGACCGGCCGGCTGAGCAGTTACGTTAAATGATTGGCTGCGCCGGCCGCTCAATAGTCCAGGAAGTAGAGCTGTTCCAGGTCCTGATCCGTGGCGATCCCGTCGGCCAGACGCTGGCGCAGCCGTTCGGCCTCGTCTTCCGGGGCGCCGACGGTGCGAAACAGGCCCAAGAATCCCCGCTTGGGTTGGGGAAGCGTCGTCGGCAGGTCCGGAGTGCGGCCATAGACCAGGTCAATCGTGGCCTTGATCACCTGATCGTTGCGCGGCAGGTAGCGATGCACTTCCTGGATGTAATACATGTGCGCGCCAGGCAGCACGGCTGAATAGAGCGGCACCGTAGCATCGCCGGAGTCAGGGCCTTCGCGCTGCGTGATCAGTTGCAGGTTGGGGCGCCCGTTGGCATCGAAGTTCAACGCCACGTCAATCTTGGTTTCTATGTGACAGCCAGCGATTTGAATGGTCTCTACCGGGTGATCATGGTCGGCCAGCATCTCGTGGAAGCGCCTGCCTGCGTCCAGGTAATCCTGGCGCACCCCTTCCAGCCGCCATTGCCGTGCATCGTAGACGTCGAAGTTGGCCGGATAGGTTCGCCCTCCTGGGAATAGGTCGGGCGGCGCAGGCAGCAACTGATAGACGCTGGGCATGTTGAGCACAAAACGGCGGATTGCATTGTTCCCGTTCAGCGCCGATGCCAGCGCCATCATGCTGTTCCCTTCCATCAGATCGGCAATGGCGCCGGCCGCGCCGAAGTGGGGCGTGCCGTGCATGATCACGCGTTTGATCCGGCGCTTAGCCTGCTCGGTGTGGCAGGCGACAAAGGCACGTGAAACCAGCCCACCCATGCTGTGGCCTACCAGCGTGAACTGCATGTGCGGGTCGCCGTCGGCCCAGCGCTCCAGCGCCTCGCTGAGCCGGTCGGCGTTGAACTGAATCGGCCGCCGCCAATCGTAGGGGAACTCGAACAGCAGACACTCGCGGTTAAGGGCCAGGGCTGGCTTGAGGTAGCATAGCTTCTCCGCGCCAGTGGCCACAGCCAGAATGTTCGGGCTGGCGTCGGCCGAGCCATCCGCGTTCATCTCCAAAAAACGGCTCTGTCCCTTGAGCATCAAACCGGGATTCAGCCATAGGGAGGTGATAACCCCGCGCACGCTGGCCAGCAGCGATCCCATCAGGCCTGGCAGCAGCACCACAGCCTCGCGCGCGCCGGTGAAGCGATGCCCTGTGTCTTCGGCGCGCATTGCGGCCACTTCTTCTGCCCCAAAGAGTTGCTGCGCCTCCAGCAGGTTCCGGCCAGCATCCAACTCCTCCTGGATTTCCTCCAGCGAGAGGGTTGACCAGCGATTCAACAGATCCGTTGTACTCATCGTGTGTTCTCCTTCGTGCGGCCTGGCCGTGACCAGTTTGGGGCGAGTGCGATCCTGAAAAGCCTGCTTGATTCTGTGTACGCTTGCTCAGCGCGCACTGCGAACAGCGAAGTGTGATTAGACATCCATGCGTTGGGTCGCACAACTGTGGATGAAAACAGCGGGCTCGGTCGGCCCCGTCCGGGGTGCTGCGCAAAGACCGGCCCGAGCGGCTATTTTCAGGTTGGCAGCCTCACTATGGAGCAGTTTGTACCACATTTGCGTGTTGGTGTCAACCGCTGTTCGCCCGGCCCTTTTTGCTGCTGCTCCGTTGGGTGTTTGCTTGACAGGTCTTGCCTGCAATTGTGCGCTTTTGTCAAACCAGCGTAAAATGCCCGGTGCATAGTGGATCGGCGCCCGGCACTTTGGCGACGATTGGCACGTGATCAGAGTCTCGTGTCAAGTGCGGGCGCCTCAACAACTTTGGTTACGGTGTACTTAATCACCTTGGTATGGAGCAGTGGGCTATGGTATCAGCTCAGCAGCGAGCCAGCAATTCAATTGTTATACCTCAGGCGCATGTGTTGGTGATCGGGCCGCAGATGGGAGCTTTGCAGGATTTACTGCGCGTTGTCCTGATGCGGCGCGGCCATCGGGTCGATTTCGCCAGCTCAACCGCCAGCGCGGCGGAGAATGGCGCTCAGTATGACCTGTTGATGATTGAGATCGATCCCCACAACGCTGACACAATGCAGTTATGTGCGCGTGTGCGCCAAGAAACGCTGACGCCTCTGCTGGTTCTGGTGCCAGAAACAGCGCGCAATCAGGGCGTTCAGGCGCTGGAATTGGGGGGTGATATGTTTATCACCATTCCCTTTGATCGCCGTGAGCTGGTGGCGCGTGTGGAGGCGCTGGTGCGTCGCAACCGCCTCGGGCCGCCCCTGCCGCAAGCGGGCTAAGCCTCGGCGCTTTCACTTACTTTCGTCAGGCGCAGGCAGCAGCCCGTTCTCCTGGCGATAGCGGCGGAAGCGCGCCAGCCGGGCCATGTCCAGCCGGGCCAGCAGATAGCCCTCGCCGCCGTCGGCCAGCACTTGCTGAATCTCGCTCAAAGCGGGCTCTGCGCCAGGGTCCGTGATCGAGCTGACGCCGCCGCAGCGGAAAGGGGCCTGTGAGCTGGCGGCCTGATCGCTGACCACCATCGCCAGCACGTTCTCCTGAGCGCGGGTCATGGCCAGGGTGTGCCACAACATGCGCGCATAGGCTGGCTCTGACTCTGGCCGGATGGTGGTCTGGGCGGGCACGCAGAGCAACCGCACCTGGCTCGCCAGATGACGCGCCAGCTCAGGATGCCACAGATCAGAGCAGATCAGCACGCCCATCTCCGTCCCCTCCACCTCCAGCGCCAGCATGCCATTGCCAGGCTGAACATTGCGCCGCTTTTCAAAGCCAAACAGGCGTTGCTTGTGATAGCGCCCCAGCTCGCGCCCGCTGCGGTCGTAGACCACGGTGGTGTTGAACCTGGCCTGTGTATCGTGGTCCCAGCGTTCGACGGAACCGGCTACCAGGTTCACCTGGTGGCGGCGCGCCAGATCGGCTGCAAATGCCTGAGCCGTTTGCCAGGAAGCGTGGTCGCCATCGTTGGCTGGCGTCGCGTTGTAATGTTCGGGCAGCACCACCACGTCCAACGCAGCGGCAGCGGCAGCCGCAGCCAGCAAACGGGCGATGGCATCGAAGGTGCGCTCTGGCTCTAGCCAGAAGATCGCCGGCTGAAGGGTGCAGACGGTGAGAGTTGTGTCGGCCATGGCCGCATTATACCATCCCAGATGTCTGGGTCAACTATGTCCGGCAGGGGGTTGCTCACTGAACACCGTGTTGACGCCGCAGGCGCTGTGTGGCATAATTCCAGCAGCAGATCGTCCTTTTTTCATCGGCAACGCGAGGCAAGATCCATGTTTGATCCCGACGACTCCTGGGCCCAGCAAGACCAGGCCGAGGCATGGTCCAGGGCTATGGCCCTTTTTCAGGATGGCTATGAGCTACAGACGCAGGGCCTGTGGGCTGAAGCCATGGCCTGCTATCGCCAGTCGATAGCGCTTTATCCCACGGCCGAGGCGCATACATTCCTGGGCTGGGTTCTGAGCTTTCTCAAGCTGTACGACGAGGCTATTGAGCAATGCCGCCAGGCGATTGGAATCGATCCTAGCTTCGGCAATCCCTACAACGACATCGGCGCCTATCTGATTGAGATGGATCGGCTGGACGATGCGCTGCCCTGGTTTGAACAGGCCCTGCGCGCGCCGCGCTATGATGCCCGCTGCTATCCCCTCTACAACCTGGGGCGGATCTACGAAAAACAGGGCGACTGGCCGCGGGCCATCAATTACTATCGCCGGGCTGTGCGCGAAAACCCGGCCTATGAGCTGGCCAGCAACAAGTTGCAAGCACTGCAGGCCCGGCTGAACTGATCACCCTGGAGGATCATTCATGAACTATCGTACCCTTGGCCGCACCGGCTGGCAGGTCTCGGAAATCAGCTTTGGCGCTTGGGCCATACGACCGGCTGATCTGGCCCCACGTGCATCAGCGGTGGTAGCAGGCAAGTAGGCAAGTAGACAAGTAGACAAGTAGACAGGGGGGGAGGTCAGGGGGAACTGGGTTGGACGGTGATTTCGCCGACTTCTGTAGCGCCAAGGCGGGGAAAGCCGGCTGCGTTGGCGTCGTAAAGCCCGATGAGCAGCCGGTAGCGGCCTGGCGCGAGATCGGCCGGCAGGCGCAGCTCGTAGTCATCCTCGACCACCTCGCCGCTCAGCCAGGTGTTGGTGGGACGGCGGCCTTGCTGCGGCACGTGGTCATCCTGGGCAACGATCTGTCCGGCCTGATCCAGCAGGTGGACGAAACCGGTGTACGACGTCTCCATGGGCCGCAGAGCCAGCCAGCCGACAGTGACGGGCACGGTCGCGCCGGCTGGGACTATCTCGCCGGGGGTGCGGATGCCCAGTAGCTGCACCTGGAATGCGAAGTTAGCGTCCGCGACGACATCGAACGGCGCCGTCGGTGTGAAGCGGCGCGTGCTGGGCAGCACGGTGACCGGCAAGTCGACGCTGGCGCCTGCGAAGCCCGCTGTGATATCCTCCACGCCTTGCTCAAGCAGACCCAGGCGCAGCGTCCAGGGGCCGGGCTGGTCAACGCCTGGAGCAGTGAACTGCAAGCGGCCCAACACCAGCGCGCCCGGCGGCCACTGCGACGTGGGGTAGGCGCCCGCGCCGGCCGGCGCCAGCCAGCCGCCGCCCGCGATCTGGCCGGCCGGATCGATCCAGGCATAGCCCAACTTGTAGTTTTGCCCCACCGGCGCCATCGTCTGCCACCAGGCATCGATACCGATCACGTCGCCTGGCTCGACCTCGCTGCGATCGATGCTCATACCCTGCAATGTGACAGCCGGGGCCATAGCGACCGGCTCGCTGCCAGCCGGCAAGCCGCCCGGCCCATCGACCACCAGGCCGCTGGCGACCACCGGCGCCAGCCAGGCCCAGCGACCCTGCTGCGCGCCGGCCGCATCCAGCACGTCCAGCGCCTGGCTGGTGGCGTCGTCGTAGACGCCCAGGCGCAGACGGTATTCGCCGGGCGGCGTGCCCAAGTAGGCCGGGATATCCAGTCTGCTGAGCACCACCTGGCCCGGCTGCCAGCGGAAGGTGGGGTAGGTGTAGGCGGCCAGGCGGCGGTCCACCGTCTCGCTCCAGGCGATGGCGCCGGCAGGGTCGAAGAGAGTGGCCGTCAGCTTGAGATCGGCCGCCAGCGGCGCGTCGCTGCGCCAGAACAGGTAGACGGGGCAGAGCGGCTCCGGGCAGGGCGGCTGCGAATAGCCCAGCAGCGCCACCTGGTTGGCAAAGTTGACGTCGAGTCGCTGGCCCTGGTAGGCAGCGGTGAGGGGCAACTCGGTGGGAAAGGCTGTGCCGGGCGCATCAGGACCCGCGCGCACTGCGTCGAAGAAGCGGTAGTGCTGCGGCGCCCCCAGGCCCCAGAAGCTGGCCGAGACGGGCTGGGCGTCGCCGGCAGTGTTCAGCAAGAAGGGGACGGCGCCGTTGGGGTCCACCACCTCGTTCTGCCACTGCACCAGCCAGGCGCCGCGCCGGCCAGCCAGGCCCTGGTTCAGCGCGTTGGCCGCGCCCAGATCGAGCACTGCGTTCACGTCCAGCGTCTCGATCTCCGGCAGGCGCACCGGCGCGACGTCGGGGGCATAGTAGCGCCAGGCCGGGTAGGCATGGCCGCTGACCAGGATCACGGCCTCGTCGGGCTGTAGCTGGCTTTTGACATAAGCCACCGCGCCGCGCCAGTTGTCCTTGCTGAAGGCCGGGTCGGTGAACCAGTTGCGGATGGAGAAAGCGAAGATGGCGAGAAGGGAAATGAGGGAAAGGAGGGAGAGGAGACGGGGGAAATGGTTAATGGTGAATGGTGAACGGTTAACGGGTAATGGGGAGCGGAAGGGCAGGGCAAGGCCGCCAGCCAGGAGCAGCACCAGCGCAGGCGAGGCCAGCATCAGGTAGCGCGGGTTGAACTTGGGGTTGCTGGTGGAGAGCAGCAGGATGCTGGCCACCGGGATGAGCAGGTAGAGCAGGACGAAGAGGGTGGCGGCGGGGAGCGTGAGGCGTGAAACGTGAGACGTATCCGCTCCACTGGCTCTCAGCCCCTCTGCCCTTTTGCCCCTCATTTCCTTTAACCCCTCCAGAACCAACGCAGCCATGCACAGCGCCGCCAACGCACCAACGGCCCATGCCAACGAAATGGCCTGCTGCTCCAGCACGGTCTCACCGCTGCTGAAGCTGATGGCGATGTGGCGCAGGGCCTCGTCCAGCTTGAGCGCGCCCTGCCAGTAGCTGGCGTCCTCGCCGAAGCGGCGCAGCACGTTGGGCAGCCAGGGCAGGTAAGCCACCGTGACCAGCAGCGCCGCCGCTGCGCCCTCGCTCCAGAGCCGCCGCCGGTCGAGGTCTTGTCGCACCACGAGGGTGATCACGAAGTACAGGGCGAAAGCCGCCAGCAAGAAGATGGCGAAATAGTGGGTGTACAGCAGGGCGATAGCTGCCAGGATCAGTGCAGCCCACCAGTGCAGCCTCAATTTCGGATAGCCAATTTGGCTATCGCCAGCGGCCAGCACCCGCAGCAGCGCATAGCCGGCTGCCATGCCCAGCGCGGTCAGCAGGGTGTACATGCGCGCTTCCTGGCTGTAGTAGATCCACAGCGGGTGCAGTGCGGCCAGCAGCGCAGCCAGGATGGCCGCCGTGCGGCCAAACAGCCGCCGTCCCATCGCGCAGGCCAGGGCAACCATCAACACGCCGAAAAAGGCCGAAGGGAAGCGCAGGGCCCACTCGCTGAGACCAGCCAGTCGGGTCCACCCTGCCAGGATCGCATAGTAAAGCGGCGGCTGGATGTCGTCCGCAGTCCAGCGCGCCAGCTCGGCCAGCCCCTGCTGCGCCACCTGGGCCGTCACCGCCTCGTCGTACCATAGCGACTGCCCGCCCAGGTCGTAGATGCGCAGGGCGAAGGCGAGGAGGAGGATCAGGGCGAGGAGGCGGGACATGGGGAAGGGGAATGGTTAACGGTCAATGGTCAACGGTTAATGGTTAATGGCGCGTGGTTGGCGTCAACTTACTTTGCTCGGGCCGGTCTCCTGACCGAGCCCGCTTGTAACCTCGTCCATACTCAGCCGGCAAACTGGCGAACGCTCTGCGCAACCTGCTTGACGTGCTCGTTTGGCATCTGCGGGTACAGCGGCAGCGACAGGATCTCGGCTGCAGCGCGTTCGGTTTCGGGCAGGCTGCTGGGCGGGGCCAGGCGCTTATAGGCCGGCTGTTGGTGGACAGGCATCGGGTAGTGGATGGCCGTGGCGATGCCGCAGCGCTCCAGATGGGCCTGCAACGCATCGCGCTGTGGGCTGCGCACCACGTACAGATGATAGACATGGTGGTTGCCTGGCGTCACGACGGGCGTCGTCACTGCACAGTCTGCCAGTAACTCGTCATAACGCGCAGCCAGTGCCTGGCGCTGCCGGTTCCACGCCTCCAGCCGGCGCAGCTTTACACGCAGCAGCGCGGCTTGCAGTTCATCTAGCCGGCTGTTGTAGCCCGGCTCGTCGCTGACGTAGCGCCGCTGCCAGCCGTACTGGCGCAGGGCGCGCACCCGCTCGACCAGTTCCGGCCGGCGGGAGGCTACCAGCCCGCCGTCGCCAGCCGCCCCCAGGTTCTTGGTGGGGTAGAAGCTGAACGCGGCGATATCGCCCACTGTGCCCGCCAGGCGGCCCTGTCTGGACGCGCCGTGGGCCTGTGCGCAGTCCTCCACCAGCACCAGACCGTGGCGCTGGGCCAGGCCAGCCAGCGCATCGATGTCGGCCATCTGTCCGTACAGGTGGACGGCGACGATGGCGCGGGTGCGGGGCGTGATGGCGGCGGCGACCGCGTCCGGGTCCAGCGTGAAGGTGTCGGGCCGGATGTCGGCCAAGACCGGCCGCGCGCCGGCCAGTTCTATCGCCGCTACGGTGGCCACAGCCGTGTGGCTGGGCGCGATGACCTCGTCGCCTGGCCTGATCTCACAAGCCAGCAGGGCCAGCAGCAGGGCATCGGTGCCGGAGGCCACGCCCGCGGCTGCCGGCAGGCCCAGCCAGGCCGCAAACTCCTCCTCGAACGCGCGCACCTGCGGCCCCAGCACGTACCAGCCAGAGCGCAGCACCTCTAGCGCCGCCGCATCCAGTTCGTCCTGCAACTCCAAGTAGCTGGCCCGCAGATCAATGAAAGGTATCTGCATGTCCATAGAACCAACCAATCTACCAATCTACCAATCTACCAATCTACCAATCTACCAATCTACCAATACCAACTCCGATGCTGCTCGTAGAAACCGATCATGCGCTCCAGCCCCTCTCGCAGCGGCGTCACCGGCTGCCAGCCCAGCGTGCGCCGGATCAGCTCGTAGCTGGAATAGACGTCGCCCACATCGATGCGGCGGCGGTTGTCGGGCCAGGGGATCAGCCGCACGCTGCCGCGGCCGGCGATCTCGACGATCAAATGGGCCAGGTCCAGCAGGCTGATCGGCGCTTGCCCACCCAGGTTGAGCACCTGGCCGTTGGCTGCGTCGCTGGCCCCGGCGCGCAGGAACGCGTCCACCACGTCATCGACATAGGTCAGGTCGCGGCGCTGTTGGCCGTCGCCGTAGACCTGGATCTGCTGCCCTTCTACCGCCAGGCGCACGAACCAGGCGATGAAGCCCTGGCGGTTGTGCTTCATGAGCTGGCGCGGGCCATAGGTGTTGGTCAGGCGCAGGCTGCATGTGCGCAGGCCGTAGGCGTTGCCGTAGACCAGGTGATACCACTCGCCGGCCAGTTTGTTGACGCCGTTGACGTCGGTGGGGCGGTTGCGGTGCTCCTCGTCCAGCGGCAGGTAGAGCGGCCGGCCGTAGCTCTGCCGCGTGCCAGCGTAGACGATCTTGATCTCCGGGTTGTGGTGACGGCAGGCCTCCAGGATGAAGAGTTGGCTGCGGGCGTTGATCTCCAGGTCGGTGAAGGGGTCGGCCATGGAGTCCAGGTGGCTGACCTGGCCGGCCAGATTGAAAAGCACGTCGTGGCCGGGAACCAGCGCGTTCATGGCGTGCGAATCGCGTACGTCGGCGATGTTGACCTGCACCTGGTCTTCGATGCCGGCGATGTTAAAGCGGTTGCCGCCGTACTCCGCCACCAGCGAGTCGACCAGCAGCACCTGGCTGCCCAGCGCTGCCAGCCGCCGCGCCAGGTTCGAGCCGATGAAACCCAGGCCGCCGGTGATCAGGACGCGGCGGTTGGCGTAGAAGGAGAGGTGATTGGTAGATTGGGAAATTGGTAGATTGGTGGGGTGGTCCATGGGCGACGAGGGTGGTTCGGGTGTACTTGGTGCCGGTCGAGACCCTTCGGGTTTCCGTCCGTTTGCGGCGACTTGTGATCTACCACGCGGCTTTGATAGCGGCGATTCGTGGCCTGCAACGGAAACCCGAAGGGTCTGGCGCTCGACGTGACTCACATCAGGCCGAACGTTGCTACTGGCTGGCGCAGGCTTCGGGCACGATGACGCAGACGAGATCGGGGCGGGGCGCAGCCGTGCTGTCCACCTCCAGCTTGCCGATGACGACGCCGTCCCCGATGGGCATGCCGGCGTCGTCCAACAGGGCCAGCCGTTCCAGCGTTTGCCAGTAGTACCAGCCGGCCATCAGATCGTAGACGCCCGGCCGCAGGTTGGCCGGCAGCAGCACGCTGTGGGCGCCCAGAACTTCCTGGCCGGGCTGCCACTGCGACGTAGGCTGGATGCCGAACCAGGTGGGCATGGAGTCGTCCTGAGCCACGATGTTGCCCTGGGCGTCACGCACGTGCAGAAAGACGGTCAGGTCGCGCAACGACGGGCCAGGCGACTGCCAGCGCAGCGTCACAGGCGCCCGACTGCCAGGCGCTGCTCGCGTCTGCTCGTTCACGCCCGTCAACTCTACTTGCCAGCCATCGCCGCCGAAGCTGTGGTTCAGCGGTGTGAAGACGGGCGGCTCCAGCGGTAGCAAGGTGTTGCGCTGCCACTGCCAGGCGCCCAGCGGGGTCCAGGTGGCGAAGTCGAACAGCGGCGTTGCCGGATCGGCTGCGTTCACTCGCCAGCGACCGCCCACATCCTCCCAGCTCTCGCCCTGGTAGACCCCTGCGGCCAGCGCCCACTGTTTGGGCAGGTACCAGGCCAGCTTGTCGGTGACGATGGTCTCGCCTGGCGTCCACTGCTCCGGCGGCAGCCAGAGCGCCTGGATCAAGGGGCGCTGGTCGCTGCTGTCCACCTCGCGGCCGTCAGGCGTCACGGCGAAGGCGCGCAGGGTCAGGCCAGCCGGCAGCGGCGTCAGCGCCTGCCAGTAGAGGCGGAAGGCTGTGCTGCGCCACTGCGCATTGGGCAGCACGTCGTAGCCCAGCAGCTTGACCTGGCCGCCATCCGGACTGGTGAAGACCAGGTCCAGCGGGTATTGTGGCTCGCTGGTAGGGCGGGCGAAGCTGTAGAACTCGGCTGGCAGGTCGCTGATCGCGGTGGGCGGGCTGTCTGCCTGGCGGCGCAGCAATAGATAGCCATCAGCCGCATCCTGCACCGCCCATTCACCCGAGGCCAGCAGCTCCTGCACGCGGTCGCGCATGGCCGTAGGATGCATGGCCCAGCCGCTGGTCGCGGCCTGGTCCAGCAGCACGTATTCGCTGTCAGCCAGCGCAGGGAACTCGTAGATGCGCTCCCGATGGCTCAGGTGGGGATGCAGGTTGGCCGCGGTCGATAGCGCTGCGCCGGCTGGAATCTGGGCTGTAAAGCGGGCCAGCAGGCGATGGTGTTCGGTCACGGCCGGCCAGGTGTGGCGGAACTGGCTGCCGATGGGCGTGTAACCCCAGGCCAGTTGCGCGCCAATGCTCCAGATCAACAGCCAGGCAATCAGGATGGCGAAGGAGCGATGCGCGCGCCAGAGGGAGTGGTTGTGCAGCGAGACGGCGATACGCCGGCTGAGGCGGCGCAGGCGCTGGCTGCCGACGATGGCGGCCATCACGGCGAAAGCTGCCAGCGGCGCGGAGTAGTGGAGCTGGCCGCTGTACTGGAAAGGGAAGCCGCTGAGCAGGTTGGCCAGCAGCAGCGGCAGGCCGACCAGCAGGATCTCCGGCCCGAAAAGGGCCAGGAAGCCCACCGGCGCCAGCAGCTTGAGCAGATAGCCCAGGCGCAGCGGCTCGAAAACAACGCGCAACACCGTGCCTGGCCGGGTCAGGATGGTGCGCACCACATCGCCAAAGCTGTCGCCCAGCGCGCCGAAGCGGGCTACATAGGGGGTCTCGTTCAGACCGTAGGCTTGGGCCGCGTGGCTGGGTATGATCACGAAGGTGGCGACGTAGAACCAGGCCAGGCCAGCCAGAAAAACCAGCACGCCCAGCAAGGCTGGCCGGCGGGTTGGCCCGCGCTGCTCGGCCGGCAGGCGGCGGCGCAGCCACAGCCCGCGACCCAAGGCGTACAGCCCCAGTGCGGCTGTGAGCAGGGCCGCGCCCTCCTGCACGGTCGCGACCAGCAGCGCAGCCGCGGCAAAGCGGCCCCACTGTTGCCGCTCGCTCCATAGAAAGGCCAGCAGGATCAGCGGCGTAGCCAGAGGCAGGGCGTGGAAATCGGCCACCAGCGCGGCCTGCATGGGCGGGTAAAGCAGGTAGGCGACGACGAAGGCCAGCGAGGCCAGGGCCTGATAGCTGGCGGTCCGGGCTGGCGTCCTCGGCTGAGTGGCTGCGCCGGAGGACGAGTCCTTGCCCCAGTGTAAGCTGAGCCGCAGCCAGGCGATGTGGAAGACAGGCCAGGCGCCCAGGGCCAGCAAAACGGCCTGCAACACCAGCAGCGCGCGCACATCGTCCCACAGCCAGAAGACCAGGGAAACGGGCGCGAAGATCGGCTCCACGTGGTCGCTGAGGCGGGTGCTGATCTGCTCGCCCTTGATCTCCTGTACAAAATGCCCCTGGCTGGTATTCCAGATGGCCTGGTCGATCTGGCCCAGGTCGGCCATGTGGGTCTGGTGCGCGTCGTGGCGGTGGATGGCCGCGGTCGAGAAGTAGGCGCTGAACAGCACAATCAGCACCCACAATACCGCCAGGGCCCAGCGAGGCGGCCTGCCGCCGCTGTGACGGCTCATACATCACCTGCCGGCCGGGCCACGGCAGCGGCGCTGTTGGCCGCTGGCGCTGCTGTGCGCTGCGTCCGATTGCGCGTGGCCAGGGCGATGCCCGCGCCGATCAGCTCGCCGGCCACCATCCACAGCCGCGCGGCCAGCGCCAGCACTGTGGGTACCGGGGCAGCGAAGAGAGGCGTCAGCAGCAGGATCATTACTCCCTCGCGCACGCCGAGACCGCTGGGCGTGAGCATGCTCAGGTAGCCGATGACGTAGGCGGCCGCCCACGTTGCCACCAAGGCGGCAAACTGAGCGCTGGTGATTGGCGTGATGCTGGCAGCCAGCAGGGCGAAGCCGCTGCCCATCAGCAGCCAGACGCCGGCATAGCCCAGCAGGGCCAACCCGACCTGGCCCCAGGTTAGCGTAACATCCACCGGCGGGCGCTTGAGTAGCCGCAGCAGCCAGTTCAGGCTGCTGCGCAGGATGGGCGGGCTGCACAGGATCAGCAGCAGCGGCGCCAGCCACAGCACCGGCCGCACCGCGTGCAGCAAGGCCCCCTCGCCGGCCGCTGCAAAATAGACCGCCGCCAGCACGACCCCCATCAGGGTCGCCAGCACCTGATGCACGCCGATGCTGGCAAAGGTGGCGACGCGACTGACGCCGTCGTCGGCCGCCAGCTCGGCCATGCCCAGGAACTGCCAGATGTTGCCAGGAATGTAGCGCACGATGGTGGAAAGAAACCAGGTCTGGGCCGCGCGGCTCCAGCGCAGGCGGCCGCCCAGGCCCGCCAGCACAAAGCGCCAGGTCGATAGCTCCAGCAGCCAGGCCAGGGCCAGCAGGGCAAAGCTGGGCAGCAGCCAGGCAGGGCGAAACTGCCATTGGAAGGATTGCAGCGCCTGCCATTGGCTGCTAACCAGGGCTGCCATGAAGCCCAGAGCGACCAGCAGGGCCAGGATACGAAGGACACGCTTGAGACGCCCGCGCGACGACGGGTCCCGATCAGAGGTCATGGCCGCTATTCTACCGCAAAGGGGAGGGAATGGCGAATGCAGCGGGGAGGGGAACTGGAGGAACCGGAGGATATCTCTGCGCTCTGGCCGGTCTTTGCGCAGCACCCCGGATGGGGCCGACCGAGCCAGCCTTCACTGCCCAGCAAGGCGCGCGAAATGCCGGACATAGCGCCGCGCCAAATGCGGCCAGCCGAACTGAGTTTCGATCAGATCGCGGCTGGACTGACCCATGGCCGCGCGCCTGTCTGGCGGCAGCGCAGCCAGGTGCAGGATGGTCGCGGCCAGCGCATGGGGGTCTTGCTCCGGCGTGATCCAGCCGTTGACTCCGTCCCGGATCACCAGCTCGTTGCCGGCCGCGTCGGCGCCGATCACCGGCTTGGCGCAGGCCATGGCGTCCAGCACACAGACGTTCAGCCCGTCGGCCGGCCGCGTCACCGAGGGCATGACCAGCGCGTCAGCCGCGTTGTAGGCGCGGCCCATCTGGTCGAACGGCACGCGGCCCAGCCAGTGGACGTGGTCGTCGATGCCCAGGTCGCGCGCCAGCCCTTGCCACTCCTGCCACAGATCGCCGTCGCCGATCAGGGCGAGGTGGATGGGGGGGAGGGGGAGAGGAGGAGATTGGTAGATTGGTAGATTGGTAGGTTGGTGGAGCAGTCCGTGTTGTTTGAGGATGGCCAGGGCGCGCAGGAGGACGTCGAAGCCCTTTTTGTAGACCATGCGGCCGACGGCCAGCAGCAACAGAGCATTGGCCGGCACGCCCCAGGCGGCGCGCTGCTCGGCGACATGGCTGGGGTCGGGGCGCAGCGCGCTGGGATCGACGCCGTAGATGATCAGGTCGAAGCGGGCCGGGTCAGCGCCCAGTTGGTCGACCGCGACGTCGCGCAGCGCGTGGCTGTTGGCGGTGACCAGGCCGGCCTGCGCCAGCGTGAAACTGGCCATGGCGCGGAAGAGCGGGTTCTGGCCGGCCACCAGCGCGTCGGAGCCGGGGATCGACGCTACCAGCGGGATGCCCAGCGCCCGGCTGGCCGCGGCGCCGAAGAAGCCGTTGGGTAATAACCAGTGGGCGTGGATCACGTCAGGCTTGTGCTGGCGGCACCAGCGCAGCGTGGCTGCTGTGCCGGCGGCAAAGAACATGGGCGCCAGCCAGTAGGTCTCGCCCCGCATACGCACGTCGGCCTCCATGGTGCGCATGTAGCCCAGCCGGTGCCAGTCAGCGCGCGGCGCATAGCGCCAGAGGTGGAGGGACGGAGCGGGGCGCGAAGGCTGCTGTTTGTACGCTGGGTCCCACGGCGCCAGCACCGACACCCGGTTGCCCTGCCGCGCCAGCTCGTTGCTCAGCGCGGCCACGAAGCTGCCGCTGAAGTCGCCAGGGAAGCGGGGATAGTTGTGGGTGAGGACGGCGATGTGCATGGAGGGGCTGGGTAGGTTGGTAGATTGGTAGATTGGTAGGTTGGTAGATTGGTAGATTGGTTGGGCGTGTGGCGGGCTGGTCGGGTCGGGTGGATTATAGCACTGGCGGGCGGGCGGGGCAATTGATGGCGGCGAAGGATTTGGGCTGGCAGGCGAGGTGGGGTATAACGGCGGCCATGACCAGCAAAGCTCCACGCGATTACACGGCGATCACCGAGTTGCCCGGCGGGCTGGTGACGGCCGAGCAGCAGGCCCGGCTGCGCCAGCGCTACGCCCTGGCCAGAGAACACGCGGCCGGCCGGCGTGTGCTGGAGGTGGCCTGCGGCGCCGGGCTGGGGCTGGGCTGCGTGGCCGAAACCGCCGGCTGGCTGGCCGGTGGTGACTTCACGGCCGCCGTGTTGGAAACGGCCCAGGCGCACTACGGCGGCGCGGCGCCGCTGGTTCGTTTCGACGCCCAACGCCTGCCCTTCAGCGACGCCTCGTTCGACCTGATCCTCTGTTTCGAGGCAATCTACTATTTTCCGCAGCCTGAGCTGTTCCTGGCCGAGTGCCGGCGGGTGTTGGCTGAGCAGGGCATGCTGCTGATCGGCAGCGAGAACAAGGCCTGGCCGCACTTCGCCGCGGGACCGCTTAGCGCAGCCTACTTCAGCGCGCCGGAGCTGCGTGCCTTGCTGGCTCAGTCGGGCTTTGGCCCGGTTGAGTTCTTGGGATCCTTCGCGGCCGAGACCTATTCGCCCAACCAACGGCTGCGGGCCAGCTTGCGCCGGTTGATCACGGCCAGCGGGGTCTTCCAGCGCTGGCCGCAGGCGCGCGAGTGGCTCAAACCCCTGGTCTATCGCAACGCCGCGCCTCTGAGCTACGACCTGTGCCGCGGCGACACGCCCCTACCTCCCCTGGTTCCCCTCGATCCACACACGCTTAACCCGGAATACAAGGTAATCTATGCCTTGGCCCGCAATGATCCCCGTGCAGCGTGAAGGGTGAAACTTGAAACATGCTGCCCTCTCACCTGCCACCTGCAACCTGCAACCTGCCACCTGCCACCTGCCACCTGCAACCTGCCACCTGCAACCTGCAACCTGCAACCTGCCACCTCACGCTTCACGTCTCACCCACATCTCCAGCTCCCGAATCTGCTCGCTCTGGCTGACGATCAGCTCGGCGATGAAGCCGACCAGGATCAGCAGCAGGCCGGCCAGCCCCAGCACGCTGGCGGCGATGAAGACGGGGCGAATCTGCGTTTGGGCGATGATGTAATAGGCAGCCAGGCCCGCGTAGGTGACGCCGGCCACGGCCAGCGAGGCCAGCCCCAGGCCGCCGAAGAAGCGCATGGGGGCCTGGCTGAAGGTCAGCAGGAACCAGACCACCAGCACGTCCAGAAACGACACGGGGATGCGGCCGAGGCCGTACTTGGAGCGGCCGGCCTGGCGGCGATACCAGGTGGTGGGTACTTCCCCAATGCGAAAGCCCTGGTGCGCGGCGATCTGCAACAGGAAGCGGTGCCAGTCGGAGCGCAGCGGCGGCAGCGCTTCGATCACCTCGCGGCGAAAGGCCTTGATCCAGTTCATGTCGTGGACGTGGACGTCGAACAGGCGCTGCGAGACGCGGTTGTAGATGCCCGAGGCGAAGACCTTGCCGTCATCGCGGCCTTGGCGCCAGCCCGCCACCACGTCATAGCCCTCTTCCAGCCTGGCCAGCAGCTTGGGGATGTCCTCTTCGGGATCCGACTCCAGGTCAGCCGGCAAGAAGACGATTACCTCGCCGCGCACGGCGCGGAATCCGGTGCGCAGCGCGGCGGTCAGGCCGCGGTTACGGCGATGGCGCAGCAGGCGCAGAAAAGGGTACTGGCCCGCCAGGCTGGCGGCCAGGTCGCCGGTGCCGTCGCTGGAGCCGTCGTCGATCAGCACCAGCTCGCAGGCGCGGCCGGCGAGCATCGGGCCGTTGAAGGCTCTGGCCACTTTGTCCAACAGGGTGGGAATGTTGCCGGCCTCGTTGCGCGCCGGTATCAGCACGGAGACATCGATCGGGGTAGCGACAGGTCTGGGGATGAATGTGCTCATAGAACAAAAGCAGCGGGCAGCCACGTTGCGGCTCGCCCGCAGGTGTGATTATAGCATTGTAGACGAAGGGCGGTCAACTGAGGGCAGCGGCGTTGCACGTGTGAGCGGTGGCTTTCGCTAACTGCCCCCATCCCATGTTATTGCGATCTGCTCAGCGGGCGCGCGCAGCGCCACCAAGTCCGCCGCCACCCAGCCGCCGCTGCGGTCCGGCGCGCGCACTTGCAGCCACTGGCCGTCGGCCGTGCGGCCAAACACCGTCAGCGGCGTGTTGTTGGCCGCCTTGGCGCTGATTTCGAACCCCGTCCCCGGCCCAGCGCGCAGGTTGACGTTGCCCATCGTCAGCGCATAGGCTGCCGCGCCGTCTGGCGCCCATCCGCTCCAGAAGCCCCGCCCTGCCCGTGCTGCTTCCACGGCTGCCTGCTGCAGCTCGGCCGCGTTGGCTGTGTCCGGCGGGTATTCCACCGGCTGGGCCCAGCCCTGGGCCACCAGCGCCCGGTTGACCATCGTCCCCTCGGCGTTGTAGATGTAACGCAGCAGCCGGCCGTAGCGATCCCGTTCCGACCGGTCCTTGCTCAGCCACAGCGCCCCCTGGCCCAGCAGCGCCGCGTTGGCCTCGGTGGCCGATTGATAGCCCGGCTGGCCGCGCTCCGGTGTGTCGATGCCGATATAGCGTACCGTCTCTGTGACGCCCCCGGTCGCCACCTGAATCGTGTCGCCGTCTATCACCCGGATCAGTTGCGCTGCCGCTGCGCCTGGGGGCACGGTCGCGGGGGCAGGCCCTGGTGTGACTGCTGCTACGGCCGTGTTGGTCGGGGCTGCGGCCGGGGCTGCGACCACCGGCAGTCCGGCCGGCGCGCCTTCGACCAGAAAAGCTGCAATCCAGGCCCCGCTGGCCAGTTGGTACCAATCGCCAGCCGCGTTGCGGCCGGTCAGCGTCACCAGCTCACCCGGCTCGGCGTTGCCCATCCGCTCGTAGTCGGTGCCTGGCCCGGCGCGCAGGTTGGCCTGCTCGATCACCACCGCTGGTCCGGTCAGGGTGGGCGTGGGCAGATAGGAGCGCCGCACCCGCGGCGTAGCTGTGGCGCTTTCCGTTGTCAGCGTCGGAGATGGGGCGCCGGCGCAGCCAGCCAGGATCAAGAGCGCCAGCACGCCCAACAGAAGGGCCGAGAGGTTGGCCCGCCTGGTTGAGCTGTTGCCGCGGTCGGCGCGTGCTTTGCGCTTCTGAGCTTGGGCGAAACGCCGCCAACGTGTCGGGCGTCTGTGCGCAGTTACTGGGTTCACGGTGTATTGAGTAGCAGCAAAGTGCTGGCCGCGGCGCGGTCAGGGACTGATCGGCGTGGTGGGCAAGAAGACCTGGCTGCCCTGCATGGCGCGAAATAGAGCCGCTAACTGGTCGGGCGTGCCCTGGATGCGCTGCACCTGGCAGCCAGACAGCCGTAACGCATCTTCCGCCTCCTGGCTGATGTCTTGCACCTCGCCCACGATCATCACCTGGCGGGCATTGCTGGCTTCCTCGACGCTATAGCCCAGGGTGGGCTGTTGGGCCAGCAGAAAGCCGCGCGCCAGGCTCAGATAGACCGCTGTGCGGGGCGATGCGGGCGGGCCAAAGAGAACGTAGTGCTCCAGCAGCTTGTCCGGGGGCTGGACTGCGCCCTGGACGGCGCGCTGGTACACCACCTCGAAGGAGTGGTGGAACAGGGTGTTACCCAAGCCCGGCGGCTCGTCGGGGTGGCCGGTGTGCAGATTTTCCACCCGGTCGCTGGGCAGCCCCAACATCTCGATGGCGCAGATTTGCCATTTCCACATGGGGAAGTTGGCGCCTGGCTCGCCCTGCGGCTTGTCCACTGTGATGGTCTGTTCGCCGCCCGGCCAGGTGACGCGCGCCTGCGCGCCCATGACGCGCTGTCCTGCTTCGTCCAGGGCATCCAGAAAGATGTGGTGCCGGCCCTGGTTTTCGTCTGGCGTCAGGTGATGCACGCGTATCACCCGCCAGTAGGGTGCGCCAGCAGCAACTTCGACAGGAACCACTACTACGCCATAGGCGCCAGCATTGTTGATCGGGTCGTCGGTCATAGTGTGCATCTCCGCTGGAACGGCGGCGCTGGCGGCCTGGGCCGGCTCTGGCGCGCCTGCTGGCGCATCGACAGGGACTTCGGCAGCCTCTGTGCTGGGCGCGGCAACCGGGGGGGCGGGACTGGGCTCATCGACGGCTGGCGGCTCAGGGGGGGCCGGCGCGCCGCTCAGCCACAGCAACAGCCGTTTGATCGGGTTGGCGTTTGCGCTCATAGCGACAGCACCTCCGCCAGGGCAAAGGGATCGTCTGTCAGGCGCTCCACCTGACAGCCGGCCGCCAGCAGGGCTTGTTCGTCTTCGGCGCTGGCCACGTCATGGCCGCCCACAATGGTGACATTGCTGGCCAGCAGCGCCTCGCTCAGGTTAGCGCCTGCCGTCAGGCCGAGGCTCCGCAGGTGCGGCAGCAGCAGGCCCAGCAGCCTGGCGCCCTGTGATGACCGGCCGAACAGCCAGTAGCTGGCCAGCGGCTTTTCCTGTCCAGGC
>CAZVGR010000103.1:0-3465 GCA_964626845.1 uncultured Anaerolinea sp.
GCGCATCCAGGCCGCACTGCGCCGCCTGCTGGCCGAGCGGGGCGAGTTTGACATCAGCTTCCTGGCCGAGCTGCCAGTGGAGGAAGGGCTGGCCTGGCTGACGCAACTCGAGGGCGTGGGCCACAAGACGGTCTCCATCGTGCTGCTCTTCTGCTTCAACAAGCCAGCCTTCCCCGTCGACACCCACGTTCAGCGTGTAACCCAGCGGCTGGGCCTGGCCGGCCCCAAGGACGACCCGGCCAAAATCAAGGCGATCTGGGAGGCGCTGGCGCCAGCCGAGTGGTTCTATCCCCTGCACCTGAACCTGATCCGCCACGGCCGGCAGGTGTGCCACGCCCGCAAGCCAGCCTGCGAGGCCTGCCCGTTGCAACAGCAGTGCGACTACTTTGCTGGCCGCGCCAGCGCCTAGCAGGCGCCGCCCCGATCCCGCCCGACTAAAAAGGCCCCGGCACATCTGCCGGGGCCTGCAACATCTGCCCGTTTGAACGATCTACACCGTCGCCGTCGATAGCTCGCTGCGCAGCGTCGAGAGCGTTTCGGCCAACGGCACGATGCGTCGTGCATCCTGGTCGCGGCGCTTCAACTCAACCCCGCCCTGCTCCAGCGAGCGCGCGCTGACGGTGACCCGCAGCGGCAGGCCGATCAAATCCGCGTCGTTGAACTTCACGCCAGGGCTGGGCTCCTCGCGATCGTCGTACAGCACATCGAAGCCGGCCGCGGTCAGCTCGGCATAGAGCCGATCAGCCGTCTCGACGGCATGCGGCGCCTTCTTGGGCAGCAGCACCAGATGAACCTGGAACGGCGCCACGCTGGCCGGCCAGATCAAGCCCGCATCGTCGTGATGCGTCTCCGCCACGGTGGCCAGCAGCCGGCCGACGCCGATGCCGTAGGATCCCATGACGATGGGCCGCTTGACGCCCTGCGGATCGTCGTACAGCGCGCCGAGGGCATCACTGTAGCGCGTGCCCAGCTTGAAGATGTTGCCCACCTCGATGCCGCGCTCAGCCCGCAGCGGGCTGCCGCAGGTCGGGCACGGCTCGCCGCCCCGCGCTGCGGTGATGTCGGCCACGATGTCGGGGGTGTAGTCCCGGCCGCAGGTGACGTTGAGCAGGTGATAGCCATCCTCGTTGGCGCCGGACACCAGGTTGGGCGAGGCCGCGACCAAATCGTCCACCACCACCAGCGCGCCGCGCACGCCCACGGGAGAGCCGTAGCCCGGCTCCGCGCCCACGGCGCGGATTTCTTCTTCCGTGGCCGGCCGCAGATCCGTCACCTTGGCCACCTGGCGCAGCTTGGTCTCGTTGACATCCATGTCGCCGCGGGTGATAGCAAAGACCACCTTGCCTCCCTCCGCCACATAAAACACCGCCTTTGCCGTCCTGCTCTCCGGCACGCCCAGGAACGCAGCCAGCTCGGCGATGGTCTTGCAGTGCGGCGTGGCGACCTTTTCGACCGGCAGCGGCGCCTCGGCCGGCGGCTCAGGCTTGCGGAAGACGGCCACCTCGCGATTGGCGGCGTAGTCGCACGCCGGGCAAATCAGCAGCGTGTCCTCGCCGGCCGCCGCCAGCGCCATAAACTCCACCGACGCGCTGCCGCCCATCATGCCCACGTCCGCGCTGACCTGGATGGTCTCCAGGCCGCAGCGCTGGAAGATGCGCCGGTAGGCCTCGCGGTGGGCCTCGAACTGCTGGTCCAGGCCGGCCTCGTCCGCGTCCAGCGAGTAGGAGTCCTTCATGGTGAACTCGCGCACGCGGATCAGCCCGCCGCGCGAGCGGGGCTCGTCGCGGAACTTGGTCTGCAGGTGGTAGATCATCTGCGGCAACTGGCGGTAGGAGCTGATCTCACGCCGCGCCAGGTCGGCCACCACCTCCTCGTGGGTCATGGCCAGGGTCATATCGCGGCCGGCGCGGTCCCGCCAGTGTACCAGCTCGGGGTAGGCCGAGTCCCAGCGGCCGGTCTGCTGCCACAGGTCGGCTGGATGCACCACCGGCATGGTGACCTCCTGGCCGCCGATGGCGTTCATCTCCTCGCGGATGATGCGCTCGATCTTGTCCATGCTGCGCCGGGCCAGCGGCAGGTAGGAGTAGATTCCCGCGCCCAGCGGCTGGATAAAGCCGGCGCGCAGCAGCAACTTATGGCTGGTCAGCTCGGCGTCGCCGGGAGCGTCACGTAGGGTCTGGAAAAAAGCACGAGACATTCTCATTGGGGTAGTCCTTATGGAAAATAACGGCGAACAATCGACGATGAACGATGAATCCGGAGGGATCACCGGGACAGGTTTGCTGTTTTGACACGGCCTTCACGCGCCAACTCCTCAGCCCGGTCCCTCAGCAGTGCGCTGGACAAGGAAGAACTGCCGGCCAGCATGCCTTGCGCCTGGGCAACCGGGTACTCGAACGCCGGAACGAGAGCCAGCACGCCGCCGTAATCGACGACCATCACCTGCTTGCCGGCTTCGAGGCCATATTTCTTGCGCAAATCTGATGGTATGGCGACCCAACCTTTGGAGGATACAGTTGCAACTGCCATACGAGTTCTCTGTATTGTTATCCTGTGCTGTACTCAAGTGTAACGCGGTGGACAATTGGTGTCAATCAAAGCGCCCTCCGCCGTCTCATGACGACGTCCAGGTGCCAACGAGAAAGCGGCTTTGGGTGAAGAGTGAACGGTGAACCGTAAACGGTAGTCGGTGAACGGTAAACGAGTTACGGCTGATTGATCACCGTTTACCGTTCGCCGTTTACCGGTTCCGCACGCGTGCGGCTGCCCCCCTGGCGGTGACGGGTGGATGGTCACGCGGCCGGGGGGCTGGGAGGGGATGGGAAGGGTGATTGGATCAGGTGGTGATAGGTTGACATGCGTGTGCCTGCCATAAGAGCTGCCGGCATTTTACCTGGCTTGCCTGCGGCGGGCAAATGGTGCGGCGGCGTTACTGGCTCAACTGGTCCAAATCGTATTGCACCGAACTGGCCAGAGGTGAGCCAATGCGCTGGAAGATGGCCAGCGCTTCTTCGAAGTAGCGCCGCGCCTGGTCCATGTCGCCTGCGCCGCGCGCGGTGTAGCCCAGGCGTTGCAAGGCCAGGGCAATATTGAAAGGCATGCCGGCCGAGCGGTAATACGCCAGCGCCCGTTGGTAGCCGGCGGCGGCGGCGGCCCAAGACTCCTCGAAGCGGTCGATATCTGCCAAACCAAAGTAGCAGTTGGCTTCGCCCAGCCGGGCGCCGATGGCCCGATAGATCGGCAGCGCTTCCTCGTAGCGCGCCCGCGCCTCCTGGTACTCCGCCAACCTCACATGCACATCGCCCAGCGCTCTTATGCAGTTGGCTTCGCCCAGCCGGGCGCCGATGGCCCGATAGCTCCCTTGCGCTTCCTCGTAGCGCGCCCGCGCCTCCTGGTACTCCGACAACTGAACATGCACATCGCCCAGCGCTCTTATGCAGTTGGCTTCGCCCAGCCGGGCGCCGA
>CAZVGR010000103.1:3565-19030 GCA_964626845.1 uncultured Anaerolinea sp.
ATAGCTCCCTTGCGCTTCCTCGTAGCGCGCCCGCGCCTCCTGGTACTCCGACAACCTCACATGCACATCGCCCAGCGCCTTGATGCAGTCTGCGCGCAGCCTGGTAGCGTCCTGCTCGATGGCGATGTCGAGCCCTGCCCGCGCATGTTGGCGAGCCAGCGGGACTTGATCGACGTAGTAAGCCAGCCGCGCCACCTTGAGATGCAGGTCGGCCAGAAAGAGCGGCGGCGCGTCGGGCTGGCCATCCAGGTCCTCCAACAGCCCCTGGTAGAGACGCAACTGGCGCTGGGTCTCGTCCAGGTTGTCAATGCTGATGTCCCAGCCCACCATCGGCCGCACCTGCTCCAGGGGCGGCGGTCTGTCCACCGAGAAATCGAACACGCCGCTGCGTTGGGCCCAGAAATGGGGCGCCTGGCGCGCAGCAAGGCCCCGGCCCGGCGGCGTCACCCAGAAGACCAGGCCGTGCGGCTGCGCTGAGAACAGCTCGCGGTTGTAGTCCAGCGCTTTCCAGATCTCCTCGCCGGCTCGCTCGAAGTCGAACAGAAAGACGATGGCGCGCTCGGAGCGGGCCGCCTCGGGCATGCGCTCCAGATAGGCGTAGGGATAGGGATCGTGGGGCGAATAGGTCCATTGGTACACCGGCAGCGGCGCCAACAGCGCGGTCAGGGCTTCCACCACCTGCTCGCGTACCGCGGCGTTGTTGTACAGCGCAAAGGCCCAGCAGCCCTGGCGGGCGTAGCGCAGCAGCACCAGTAGGTTGGTGAAATCGTCGCGCGCAGTCACCTCTGACCAACTGTCAGCCGACATCTGCGCACTAGGGCCATTCCCGCTGCCGGTCGAGCGTGTTGGAAGCGCTGGGGCCTCTGGCAGAGCCGTTGTCGTCGTCACGGCGCGCGCTCCTGGAGCAGCTTCTCCACCAACGGATGCACGTCACACCACGCCTCGCCCTCGTCTTCGTACTGCAACAATGCCAGCGACTGCAAGAGATCCTGGACACCGGAGTTGTTGCTTAGACGCTTGTCGGCATGGCGCGCGGCCAGCAGCTCGTAGTCCTTGCTGGCCAGGGCGGCAATGAAATCGTTGCGCAGCTCGACGACGGCTCGTTCCACATCCACCTGCTCGATGCGCCGCGCGCCGCGGCCCAGGGCGTTGACGGCCGCAAACTGGGTCAGGCCGATCAGCGTGCGCACAAGACCGCCGCTGGCCTCGATCAACCCTTTGGTCGCATCCTCCGTGGCCATCATCGGGTGCATGCGCTGATGGAGGATTTGTCGCATCAACGCCCAGCCGGCCTCATTGCGCGTGCCGTCGCGGCGGCGCAGGCCGATGTTCGGCAGCAAGACCCGCTGGCCGTATTGCTCCCTGTGTTGCTTGAACTCCCGGTCGTACCACAGCGCGATGTTGAAAGTGTAGATCACCGACGACTCGAACGAGCGCAGCGTTGTGGCATTGCCGAAGAAAAGCTGGCGAGCGCGCACGGGGTCAGGCTTGTCTGTGTCGTCGAACACCAGCACCGCCGGCCGCCCGGTGGTCACACGGATGAAGGCTGTCAACTCGTTGACGCGCTCGAAGACCTCCGACAAACGGTCTTTCATGCGCTCACGGATTTGCTCCCGGGAAGCAGCTTCCGTCTTGTACTTGGTCTCGAACTCGAAGACCAGGGCGCTGACCTTGGCGCCCAGCTCCAGTCCCTCGCCTGGCTCGCGGTAGGGCAACTTGCCGAAAACCCGGTCGCGCACGAACTCAGAAATCCCCTGCCATAGGTCGCTGACCCGTTGGGCCGGCGCGCGGCCGACCACCTGCTGGTCAGTGGCCGCCCGAAACAGCGCCATGGCGGCGATCAACACCACGTCGACAGCCGTCAGGTCGGTCGGCTGCACGATGGAGCTGGTCGATACCTTGACGACAAAGTAGCTCTGTTCCAGGTCCTGGCACAGCCGGTTCAACTCCGTGGACTTGCCGCTGCCAGAGTGGCCGGTGAATAGCAGCTTGACCGATTGGCCGCGCTCCAGGTCGTTGACCCGCAACAGCGTTGCCATGGTCTGACGCGCCGGACTGCCGCGGTCGACGTAGAAGCGCAGATATTCATCGTCCAGCGCCCTCTGTGGGTTGAAGAGGAAGATGACGTCTTCAAGGTTGTCGGCCGGCAGAAGCTCGGCGTTCTTCCCCCAAGCAGCGGTATCCGACGAGAAATCTGGGGCCATCTTTACCTCGCACCATCCAGGAGTCGCCACGTCCACCGCGTGAACTGGCAGCGGTATCGACATCTGGCGCTAGTGTACCACAAAGTGACCCACTTGTCACATGTCAGGGGCGCCGCCTGACGGTTTCTGGCGGTCAACTGCTTGACGTTTGTAGTCACTTAGGCTATCATGTAGTCACAAACTTGCAGGAGGTGCAACGATGGCGCAAACAACAATTGGCATTCGTGACCTGAAGACTCATCTAAGCAACTACGTTCAGGAAGTCAAAGCTGGCAACGTCGTCATCATCACCGAGCGAGGACAGCCAGTCGCAAGGCTTACGCCCATCCGACCAACCATCGAACAGCGGCTGGATGAGCTGGTTGAGGTGGGCCTGGTAGAATGGAGCGGGCAACGTCTTCCGCCATTCACGCCAGAAATCGCCACGCGCGGTGACAAGACCGTAGCTGAACTGCTGTTGGAGGATCGAGAATGATCCTCTATCTCGACTCCAGTGCCCTGGTGAAACGATACGTTGTCGAGCTGGGCTCACAGGAAGTCGTTCAAGCCATAGCCCAGGCAGATATCGCAGGTACTGTCGTCATCACGCGCGCCGAGGTGGCGGCCGCCTTTGCCAAGACAGTGCGCATGGCCGCGTTGACTCAAGACGAAGCACAGGCGTGCTTGGAGCAATTTCGACGCGATTGGCCTCACCTGATTCGCACTCGCGTCACTGAGGCTACCGTAGCACGCGCCGATCAACTGGCCTGGCAATATCAACTACGGGGCTACGATGCCGTGCATCTGGCCGCAGCGCTTCTCTGGCAGGATGCGCTGGGCGAGGTGGTGACTATGGCTACTTATGATCTGAAGCTGTGGCAAGCGGCTGCGCAATCTGGCCTTCTACCGTTACCGTTTCCCAGTGACCTCCCCATCCAGATCAAGCAGCAGTGACCCGTAGACCGACTTCGAGGGTAACAATCCGATCCACTCACTCCCCTAGCAACCCCTTCTGCGCGGCCACGGCGATAGCGGCCGGCCGCGAGTCGACGCCGAATTTGTTGTAGATGCTGGCCAGATGGGCCTTGACGGTGCGCTCGCTGATGGCCAGGTCGCGGGCGATCTCTTTGCTGCGCAGGCCCTGAGCCGCCGCGCGCAGCACCTCCAGCTCGCGCTCTGTCAGGTCCAGCGGGCCGGCTGCGGCTGCGGCCGGGGCTGGCGCCGGCGCGGCCGCGTGGGCCAGAAGGCGCTGCATCACGGCCGGTGAGAGCAGGGTCTGCCCGCGCGCGGCGGCGCGGATGGCGTCCAGCAGCGCGGCCCGGCTGGTGTCCTTGAGCAGGAAGCCGCGCGCGCCGGCCTGCAGGCCTTGCAGCATCAGGTCGTCCTCGTCGTAGGTGGTCAGAATCAGGACGGCGACCTCCGGCTGTGCGGCGGCCAGGCGGCGGATGGCGGTCAGGCCGTCCATGCCCGGCATGCGCAGGTCCATCAGCACCACGTCGGGCTGCAGCTCGGCGCACAACCGCAGCGCCTCGGCGCCGTCGGCCGCCTCGCCGGCCTGCTCGATGCCCTCGGCGGTCTCCAGAATCAGGCTCAAGCCCTCGCGCACGATCAGGTGGTCGTCCACCACCAGCACACGGATAGGGGTGTCAGTTGCTGTATGCATGAGCTGTTCAATCCAACGTGGACAGCCGCAGCCGCACGGTCGTACCCTGCCGAGGCGCGCTGGCAACATCCAGCTCGCCGCCGGCCAGCCGCGCCCGCTCCCTCATGCCCACCAGGCCGTAGTGGCCGCTTGCCGCGCCGGCTGCACCGGCATCAAAGCCCACGCCGTCGTCACGCACGGTGATCTCGACGCCGTCAGCCTGCCGCACCGCGCTAACCCACACCTGGCCCGCCTCGGCGTGCCGGGCCACATTGCTCAGCGCCTCGGCCACGATGCGCAGGGCGTGCTCGTTGCTGCGCGGCGGCAGGGGTGCATCCAGCGCAATCTCGATCGCGCAGGGAATGCCTGTGGCGCGGCTGAAGCGCTCGGTTTCACGGCGGATGGCCAGCCCCAGGTCGTCCACCACATCCTGCGGCGCGCGCAGGTCGCCAATGGCCTGGCGGGCTTCGTGCAGCGTCGAGCGGGCGCGGGCCATGGCCTGGTCGACGATCTCGCCGGCCCGGCCGGGGCGCCCCTGGTCGATGTGTGAGCGAGCCGCCTCCAGTTGCAGGATCAGGCCGGCCAGCCCCTGGGCCAGGGTGTCGTGCAGCTCGCGCGCCATGCGCTGGCGCTCGCCCGCCAGGGTGAGATCCTCTACTTCAACGGCGTACTCGGCCAGTTGGCGGTTGGCGGCCTCCAGCTCCGCCAGCAGCGCCTGGGCCTGCTCGCGCGCCTCCATCTGGCGGGTGTAGAGCAGCACGTAGATCACCACGAAGAGGGTCATGGGGATGGCCACCACCAGCCACCAGGACAGCGTGACAGCGCCGTCGTCGATGCTCAAGGTGACCAGGGCCAGCAGCGCCAGCAGGATCAGCACGGCCGCCGCAGCCAGGGCGCGCTGGCGCAACATGCCCACCGAGATGCCGATCAACGCCGCGAACAGGCCAAAGCTCGTCCCCAGGTTGGCGGCCAGCAGCGCGATGGCCGTGGCCAGCGCGGTCTGGACGACCAGGTAAGCCAGTATCCACGCCATCGTCTGCGGCAGGCGCAGCACCAGCCAATAGAGCACACCGTGGACCAGCAGCAAGGTCGTGAAGATGGCCAGGGTGGGCATGGCGCGCAAGGCCGGGTTGCTGGCCAGCGATGCGCCGCAGAGCACCAGGAGGACCACGGTCACGATGACGAGAAACGGCACCGTCTCGCGCGCTGCCGATGCCTCGACGGCCGATGCCTCCAGCGGGCGCTTCACCGGGGTGGATGGGGAGCGGTTCATGATGCTCCCATTGTACCAGCCCGGCGCGCTTTTGTCATTGTCCGCAAGGACACTGTACCACCGGGCAGGCCAGGCTCGCCAGTTGGCCGGTGACAGCAGCGCAATTCTGATGTAGACTGAAGCAGAACCGTTGAAACGCGCAACATTCGCCGTAGCGCAATCCGCCGGATTGCGGCCCAACAATCCGGCGGATTGTTCTACAACCTGCGATGCCGAACAATCCGGCGGATTGTTGTACAGTCTGCGATGGAGACAAGAGCCATGAACGACACCATGATCACCGTCGAGAACTTCCGCAAGACCTACGGCGACTTCACGGCCGTTGATGACATCAGCTTCGCCGTGCGGCGCGGCGAGATCTTCGGCCTGCTGGGGCCCAACGGCGCAGGCAAGACTACGACCCTGGAGTGCCTGGAGGGGCTGCGCCAGCCTGACGGCGGCCGGCTCAGCGTGGCTGGCGTCGATCCTGGTCGCGACGGCCGGCGGCTGCGCGGCAAGATCGGCGTGCAGCTCCAGAGTTCCGGCCTGCCTGACAGCATCAGCGCGGCCGACGCGATGAAGTTCTTCTGCGCATACCACGGCATCAAACCCCGCCAGGACCTGCTGGAGCGGCTGGGGCTGGCCGAGAAGCGCAACACGGCCTACGCTGAGCTGTCCACCGGCCAGAAACGGCGCCTGGCGCTGGCGCTGGCCGTGGCCCACCAGCCGGAGGTGCTCTTCCTGGACGAGCCGACGGCCGGGCTGGACGTGGGCTCACGCGTCGAGCTGCACAGCCTGCTGCGTGAGCTGCAAGCGCAGGGCACGACGATCCTGCTGGCCACCCACGACATGGCCGAGGCTGAAGCGCTGTCCGACCGGGTTGCCATCCTGTTGCACGGCCAGATCGCAGCCACCGGCACCCCGCTGGAGATCACCGCCACCGGGTCGGGGCTGACCAAGGTGTCGGTGCGCACCGAGCGAGGCAGCCTGGAGCAGGCCAACGGATCGATCCCCGGCGTCCAGCAACACGCGCTCAGGGAGGACTACGCCGTCTACTTCAGCTCTGACGTGGGGCCGACGGTGTCGGCGCTGATCGGTTTTGTGGAGAGCCACGGCGACACGCTGATCGACCTGCGTGTCGAGCGGCCGTCGCTGGAGGACCGCTTCCTGGAGATTACCGACGGTAAGCGGGCTCGGTCGGAGACCGGCCCGAGCGCATGAAGACCGCGGCGGGCACGGTCAGCCCACTCCGGGGTGCTTCACAAAGACCGGCCCAAGCCAAGAATTTATGGAGGCTTGAAATGACTGCCTTTGCCAACCACACCTGGATCGAGCTGCGCAGCAGCCTGCGCAACCGCCAGCTTCTCTTCCTGACTTACGCTTTCCCGCTGGTGTTTTACGCCATGATGGGGCTGATCATGACCCAGATCAACCCGCTGTTCACCGCGACCATGATCCCGGCCATGGTGATCTTTGCAGTGATGATCGCCACGCTGATGACACTGCCCGATCCATTGGTGGCGGCGCGCGACGCCGGTATCCTGCGCAGCTACAAGATCCACGGCGTTCCGGCGCTGAACATCCTGAGCGCGCCAACGCTGACCACCTTCCTGCACCTGGCGGTGGTCACGGCCATCATCCTCCTCACGGCCACGCCCTTCTTCGATGCGCCGGCGCCCGGCAACTGGGGCTGGTTCCTGGTGGTGACGCTGGCCACGGTGGTGGCCTTCACCGGCCTGGGCGTGCTGATCGGGGTGGTCTCCTCCAACTCGCGGGCCACGCTGCTCTGGTCGCAGTTGATCTTTCTGCCCTCGATGCTGATCGGTGGCTTGATGATGCCTTTCGACTTCCTGCCGCCCGGCGCGCAGACCGTGGCCCGCCTGCTGCCGGCCACTCACGCCATGAACGCCTACAACGGCCTGGCCTACGGGCTGGAGACGCCTTTCAGCGCCACGGCGTCGCTGGCCATCCTGTTGACCGGCGGCGTGCTGGCCTTCGTGCTGGCCATCCTGCTCTTCAACTGGGACCGGCAGAACCGCACCGCCCGGCTGCACCCGGCCTTTGCACTGCTGGCGATGCTGCCGTATGTGGCGAGTGTTGTGCTGCTGTAGCCGCAACGTACAAAAGACGCTCTCGCCGGATTACGAATCTGGCGAGAGCGTCTTTTGTGTTTCCGTCCAGTGGCAACTTATGGTAAAATCTGTGTGGCTATGAGCGTTGGTTGTGTGGGTTGATCAGAGTGAACCATTCGTGCGGTCATTCAGGCAGGAAGAATATGACAGTACAGGATTATCGACAACTCATCATTCACGGCATCAGTGGGCTGTCCCCTGAGATGCTGGCCGAAATTACCGATTTCGTCTATTTCGTGCGCAAACGAGCGATCAGTCCGAAAGATTATCGGAACGACATGCGCGAGACGCTCCTCACAACGGAACTACAGATGATGGACCAAGCAGAGCTTGCTCACCTGGAGCGGGAGTTTGAGGACTATGAGCAACTCTATCCTGTCAAGTGAGTTCGTGGTCGACACGATTGGTCTGGTTCTCTATCTTGAGAAACGCAAGATGGGGTCGAATGCCAGCGGCGTGTTTGCCGGCGTAGAGGCAGGAGCCGTCAGCATCATCGTGCCGGCCATGGTCTTCGCCGAAATACTCTACTTGTCGGAAAGAGGTAGAATCACCGCCGGCCTGGCCGAAGTTGACGGCTTCTTCAAGCGTTTCCCCTTGTGCAAGGAACAGCCTGTAACCTTCGGCGTGGTTCAGGCAGCTTCGGAAATCACCGATGTTCCTGAGCTTCACGACCGCCTGATTGCTGGCACAGCGCGCCACTTGGGATTGGACCTGATCACGAACGACGGCAAGATACAGGGATCTGCTTTCGTCAACACGCTCTGGTGAGGCGTCGTTACCGCCTCGGCGCCGCCAATAGCGCCTGTAATCGCTCCACCGCCCCCTCCACCGTCTCCACCAGCGTCAGCAGCCGCAGCGCCGACGACCCCATCTGCGTCTCGGCGTGTACCACGTCGATCACCCGGGGCCATTCCGCTCCCACCACCACCAGAGGCTTGGCCGGCAGCTCGCCGGCCAGCAGCATGTTCCACACCAGGGCCAGCTCGGCCAGGGTGCCCAGGCCGCCGTGGACGACCACGAAGGCGTCGCTTTCCTCGGCCAGGCGCTGGATGCGGGCCGACAGCACGCGGGTCTTGCGCTCTTCCATCACCCAAGGGTTGGGCGTGAAACCGCGCTCGAAGGTGGCGCAGGTGTAGCCGACCGTGTGCGCGCCGGCCTCCCTGGCCCCGCGCAGCACCGCTTCCATCGTGCCGGTGTAACCGCCGGTGGCCACCGCGAAGCCGGCCTGCCCCAGCAAGCGGCCGAGCGCAGCCGACTGGGCATACAACAGATCATCAACAGCTACGCGTGCGCCGCCGAAGACGGTTACCAGGTGAGCTGGCTGTGGATTGATCATGGTCACCTCTCTGCTCATTGCTTGCGAAAAAGCCCCAGGGAATGCTCCCTGGGGCTTGACATTGGCACGGCAGCACGCCGGCTTACATGGCCACCAACACGGCCGGCCCATGCTCAGCCGCAACTTCCTGGTAGCTTTGCGCCTCCAACTCACCCAGGAACTTCTCGGCCTGCATGGCTGCGGCCGCGCCCTGGCCGGCCGAGGTGACCACCTGGCGGAAGACCGGGTCCTGGATCTCGCCGGCCGCGAAGACGCCGGGCACGCTGGTGTGGTAGCGCCGATCGGTCTTGACGTAGCCCGCGTCGTCGATCTCCAACTGGCCGCGGAACAGCTCCGAGTTGGGGGTGTGGCCCACGAAGACGAAGACGCCGTCAGCCGGAAAGTCGTAGCTCTCGCCCGTCTTCAGGTCTTTGAGCGTGGCCGAGACGACCTTGGGGGGCGTGCCATTGCCGTCGCCGCCGGCCGCGTTGATGCGCTCCACCACGGTGCTCCACTTCCATTCCATCTTGGGGTTGCCAAAGGCGCGGTCCTGCAGGATCTTGCTGGCCCGCAGATCGTCGCGGCGATGCACCACCGTCACCTTATTGGCGAACTTGGTCAGGAAGATGCCCTCCTCAAGCGCGCTGTCGCCGCCGCCCACCACGATGACCTCCTTGCCGCGAAAGAAGAAGCCATCGCAGGTGCCGCAGTAGCTGACGCCGAAGCCGGTGTACTCTTTCTCGCCCGGCACGCCCAGCTTGCGCGGTGTGGCGCCGGTGCTGACGATTACAGCCTCGGCTTTATACTCGCCGTTGGCCGTGCGCACCACGAAGGGATGTTGGTTGAAGTCGACCTCGCTGACCCAGTCGTACTCGATGCGTGCGCCGAACTTCTCGGCCTGCTGCTGGAACTTTTCGACCATCTCTGGCCCGGTCAGCCCCTCAGGGAAGCCGGGATAGTTCTCAACCTCGTAGGTGATGGCCACCTGGCCGCCGATCTCGTTGCCGGTGAACAGCAGGGGTTGCAGATTCGCGCGCGCCGTATAGAGAGCCGCGGTATAGCCCGCAGGGCCGCTGCCGATAATGATCATCTTCTCAATATTGTTGTCGCTCATGGTTTTGTCCTCGTCTCTTGTGACGCACGGAATGTGCGATATCTTACCTGGTTTGGTTAGGCTTGAGCCAACACACGGTTGGATGCCGAGGCATGGGATGCGGTTACACTTGTCCCACGTCCCCTGCTCGGGCCGGTCTCCGACCGAGCCCGTTTGCGTGCGTTACGTGGCTCGGTCAGAGACCGGCCACAACAGGTGAGAGCCCAACGTGGCTCGGTCAGAGACCGGCCACAGCAGGGGAGAGCCCAACGTGGCTCGGTCAGGAGACCGGCCACAGCGGGTGGGAGCGTGTCGCCACCAGCGCAACCCAGTCGCCCTCGCTGAGCCGCTGCACGACGCGCAGGCTGACCTGATCCAGCGCAGCCTCGACCTCGGCGGCGCGCGGCTCGATGATGCCGCTGACGATCAGGCGGCCATCGTCGGCCAGCAGCCGCGCCATACCCGCCACCAGCAACTGCACGATCACGTCGGCCAGGATGTTGGCGACGATCACCGGCCAGCCGGCCGGCTGCTCGGCGCGCTCTGGCAGCGAACCGGCGCGCGCCGTCACCAGGCCGTCCACGCCGTTGCGCTGGCAGTTCTCCTCGGTCGCGGCCACGGCGATGGGGTCGATGTCGGTGGCCAGGATCGGTCCGGCGCCTAGCCGCGCGGCGGTAATCGACAGCACGCCCGACCCGCAGCCCACGTCCAACACCGGCTCGCCCGGCCGCAGGTGCTGCTCCAGCGCGGCCATGCACAGCCGGGTGCTGGGGTGCAGGCCGGTGCCGAAGGCCATGCCGGGGTCCAGGATCACCGGCAGCAACGGCCGGCCGGCCTCGTCCACGCCGAACTCCGCTAATTCCTCCACCTGCCACGAGGGCACGATCAGCAGGCGCTGACCGACGCGCGTCGGGGCATAGTGGCGCTTCCAGGCGTTGGCCCAGTCTTCCTCGGCCAGCTCGCGGATCACCGGCTCAGGGATGGGGTAGAGCCGGCCCAGGAACCACAGGCCCTCCTCGATCTGGCGCTGCCGCTCGCGATCGCTGGCAGGCAGGTAGGTGCGCACATGCACCACCGGCTCGGTCAGCTCGCCATAGGCGTCGAAGCCGCCGACCTCGATCACCGCGCCGCTGCTGTCCTCGCCCGGCCGGCTGTTGAAGCGGTTGAACAGCTCGGCCACGGCCTCGGCTGCCTCGCCGTCGCACACCACGCTGATTTCAGTCCATTGCATTGGGAGTAGTCTCAGCCGCCGAAGGCGTCGCTGAACGCGCCGGCCAGCTTGTCGAAGAAGCCGCGCTCGTCGCCCAGCTTGGGGGTGCCCAGGCTCTCGCCCAGTTCCTCCAGCAGCTTCTTCTGCTTGGCGTTGAGTTGGCTCGGCACCACCACATCGATCACCACCAGTTGATCGCCGCGCCGCTCGCTGCGCCGCAGGTGGGGTACGCCCTTGTTCTTGAGGCGCAACACCTTGCCGTGCTGCGTGCCGGGCGGCACCACCAGCATCTCCTGGCCGTCCAGCGTCGGCACCTCGACTTCGGCGCCCAGCGCGGCCTGGGCGATGTTGATGGGCAGTTCCATGACGATGTCGTTGTCGCGGCGCTGGAACACAGGGTGGGGATGCACGGTCAGGGCCACATAGAGGTTGCCGGCCGGGCCGCCGGCCAGCCCCTGGTTGCCCTCGCCGGCCAGACGGATCTGTGTGCCGTCGTCCACCCCGGCCGGTATGGCCACGCTAAGCCGTTTGGTGGCCTGTACCTGCTTGCGCCCCTGGCATTCGACGCAGGGGGTGGTGATCACCTCACCTGCGCCGTTGCAGCGCGAGCAGGTGGTGCTAGTCAGGATAGTGCCGAAGATGCTCTGCTGGCGGCGCTGCACCTCGCCGGTGCCGTTGCACTGCGGGCAGCGCATAGGGCTGGTGCCCGGCTCCGCGCCGCTGCCGAAGCAGTGGGCGCAGCTCTCTAGCCGGGTCACATCCACCTCGCGGTCGGCGCCGAAAACGGCCTCCTCGAAGGTCAGTGTGACGCCGACGCGCAGATCAGCCCCGCGACGGGGGCCGCGCTGGGCCTGGCGGGTCTGGCCGCCCATGCCGAACAGGTCCTCGAAAATCGAGCCGAAATCGCCAAAGCCGCCGCTGAAACCACCAAAGCCTCCTTGGGTGCCGGCATGGCCGAAGCGGTCGTAGGCAGCCCGCTTCTCGCCGTTGCTCAGCACCTCATAGGCCTCGTTGATCTCTTTGAAGTTGGCCTCGGCGTCAGGTTCTTTGTTGACGTCGGGGTGATATTGGCGGGCCAGCTTGCGGTAAGCGCTGCGGATTTCGTCTGCGCTGGCGCTGCGGGCCACGCCCAACACGTCGTAGTAATCGCGTTTTGTGGTCATGTTGGCTTTTCAATCGTAGGTCACGCTACCAGCGTGACGTTACGCGTTCATCGCACGTCACGCTGGTAGCGTGACCTACCAGATTACACATCGCTTTCCCAACTGATGATCCAGACACACAGGCCGGCCAGCGCGACGGTGGCGGCCAGCAGCGCGGCCCATTGGACAGCCGTGAAGCCCACGTTGCGGGCGGCCACCAACAAGATTGCCACCATGCCCAGCGCCAGCCCAGCCCACAGCATCAGGTTGGGATGCTTATCATACATCTGTTGCAGTGTTTTCATATGCGTTCGTGCTTACGGTCGGTTGTGTTTGATGGTGATTGGCCGTGGCATGGGAAGGTGGTGCGTAACGAGTAATGCGTAACACGTAACCCAGAATCGCGCACACGCGTCTCTCAATTCCGGGTTACGAGTTACGAGTTACGAGTTACGAGTTACGCATTACTCGTCACGCAGCCTCCGCCACGCCCGCGTCACCTGCTCACGCGCCGCCTCCAGGCTGCCGCCGTTCTCGATCACCACGTCGGCCTGGGCGATCTTTTCCGCTTGGGGCGGTTGAGCGTCGATGCGCAGGGCGGCTTCGGCCTCGCTCAGGCCGCGGGTTTGCATCAGGCGCTGAATTTGCTGCTCGCGCGGGGCAGTGACGACCCAGACCTGCTGGCAAAGCTGGCGGCTCAGGCCGGCCTCCAGCAGCTTGATGGCCTCGATCACGACAACGGATGCGCTGGCCTCGGCCACGCGGCGCTGGATGACCTGGAAAACGGCGGGATGGACGATGGCCTCCAGGTCGGCCAACGCGGCCGGATCCGTGAAGACGATCTGGCCCAGGCGCTGACGGTCGATGGGGCCGCCGTCCGGCGCGATCTGCGGGCCAAAGCGGGCGACGACCTGATCGTAGGCCGGCTGGCCCGGCTCCATGACCTGGTGCGCCACCTTGTCGGCGTCGATGCCCGCCGCGCCCAGCCCGGCCAAAAGCGCCATCACCGTGCTCTTGCCCACGCCGATGTTGCCGGTCAGGCCGATGACGGTTTTGGGAGGCAGTTTCTCCATCATCACCAGTGTTCTCGCCATTGTCATTCTGAGCGGGTCTGGCTGCAAATGTGCTTGGCTCGCACAATGAACTTGATCACACAACGAACTTCAACGCCGCCAAAGCCAGCGAAGAATCCCGGCTTCCGGCAGACGGGATCCTTCGTTGGGGTCCCGGCGCAGGGCGAGTCGCGTGCCGGACCCGCTCAGAATGACACACGCGCGGTTACGTCGCCAGTTCGGCCCATTCTTCCATCAACTGGTGCAGGCGGTCGTCTACGGCCTGGTACTCGCGGCCCAGCGACTCGACGCGGCGGGTGTCCTGGTTGGCGCTGGCCTGGCTGAGCTCGTCGCCCAGGCCGGCCAGGCGCTGCTCCATGGCCTCGATCAGCTCGGCCAGGCGGTCAGCCTCGGCCGCGCGCGCCTCGACCTGCTTGCGCTGGCGGCGCTCTTCTTTGGACCGCTCGCGGTGGACCTGGGAGTCGGTCGCCGGCCCGGCGCCGTTGGAGGCCGCGGCAGCGGCTGCGGCTTCTTCCTCGGCCTTGGCCGCCAGATAGGCCGTATAATTGCCGGGATAGGCCCGCAGCTCGCCATCGTCGATCATCCACACCTGCGTCGCGACCGCGTCCACCAGGTAGCGGTCGTGGGTCACCAGCAGCACCGTGCCAGGGAAGGCCGTCAGCACATCCTCCAGCACCTCCTGCGAGGTGATGTCCAGATGGTTGGTCGGCTCGTCCAGCACCAGCAGGTTGGCCCCTTGCAGCGTCAGGCGGGCCAGGGCGATGCGGCTGCGCTGGCCGCCGCTGAGCACCTCGATGCGCTTGTAGACGTCATCGCCCGAGAACAGAAAACGGCCCAGCAGCCCGCGCGCCTCGCCGATCTCCATGCGCGGCGCCTTCTCCAGGATCGCGTCCAGCGCGGTCAGGTCGGGGCGCAGCTCGCTGTGGGCCTGGGCCAGGTAGCCGATCTGCACGCTGGCGCCGACCCGCAGCCGGCCTTCCAGCGGCGGGATCTGGCCCAGCAGCGTCTTGAGAAAGGTGGACTTGCCCGCGCCGTTGGGGCCCAGCAGCGCGGCCCGCTCGCCGCGCTTCAACTCCAGGTCCTCCGCGCGGAAGAGCAGCGTGTCCTGCGGCGTGACCGGCTGGCGGCTGGCGATGAACTCGTGGCCGCCGGAGATGTCCTCGCGCCGCGCGGTCTGGCCGGCGTGGGCGCGGTAGCCCACGGCCAGGTCGACGGTGCGCAGGACGATATTACCGCTGCGCAGCCGGGCGTCCATGTGCAGGCGGATGGCGCGCTGCTCGCGCGGCAGCTCGACCAGGCCGTCCTCCTTGATCATGCGCTCCAGCCGGGTGCGCCGGCCCTGGGCCTGTTTGGTGTTCTGGCCGGCGATGTTGCGGCGGATGAAGTCCTCTTCCTTGGCGATGACCTGCTGCTGGCGCTGCCACTCCTTGCGCTGGCGCTCGCGGCGCTCGGTGCGCTGGATGACGTAGGCGCTATAGTTGCCGCGGTAGACCTCCAGCCGCTGGCTGGCCAGCTCCCAGACGCGCGTCGCCACCCGGTCGAGAAAATAGCGGTCGTGGGAGACGACGACCATGCTGCCTTGCCACTGCAAGAGCGCCTGCTCCAGCCACTCGGTGGCGTGCAGGTCCAGGTGGTTGGTGGGCTCGTCCATCAGCAGCAGGTCGGGCTCTTGCAGGATCAAGCGGGCCAGCAGGCCGCGCGTCCTCTGCCCGCCGCTGAGGTGGGCCAGCGGCATGTGGTGCTCGGCCGGGGGAAAGCCCAGCCCGGTCAGCACCTGGCGCATGCGCAGCTCCCACTGGTAGCCGCCGGCCGCCTCGAAGGCCGCCTGCCGGGGGCCATATTCCTCCAGCGCAGCCTCGTAGTCGACCGGGTCGGCCATGCGCTCCTCCAGCCGGTGCAGCGCCTCAGCCTGGCGGCGCAGGTGGTCGAACTGCGTCGCCACGTCGTCCCACAACGTGGCATCCCCCACGGGCGGCGGGTCCTGGGGCAGGTAGCCGATGGTCAGGCCGCGCATCCGGGAGATTGCGCCGTCGCTGGGCGCGTCCAGGCCGGCCAGCAGGCGCAGCAGGGTGGTCTTGCCCTCGCCGTTGGGGCCGACCAGGCCGATGCGATCCCCCTTCTCGACGCGCAAATCGACCCCCTGGAACACGTCCAGCGGGCCGAAGCGTTTGGCGAGGTCGTTGGCGATGAGCACGGACATGGCGAAAATAAGAGTTGCAGGTTGCAAGTGGCAAGTGGCAAGTGGCAAGTGGCAAGTGGCAAGTCTGGATAATTCCTGCAACCTGCCACTTGCAACCTGCAACTTCCAACTGCCCATCGAAGTCGCGATTATACCACAGGGCTTTGTACAGACCAACCTGTCCAGCTTGGGGTAGTGTATGGATTTCGGTTGAAATTGCGAGCGAGGCGGAATCCGAGTAAGG
>CAZVGR010000104.1:0-18889 GCA_964626845.1 uncultured Anaerolinea sp.
TCGGGAATGCATGGACATATAATAGCCAGGTTGCGGCCAGAGGCCAAACCAGATCGATCCCCAGGGGCATCCTGATCTGGCCTTTTCACACTCCACCGCTGCCCGCCCGGTCAGTCTTGCCCAACACGACATGCTGTGTTATACTCTCGCTCACGGGCCGCTAGCTCAATGGTAGAGCAAGGGACTTTTAATCCCTAGGTTCAGAGTTCGAGCCTCTGGCGGCTCACAGAAAACAGACCGAGACGTATCGTCTCGGTCTGTTTTCGTTTCGGGCCGGCTGGCTCGGTCAGGAGACCGGCCAGAGCGATGACGCAAGGCTGGCTCGATCAGGAGACCGGCCAGAGCGGGGAAAGCACGTCCGCTAGACGTGGTCGTACATGCCGCGCAGCTCGTTGCGCTTGACGCGCAGTATCTCCCTGGCCATCTCCAACGACTCGTGGACGTAGCGCACCAGGTCACTTTGCTGCCCCTTGGTGACGCTCACATCGCGGTTTTGCCACTCCACCACAATCTCTTTGATGCTATAGCCCGCTTTTTCCATGATGTACAACAACTCGACGTCGTAGGCCGACACCTTCCAGCCGCTGGGGCGTTCGGCTTGTTTGAAGAACTGCAAACGCGGGAAGGTCTCCAGGGCAACATGGCGGCGGCAGGTCTTAAAGCCACACTGGGTATCGTTGATGTTGCGCAGCAGGAAAAGACTGCGCAGACCGCGGAAGATCAGGCTGCCCAGCTTGCGCAACAGGTTGAAGCCCTCGCGCGCCGCGCCGCGTGAGCCGATAACCACCTGATATCCCTGGTCGTACCAGGGCAGCAGCTTGTCGATCTCCTGGATGGGGGTGGACTGGTCCATGTCGGTGAAGAGCACGATCTCACCCTGGGCCGCCTGGATGCCAGCCCAGACCGCCGCCGGCTTGCCGCCATGTGCGATGGTGTACAGAGCAAAGCCGGGCTTGTCGGTGATCAGGCTTTCGACCAAAGCCCGACTGTTGTCGGTCGAGCCATCGTCGACCACAATCACCTCCCAGCGATAAGGCTGTTGGCTGAGAAAACGATTAACTTCTTCCAACACCCCCCGTTCGAGATTACGCGCTTCGTTGTAGCAGGGAATCACGACCGATAGGTGCAAAGGCGTTTCAGCGCTGATCATAGACGGTGCTCAAATCCAGACAAAGGCATGGAGGTCATTGTACGAGTCTAGACAAAAATCAGCAAACCCAGGCTGCCAGCTAACAGGCCGCCGACCAGCGATGACACGAAATTGACCAGGTCGTTGTTCATCCAACTCCAGCCGCGCAGGGGGCGAGTGCGGGCGCCGCAGCTATGCACCTGGCGCTCGGTCTCCTTCTCGCAGTGATCGCACCAGTAGATGCGCTGCAAGGTGGCGCCTAACAAGCTGTCGAAGAGCGACCCCACCAGGCCGCCTGCAGCCGCAATGACTACGATGGGCAGGTCGGTCAGCATCAGTGCGCCTGTGGTGGCCAGCGACGCTAACTGGATCAGGACAAAAGCCGCCACGCCGATGAACGCAGCGCCGGTCAGCGCCGCCAGCGTGCCATAGCGGGTGATGCCGCCCGACGTGCCAGGAGGCACCGGCCGGCCGGTGGTGATCAAGCGCGGCGTCTCCCTGGCCAGCACGCCCAGCTCAGTGGCCCAGGTGTCGGCGTTGACGGATGCCATGACGCCGAAAAAGGCCAGGGTCAGATAGATGTACAGGGGATTGCCGGCCCGCGCCTGGCCTTGCAGATCGATCAAAAAGTAAACGCCCAGGGCCAGCAGCGCGCCCGCGCCGCCGTTGGCCAGCACCTGGCCCATGTCGCGGCGTTCTCCCTTGGCAAATTTCTCAGCCAGCGCGGCTTTGTCGCCCTGGCGGTAGTGGCTCAACAGGCTGGAGCTGACAAAAAACGAGATCAGCACCAGCCCCCATGTCCAGCCGCCAAAGCCAAAGATGAGTGTGCCGACCAGGACAGCCCCACCTACGCCGCTGGGGGCCAGCGAGTTGCGCCGGTAGGCCAGCAAACCGATGGCGGCGCTCAGCAGCAGGCCGATTGCGAGACGGGATAACAGGTCCATGCTCAAACCCTGGTGACAGACAGGAGCGCGACCAAAGCTGCGGCCTGGGCGGCCAGCGCGCCGCTCCACAGCAGACCAGCCGCCACCCGTTGACGTTGGTACACCAACAGCCCCCACGCGCCGTTGATCAACCAGACGCCCAGGCCGAAGATCGGGAAGAGAAAGATCATGCGCCGGTCCAGGTTGTCCCACTGGGGCAGGGCGAAGGGCAGCGAGGCGAAACGGCTCATGGCAACGCCCAGCAACAACAGGCTGCCCAAGAAGCCAGCCAGCAACAGAAGCAACAAGAACCTGTCCTGCCAGAGGGGGAAACGCATCCAGCGGGGCCAATGACGTTGATGGGGTACCAGGTGGATCGGGCCAAGCTGATTTTGCTGCTGAAGCACAGCCAGGAAAGCGTCGACGTCGGCCGGAGAGATGCCGTAGACCCGGGTGTCGGTGTGCAGCAGCATCTGTTGGGGCAGCGGCTGCGAGGCCACGCTGTAAACCCTCAGATCAGGCAGGCGGCGGCGAGCGCCCAAATCAGGGCCGTACAGCACGAAGCGGGCCAAGGCCGGCCAGCGCCGGGCAATGGCCAGCGCCGGCTGATCGACCTGGCCATTGGGGCCGGGGGCCAGCGACAGGCCGCGCACCACGGCTTCCACAGCCTGACCATGCTGCACCTGCCGCACATCGCCGATGGGAATCACCTGGCGGATCGGCCCCCAGGAGAGGGTCAACGCGTTGCGGTCGATCCAGTAGACGAGACTGAGGCAAAGCCAGGCCCGCCACAGGACATAGCCCAAGGGCAGCCACAGCGCCAGCGCCAGCAACAGCAGGACAAAGGTCGATCCACTCACCGGCCGCGCAACCATCAAAGCGACGACGATCAAGTCAAGGATGAGCAATAGCAGCGCTGCCAACAGGGCGCGCCGGCCGTGGGTGGATGATGCAGGTTTGAAGATCATGCCAGAAGCATACAGCGTGAAGCGTGAATGAGAGGCCACGTCTCACGTTGCGGTCATTGGTTGAACACCGGCGTGTTCCAGTGCCGATAGTGGGCCACATTGCCGCGCACCACGTCGAAGTACAGGTCACGGATGGCGGTTGTGACCGGGCCCATGACGCCTGCACCCACCGGCCGGCGATCGACGGCGGTGATGGCAGCAACCTGGACGCCGGTGCCGCAGAAGAAGAGCTCCTCACAGACATAAAGCTCCGTGCGGTCGATCTCGCGCTCCACGGCGTTGATGCCCAGCTCGGCCGCGGCCAGATCGATGATGGTGCGGCGGGTGATGCCCTCCAGGATGTTCGAGGAGACGGGGGGCGTGACCAGCTCGCCGTTGCGCACCATGAAGATGTTGGCCGCGCTGCCCTCTGAGACATGGCCGTGTTCGTCCAGCACGATGGCCTCGTCGTAGCCATCCAACAGCGCTTCTGACTTGACCAGGCTGGAGTTGACATAGGCGCCTGCGATCTTGCCGCGGGCAGGAATGGCGTTGTCGTCGACGCGGCGCCAAGAGGAAACGCGCACCGAAGCGCCCTCTTCGTTGGCCACGTAGCGCCCAAAGGGGGTGGCGAAGATCGTGACTTCGTCGGTCAGGCCGTGCAGCAGAACGCCGATCTTGTGATCGGCCTTGTAGGCCAGCGGCCGCACGTACATATCGCTCTGCTGCCCTTCACGGCGCAGCAGTTCCACAATCGCCTGGCTGAGCTGCTGTGCGCTGTAGGGCACCTGCATCAACAGCAAACTGGCTGAGCTCAGAAAACGCTTGATGTGATCCTCCAGCCGGAAGATGTAAAGCTGCTGAGCTGGTTCGTTCCAATAGGCGCGGATGCCGCCGAAGCAAGCGGTGCCGTAGTGCAGGGCATGGGTCATGACGCTGACTTTGGCCTGCTCAATGGGCACGATCTGACCCTGGAAGAAGGCATAGTTGGTTTGCATGAAGGCACCTGAGGAATGGTTAATGGGGAACGGTTAATGGTTAATGCTCAATGGGTGAATTGGTGAATGGTGAATTGGTAAATTGGTAAATTGGTAAATTGGTGAATGGTGAATTGGTAAATTGGTAAATTGGTAAATTGGTGAATGGTGAATTGGTAAATTGGTAAATTGGTGAATGGTGAATTGGTGAATGATCGGAAGTGCAGCGGCAAGGGAGCGGCTGGCGCTGATGCAACCTGCAACCTGCAACCCGCAACCCGCAACCTGCAACCCGCTACTCCGCCACCCACGCCCGCAGTTGGTCCATGAAGGCGTAGGCGGTCATGTCCATGCTGAGCGGGGTGATGGAGATGTAGCCGTGGGCGACCGCGCCGATGTCGGTGCCGTCCTCGACCACGCCGCCGGGCGGCTCGCCGCCGATCCAGTAGTACGGCTGGCCTTTGGGATCGACGCGCTCGATCAACACGTCGCGATAGACGCGCTGGCCCAGGCGAGTGACGACGACGCCCTGCACCTGGTCGCTGGCAATGGGCGGGGCGTTGACGTTGAAAAGCAAGTTGGGCGGCAGGTTATTGGCCAGAATGAGCTGGGCCAGACGCGTCACCACCTGGGTGACAGCGTGAAAATCGCTCCACTCACGCGCGTCCAGCGAGACCGCGATGGCCGGCACGCCGCCCACCACCGCCTCCATTGCGCCGGCCACGGTGCCGCTGTAGGTGATGTCGTGGCCCAGATTGCCGCCCTGGTTGATGCCAGAGACCACCAGGTCGGGCAAATGCGGGATCGCCCCCAGCAGGGCCAGGCCGACGCAGTCGGAGGGCGCGCCGTTGGTGGTGTAGGCCGGCGAGCCGTCGGCCAGCGTCACCTGGTTGATGCGCAGCGGCTTGTGCATGGTCTTGCTGTGGCCGGCCGCGCTCCAGTTGCGGTCAGGCGCAAAGACCGTCACCTGGCCTACGGCGTCCAGCGCCTGCTTCAGCGCCAGGAGGCCAGGCGAGTGGACGCCATCGTCGTTCGTGATCAGGATATGTGCAGGCATCGTTTCAAACAAAGCAAAACCCCAGCGCCAGGGAGAGGTGACGGCCGGATGGGCGATTACGCCTGGCGCCCGGGGTCGGTCAATGGGGCCGTCGCGGCGGCATTGTAGCGCAGCGAGGACGATTCGGCAAAACAGCCGCCCATGCGCTGGGCACACCAACAGCGGGCTCGGTCGGCCCCGTCCGGGGTGCTGCGCAAACACCGGCCCGAGCGATTTTTCAGGACAGGGGGCTTGGTTGCGGCTTTATCAACCAGCGCTATCACGGTTGAGGAGGGGGCTGGGTCGGCAGGGTGAACCAAAAGGCGCTGCCGCGACCTGGAGCGCTCTCGACGCCGACCTGGCCGCCCAGACGCTGGATGATGCGCTGGACGATGGACAGGCCCAGGCCGTGCGAGCCAGGCGCGCGGTGTCTGGATGCAAAGGGGATGAAGAGATGTGTTTGATCTTCCAGCGCAATACCGGGGCCGTTGTCCTGCACCCAGAAGCGCGCCTGCTCTGCGTCCAGTGTTTCCCCCCACAGGGTGATCAGCGGCGGCTGGGGTGGGACGGACAGAGGCTGGCCGCCGTACTTGAGCGCGTTGCTCAACAGGTTGTCCCAGACTTCAACCAGCCACTGCGGCTGGGCAAAGACCATGGGCCAGTTGTCGCCCGTTTGAACCATGGCGCCTCGCTGCTCAATCTCTAAGTTCAACCGGGCCTTGGCCTCAGCAAGCACTGCGTCCATCACGATGGGCACTATATCGACCTGATCACGGCGCGCGCTGGCCAGCAACAAAAGCCCGTTGATGGTGTCTGCCATGCGGCGAACATAGCGCTCGATCTCCTCCGAGAGAGAGACCGCCTCTTTGTCGGCCTGCACGGCGGGGATCAGGGCCAGCAGGTCCGTGTAGCCGGTGATCATCTGCAATGGACTCTTGAGATCGTGGGCGACTGTATGGGCGTAGGCGTCCAGCTCGGCGATCAGTTGGTCGCGATGGGTGATCTCCTGTTGCAAAGCCCGGTTCAGTCGATAGAGGCTGAGGTGTGTGCGCACGCGGGCCAGCACTTCGTTGTCCTGAAAGGGCTTGATGATATAGTCGACTCCGCCTGCCTCAAAGCCGTTGACGATATCTTGTATCTGGCTCAGCGCGCTGATAAAAAGCACAGGGATATCCTGAGTCAGCGGATCGGCCTTTAATTGCTGGCAGACTTGGTAGCCATCCATGCCTGGCATGCGCACGTCCAGCAGCACCAACTCCGGCGGCATGGCCAGGGCGGCCTCCAACGCCCGCTCGCCGCTGGTGACGGCGCGCACGTCGTAGCCTTGCCCGCTCAGAATCCGACTCAGCAACTTCAAATTGTCGACGACATCATCCACGATCAAAAGGTCGCCGACCGGGTCATCATGCCATGCAGCCATGGGTTTGCCTCATTGCGTACTGCCCGTGAGAGCCTGATCCACCGCGGCCAGGATCACCTCGTAAGCGAATTCGTTCATATGACAGACTAGCGCCTCGGCGGCGGCGGGGTGATCGTGGGCAATCTGCTCGATCAGCCTGTTCAGACTCTTGCCGTCAGCCCTGATGGCGGCCACCCGCACCTGCTCCAGCCAATCAGCCGGCAACCCGTCCAGGTGGAGCACCGAAAGAGTTGAGGCCGCCTCAGCGCGGCGTTCAACCCAATCAGCCTGGACGGACTGCCCAAAACCGTCCACGACCTGCAGCGGCAGCGAGAACCAAAAGACACTGCCCCGCCCCACTGTGCTGCGCACCTGCAGCATACCCCCCATCAAGTCGACATACTCGCGACTGATCGCCAACCCCAGTCCCGTGCCCTCGCCCAAACGCCGGCCGGCTTCAGTCTGGATAAAGGCGTCAAAAATGGTGGCCAGATCGGCCGGCGCAATGCCTGTGCCGCTGTCCTCCACGGTAAATGTGACCATAGCCCTGGCCGGGTCGTGTTGCGGCTCAACGATCTCGACGCGCAGCCGCACATAGCCTGCAGCAGTGAACTTCACAGCGTTGCCGAGCAGGTTGATCAATACCTGGCGCAGCTTGCGCTGATCACCCGTTACCTGGCGGGGCGTCTGCGGCGCAATCTGCACCTGCAAGTTCAGCGCCTTTTCCACCGCCCGCAGATGGAGCATGTCGACGACGTCGTGCAACAAGAGGTGCAGATCGAAGGCGACAATCACCAAATCGGCCCGTCCCGACTCGATCCTGGACAACTCCAGGAGGTCGTTAATCAACGCCATCAGATGTTCGCCGTTGCGCCGGATCACCTCCAGGCTGGCGCGTGCATCCTCTCCTACCGATGGATCGCGCGCCACAAGCTGCGAGAAGCCCAGAATTGAGTTGAGCGGCGTGCGCAGCTCGTGGCTCATGCTGGCCAGAAAGGCGCTCTTGACACGGCTGGCGTCTTCCGCAGCCTGCCTGCGTTGTTCGGCCACAATGCGGGCCATCCACAACTCCTCCTCTATCTGCTTGCGCTGCGAGATGTCCTGGATGGAAGAGATAAAGTAAACGATCCGGCCATCAGCATCGCGCAAGCCCGCCGCCGTCAACGTGGCCCAGACCAGCGAACCATCCTTGCGCACATAGCGCTTTTCTATCGAATAGGTGGCGATTTCGTTGTTCAACATCTGCTGGAACAAGGTCAGGTTAGGCTCCAGGTCGTCCGGATGGGTGACATCCTGAAAATTCATGGCCAGCAGTTCGCTTTCGCTGTAGCCCAGAAACCGGCAAAAGCACTGGTTGACCCGCAAATAGCGTCCCATACTATCGATGGAGGCCATGCCTGTGGCGGCCTGCTCGAAGAGGGTGCGAAAGCGCGCTTCGCTCTCCTGCAAAGCAATCTCTGCCAGCTTGCGCTCGGTGATGTAGCGAAAAGAACAGGCCGCGCCGGTCACTTGGCCATCCATGTCCCTGATCGGGGAAAACGAGTATTCAATATAGGCATCGTTGGGGAGGATGGTCGACTTGTCCTCAATGCGGAATGCCTCGCCAGCCAACGCCCGGTCGTAAGCACTACGCCAATACTCTCGCACCTCTGGGGAGAGGCTGGCGTCCAGCGCCGAATCGCCGACTTGAAGTGGCTTGCCCAGCACCTCTTCCAGGGCGCGGGCAAATTCGGCGTTGAAGACCAGCAACCGATAGGAGCGATCGACAGACCAGATGCGCTGATCGTTGTTGTTGATCAGGGCCGACAGGTTGTTCTCGCTCTGGCGCAGCGCTGTTTCGATGCGTTGGCGCTCGGCCAATTCCTGCTGCAACCGGGCATAAAGCCGGACGTTGCGCACTGCCTGGCCCAACTGCTGGCCGATTGCGCTCAACAGCGCCAGTTCATCCTGCCCAAAGGCGCCGGAGCGAGCGGTGGCCAGGTTCAACACGCCGACCAGGTCGCCACCAGCCAGCAGGGGGATGCTGGCAATAGATTGGATGGCATCTTGACGTAGTCCAACCATGCGCTGGGGATCAGGATACTCATCGATGGCCATGACCACAGGGCGGCGCTCCAAGGCTGCCCGGCCAGCCATGCCCTCCCCCACGCGCACGGTGCTCAGCCGTTGCGCGTCCTCCTGTGACAATCCGAGCTGGATCCGCAGCTTAATTATGTCGCTATCTGGCTCCAACAACAGCACACCGGCCTTTTCGAAGCCCAGGGGATCCTGCAGGACTGTCAATATTGCGCGCAACATTTCATCCAGGTCCAGCGATTGGCTGGCCGCGCGATGGACGGCATACAACACGGTCAGCTCCCGGTTGCGCCGCTCCAGAGCCTGAATGACCTGTTGGCGCTCCGTCACATCACGCACATGAACCAGAAAACCGTTGAGGCTTTCACGCTCTGACAGCCAGGGAGTGATGACACAGTCGATCACACAGCGGCCCTGCTTGCGCGTTACATAAAGGCCAAGCTGGCGCACCAGATCGAAGTCGAACTCGCTTTCAAAGCGCACCGGCTGGCCGGCTTGCAACTGTTCCTTGGCTTCGGCAGGAATGTTCGGGTCTGCGAAGAGCTGAAAACCCTGAATCGCCGCTACGCTGTCGACGCCAAACAGGTTCAGACAGGCCAGGTTGGCATCGATCAATCGCCCGTCGACGTCGTACAGTTCGATGGCCACGGGCGACTGTTGAAAAACGCTCTTGAAACGAGCCTGGCTGCGCTCCAAATCCAGCGTGCGCTCTGCGACCCGCCATTCCAACTGCTCCCGCTGGCGCCGATTCTCGTCAAAAAGCCATGCCTTATCGATAGCCAGGGCAAACAGCGCGGCCAACTGCTCGACCACTGCCAGGTCATGCTCGTCATAGTCTCTGTCTGAATTGGCCAGGGCCAACTGGCCCACTACCCGCCCGTTCAGCAGAGCAGGCGCAGAGAGAAAGCGCTGGATAACCGGATGGCCAGGCGGTGTGCCCGAGGCGCGTTCGTCCTGGTCGGGTGCGTTAGTCAGCAACGACTGGCCGTGCTTCAACACCCACCCCCAAAGACCGGCAAATTGGGTGAATACAATGTCCTTCTGCTCCAAATCGCAGGCGTCCCAGGCTTCCCCGGTCAATGTAGGCGTCACCAAGTAGCCAGTGGCAGGATCGATATAACCAGCGTAGCCCAGCGCGCTGTCGGTCAAGGCCTGGGTTTTCTCCAGCACCAGCGCAGTTGTCCTCTCAATAGAATGGGACGACAACAGCGCGGTCAGCAGCTCCGAGATCGCCGCGTTGGCGCGCGCCTCGCGCTGCCGCGCTGCCTCCGCGCCTGTGTGCTGGCTGATCGAGGCATCGCTTCCCAACTCGTTAGTCATCATCTTTGATCACTCCACCGAAACCCGCAACAGGAAATACAGATCAGAAACTATTAGAACAGTGAGGCTGCTATATGAGATATTATAACATAACCTATAATCTTGTGAAAAAGAAAACGCGCGCTGCTACTCAGGCGCCATGTGCTTGCAGCCCATGCCCGATGCCCGTTTCGTATTCTTGGACGGCGCGCCAGAATGGGCGTATACTGGATATCGATAAGGCCGTCGTCGGCGCACTGTAACGCGGCAGCCAATCGGCAAGACAGCGGAGTTCGGTGCCGGTTTGCACACTGATGTGGCAGACTATGCCAGCAATTCCGAATTCCATGCGGAGTCAAGGCTTTAGCCGGGTTTGGCACGGGATTAGCTCGCCTCATACCTCGCCTCTGCATTGAAGCAGTTCGCGTTACTACTCAGGCCCAGGTGCCGGGCACTTGCATTTGCGCCTGCTGACGAAGTCTGTGGAGCTGATTTCAGCCGTCCACGGGGTGCAAGTGCCCGGCACCTGAGTAGTAACCAGTTCGCTTCGGACTTGCACTGTGCCACCAAATACGGTATCATTGCAATTGTCATGACCAAACGTGATAAACTGCGCCAACGGATCGAGCAAAGCCCGAAGACAGTCACCTTCGAGGAGTTGGACCAACTATTGCGCGGCAGCGGGTTCGAGGTACGGCAACCGGGCGGCGGCAGCAGTCACTCCTACTACAAACGTGGCCGCATCACTGTTTCGGTCCCCCGCCGCCGGCCGCACTTGCTGCTGATCTATGTCAAGCTTGCGCTGGCTGCCATTGAGAAGGCCGACGAGGAAGAGAATGACCAGTGAACTGAAGGACCTGAATTACTACGTGCGCCTGCCCTACGCTGTGCGGGTCTATCGGGAGCCGGATGGCAGCGGGTTCACGGCTGAGATTCCCGACCTACCGGGCTGCATCACCTGCGCCGACACGCTGGACGAGGTCTGGGCGCTGATCGACGACGCCAAACGCGGCTGGCTGGAGCTGGCCCTGGCCGATGGCGATCCAATCCCGGAGCCCGCGCCGATGCTGGAGGAGCAGCCCAGCGGCAAGTTCACCGTGCGTGTGCCGCGCTCCCTGCACCGCAAGCTGTCCGAGGAAGCGCGCCGCGAGGGCGTCAGCCTCAACCAGTTTATCACCGTGGCCCTGGCCGAGACCGTCGGCGTCCGGCAGTCCCAACCCCGCGCGCAGGCGTGAGGCGGGCGGCATGGCAATGGGGGCCATGCTGCAGCTGGCTCGGTCGGAGACCGGCCAGAGCGGCTTGTTCACATAGCTGGCTCGGTCGGAGACCGGCCAGAACGACGTGAAAACCGGCCAGAGCCGCGGCTTGCCATAGCGACCATTTGCAGAACCACGAAATGACCGTGCTATTACGCGACCTTCGCGACCTTCGCGACCTTCGTGCTTCGGTCACTTCGCGGTCCTTCGCGAGTTCGTGATCCAAACCCCACCATGCCTACCATCCTCTCTCTGGACTCCCCCCACGCCACCCTGGCCACCGCCGGCGGCAAGGCCACCAACCTGGCCCGCCTGGCCCGCGCCGGCCTGCCCGTGCCCCCCGGCTTCATCGTCACCACCGCCGCCTACCAGGCCTTCGTCGCGGCCAACAACCTGGCGGCAGTGATCAATGGTCAATTGTCAATTGTCAATTGTCAATGGTCAATTGACGACGCAGCCCAAGCGATCCGCGCCCGATTTGCCGTCGCGCCTATCCCGCCCGACCTCAGCGCCGCCATCCTCGCCGCCTATCACACCCTCCCTCCGCCATTGACAATTGACAATTCACAATTGACAATTGACCATTCTCCGATCGCCGTCCGTTCTTCCGCCACCGCCGAGGATCTCCCCGACCTCAGCTTCGCCGGCCAGCAGGACACCTTCCTCAACGTCGTCGGCGACCAGGCGCTGCTGCAGGCGGTGGTGCGCTGCTGGAGCAGCCTGTGGACCGCGCGCGCCATCACCTACCGCCAGCGCAACGACATCCCGCACGACGGGGTGGCGCTGGCCGTGGTGGTGCAGGCCATGGTCGAGAGCGAGGCCTCCGGCGTGCTCTTCACCGCCAACCCGCTGACTGGCCGGCGCGGCGAGGCGGTAATCGACGCCACCCTGGGCCTGGGCGAGGCGCTGGTCAGCGGCCAGGTGGAGCCGGACCAGATCGTGGTGGACGCGAGGGCGGGCCGCATCGTCGCGAAGCGGCTGGGCGCCAAGGCGCTGGCCATGCGCGGGCAGACCGGCGGCGGCACAGCAACGGTCCAGCAGGACGCGACCGGGGTGCAGGCCCTGCCTGACGCGGCGCTGATCGAGCTGGCGCGGCTGGGGCAACGGATTGAGCAGGAGATCTACGCCGGCCAGCCGCAGGACATCGAATGGGCCTGGGCTGGCGGGCAGCTTTACCTGCTCCAGTCACGCGCCATCACCTCGCTCTACCCGCTGCCGGTTGGGATGCCGGCCGAGCCGCTGCAAGTGCTGTTCTCGCTCAACCACGTACAGGGCATGCTGGACCCCTTCACCCCGCTAGGGCAGGACGCGCTGGTGCGCGCCTACGTGACGCTGGCCACGCTCTTCGGGCGCCATTACACGCCGCAGACGCAGCGCGAGCTGGCGGCGGCCGGCGAACGGCTGTACATCAACATCACCCCCGCGCTGCGCCACACAGAAGGCCGCAAGCTGCTGCGTGGCATCTTCAGCGCCATCGAGCCGGGCGCGGGACAGGCCATCGCCAGCCTGCTGGACGACCCGCGGCTGGCCGCAGCGCACACCGGCCTCAGCCCGGCGGCGGCGGCCAGCCTGGCCCGCTTTGCCTCGACTGTAGCCAGGCGTGCGGCCGCGGCCATGCGCCGCCCGCAGCAGCAGCGCGCCGCCATGCAGCAGATGCTGGACAGCTTCATCGCCGAGATGGACGCCCGCAGCCGCGCAGCGCACACCCTGGCCGAGCGACTGGCCCTGTGGGACGCCATCTACCGCGAGTTCGCCGCCCGCGTCTCGCTGCGCCTCTTCCCGCCCATTGTGGCCGGCATCGGCAGCTTCTACCAACTGCGCCGCCTGGCCCAGCGCGCCACAGGCAGCGACCAGCTCGCGCTGGAGGCGGCGCGCGGGCTGCCCGGCAACGTCACCACCGAGATGGACCTGGCGCTGTGGATCGTGGCCCAGGTGATCCAGGCCGATCCCGAGTCGGCGGCGCGCTTCGCCAGCGAGGATGCGGCCAGCCTGGCGGCCGCGTACCAGACACGCAGCCTGCCCCTGCCGGCCCAGGTTGCGCTGATGGCCTTCATGGACCGCTATGGCATGCGCGGGCTGGCCGAGATCGACCTGGGCCGGCCGCGCTGGCGCGAGGACCCGACCCACGTGGTGCAGGTGGTGCAGAGCTACGTGCGTATCGACGATCCGGCGCAAGCCCCCGACGCGGTCTTCCGCCGCGGCGCCGTGGCGGCCGAGGCCGCCATCGAACGGCTGGTCGCGGCCATGCCCAACCCGACGCAGGCCCGGCTGGCGCGGCTGCTGGCCAGCCGGATGCGCGCCCTGGCTGGCCTGCGTGAGACGCCCAAGTTCACCATCGTGCAGCTGCTGGGCATTGTGCGGCGCATGATGCTGGAGAGCGGCGAGGAGCTGGCCGCGGCCGGCGTGCTGGACCGGCCGGACGACATCTTCTTCCTGCGCTTCGAGGAGCTGGCGGCGGGGAACGATGAACGAGGAACGATGGCGGATGAATGGCGGAGGATCGTCGCGGAGAGGCGGCAGGCTTACGAGCGGGAGCGGCTGCGGCGGCAGATACCGCGTATTCTGCTCAGCGATGGCCGGGCCTTCTACGAGGGGCTGGGCGCGGGCGATGGCGACGGCGCGCTGACCGGCAGCCCAGTGTCGCCCGGCGTGGTCGAGGGCGTGGTCCACGTGGTCTTCGACCCGCGCGGCGCGCAACTGGCGCCGGGCGAGATCCTGGTCTGTCCCGGCACCGACCCGTCGTGGACGCCGCTCTTCCTGGCCGCAGGTGGGCTGGTGATGGAGGTGGGCGGGCTGATGACCCACGGCTCGGTCGTCGCGCGCGAGTACGGCATCCCGGCCGTGGTAGGGGTGCATGAGGCGACCAGGCGACTCCAGAATGGCCAGCGCGTGCGGGTGGATGGGACGGCGGGGCGGGTGGTGGTGGTGGGGTGACAAGATGACAAGGTGACTGGGTGATTGGGGTTGGCGGAGGGCGTGGTGTGGATGGTACAGGTTGGGTGATTTCTTGCGTGATCGTGTTGTTGCCTGTATAATCGCGGGCGTGTGGCGGCAAGCCGCCGCCGACCCCAGCCTGCTGCGCAAGGAGGTGGTTGTCCCGCCCTTTCCTGCACCGGTCTGTCCCCTCAAAATCGCGTGTTTCGCCCGACGCAGAGCAACCCCTGTGTCTCCTGTCAGCTATCCAAATTTGCACCGTATTCTGCCATGCTCAAGGAGGAGCACCATGAACGTTCGTCGACTAATCGTTCCGTTGGCAGTTTTGCTGACTGCCGTTGTATTCCTGGCTGCCTGCCAGGCGCCCGTCGTCGGCCCCCAGCAGGCTGCCAGCACCGAGCTCAACGTGCTCTGCACCCCCCAGGTGGAGTGGTGCGAGGGCATGAAGACCGAGTTCGAGAAAGCCAACCCCGGCATCACCGTCAACTTCGTGCGCATGTCCAGCGGTGAGTCGCTGACCCGCCTGCGCAACGAGAAAGACAACCCGCAGTTCGACATCTGGTGGGGCGGACCGGTGGACAGCTTCGTCGCTGCCAAGGCCGAGGGCCTGCTAGAGCAGTACGACTCGCCCAACTTCGCCAACATCATCAACCCCGATCTGATGGCTGATCCCGACAAGTACTGGGCGGGGGTCTACGTCGGCTCGCTGGGCTTCGCCACCAACAACAACTCCGGCATCACGCCGCCCACCTCGTGGGACGACCTGCTCAAGCCGGAGATGCAGGGCCAGATCCTGATCGCCCACCCGTCCAGCTCAGGCACGTCGTACACCACCATGTGTACCCGCCTGCAGATGCTGGGCGAGGACGCAGGCTGGGACTGGATGCGCCAGTTTGCTGGCAACGTTTTGCAGTACACCAAGAGCGGCGCGGCTCCGGCCGAGTTTGTCGGCCAGGGCGAGGCTGCGGTGGGCATCGTCTTCTCCCACGACATTGTGGCCGAGATCGAGAAGGGATCGCCCCTGACCCTGACCTTCCCTGAGGAGGGCACGGGCTACGAGATCGGCGGCATGGGCATCATCAAGGGCGCTAAGAACCTGGAAAACGCCAAGAAGTGGTTCGACTGGGCGCTGGAGCCGGCCACACAAGAGCTGGGACCCAAGTACAACGCCCTGCAGGCGCCGACGGTCAAGGGCGCCAGCGCGTCGCGGCCTGAGCTGCTGCAGGTCAACCTGATCGACTACGACTTCCAGTGGTGCGGCGACAACAAGAAGGTCTTCGTCGACAAGTTCACCAACGAGATCGCCGGCGCTGACTCGCTGAAGGAATAAGCGCCATCACTCCGGACCCTTCGGGTTTGTCCCTCACCCGAAGGGTCTTTTCTCCCCCTCTGCTCATGACCACCCCAGCCTATACCGGTGCCAGCCCCGGCTTGCTCACAGCGCTGCGCCGTCGCATTCAGGAGTTTCGCCTGATCGGCCAGGACCCCATCCTGGCTATCGGCCTGCTGGCCATTGGCGCTTTCGCCGTTACCTTCATCATCTTTCCCCTGATGCGCGTCGTGGTGCAGGGGTTCGTCTCGCTGGAGACCGGCGAGCTGAACCTGATGCACTACCAGCGCTACTTCGACTCCTACTTCGGCCCGTATTACCGGCGTGTGGTGCGGGACACGATGATCATGGGCGTGGCGACGGCCACCGGTGGCACGATTCTGGGCTTTATCTTCGCCTATGCCCTGGTGCGCTGTCGCATGCCCTTCCCCCGGCTGACCCACGCGCTGACGCTGGTGCCGACCATTTCGCCCCCCTTTGCCATCGCCATCGCCGCCATTCTGCTCTTCGGCCGCTCCGGACTGATCACCCGCCGGCTGCTGGGCATCGTGCCCGGCGTGGGCAGCAACGACATCTACGGCCTGGATGGCCTGATCTTCGTCCAGATCATCACCTTTTTCCCGGTGGCCTATCTGATCATCCGCGGCATGCTGGAGCGGCTGGAGCCATCAATGGAGGAGGCCGCGCTCAGCCTGGGGGCCAGCAAGTGGCACATCTTCCGCACGGTAACGCTGCCGCTGCTGGTGCCGGGCATTGCCGGCTCCTTCCTGCTGCTCTTCGTGGAGTCGCTGGCCGACCTGGGCAACCCGCTGCTGATCACCGGCAACCGCACTGTGCTGTCGGCCGAGATCTATCTGGCCATCAACGGCCAGTACGACCAGCAGAAGGGCGCGGCGCTGTCGGTGGTGCTGCTGATCCCCACCCTGACCGTCTTCATCTTGCAGCGCTACTGGGTCAGCCGCCGCTCCTACGTGGCCGTCACCGGCAAGCCCACCGGCGGCCAGATCACCGTTAAAGAGCCCTACATCCGCTGGCCGGTGGTGATCATCACCGCGTTAACTCTGGGGCTGATCATGATGCTCTACCTGTCCATCGCCGTAGGGTCGATCACCAAGCTGTGGGGCATCAACTACACCCTGACCCTGGAGCATTACCGGGCGGCCTTCACGCGCGGTCTGGACGCGATTCTCGACACCACTTTCCTCTCAGCCGTGGCCACACCCATCGCCGGCCTGGCCGGCATGATCATCGCCTTCCTGGTGGTGCGCAAGAAGTTCTCCGGCAAGGAAGGGCTGGACTTCACCTCGAACCTGGGCGGCGCGGTGCCGGGCACCATCCTGGGCATCGGCTACATCCTGGCCTTCATCAAGGCGCCCATCTGGCTGGTGGCCATCATCTATTTCTTCTTCGTCTTCTACATGGTCAGCCAGCAGGGCAACGCCGTGGAGGCGCCGGGCAATGGCCGGCGGCGCAGCGTTACATGGCGCAGCGTGCTGCTGATCGGCGTCACCACGGCCATCGGCTACAGCGTGGCGGTCAACCTCAACGCCTGGGCCGGTCCGGTGCTGTGGCGCTGGATCATGGCGGCTGGCTTCATTTCCCTGGCCGCGGCGCTGTTCTTCGCCACCAGCAGCAAGCATCGCAAGGCCATCGGCCTGGCCACGGCCGCCATCGGCGTCTATCTGATCGTAGACACGCTGACGCCCCTGCTGACCGACCCGCTGGCCATTTGGGGGCGCAGCCTCAACAACCTCCAGCTCAGCCGGGTCGTCGTCGGCCTGGGCGACTGGATCAAGGTCTTCACCCAGGTACCCCCCTCGGTGCTGGGCCTGACCGCGCTGGTGATCGGCATCCTGGTGATGGGCCGGCTGACCGGCCGCGCGCGGCCGTGGCTGCTGAGCCTGTTCATCATCCTCAGCGCGGGGTTGGTCTTCGCCGAGGCGCCGCTGGCCCTGGTGGGCACGCCCTACATCGTCATTGCCGCCTACGCGGTGCGCAGCCTGCCGGCCAGCGCGCGCGCGGGCATCGCCTCCTTGCAGCAGATCGACCCCTCCATCGAGGAGGCCTCCACCAGCCTGGGCGGCGACACCCAGTACACCTTCCGCCGCGTCATCCTGCCGCTGATCGCGCCGGCGTTGATCGCCGGCCTGATCTTCGCCTTTGCCCGCCACATGACCAGCCTGTCGGCTATCATCTTCCTGACCACGCCCCGCTGGCCGATTCTGACGGTCTGGATCCTGAGCGAGGTGGAGCAGGCCAGCATGAGCACCGCCGCGGCCTATTCCATGATCCTGATCTTCATCGTCCTGGCCGCCATCGGCCTGATGTACTGGCTCGTCGGCAGGACCTTGGCGTCGCAGGAAGGTGTGGATTTGACGATGGGAGCCGGGTAACCATGTACCTACGCCTCGAAAACCTCTACAAGATCTTCCAAGCCCGCGGCGGCAGCGGTGAGGTGACGGCCGTCCACGACGTCAACGTTACCATCGAGAAGGGCGAGTTTGTGACGCTGCTGGGACCCTCGGGCTGCGGCAAGACGACGACGCTGCGCCTGATCGCAGGCTTCGAGTTCCCCAGCCAGGGCCGCATCGTGCTGGACGGCCAGGAGATCAACGAGCTGCCGCCCAACCGCCGCGACATGGCCATGGTCTTCCAAAGCTACGCCATCTTCCCCCACCTGAACGTCTACGAGAACATCGCCTACGGCCTGAAGATCCGCAAGCTGCCAGGCGACCAGATCAAGCGCCAGGTGGCCCGGGTGCTGGAGCTGACCGAGCTGAGCGGGCTGGAGAACCGCGCGCCCAACCAGCTCTCCGGTGGCCAGCAGCAGCGCGTTGCTTTGGCCCGCGCCCTGGTGATGGAGCCCAAGGTGCTCTTAATGGACGAGCCGCTGAGCAACCTGGACGCCAAGCTGCGCGAGCAGATGCGCACTGAGATCCGCGAGATCCAGCAGCGGCTGGGCATCACCAGCGTCTACGTCACCCACGACCAGATCGAGGCCATGAGCCTCTCCGACCGCATCGTGGTGATGAACCTGGGCAGGGTGGAGCAGATCGACACCCCCCAGAACGTCTATCGCAAGCCGGCCACGGCCTTCGTGGCCAACTTCATCGGCCGCACCAACTTCGTGCCGGCCACAGTGCGCGCCGTGGAGAATGGACGGCTGGTGCTGGATGCTTTGGCCGGCACGCTGGAGGTGGTTCAGCCGGACGCGCCGCGCCAGGCCGGCCAGGAGGCGACGCTGGTGGTGCGGCCCGACGCCATCCGCCTGACCGAGGAGGCCAGCCAGCCCCACCGGGATGGGGCCAACTTTGCCGGTGTGGTCCACCGGTCGACTTATCTCGGCAGCCAGGTGGAGTACGTGGTGGAGGTGGCCGGCCAGTCGCTGATCGCCGTGGAAAGCGACCCGCGCCATGTGATTGTCTATCCCCCGGATACACGGGTGGGGGTGAACCTGCTGGCGGAGACGATCTACGTGCTACCATGAAACATGAAACGTGAGGTTGCTCGTCGCAAATCCTCACGTTTCACCCAAATTTTGCGCAAAAATCGAGGGAGACCAAAGCGTGGTCTCGATCCTTAA
>CAZVGR010000105.1:0-18667 GCA_964626845.1 uncultured Anaerolinea sp.
ACAACGAATGGAGAACAACGAATGGAGAACAACGAATGGAGAACAACGAATGGAGGACAATGAATGACGGAGGGCTGAGATCATTCCGCATTCGCCTGATGATCAAGGAGATATCGATTTCAGAGAATTCCAAAGAGCTGAGGGCTTGCGAACATCCTATTCGGCAAAACTGATCGCTGTTCTTCATCCGCTGTGCTATTCCGACCATTCCGTCAACCATTCGTTGTTCTTCATTCGCTGTGGTATTCCGACCATTCCGTCAACCATTCGTTGTTCTTCATTCGCTGTGGTATTCCGACCATTCCGTCAACCATTCGTTGTTCTTCATTCGCTGTGCTATTCCGACCATTCCCAAAACTTCCCAGGAGTAACCCCATGACCAAACCCAAGATCAAGATCACGTACTCGACCCTGTCGGCTGCCAGCCCTGAGCTGCACCAGATGTTCGACGAGGCGGTGGCGCAGGCCAAGGGCCGCTTCGGCACGGTGTACCCCATGTTCATCAACGGCGAAGAGCGCTTCGCCGACGAGACCTTCGAAGACCGCAGCCCGATCAACACCGACTGGCTGCTGGGCATGTTCCAGAAAGGCACGGCTGAGCACGGCCATGAGGCCCTGCAGGCGGCGCGCGCGGCCTTTCCCGGCTGGCGCGACACCCCCTGGCAGGAGCGCGTGGCCCTGCTGCGCAAGGCGGCCGATTTGATCAGCGACCGCAGCATCGAGATCGGCGCGGCCGTGGCGCTGGAGGTGGGCAAGAACCGCCTGGAGAGCATCGGCGACGTGGAAGAGACGGCCGACCTGATCCGCTACTACTGCGACCAGATGGAGGCCAACAACGGCTTCGTCAAAACCATGCTCCAGGAGTCGCCCAAGCACCACAACACCAGCATCCTCAAGCCCTACGGCGTGTGGGTGGTGATTTCGCCCTTCAACTTCCCCTTCGCGCTGGCCGGCGGGCCCAGCGGCGGCGCGCTGGTGGCTGGCAACACGGTGGTCTTCAAGCCGGCTTCGGACACCCCGCTCAGCGGCTGGCTGCTGACCGAGTGCATGCGCGACGCGGGCCTGCCGCCCGGCGTCTTCAACTTCGTCACCGGCCCCGGCAGCACCATCGGCCAGGAGATGATCAGCAACGACGAGGTGGACGGGATCACCTTCACCGGCTCCTACGACGTGGGCATGCACATCATCAAGACCTTCGCCGGCGGCAAGTGGCCGCGGCCCTGCATCGCCGAGATGGGCGGCAAGAACGCGGTCATCGTCAGCCGCAAGGCCGACCTGGACAAGGCCGCCATGGGCATCATGCGCTCGGCTTTTGGCCTCAGCGGCCAGAAGTGCTCGGCCGCCAGCCGCGTCTACGTGGAAGAGCCGGTCAAGGAGGCGCTGTTGCAGAAGCTGGTGGACCTGACCAGCAAGATGGCCGTGGGCGACCCCACCCGCCAGGACGTGTTCATGGGCCCGGCGGCCAACAAGGGCGGCTACAAGGACTATCAGCGCTTCGCCGAGATGGCCGCGCGCGACGGCAAGATCGCCTTTGGCGGCCATGTGTTGACCGACGGCGACTACGCCAAGGGCTACTTCGTGGCGCCGACCATCATCGACGACCTGCCGTTGGAGCATGAGCTGTGGCAGGTGGAGATGTTCCTGCCCCTGGTGGCCGTGGCGGCTGTGCCGTCGCTGGAGGTGGCTATGCGCGAGGCCAACAACAGCGCTTACGGCCTGACCGGCGGCTTCTTCAGCGAGGACAAAGAGGAAATCCAGTGGTATCTGGACCACATCGAGGCCGGCGTGGTCTACACCAACCGGGCTGGCGGCGCCACCACCGGCGCCTGGCCGGGCTACCAGACCTTCGGCGGCTGGAAGGGCAGCGGCAGCACCGGCAAGAACGGCGGCGGCCCCTACTACGTCCAGCAGTACATGCACGAGCAGTCGCAGACGGTGGTGGACTGAGCAATCGTCCAGAAATAAGCACGTCGTAAACAAAGTTGTTGAGGTGCCCGGCACTTGACACGAGTTTCTGATCATGTACGAATCGTCGCCAAAGTGCCGGGCACCGATATGCAGTTAATTTGTTTACGGTTACTACTCAGGCCCAGGTGCCGGGCACTTGCATTTGTGCCTGCTGACGAAGTCTGTGGAGCTGATTTCAGCCGTCCCCGGGGTGCAAGTGCCCGGCACCTGAGTAGTAACTGTTTACGGTGTAATAAGTTGGTGCTCTGGCCGGTCTTTGCGCAGCACCCCGGACGGGGCCGACCGAGCCAGCCCGCCATGTTATTTCTGGACAAGTGCTAAGCTCGTCTGAGCGTCATTCCCCCACTCGCATCACGGGTTGGCCCGGTCAGATAACCGGCCAACCCGTGATGTTTTTTTGCGTCTGGCCGGTCTTCCGGCTGCGCCAGCTCACTTCTTTTGCCGACTCTCAGCGCAGCGCCGCCATGACCTCGGCGGCGATGTCATAGCGACGGAAGGGGGGCATGATGTAGACGCCCTGCACGTGCGGCCGCGCGGCCAGCAGAATCTCCTGGGCGATGCGAATGCCCTCTTCGCGCGCCGCGCCTCGCTCGTCGGCGGCTTCGATGCGGGCCATGATCGGGTCAGGGATGCTGATGCCCGGCACCTCGTGGTGGATGAAGCGGGCGTGGCGGGTGTTGTAGAGCGGCAGCAGGCCCATGACGATCGGCAGCGGCGGCCGGCCGCTGAAATGCTCCAGGAAGCGTGTTACCATGGCCGGGTCAAAGACGGGCTGGGTGAGCACAAAGGCCGCGCCTGCCTCGACCTTCTTGTGCAGCACGTTGATCTCTCGCTCCAGGTTGGCTGCGCCCAGGCTTAAGGCCGCGCCCACCACGAAGCCGGTCGGCTGGCCGATGGACTGGCCGGCCTGGTCCATGCCCTGGTTGAGGTTGTGGTTGATCAGGCGGATCAGGCCGGAGGGCACCACGTCCTGCGCGTCGCTGGCTTCGGGGTAGTCGCCGATCTGCGGCGGGTCGCCCATGACGACGAACAGGTTGCGCACGCCCAGGGTATGGGCCGCCAGCAGGTCGCCCTGCACCCGCAGCAGGTTGCGGCCGCGCGTCGGGAAGTGCAGGATCGTCTCGACCCCGACCTGCTGCTGGATCAGATAGGCGGCGGCCCAGGGGCTCATTCTCATGCGGGCCAGCGGGCTGTCGGCTACGTTGACAAAGGTGGCGCCGGAGTCGACCAGCCGGGTGGCGCTGGCCAGGATCTCGGTGGCGTCGATGCCGCGCGGCGGGTGCATCTCCACCGTGACGATGAAGTCCTGGCCCAACGCCTGGGCCAGCCTGGTGGGTGGGGGGGGCTCGCCGGGCTGCGGCTGGCTGATCGACGCGAGCTGCGGCAGCTCGGCCGGATCCAGCGGCGCAGCCCGCAGCCCGGCGGCCATCGCGGCCGTGTGTTCGGGGGTGGTCCCGCAGCAGCCGCCGATCAGGCGAATGCCAGCCGCGGCCGCCTGGCGGGCGAAGTCGCCGAAATAGCTGGGACTGGAGGGATACATCAGCCGGCCGCTTTGGCGGGTCGGATAGCCGGCGTTGGGCTGGCTGGCATAGTACAGCTTGGGGCAGGCAGCCTGCATGCGCCGCGCCACCCGCAGCACCAGGGCCGGGCCAGAGCTACAGTTGGCGCCGGCCACTGTCACGCCCAGTTCGCACAGCGCGTTGGCTACTTCCTCTGGCGAGTGACCGGCGATGGTGCGCCGCTCCTCCACAAAGGTCATCTGGGCCACGATGGGCAGGTCAGGCGCGGCGGCGTGGGCGGCCTCGATGGCGGCTGTGATCTCGGCCAGGTCGCTGAAGGTCTCGAAGAGCAGCAGATCGACCCCGCCTGCGGCCAGCGCGGCGATCTGTTCCTGGAATGCTGCGCGGGCAGTGGCCGCGGAGATCGGGCCGAAGGGGGCCATGCCCTTGCTCAATGGACCGATGGAGCCGGCCACAAAGGCATGGCGTCCGGAGAGGGCTACAGCCTGACGGGCCAGCCGCGCGCCGGCTGTGTTGATCTCGACGGCGCGCTCGGCCAGGTCATACTCCTCCAGCTTGATGCGATTGGCGCCGAAGGTGTTGGTCTCGATCACGTCGGCGCCGGCGGCCAGGTACTCCGAATGGGCGCGCAACACCAGGCCCGGCTGGCTGAGATTGATCTCGTCCAGGCAGCGTTCCAGCGAGACGCCATAGCCGTGCAGCAGCGTGCCCATGGCGCCATCGCAGAGGAGCGGGCCTTGTTGGATGGCATGGAGGAACGATTCAGGGGAGGTCTGGGTCATCTTACCGCCTTACCGTGTTGGGATGGCCGCCATTATACCCCTGAAACTAATCGCTGCCAAGCATATCCCGTATCGTTCAAGCCAGGAGCTTGCTCAACGACCTGCCCTCAAGGTATAATTTCAATGTTTCACAATGCCGTCTCACGCTAGGACGCAACGATTACAACGCCGCGAAGTCACAACTCAGGTGCCGGGCACTTGCAGCCCAGGATCGGCTGAATTCGGCTCGGCAGACTTCGTAATTAGGCGCAAAGTCAAGTGCCCGGCACCTACTGGCGGTTTGGCTTAAGAGCGGCGAATGACTGCCTTCATACGGCATTGGCATTTCATTGGCGAGATACTGGCGTTTGAGCCTTTAAGACAGAGTTCCGGAGAGCAACCATGGCAAAGCGAGAGATCAAGCTGATCGGCGACGAGGTTCTGCGCAAGGAAGCGCGCAAAGTAAAAAAGTTCGACAAAGCACTGCACAAGTTGATTGACGACATGGTAGAGACCATGCGTGAGGCGCCTGGTATTGGCCTGGCCGCGCCGCAGGTCGGCGTGCTGGAGCGGGTGATTGTGGTCGAGCTGCCAGAGGATGACGAGGATAAGCAGAGCGGCAAGCTGTTCGAGTTTGTCAACCCTGAGATTGTTTTTGAGAGCGACGTGCAGGTCGAAGGCGAGGAGGGCTGTTTGTCGATTCCCAACATCGTCGGCGACGTGTGGCGCGCTGAGCGGGTCGTGATCAAGGGCCAGGATCGGCACGGCAAGCCGCAGAAGCTGGAGGCCAGCGACTGGCTGGCGCGCGCCTTTCAGCACGAGATCGACCACATCAACGGCGTGCTGTTCATCGACCGCGTCGAAGGGCCACAGCACCTGCGCCGGCTGGTCAAGGTGCGCGACGAGAACGGCGAGGAGTATTACAAGGCGATTCCCATGACGCAGCTCGCGCCAGCCTAGCATCGGATGGCGAATGGCCCCAAGGAGACAGCTATGACAACGCAGACTACTGCCCAACCTTCCCAAGTCAAAGAGCAGGTGCGCCAGCGCTACGGCCAGATTGCCGCCTCAGTACTCACCGGCGGCGCCGGCGCGGCCTCCTGTTGTGGGCCGGCCCAGCTCAGCGACAGCATGGCGCCGGACGCTGTGATTCCCCTCCAGGCCGCAGCAAGCTGTTGTGGTCCGGCGCAGGAGGTCACCACGGCCGGCTTGCTGTACGGACAGGGCGAGCTAGCCGGGCTGCCCGAGAGTGTGACTGGAGCAGCGCTGGGCTGCGGTAACCCCACGGCTATTGCGGCCCTGCGGCCGGGGCAGACGGTTCTCGATCTGGGCTCTGGCGGCGGGATCGATTGCTTTCTGGCCGCACGCCAGGTCGGCCCCGCCGGTCAGGTCATCGGCCTGGACATGACCCCCGACATGCTGGCGCTGGCCGAGCGCAACAAGGCTAAGCTGGGCGCGGCCGCGGCCAACGTGCGTTTCGTGCGCGGCGAGATCGAGGCCATCCCCCTGCCCAACGGCGAAGTGGACGTGATCATCTCCAACTGCGTGATCAACCTGTCGGCTGACAAGGACGCGGTCTTTCGGGAAGCGTTTCGGGTGCTGCGGCCGGGCGGGTACCTGGCCGTGTCGGATACGGTGGCGCTTCAGCCCTTTAGCGAGGAGATGCAGCGCGACGCAGCAGCCTGGTCGGCCTGCGCCAGCGGGTCGTTGGATCTGCAAACCTATTGCGCCAAGCTGCACGCAGCCGGCTTTGATCCGGTGGAGATTAGCGACGTGACGCCCACGGACTTTGGCCTGAGCGAGGGGGTGGACGATGGCGCAGCGGCTGTTGCTGGCAATCTGGCGGGTGGTCTGAAAAGCTGGATTGCCAGCGCCAAGATTGTGGCGCATAGACCGTCGGCCTGAGGATGTCCTCCACCAGGCGCGCCGTAGCAGGGTCACTCACGCGGCCTCTGCCGGAGCTGGCTGGCAGCCGCATCTTCAGGGTTTACTGCGGCTGGTATCCTCCCTGGACTGGCGAGGGTCATCCAGGCTTTGACCCCGTCGCCGCCGGCAGCGCTCGCTGCAATAGATCACCTCGTCCCAACTGCGCGCCCACTTCTTGCGCCAGGTGAAGGGCCGGCCGCAGACGGGGCAGGTTTTGGTGGGCAGGTCGCGTTTCTTGGGGGGCATGGGAGGGCGGTAGATTGGTAGATTGGTCGGGCGCCAGCGTTGGGGCAGGTTGTGGCGGCTGGTAGCCGGACCTACGTGCTGATCGCCTGCAAGAATGCAGCCGCCTGCTCTCGCACGCGCGCCCGCTCGGCCTCGTCCAGGTGGCGCAGGCCGAGGACGGCGTTGCCCAGGCGGGGGTTGGCGCGCAGGCGCGCTTCGTGTTGCAGCAGGAAGTTCCAGTAGAGAAGGTTGAAGGGGCAGGCGTCCGGGCCGGTACGGGCCTTGGGGTCGTAGCGGCAGCCCGCGCAGTAGTCGCTCATCTTGTGGATGTAGTTGGCCGAGGCGACGTAGGGCTTGGTGGCGGTGCGGCCGCCGTCGGCGTTCAGGCCCATGCCCAGCACGTTGGGCAGCATCACCCACTGGTAGGCGTCCACGAAGGCGGCCAGGAACCAGTCGTTGACCTGCATCGGCTCGACGCCGGCCAGCAGGCAGAAGTTGCTCAGCAGCATCAGCCGTTCGATGTGGTGGGTGTAGCCGCTGTCCAGCGTGCGGCCGATGGCGCTGCGCAGGCAGGCCAGTTCGGTCTCGCCGTTCCAAAAGAAGTCCGGCAGCGGACGATGGGCCTCCCAGGCGTTGCTCTCCGGCCAGATGTCCAGTAGCCGCCAGTACTGCCAGGCCATGTACTCACGCCAGCCGATCACCTGGCGCACGAAGCCCTCCACCGAGTTGAGCGGGGCCTGACCGGCGTGATAAGCCCGCTCGGCCGCCCGCGCCAGCTCCAGCGGCTCCAGCAGGCCTATGTTGAGATAGGGCGAGAGCACCGAATGATAGAGGGTGGCGTGGCCGCGGCTCATGGCATCCTCGTAGGGGCCGAAGCCGGCCAGGCGGTGGGCCAGGAAGTCGTCGAAGGCAGCCAGCGCCTGCTGGCGGGTGACAGCCAGGTCGAAGCCGTCCACCGCGCCAGTAAGGCCGGGCAGCGCGGCCACCTCGGCCATGACGGCGCGGGTGATGTCGTCGGGCGGGAAGCTAGGTGGCAGCGGCGGGTTGGCGTCTTTGGGCAGCGGCTTGCGGTTGAGCTTGTCGTAATTCCATTCGCCGCCCACCGGTTGGCCGTCGGCCGTCATCAGCACGCCAAAATGGCGGCGCATCTCCCGATAGAAAAACTCCATGACGACGCGCTTCTCAGGCGGCGCGGCAGGGTAAGGGTCGAACTGGCCGACGAGGAACTGGGTGTTGGGCAGCGTCTCCACCGGCAGGCCCAGCAGCGCGGCCAGCCGCTCCTGCTGCCAGCGCCGGCCGGTCGCCTCGCTGGCGGCCATGGTCAGCAGCCGCGCGGGCTGGTGCGCCGCCGCGTGCTGGCGCAGTCCGGCCAGCGTTGTCTCGGCCTGGATGCACTCGGCCTGCCAGCCCTGGCCGCGCAGCTCGGCCGCGTAGTGGCGCATGGCGCTGAAGAGCAGCACCAGCTTCTTGCGCTGGTACGGCAGGCGCCGGCTGCGGGCCGCGCTCTCCACCAACACCACGCGCACATTGTCGCGCCCCACGGCTTGCTCAGCCTCAGCCAGGGCCGGATGGCTGGCCAGCAGTTGATCGCCCAAGATCCAAACAGATTGACTCTCGCTCATGTGACGATTATGCCACGAGTAACGAGTAAAGCGTAACTCGTAACCGGAAGTCATCGCGCGCAAAGCCTTTCCGGGTTACGAATTACTCGTTACGTGTTACTCGTTACGTGTTACGGTGTCACCCGGTTCAGATCGCGCGGGAACAGCGTCGCCAGCCGCAGGTTGGGCAGATCCAACAACTGCATCAGCAGCCGCTCCAGGCCGATGGCAAAGCCGCCATGGGGCGGCATGCCGTAGCGGAAGGCCTCCAGGTAACTCTCGAACGGCGCCATGGGATAGCCGGCGCGGCTCAGCGCGGCCAGGTAGTCGCCGTAGCGGTGCAGCCGCTGGCCGCCGGTGATCAACTCCACGCCGCGGAAGAGCAGGTCGAAGGAGTTGCTGTAGCCGGGCCGGCTGGGGTCGGGATGGGTGTAGAAGGGCCGCTTGACCATAGGATAGCCGGTGACGAAGAGGAAGTCGCTGCCGAACTGCTCCTCTGCCCAGGCGCCCAGCCAGCGCTCGTCCTGCGGTGACAGGTCCGGCTCGCCGCGCACGTCCACGCCGTGGCGCTGCAGGATCAAGTCCTGGGCTTCGGCGAAGTGGATGTGGGGAATGACGGCCGGAACAGCCGGCAGGCGCGCTTCCAGCATGGCCAGCTCGGCCGCATAGCCGCTTTGCAGCGCGTCCACGATGCCGCCGATCACATCCCTCGCCAGCGCCATCACCGTGAAGTGGTTCTCGACGAAGCCGAACTCCACGTCCAGGCTGACGTACTCGTTGACGTGGCGCGTCGTGTCGTGCGGCTCGGCGCGGAAGACCGGCCCCACCTCGAAGACGCGCTCGAAGACGCCCACCATGATCTGCTTGTAGAACTGCGGGCTTTGCGCCAGGTAGGCTGGCCGGCCGAAGTAGTCGAGCTGGAAGACGTTGCTGCCGCTCTCGGTGGCCGAGGCGACGATCTTGGGCGTCTGAATCTCGGTGAAGCCGCGCGCGCCCAGCGTGGCCCGGAAGCCGGCCATGGCCCCGGCCGCCAGCCGGAACACTGCGCGGCGCGCCGGGTGGCGGTTGGCGACGACGGCGTGGTCCAGCAGCGTGGGCAGGCTGGCCTTGATCGGGCGCTTGTTGAGGGGCAGCGGCAGCGGCTCGGCCACCGGCGTGATCACCTCCACCGTCAACTGGCGCAGCTCCACGCCGCCCGGCGCCTGGGCTTCGGCCACCACTGTGCCCTCCAACGCCAGCACCGTCTCCGGGCCGGCGCCAATCATCGTCAGCGCGGCCAGCTCTGCCTCGTCCTCGCTGACCGCCTGCACCGTGCCCCAGCCGTCGCGCACGACGACGAAGGTCACGCCGCCCAGCCGGCGCAGCGCGTGCAGCCAGCCCTGCACCCGCACGCGCTGGCCGATGTGGTGTTGAACTTGTGTGGTTGGTATCCGTTCCATGCGTACCTCCGCAGTGATGCCTGTAACGAGTAACGAGTAATGCGTAACCGGAGACTCGGAGCGCAAATCCGGGTTACGGATTACGCATTACTCATTACGCAAAAAACCCTCATCCTACAGGAGGACGAGGGCGTTGTAAAACCTTCGTGGTGCCACCACCATTTGCCCCGCTTGGGGCCTTGGCCGGCTCGGCCCGCAGCCGTCGTTGGATGGGGCGAAGCCGCTGCGCGTTAACGGGCGCATCCCGGAGAGGGCTAGTTTCGGTGACCGGTAAACGGTGATCAGAAGGAGTACAGTTTGACCGGTTACGGTTTACGGTTCACCGCTTTCACCCTTCAGCTCAGGGGTGTCATCGAGGCGGGTCGGCGGCGACGCTTGCAGCCAGGACGTCGCTCTCTGGGCGCCGGGGGAACTCGCTTCGATCTGTCCCCGTCACAGCCGATGGACTGTGTTCAGTTGTGGCGCAATGGTAGCACCGATGGCGCTTGCTGTCAACTGGCTGCGGGCGCGCAGTTTGCCAGCCCTGCGTGCTATGGCTATAATCGTTTAGTTTTGTATCGGGCATGGGTTTGCTGTTCAGGCGCCGGGCACTTGCAGCCCATGCACAGCTTGAATAGGCTTGGTAGATATCCTGGCAGGCGCCGATTTAAGTGCCCGGCGCCGATGGCTGTAGTTACCCTTAAAGCCTGTAATGAGGACAACGCGTGACTCTTTCTAACGACACATCTAAACTCACTGATCCATCTCAACGCCGGCGTCTGACCCTGGTTGCTGTTGCGGGCGGCGTGGCCCTGGTGGCGCTGCTCGCTGTGCTGTACTTCTTGCCCGTCTCGGTGGCCGGCCAGGTCACCGACGCGGCCAGCGGCCAGCCCTTGGCCGGCGCTGCCGTGACCCTGAGCAGCGGCGAGCAGATGCTCACCGACGCAGCGGGCGCGTTCTCGGCCCGGGCCTCGCGCTTCCAGCCGCTGAGCGCCGCGGTCGACCACGCCGCGTTTCAGCTCTGGCAGGGCGAGGCCAGCTTCAGCCTGCTGCCGCTGGCGCCGGCCCAATTGGCCGCCGACCTGCAGCCGACCGTGTTGCAGGGCCAGGTGGTCAACGCGGTCGATGGCCAGCCTGTGGTGGGCGCTATCGTCAGCGCAGGCGATCAGACCGCCACCAGCGACGGCGAGGGCCGCTTCGAGCTACAGCGTCTGCCGCGCAGCGGCGCCCAGGTGGCGCTGGCCGCCGAGGGCTTCATCGCCTACGAGCTGCCGCTGGCTGACTGGACCGGCGCCAATGCCCAACCCATCAGCCTGCCCATCTATCCCAACGGGCTGCATGGCCTCGTCAGCGACGCCGAGAGCGGCCAGCCCTTGCCCGGCGTCGACTTGACCCTCAATGGACAAAGCAGCCAGAGCCTGGACAGCGGCTTCTTCTACTTCCCCAGCGATGTGGGCGCGGGCGAGATCAGCGTGGCCCTGCCCGGCTTCATGCCGGCCGCAGTTGCCGTCGCTTCAATGGCGGCTCTGGACGGCCAGGAGGCGGTGGACATCGCCTTGCAGCCGGCCGCGCTCACCGGCGTGGTCAGCGACTACCAGACCGGCCAGCCGTTGGCCGGCGTGACCGTGACTGCTGGCGGCCAGAAGACCACCAGCGACGACGCTGGCCGGTACCGCCTGCTGCGGCTGCACGGCGACGATCTGAGCCTGGCAGCCGAGCTGGCAGGCTTCGAGCCGGCCAGCCAGCCCATCGACGAGGCAGCCAACCTGCTGGGCGGCCAGCCCCTGGACGTGGCGTTGATGGCGCCGCATCTGGCCGGCCGGCTGGTCAACAACGTCACCAACAACCCCATCGCCGGCGCGACGGTCACGGCCGGCGCGCTGACGGCCACCAGCGACGACGACGGCCGCTTCATCCTCTGGACCACCGAGCTGCCGCTGGCCATCACGGTCGAGGCGCCGGGCTACGAAGCCGCGCAGGCCCAGTTCAGCGAGGACGCCGACCTGGATCTGGCGCTGGAGCCCAAGGGGTTGGTGGTAACCGTGACCGACCGGGCAGGCCAGCCGGTCAGCGGCGCCGTGGTGACCAGCCAGCGCAGCGAGGCGACCACCGACGCCCAGGGCGTAGCCCTGCTGCCGCTGATCGAGGCGGGCGACACGTACACTGTGACCATGCCCAACTTCGCGCCGGTCGCCCAGGTTTTCGACGGCGCGGCCCAGGTCGCGCTGGCCCTGGCGCCTGATACGATCATCGGCCAGGCCGTGGACGCGCAGACGGGCGAATCGATTCCGGGCGTGGTGGTCTACGCCTACGACCGTGATGTGTGCCAGGGTATCGCCTGCCGCGGCACCCTGCCGGTGGTCTACGGCGACGCGGCCGAGGACGGCAGATTCGAACTGAGCGGCCTGCCGGCCGACCCGCAGATCATGCTCAAGGCGCCGGGCTACAGCCTGTACTTCCCGGAGACGCTGGAGGGCGGCGACTGCGGCGCGCCGCTGTGTCTGACCGCGCAGATGGAGCCTTTCGAGGCGCGCGGCTTCTACGTGCCCTTCCATTTTCTCTACGACCGCAACCTGATCCGCTCGCGCCTGGACCTGATCGCGCAATCCCCTGACCTGAACGCCGTGGTGGTCGACATAAAAAGTGATTACGGCGAGATTGCCTGGGACCCGCAGAATCCCATCGCCCGCGAGCTCGGCATCTTTCCCGATAAGATCATGACGGCTCAGGAGTTTCTGGAGGAGGCCAATCAGCGCGGCATCTACACCATCGCCCGCTTCGTGACCTTCAAGGACGACGCGCTGGCTGAGGGCGTGCCGGAGTGGGCGCTGCGCCGCCGGTCTAACCCGACGGTGCTGTGGAAGGACGGCGAGAACCTGGCCTGGGCCGACCCGTACCTGCCGGAGGTGCGCCAGTATCAGATCGATCTGGCGAAGGAGCTTTCAACCCTGGGCTTCGACGAAATCCAGTTCGACTACTTCCGCTTCTCAGGCCTGCGCGACCACAACATGCTGACCTACTCGGTGGAAAGCACGCCGGAAAACCGCCGCGAGACCATCACCAACTTCGCCCATGAGTTGATGCGCGAGTTGAAGCCCTACGGCATTTTCACGGCCATCGACGTCTTCGGCAGCATCATTCTCAACGGCAACGAGCCCTTCATCGGCCAGAATCTGGCAGAGATGGCCCAGGGGCTGGACTACCTGAGCCCGATGATCTATCCCCAGGTCTGGTGGCCGGGCACGTTCCCTGGCTGCGACGAGCCGGTGCTCTGCCCGTACAAGGTGATCTACGACAGCACGGTGCGGGTGCGCGAGATCGTGCCCCTGCCGACCCGCATCCGCCCCTGGCTGCAAGGCTATCCCAACAACTATCGCACCGAAGGCCCAGCGCGCGGCTATAACTATGACGTGCCGGAGATGATGATCCAGCGCCAGGCAGCCGAGGACGCCAACGCCGAGGGCTGGCTGTTCTGGTCCGGCGGCGGCCGTTTCCCTGATGAGATCTTCGGCCCCATGCCATCGTTGGCGCAACTTGAGGCGCAGATCCGGGCACGGCAGGGCGGCAGGGCCGGGCCGTACTAAACCAGGCCGCAGAGTTCGGAAGTCGCAGACTGCTAGCCTACGACTTCCGAACTTTCTTTTTTCACACCATGTCCCACCCTTACGGCCCCTCTACCCAATCCGTCCACGCCGGCGAGGCGCGCGCCAAGGCGCACGACAGCATCACGCCGCCCATCGTCCAGAGCTCTACCTACACCTTCCGCGACACAGCCGCGCTGGTCGAGTACATGGAGGAGCGCATGTTCTGGGATGCGCCGCAGCGCGAGGAGTATGGCCGCTACGGCAATCCCACGGTGCGGGCGGTGGAGGCCCGGCTGGCCGCGCTGGAGGGGGGCGACGACGCGGTGCTGGTGGCCAGCGGTATGGCGGCTATTACCGGCCTGCTGTGGGTCTTTCTCAGCGCAGGCAGCCACCTCGTCCTCACCGGCGACAGCTACCGCCGCACTCGTGACTTCGTCCATGGCTTCCTGGCTCGCTTCGGCGTCGAGACCACCATCACCCCGCCCGGTGACCTCCATGCCGTCGAGGCCGCCATCCGCCCTGAGACCCGGCTGATCCTCTCCGAGTCGCCCACCAACCCCTTCATGCGCTGTTTGGACCTGAGCCGCCTGGGCGAGATTGGCCGCACGCATCGCGTACGCACGGCCATCGACAGCACCTTCGCCACGCCGCTCAACCTGCGGCCGCTGGACCACGGCATCGACCTGGTGATCCACAGCGCGACCAAGTACCTGGCCGGCCACAACGACGTGCTGGCCGGTGTGGTCATCGGCAAGGGCGGGTTGACTGCGCCGCTGCGCCAGATCCAGGGCGTGCTGGGCAGCGTGGTCGATGCGCAGGCCGCCTACCTGGTGGGCCGCGGGCTGAAGACGCTGGCCCTGCGGGTCGAGCGGCAGAACGCCAACGGCCTGGCCGTGGCCCGCATGCTGGAGGCGCATCCGAGGGTGCGCCGCGTTTGGTACCCCGGCCTGCCCAGCCATCCCGAGCACGCCGTTGCGGCCAGCCAGATGGCCGGCTTTGGCGGCGTCGTCACCTTCGAGATCGACGGCGACTCGGCCGCGGCCAGTCACTTCGTCGACGCGCTGCGCCTGCCCTACATCGGCCCCAGCCTGGGCGGCGTCGAGAGCCTCGTGGAGCAGGTGGCCCTGGTCAGCTACTTCGACGCCGACCCGGACAAGCTGGCTGAGCTGGGTATCTCCCCGTCGCTGATCCGGCTGGCGTGTGGGATCGAGGATACGGCGGATTTGTTGGCGGATTTGGAACAGGCGTTGACCAACCTATGAGCGATAGTGCAGATCAGATCCGCCTTGATGAGCTCAACGCTGAGCTGGCTGAGTATGAACGCCGCTACGGCATGACATCCGATGAATTCCAACGGTTGTATCGGACTGGCCAGACCGATGATCGCATGGACTTCGTCGAGTGGGCTTCGCTGGTGCAGATGGCAAAGAACCTGGAACGCTTGGGTATGAGCCAGGCCATCTGAGTTGGTGTCCAGCGCAGGTCGAGTAGCGGGTTGAGGTCACTCAATACCCATGTGGTAGAATCTCTCCAGCGTATCGAGACCGGAGCGAGTCTACGGCACGACCCGCTTCGGTCTCGGTACGGGACTGGCGACAGCTCACAAGAACCAGGAGATGGTGGCGCCACCTTGGCTCCTCAGCCATAAGCCGCCAGTCCCTATTCGACCCACGCTAGTCTCTTGCTCCCTGACCAACTCGTTTCGTTACTCTCGGATGATCCCATGACTACTTCTGACCTCTCCCGCTACGCCCGCCAGATCATCTTCCCTGACCTGGGCCAGGCCGGCCAGCGCAAGCTGCTGGACGCGACGGTCGTCCTCATCGGCTGTGGCGCCACCGGCACGGTGATCGCCAACCACCTGGCCAGGAGCGGCGTCGGCCATCTGCGCATCGTCGACCGCGACTTCATCGAGCTCAACAACTTGCAGCGCCAACTGCTCTTCGACGAGCAGGACATGGCCGAGGGGCTGCCCAAGGCCGAGGCCGCGCGGCGCAAGCTGAGCCGCATCAACTCCGAGATCACCGTCGAGGGGATCGTGGCCGACGTCACGGCCGACAACGTGCTGGAACTGCTGGCCGGCGCGGACCTGGCCATGGACGGCGCGGACAACTTCGAGACCCGCTTCCTGCTCAACGACGCCTGCGTCAAGCTGGGCCTGCCCTGGGTTTACACCGGCGTCATCGCCAGCTACGGCATGACCATGACCATCCGGCCGGGGGAGACGGCCTGCCTGCGCTGCCTGTTGGGCCAGATGCCCGCGCCCGGCACGGCCCCGACCTGCGACACGGCCGGCGTGCTGGCGCCGTCGGTCTCGGTGGTGGCCTCCATCGCGGCCGGCGAGGCGCTCAAGCTGCTGGCCGGCTTCGGCGAGCTGAACAGCGGCAGCCTGCTCAACTTCGACCTGCTGGACAACAGCCTGGAGCGCTTCGAGGTGCTGCGGCGGCCCGACTGCCCCACCTGCGGCCAGCGCGACTTCGAGTTTCTGCACGCCCAAGCCGGCACCCGCACGGCCACCCTGTGCGGCCGCAACGCCGTGCAGATCAGCGTGGCCGGCCGGCCGGCCGTGGACCTGGCCGAGCTGGCCGGCCGGCTGCGCCAGTCCGGCATCGCCCAGGTGACAGCCAACCCCTACCTCCTGCGCGCCCCCATCGACGGCCTGGAGCTCACCGTCTTCGCCGACGCGCGCGCGATCATCAAGGGGACGGAGGATGAGGCCGTGGCGCGGACGGTGTATGCCAGGTATGTTGGCATGTGAGCCTCTGATACGATGGCCAGTGTGTTACACTTTTGCAATGCACAAGGCAGCCATAGAAGCCCAGAGGATGATCGGAGTATGAAGCAATTGCGTTACTTCACGGCAATCATCGAACAAGATGACGAATGGTATGTGGCGCTGTGCCCAGAACTGGATATTGCCAGCCAAGGAAAAAGCGTGGAAGAAGCTCGCAACAACCTGGCTGAAGCTATCGAACTCTTTTTCGAAGTCACCGATACTGAGGAAATCGAGGGGCGTTGCAGCCAATCTGACCGGGACGACAACCCAGCACTGGCGGGCTTGCGGCCTTTGTGAGATTTGCGAACTTCTTCTATGCAGCGGTTGGTTATCGGGTTGATGAGATCGTTGGAATAATCGAGGCGCTATGCTAGAAGTAGTGCTAGTCGGGATAATCATTGTTGTCGCCATCTTGGGTCTGTACTGGCGCGTGCATGGAGTGATCAGTCCCGCCATCAAGGCAGAAGAGGTGGATTTGAGCAATCGTTGGACGGTGCTCCATTTGACCGAGCGCATCAGCGAGCAGCGTACAATCGATCCAAGACGCAGCTCGAAATTTCCTATGATCACGTCATGGGTGATGGTGGACGAGAATCGTTGTGTCTATCGACTAACGTTTCCGCCAGTGTATGGTGTCGTCGGGTTAGCAACGCGCAACGGCGACGAGGTGCATGTTGAGGTCAAGATCAAACCTTGGATTGTGATAAGCATTATCCTTTTTGGGGTGTTCATCGGCGTAGCCATGATTTGGGAGCGCATCATGGAGGAAGGACCAGACGCAGCTGCGACCATGGTTTATGTCGGGTGCTTTACTACGCTCATACTGGGTACAATGGTGATTGCTTGGGTGTTGATGTCTTTGCAGTGGTCACATATGTTCCGAGCAGGCTGCCAGGAGATCATCCGCTTCCAGTGGAGCACGTCTGTGCCCGATAGTGACACAAAAGGGCCAGGAGACAGTCGATGATTCGCCTCGAAACCTACCAGCCCAATCGCGGAGACGGACTGCTTCACTTCTGGAACGCCGCCTTCGCCGGCCAGCGCAACTACCGGCCGCTGACCGCGCAGGAATGGCAGCAGCGCGTCATCGCCGCGCCCGCCTTCGATCCCCGCGGGCTGATCCTGGCCGTGGCCGACGACGGGCGGGTGGTGGGCGGCGTCCATGCGCTGCGGCCCGCGCCAGCCCAGGGGGTCTACCAGCTTTACGACCCGCGCCACCACATCGCCTGGCTGATGGTCGCCGAGGGCTGGCGGGGGCAGGGGATCGGACGGCGGCTGCTGCAAGCAGCCGAGAGCTGGCTCTACTATTGCCCCGTCTCTTTCGCAACGGAAACCACCCCCCTGTACGGCTCAGTTGAAGGCCCGCGGCCGCCGCTGTTCGGTTCCAGCCAGCGCATGGGCCTATCACTGCGCACGGACCGCCCGCTGATCGAGTGGCTGGCCCGCCGCGGCTACGCTATCGTCGAACCGGGCGACGTCAGCCTGGCCCGCGAGCTGAACGACACCATCCAGCCGCCGGCCGAGCCGGATTGGGACGCGCTGGGGCTGCGCGTTGTGGCCATCAGCCAGCAGCAGCCATGGACCGGCCCTGGCTACGACGAGCTGCGCCTGTGGGGCGATAACGATGGCTGGCCGTATGCTGGCGTCCTGTTGGCAGATGCGACCAGTGTGGCTGTGGCGCGTGTGGTGTGGCGGCCAGACGTTGGTAGTAACGACTTCAGTCGTTCAGCGCCCCCGGAAGCGACTGAAGCCGCCACTACCAGCGCGGGCCCGACCGGCGCGGCGATTGTGCGGTTGGACGTGCAACCAGCCTGGCAGGGCCGCGGCCTGGGCAGCTATCTGCTGGACCGCGCCCTGGTCGAGATGGCCGCGGCCGGCCACCGCCGCGTCGAGGTTCAGACCCACGTCACCAGGCACGCCCGCGCCTACGCCCTGTACACGCGCCGCGGCTTCACCTTGCAGGACGCCTGGGCCAGCCTGGTCAAGACCTGAGCGGTGCGCGGCGCCAGCGCGCTGTAGCCCGGCGGGCTGCGAAATATCAACATGAATTCCCTGGGCGCGCCCTCCGTCGGCAAAACCGAAGGGAATCGCGACGGCTGGAACCGCTCTCGTCCCTGCGGTTACTCGCCACAGCCGCGCCGTGGTATAATTTCTGCCATGTTCGCCACGCTCCCTGCCCTGCACGCCGAGCTTCATGCCTGCCGCCGCTGCGCCGAGGCGGGCCACTTCATCGTGTCGCCGCCCATATTTGCCGGCTCACCCACGGCCCGGCTGATGATCGTGGGCCAGGCGCCGGGCCGGGTGGAGCAGGAGCGGACCCACCGCCCCTTTAGCGGCCCGGCCGGCAAGCGGCTCTTCCGCTGGCTGGCCGAGGCCGGCTGGGACGAGGATCAGTTTCGCGCGGCTAACTACATGACCGCGATCACCAAGTGCTATCCCGGCCCGCATCCGGCCGGCCGCGGCGACCGCGTGCCCGGCAAAGAAGAGCAGGCGCTGTGCCGGCCGTGGCTGGAGCAGGAGCTGGCCCTGGTGCAGCCGCAGGTTGTGGTCCCCGTCGGCGGGCTGGCCATCCAGCGCTTCCTGGGCAACGGGGCGCGGCTGAATGAACTGATCGGCCATGCCTTCACCCGGCCGGCCGACGACGATCGGCTGACCCCTTGGGCGCGACACCACCTCCCGCCGCGCTGCCAGGTCATCCCGCTCCCCCACCCTTCCGGCGCGTCGCAGTGGTTTAACGATGCAGGCAACCAGACCTTGCTCAGACAGGCGCTGGGACACTTGCAGAGGACAGAACAAGGGTAGATTGGTAGATTGGTCGGGGACTCGCTGCCCCGTGCGGCCTGGCCCAATCAGTACCTACCACCCTGTCGAATCACCAATCACCAATC
>CAZVGR010000106.1:0-18606 GCA_964626845.1 uncultured Anaerolinea sp.
CAAACCAGAGCTTACACAGTTGCTCACATCAGCCTAATTTGGCGAAGGTATTGTCACAAGAATCTGATAAGCCACCAAACAAACCTGCGATCAATGTTCAGGCTTGGGTGCAAAGGATAACTAAGCTGAGGTGCAGCTAGACCTTGATCCACCTTGCACCCCATCATGGCCACATACATCGTACATTAGCATCTAGCGAACTTCAATAAGCAGCGACAAGTCCGTTTCAACTTCTGACAGTCGCTTGTTGTATATCTCCACGATCTCCTTCAAGATGCTAAAGAGATCTTTGCTCTCTTCCGCTGCAATCTCAAGGATGTTTGTTGCCACAAAACACTCAATTGAGATGATCGCCAAGTCTTTCTCGATGCCTTCGTCTTGCGCAAGCACTCGGGCTCGATTTTCTTGTTCTGCAGGCACAAGAAGGACAGGGTGCAAGCCGAGCCGCACATTTCTGGCGCACTTCTGCAAGACGTCTCGAGATGGGGAGGCCGTGACATGATACACCAATTGTGCAATGACGAAATCGCCCGCCCGTTCAGTTTGTCTGTCCGCGGCATGTGCTGGGTGATTGGGTATGACCGAGTCTTTGAGGCGCCTTGTCAGCTTTGCACCAACAAGCTGCTGCTCGACCACTCCGCCTGAACGGCCTTTGGCATTGTCCAAGATGATGCTTACCCAGGTAGTAGGCGCGTTGCGGCGATCAATGTCTAGCTTGAGGTTCTGCCGCTTGATCCATTCGCCGGCAAGCGCCTTCAAAACATCGATCAACTCCAATAGCAATTCGTCTCTATCATCTTCTGGCATCTCAGCCAGTCGACTTCCCCATTCAAGTTGCTCAAGAAGTCTTTGTCCATCTTGATGCCCTTGGCGCGTCGTAACTTCCTTCAAGTAGTCTCGCGGGATGCCATAGAGCTCAAGAATCGTCTTGAGTCCTGAACGCGCGCCGCTGACTTCGCCGCCTTGAGAAATGATCTCCTCGCGCGTGACAGGACATGCACGTCTAAGGTGATCCAGCACTACTATGCCGACGGCGACTGTGTTGCGGGAAATCTTGCCATGTCGAGTACATGACTCAAGCCAGGTGTTCAGGACTTGGCGACTCTGATCCTTGATCTCTTCGCTATGTGAGGTGTTCAAGTTGCTGCTCCTTGGTTTCTAGGGCGTGACGTATCCTTGCCCGGATGATGGCCTTGTCAGTCATTTCGTGTTCCCAGATTCTTACCACAGTCCATCCCTCGCGCTGGAGTTGGTCGTTGTGCAATGTAGCAAGTTCGATATTGCGGCTGATCTTTCTTTCCCAGTATTCTCGATTTGTTTGGGGGAGTTTTCTGTTGCAGATGGGGCATCCATGCCAGAAACAACCATCAATGAACATAACAACTCTTCTGTCAGAGAAGACAACGTCCGGTTTACCTGCGATGTCGCTAACATTCTTCCTCCATCCCCGCAAACCCATTCCTGCAAGCATTGCCCAAAGGCGCATTTCGAGTTTTGTACCCTTGCCTTTGACTGCTCGCATTGTCTTTTGGCGATCTTCAGGTTTGAGATTGTCGCTCATGTTCGAGCAAAAAGAGCTGAGCGTTAGGCAACTGACGCTGATACATCGGAGAACCGTTTTGAGCCAAAGGGCTCAAAACATGTTCAGCGATCCAGGAGATCGCCGGTACGCATACCGCGTCGCCGAACCCAGTGAGCGCCTGCACGCCGTTCACAGTAATCCGATAGCTGTCAGGAACCCCCTGTAGACGCGCATATTCCCTTGGTGTCATTGTTCGCATCCTAATGGTACCCTTGCCAGCTCTGATTATGAACTGTTTGCCGCTGCCACCCACGGCAGTACGGAGACAACCGGCCAAGTCATCGTCTCTTACTTCAGCTCGTTGATATCCTTCGCGCCGCCGACGATAGAAGGTGCGATAAGAGAATTGCTCACCGTGTTTCAACTGCTCGATTCTCTCACGATGCAAGTCGTTCATCATCGCCAAGTGCCGAGCAACTTCATCATCAGACCACCATCGTTCATCAAAATCGCTCATCAACTCGATGATCTCAGCGAGACCAGCAGATTTGAGTGGAGGTGGTTCAGGGATATCGTTGTAGAACCACCGCAGGTCCTTGTTGGCAACGATGCTTCTTCTGAGCTGATCCGAGAGCAGTGACTTCGGCCGCGTCAGAATTAACTCCATTGTTGTGTAGCTTGCAGGAAACCGCGTACCAACGAGGAAAACACGCAATCTGCTCTGAGGCGTGAATCTCAAAGCGTCCAACACGAATACGTCACAGGCATATCCGAGGTCATTCAGCGCTTCGACCGTTACTCTGAAGTCCTTCCCCTTGTTGGAGTGAAGCCAACCAGGAACATTTTCGACTAGCACTATCGGGGGCGCAGACTCCCCCTGGGCGTTAAGCATCTTGGTGAACCCCCAGAACGCGCTGGAATGACCACCATCGATTATCCCACTCATATTCCCTGCAAGAGAGAGATCAATGCAAGGAAACGAACAAGTCGCCAGAGTAGTGTCTGGGACTTGCCTGGGATCGATGTCGAAAATGTCGCCCACTAGGTAGTGCGCTTCGTCATCAGGGAAGAATGCCTCATACATCTCCTGCTTCTTCATCGAGATGTCGTTGGCAAAGACTACCTGCCAACCTCGAGACTGGAGGCCCATCCTGACCAAGCCAATGCCTGCGAAATATTCAGCTACCGTAAAAGGACAGTATGCCTGTTCCATCTCTCTGCTATCCTAACCTTAGAACGCATGAACTATTTGGAGTATACCTTCTTTTGCTCATTATCGAAATTTGGGACGCATGATGCCCGCCGGAGTCCGAGAGCGCAATCAACTTGGTTGAAGGCAGATGTCATGCCTCACCCTTACTCTGTAACCTCCAATTCCGCCTGCGCGGTAAGCCCCTATTGGGTCTCGCCGTGGCGCACTGCACTGCTACCGATCTGGCAGGGCAAACTTTTCCTGCGCACGCCATTACCTGGAAGCTACCTGGTCGTCTAGCTTTCCAACGCTTCCTCAACCAGCCCATCGAACATCGCCACCAAATCACCGCCGTATTGCTCCAGATTCTGCCACACGCGCCGCACATCGGCGCCGGCATTGACCAGCTCGACCACGTCCGGCAGGTCCTGGCGGCGCCTGGCGCTGGGCTTCATGGGGACCAGTGCTCAACCTCAGCCATGAACTCCAACGCCGCCCGGGTGATCAGGTCGGACCGGGTCTCGCCGTGGCGAGCGGCGCAGTCCTGGCACATGTCATCGGGCTGCGTCCAGCCTGGATTGTACACAGATCACGCACAGTGGGCAAAGGCAATTGTTTGCTATCGCTACACGGGCCAGTGGTGCTCTTTGTTTAGTCGTCATGGCCGATCGCCGCCCAGTTGGCAGCACCACGCGCACCAGAGCATTGCGGGACTCCGATATGCCGATGATATCGGCATATCGGAGCAATATACCGACGAGAACCGCATTTTGTCGGCATATCTTTCCGATTGTATTGAGCCCTCATACGCTCAATGCCTCCAGGAGAGCCGGGTGCCTGTACAGCACCTCTCGCCCGCTCTTTTCCGCTTGCAGGACGCCGATGCGCTCCAACTCCCGCAAGTAATTCGAGGCCGTGTCTCTCTTTGCCAGGCCTGCATCGTTCATTGCTGCGGTATGCCATCAACCAGAGTCTCCTTCTACCCAGCCAACGCTTCCTCAACCAGCCCATCGAACATCGCCACCAGATCACCGCCGTACTGCTCCAGGTACCGCCACACGCGCCGCACATCGGCGCCGGCGTTGATCAGCTCGACCATGTCCAGCAGGTCCTGACGGCGGCCTGGCCCTGGGCTTCATGGTGATCAACGCCTCGCAGGGCGCCACGCTACGACTCCGCGGGCGCTCTGCGATTGACGTACACCGGCTCGCCCAGGAATTTCGGGCCGAGGTTCAGGATCTCCACATCCAGCACGGCCTTGGCGCGGGCCAGGACCTCGCGGGCGCGGTTGCGCTGGAAATGGACGCCTTGCGGGCCGCGCGCGGCGTAGCCGATCGCGTCGTGGCCCTTCTGGTCGGCCAGGTAGAGCGCCCGCTCGATGTGGAAAGGCTGCGAGACGACGATGTAGTTGTCCAAGCCGAAGACGTCGCCGGCCCGGTAGATCGAGTCCAGCGTGCGAAAGCCGGCGTAGTCGGCCGTGATGTGCTCGGCCGGCACGCCCAGCGCGACCAGGTCAGCGCGCATCTCGGCCGGCTCGTTGTAGCTGGCGGTGCCGTTGTCGCCGCTGACCAGGATGCCATCCACCTTGCCAGCGTGGTACAGCTCGGCCGCGGCCCGAATGCGCCCGACGTAGAAGCTGTTCAGCCGGCCGCGCGAGTACTTGGAGGTGCCCAGCACCACCGCCACCTCGCGCTGAGGCAGCGCGTCCAGGTCGTCGTAGACGCGGCCAGCCGCAATCTGCTCCACATGCCAGTCGGCCCAAAGCGCAAACGCGCCGGCTGCTACAGGCGCCAGCAGGATCAGGATCAACCCAGTGAGTATGATTCGCTTCAAAGTCATACGTTCTTACTCGTTGAATGGCGAGACGTCCGCGCCGAGTCGGGCAGGACGCCCTGAAGATCACGCCGCAGCATTGAGCGAGCAGCGGCAGCAATCCGGTCGATTTGACAAGCCACCGCGCCAGGGTTACTACTCAGGTGCCGGGCACTTGCAGCCCATGTGCGGCTTGAATGGGTTCGGCAGACATCGTTGCAGGCGCAGATTCAAGTGCCCGGCACCTATGGCTGAGTAGTAACGCGCCAGGTATATCACATCGTTGGGGCTGCCAGCCAGCATGCCCAGGTCAATAATACCTTGATTGCCCCCATGCGGCAAAAGCAAACGCTCCTTGCTGAGACAGCAGAGAGCGTTTGTTTTGTTGCTATGGAGCCGTGCTGCCGGCCTGGGTTGCAGCCGGACTTGAGGCCGTTCAGTCTCGATCCGGCTCCCTGCCTCGTATCCAACGCCAGATCAGACGCAGGATGATGAGACCCGCGACCAGGGAGGAGAAGATATAACCCAAGACGGCGATCTGGGCGATCAAGTCCCAGTACCGGCCCTCGAAGCCGCCCAGGCCGATGCCGACCGTGGCGATGGCGGAGCCGATGATCATCCCCACCACCAGCAGCGCAATCACCAACTGGCGGCCGAAGCGATTGATCTTCTGTACCTCCTTGGCCACGCCAGAGGTATCGACGTAGACCTCGAAGCGCCCCTTGCGGTACTGGTTCAGCCAGCCCATGGTGGCTTCGGAAAGGCTGGGCAGGTTGTCGGCTGCCTGGCGCGCCACCATGGTGAGCTGCTTCTTGGCCTCGTCGTAGAGGCGGTCGGCGGTGACAGCCTTCAACGCCTCCTCGCGGATCATCTGCACGCCGTCGGCCACGATACCGCCCTCGGGGAAGAGCAGGACGGCGATGGCCTGAGCCTGCATCAGCGCCTTGATGGCCAGGGTCAGGTTAGCGTCCAGCCGCAGGCCGTGCCGGCGCAGCAGATCCATGGCCAGATTCACGGTCTGGCCGAAGTCAGCCTTGCTGCCCGAGATCATGGCCCGGCCGACGGTGCGCTCGAAGTCCTTGTAGTAGGCTTTCTCGTCGACCTTGTCGACGAACGGCACGCTCAGGCTCTTCATCACCGAGGCCATGCCCATCACGTCGTTCTGTGTCACCGCGATCAGCAGTTGGATGATGTTCAGCCGCTGGCTGAGCTCCAGCTCGCCCACCATGCCCGTGTCGATGAAGGCGATGTCGCCCGTCTCCAGGTTGACCAGCACGTTGCCGGGGTGCGGGTCGGCGTGGAAGAAGCCGTCGATCAGCAACTGCTTGACGATGGCGCGCAGCGCGTTCTGGGCCAGCGTCTTGCGATCCAACCCGGCCGCGTCGATGGCCTCCAGGTTGCTGATCTTGACCCCGCGGATGAACTCCATGGTCAGGATACGGTCGCTGGACAGCTCCGGGTAGATCGTGGGGATATGCACACCGGGGATACCGGCCATGTTCTGGGTCAGCCGGTAGGCGTTGTAGGCCTCGCCGGTGTAGTCCAGCTCGCGGATGGCGTTGCTGCCGAACTCGTCGACCATGCCGCTCAGGTCGATGGCGCGCAGCGCCTGTGAGCGGCTGGACAGCACCCGAGCCGCGTTGCGCATGATGCCCACGTCGGCCCTCATCTGGTTGCGGATGTTGGGCCGCTGCACCTTCACCACCACCTCGGTCCCATCGTGCAGGGTGGCCCGGTGTACCTGGGCCGTCGAGGCCGCGGCAAACGCCAAGGGGTCGAAGGCAGCGTACAGCTCCTCCGGCGGCGCGCCCAGTTGGTCGACGATGATCTCACGCACCTGGTCGCTGGGGAAGGGGGGCACGTTGCTCTGCAGCTTGGCGAGCTGCTCCTCCCACTCTGCCGGGATTACCGAGGCCTGGCTGGAGACGATCTGGCCCACCTTGACGTAGGTTGGGCCCAACTCCTCGATCATCAGGCGCACTTTGACCGGCAGGTCTGGCGACTCCAGGTCCTCCGGCAGATTCCAGACCCAGCGCTGCATACTCTGGCGCAGGGCTGCGATGGTGGGCACGCGTTCGAAGGCGATGTCCAGGCCGTAGCGCAGGAAGACGTTGTAAACCTGCTGCAAGCGCAGGTTCTCACGCACTTTATCGATAGTCGATGCTTGTTCCATGGGCATGGCTTACGCCTCCTGCTGCGCGGCCGGTTTCGCCGGTTGTTCTGGATCGGCCGGCTCGGCAGCCGCGTCGTCGTCGGAGCCGACCACAGCCAGTACAGCCACCGCTGCCTCGGCCTGTGAGACCTCAGGCTGCTCGCCTACCTTAGGCTCCAGAGTCCTCTCGATGGCGGTTTTTGTGATACGAGCCTCAACAGAGCCGGTCTCACGGTCCTTGATCCGCTGGCGCAGCTCGGGATACTTCTCAGAGACGATGGGCGGGGTGAGGCCCAGCAGGTTCTCCAGCACGGCGCTGATGATGCCGATCACTGCGCCGCCTATCAGCGGCCAGATGAAAATGCCTTCCACGTAAAAGCGGGTGGGGAACAGCAGTTCCAACAGCAGCAGCAGGACGCCATTGATCAACGCTACCACCAGGCCATAGGTGGCAAAGATGAAACGCAACGTCAGGAACTGGATGATGGGCTTGACGAAGGCATTCAGAATGCCCAGGAAGATCGCCAGCAGCAGCCAGGTCCCGATAGTTCGGTCGACGAAATAGATGTTCGGCACCAGCCCGGTGGTGATGAGCAAAGCCAGGGCATTGATGACGATGCGCATGAGCAGCATGCGCCAGTTGAACTGTCTTCGCCACGTTGCAATACGTTGCATGGTGTGGGAAGCCTCCTTATCGAACGATAAGGGTGCATTCAAAACCGGTTGATTGCTTGTCATTGCGAGCCGTCTGCGGCGAAGCAATCTCGTCATGCACCGGGGGGGATTGCTTCGTCGGCGGCCTCCTCGCAATGACGCGGTCACCCCATTTTGAACACACCCAAACGATTACTGCGGCGCGACGCCAAGGTCGCCCATCAACGCATCGACGGCGAACTCCGCGCCAGCCAGCAGCGAGCCCAGCACAAAGGCCGCCACCACCAGCACGAGTAGCGCCACCACCGGCAGCAGGACCGTGCGCCAGCCTTTGGTTTCATGGGCCTCGGAGGCGCCGATCCAGGTGCCAAAGAAGACCAGCAGCACGGTGATCAACCGCACCACCGGCGCAATCGGCGTGATCAGCGTCAGGATACCGACGAACCAGCCAACCTGGGCAAAGCCCATGACACGCAAAGTCCTGGTGAACTTGCCCTTGCCGCTCAACAGCCGGCCGGCAGCGAAGACGAATAAGACCGCCGCCACCCACAGGCTGATCCGCAAGGCGAAAAACGTCAGGTCGATGCCGTCGGCCCAGAAAAGCATCTCAAGGAAGGTTGCCAGCACGGCGATCAGCAGCGCCGGGCCGGTCATCAGGGCGTCCTTGACCACCGTCTTATAGGCATCGCGGTCCAGCACCAGGGCCCGCAGCGCCAAACCAATCCAGGCGCCGAAGGCGCCGATCCCGCTGGCCAGGTTGGACGGCGACCAGGCGCTGGGCTCCTCGGCCTTGGCCGCGACTACAGCCTTCTCTGGTACGGGCGTGCCGCGCACGGCGTTGAGGATGTGGTAGACGTCGGTCGAGTTGCGCGTGTCCGGCACTGCGAAGTCCGGCGGATGGAAGAGGAAGGCGTCGGTCTGCTCGCCGCCCAGCCCGCCGTGGTTGCCGATCAGCTCCTCCAGCGCGGCCACCGTGCCGTCTGGGTAGACCGTGCTGATCACCATCAGGTCGCCCGCATGGGGGAAGTCCATCACCCGCCGCACCTGCCAGACCCGCTTCTCGATGCTGGCGTGGCCGTAGGCGTTCGGATCAGCCGGGGCGTAGGGCAGCAGCGGGTCCTCGCCTGTCACCTCGCCGGTGTGCAGGTTGCGCTGGCCGGCCCTGCTCAGCGCCACGGGCGTGCCGTCGTCCCCGTAGCCGCAGACCAGGCCGATGCCCTCGTGCTGCACCAGCGCATCGACCATGCCGGGGTAGGCTGTATTCAGCTCGCTGAGCGTGATCTTGCGCGGATAGAGGTCGAAGTAGACCTGGGCCAGGTTGCCGCTGCCGTAGGCCGTCACCTGCGCCGCCTGGGCCGGCTCCTCGCCCTCTTGGGCCTTGGCGCCCTTGTCGATCAGCTTCTGGCTCTGTTTGGCTACCGCCTTGCCAGCCGCGCCGCCCGCCTGCTGCTGGACGTTGGCCAGCTCGCCCGACACGCCGGCCAGCGAGGTCATGCCGGTGTCACCGCCCATGGACTGGGCCACGGTGACGCCCTGGGGCAGTTGCTGCTCGATGAACTCTTTCAGCGTGACGCCGTAGCGCATCTTGAAGGTCGGGCCGAAGGACTGGCCGTGGTCGGAGAGGATCACCAGGTCGTAAGGCCGCGGCGCTTTTTCCTGAATGGTGCGGCGAATCTGAGCGATGACCTGATCGTAGCGCTTCAGCTCGCCGAAGGCGTCGCTGGTCCAGGGGCCGGAGTGGTGCGCCACCTCGTCGTAGCCCACCCAGGTCAGGTAGATCGCCGGCGCGCCGCGCACGATGTCCAGCGCGGTCAGGTTGGCGCCCAGGTCGCGCACCAGCACCGAGGTGGCTGCGCGGATGAAGGGATAGCCGCCGTGCAGCCGGTTCAGGCGGGGGATGACGTCCTTGCGCCGCTGCTGCCAGCCTTCCCACAGCTCGCGCCCCACCATGCCGAAGAAGAGCACGATGGTGCGCATGAAGAAGTAGGGGTGCAGCATCAGCAGGCGGATGTCCTCGGCGCGGCGCTTCCGCTGCTCGGCATCGCCGGCGCGGATGTCGGCCAGGGTCAGCAGCGACTTCTCGGCGTCGCCGTTGAGCATGTTGCTGATGCTGGAGCCGCCGCGCATCAGGCCGTTGCCTTGGGCGTAGCGGGCGTTGAGATCGGACGCATCCTTGCTGGAGACCATCAGCTTCTGCTGGCTCTTGTCATACCAGCGGAAAGCGGGGATGTCGTGGTTGTCGCCGAACATGATGCCGGCCTGGCAGGCTGAGGTCTGCGAGGGGATGCCGCAGTCGACCTTGGAGAGCACATAGCCTTCCTCGTCGATCATCGCCTGCAGGGTGGGCATCAGGCCGTCGGCCAAGGCCTGGTGCAGGTGGTGGTAGCTCAGGCCGTCGATCTCCATCATCACCAGCCCGCGGCCCGGCTCAGCCGCGCCTGAAAAACCCTGCCGCCTGGCCGCCCGCTCAATGCGGTTCTGGTAGAAGGAGCCTTCGTCGTCCAGCTCGATCACGCCAGTGATCACGGTGTTGATGATGGCCAGGACGATGCTGGCGATGATCGCCTCGATCAGGTTGTTCAGGACGAAATAGGGCGCCAGGAGCTGCGCCGTGATCCACAGCACCACGGCGTTGACCAGGAAGCCGACGCCGAACATGGCGAAGAAGCCCAGCGGCCGGGCCAGCAGCAGGATCAGCGGCCGGATCAGCAGGTTGATCAGCCCCATCACGAAGGCTGCCGACACCGCTGTTACCCACGCCGGATAGCTGCCTGTGCCTGTGAAGTCCATGCCTGGCAGGATGGCCGCCGTGATGAGCAACGACACGGCGTCCACCAGCCACAGCACGGCGAAGCGGAACAGAAAACGAACGAACTGGCGAATGGAACGGGTCATAAGCGTCGTACTCCGGGGAGCCTCGCTATCGAGAGCGACTCATCCACCCAAGGGAATGGCGATGGCCATCAGGATGATGCCAAAGCCTGGCAGCAGCAGCCCTGTCTTCCAGCGGTTGGCGCCGGTGTAGACACCCCAACGGTAGCCGAGGATGAACAGCATGATAAACGACACGATGTTTGCTGCACGCAGCGCTGCCAGGGGATCGTTGCGCAGCAGCCAGAGCGGCAGCAGCGCAGGGATTGCGGCGATCAGTGCTACCAACGCCGAAACTGCCGACTCGACGAAATCCTCCCGCTGAAAGCCCACCGGCTGCGGCTGGCTGTCGCGCAGGTGCTCCAGCACATCGGCGTAGAGCAGGCCGCGCTTCTGCTCGCTGGTGATGGGCTCCAGAACGAAGTCGAACTCGTCGGCGATGACCTCCACCGCTTCTTCGTCGCTGTCGGCCGCTTGCAGCGCCTGTAAGAAGCGGTGCTTCTCGCTGCGCTCCAGCAAGGAGAGCAGAGCCAGCATCAGCCCGTCGATTAAGGCCCAGGCCACGGCTGCGCCCAGCACAGCAAAGAACAGCTCCGTGCCAAAACCTTCTGGGATTGGCTGATCAGTGCCCGGCCAGCGTTTGACCACGGTGAAGGCCAGGGTGAAGGTCAGCACGATCAGGATGCTGTAGATGGCTGCGGTCAGGGCATCGATAGGCGCCACAAAGCGCGCCACCATCGTCTCCACCCGGCCCTCAGCCGGAGGTGGTGGGCGGCGCGGCGCGCGGCGCGGGGTGGGTCTGGCGGTGGACATGGGGGGCGGAAATGGTGCGCCGCCTGCCGGCCAGGAGTGTGCAGGCAGGCGGCGCAATCCAGGAGAGATGGCAAAGGCGCCTAAGGATTAGCGCGTTGCCACGACGATGATCTGGCCGGCGCCGTTCTGGATCTCCAGTTGGTTGCCGTTGATGCTGAAGCTGGCCGCCGACGGCAGGGCCATCTGGAAACTGGCCTCCTGCTCCATGACGCCCGCGGGCGACTCGCAGAACTGCTGCGTGCTGCTGGGTGGGGTGATGGAGAGAGCGCTGCCGTTAACTGTGTAGCCAGCCGAAAAGCTGTTGCAGCCTGAGTTGCCCGTCACCTGGCCATCAACGCCGAAGTTCATGGTGATGCTGGTGCCAGGGGCGAGGGTGACGATGGCCGCGCCGTTGTTGAAGTTGACCACGTTCCAACTCGTACCGGCCAGCGAATCGACCGGCGGAATGGGATTGACCGGCGGCATTGGGGTGGCGGTCGGCGCAACCGGGTTGACCGTGATCGTCACCTGGCGGAACTGAGTGGTGCCGTCGCGCAGGCGCACGCGCATCTCGTAGGTCGTGGTGGTCGCCGGGCAGACGACTTCCGAACCCACACCCGTGCGCGGGAAGGCGGCGTAGTTCGCGCCCAGCGGATAGACCCAGACGGCCTGCACGTTCTGCACCGACCAGCTCAGCGTGGCGCACTCGCCCTGCATGATGGTGGTGCGGTCAGCCGTGAAGTTGATCTGGGCTGACGGCGTGGGCGTGGGCTGCGCCGGCGGTACAGGCGTAGCCGTGGGTCGCGGCAGCGGGGTGGGCGTGGGCGGCGGCGGGGGCGGGCCCTGCATCACCGGCACGTTCTCGGCGTTGGTGGCCAGCACGAAGTCGGCCGATGCCCAACCGACGCCGCCGGGCGCAGTAGGCACGGACGCGGCCCACCAGCGGCCATCAGCGCTGCGGCCGACCAGTTCGCCCTCATCGCCCAAGCGGGCCACGCCGACCACCGGGAAGGCGGTGCCAGGGCCGGAGCGAATGTTGAGGCTCTGCGTGCCGACGACGCGGCCGGTGGGTGTGGCTGGGTCGGGCGGCGCAGGCAGGTCTATCTCGACGCGGGCGGTCGCCATGACGGCCATGGCGTCATCAGCCGTGCGCAGCTCCAGGTTGTCCGCTTCGATGCGGAAGGTCGCAGCGCTCTGCAAGGCGGCCAGGAAGGCCTGCTCCTGCTCCATGGTCCCTTCCGGCTCGGCGCAGAAGCGCATGGTCGAGCCAAGCTGGCCAATCTGGATGGTGTTGCCGTCGACGGTGTAGCTGCCGATAAACTGGTTACAGCCCGCGCTGCCCGACAGCTCGCCATCCTCGCCAAAGAGAACGTTGATCTCAGTGCCTTCGATCAGGCCAACCACAGCCTCGCGGCCGTTGTTGTACATGGTCACGTTCCACTCGGTGCCGCCCAGAGTCTGCACATCAGCCACGAAAGTGGCCAGGATCTGGTTGCCTGACAGCAGCGCCAACTGGCGATTGTTGGCGGTGAAGCTGGTAACCTGGGCCAGCGCGGCCGTGAAGGCGGCGGCCTGCTCCATCACACCCTCCGGCTCAGGGCACATCATCATCGTGCCGGCCGCAGGGGCAAAGGTCAGGTTGGCGCCGTCCTGGGTGAAGGTCGTGGCAAAGCGGTTGCAGCCGTCGGTGCCGAAAGCGGAGCCGTCGGCGCCGAAGCTGAGGGTCACGGTGGTGCCTTCCAGCGGGGCAGCGCCGTCCAGCGAGCTCAGCACCCAGTTGGTGCCGGCCAGGTCGAAGCTGGGCGCCGCAGGCGGCTCGATGGCGATGGGCGGCTCGATGGCCATAGGGGGTTCTGGCGCAACTGTCGGTTCTACAGGCGCTGGCGTCGCGGCCGGCGCGCAGGCCGCCACGAGCAGCAACTGTCGGTTCTACAGGCGCTGGCGTCGCGGCCGGCGCGCAGGCCGCCACGAGCAGCACCAAAACTAATAGCAGGTTGATTTTGACAAAAGATTTCATCGTTGGTGTTCCTTTCGGGTGCAATGGGTTATGTGACTAAAGGCCCAACAGCCGGGCCTTGGTGGCGGCGAACTCCTCGTCGCTCAGAATGCCCGCCTGATGCAGCTCGCCGATCTGCTTCAGTTGGGCGATGGTTTCGTCGGTCAGCCCAGGCGCTGGCGCTGCGGCGGCTTGGGCGGCTTCCAGCGCGGCCTGCTGCTCGGCCAAGGCTTGCTGTTGAGCCGCAGTGGCCTGCGCCTGCTTGGCAGCGGCCTTCTGCTGCTGGGAACCGGCGACGGCGCCTGACACAGCCGTAGCGGTGCCGACGACGACCGCCGTGCGGGCGGCCGTGCCGATCAGACTGGGGCGATTGGATCGTGATCTTCTCATGGTTTGCCTTTCCTTGTAGATTACTGACGACTCATGCAATACGCGGCGGAAATGTTCACGAGATTGCGCGTCAAGGATCTGGTTTTGCTCTGGCCGGTCTCTGACCGAGCCAGCGGCCGGTGATTTCTCTACGTGGCTCGGTCGGAGACCGGCCACAGCAGTAAGGTGTTGCACGTGGCTCGGTCGGAGACCGGCCACAGCGCGAGACTGAAGCGGGAATATGCTCAGCTCAGGCCCGCCGCCTCCAGCAGGTTCTGGCGCGCGGCCTGCACGACTTCGTGCGGGATGCGGACGCTGTCCACCAGCACGCCGTTGGCGTTGCGGATGGCTTGGGCGAAGCGGCCAGCCCACACGTTGTCAATCAGCAAGGCCGCGGCGGTGCTGTTGGGAGGCAGCGCCTCAGCCAGGACCATCAGGTCCTCTTCTGAGAGCATGCCGGCCATCTCGTAGTCGAGGATGTCCAGCGCCAGGGCCACGTCCTCGCTCAGCTCGTTGGCCTCGAAGATGGTCACGCTGCCGTCGTTGTCCTTGCTGACCACGGCCAGGTCGATGACGCGGATCAAGCCGGAGTCGATCAGCTCGGTCAGCGCGGGAATAATTTCGCCGCGAAACTGGTTGCCCTCAAAGTAGAAGGTCAGGTACTCTACCGGTCCCAATGGGTATTCCATGTCCATGTTGTCGTTCTCCTTACATGGGTTGCAAATCTGCTGATTTGTTGAAGTCACTCTAACTGATCTGGGCACAACTTTCCGAAAGCGCCATGCCAATGTTGTACTAATGCGAAAAAACAATGCCAGCACGCAGGAACCGTCTGTTCTTCAGTTTATCAGCATAGTCACTGATGTTCCACCGCCTTGAAGGTGTAAAAACGGCGCAATCTGCGGCTGGCTTTTGTCGCCCGCAGCGTCGAGCCGCAGCGAGAAGGCTTGGATGCCGCCGCCTACGGGCCGCTGGCCGATGTCGTTTCCAGCCTGATCTGTGTTTGGGGCACGACTTCGATGATGATTGGCTTCCCGGCCAGGCTGCCTCGCAGCGCGTTTTGCAGTTCCTCTTGCGGTGGCAGACCTCCTTCGCCGGTGATGATGATACGTACTTCGTCACTACTAGCAGTGATCGAGACCACCCGGTAGTTATGCTCAGTCAGCCAGACCTCGGCGGCGGTTGCGGCGCGCTGCTCGCTGACGCTGTTCCGGATGGTTGTGTAGCTGGCGGTCCCTAGCGGAAGGATGATCAGCGCCAACAGAACGGCGGCAATGGCGACAGCGGTGCGCTTTGCGCGCTGAGAGTAGGACGCGCGGTAGGCGTTAGGAAAGCCCATCAGCGTGAACATCAAGGCGCCGGTGAGGAGAATGGCCAGGTAGTTGGTGACGAACAGCAACAGGCTGCCCATGGCCAGATTCGGTCGTCCGTTCGCGAAGAGAATGCCCACGTTGGCCAGCGGAGGCACCAGGGAGATGGCGATTGCAACCCCGGGCAGGGTATCCGAAACATCCTTCCGCCCGATGGCAAAGGCGCCGGCAAGACCGGTAGCCAGGGCCGCCAACAGGTCGATCAGCCTCGGAGCCGTGCGCACCATGATCTGGGTGTTTGCTTCCACGAAGATCACGGAGTTCAAGGGCAAGGTGAGCAAGAAGCCAACGGCGATGGCGGTGAGGATGCCCAGAATCGATACGGTTAGCGAGCTCAGGATGATCTTGCGATCGCCGAGGCCAACGCCGAAGGCGACGCCCATGATCGGCAGCATCAGCGGAGCGACGATCATGGCGCCAATGACAGTAGCAACCGAGTCTGCCAGCAGACCGAACGTTGCGATCGAAGCAGCAAGGATCAACAGGATGAAGAAGCGTGTGAGCTTACGCGGCCTCTCAGGCTCTTCGAACAATATCGCCTCGCGCACACGCACGATCTCCTGGTCGTCGACCGGCCCACCATGAAGCTGCTCACGAAATCCAGCCATAGGCATAGAGTCTCCTTGCAATGCGGGAAAATCGCCAGCGAGGCGCAGAGCGCTTGCTGGTGCGGGTGTGTTGCCACGCTATCCTTAGAATCGCACCGGGTAGCCGGGCCCCAGCGGAATTCCAACCACGAACCAGAGGATGAAGAAGATCAGCCAGGCCACCAGGGCAACGGCGGCAATGGGCAACATCAGCGCCACCAGCGATCCTACGCCAGCGGTCTTCTGATAGCGCTGGGCAAAGGCGACGATCACCGGGAAGTAGACCATCAACGGCGTGAGCGTGTTGATGGGCGAGTCGCCGACGCGATAGGCGGCGAACACGGTCTGCGCCGGCACGCCCAACTGGATGAAGAGCGGTACGAAGATAGGCGCGAAGATCGCCCACTTGGCCAGCGAGCCTGGCATGATGAAATCGAGCACGACAATGACCAGGATGAAGCCCACCAACAGCGGAATCGCTGGGATACCAGCCTGTCCCAGCCAACTGGCCAGCGCGGTGGCGATGACGGCCGGCAGGTTGGAGTAGTTGAAGTAGGCGATGAACTGGCTGATCATCAGCAGCATGAAGATCAGGCCGCCCAGCCCGGAAAAGGTCTTGACCACCGCGGCGATGACGTCGTTGGCGCTTTTGTACTTGCCAATCGCCGAGCCATAGGCTACGCCGGGGATGAAGAAGCACAGCATGACGATGAAGAGCAGGCTCTGCATGAAGGGCGTCTGGCCGATGATCGCGCCCGTTTGCGGATCGCGCAGCGGCGCGCCCGGCGGCAGGGTGGCCAGCAGAACGACGCCCAGCACGGCCAGGAAAGCCAGGCCGGCCCGGCGCAGTCCACGGGCTTCCAGGGCCGGATCGACTTCATCGGCCGCGGCGGCCTGGTCAGGATCGCCCGCCTGCGTGGGATCGTACTTGCCCAGGCGCGGCTCGACGACGCGCACGATCACGATTCCGACGACGACGGTCATCACGATGGCTGAAGCGGCCTGGAAGAAGTAATCGGCCGTGAGCGAGATCGGCGCGCCGCCGGCCAGGGCGATGGACTCGTTGGTGATCTCGAACAGCATAGCATCGTTGGGCGTCGGGATCAGGTTGGCCATGAAGACGGCGGCGACGCCGCCAAAGCCGGCCGCCAGGCCTGCGATCGGATGCCGCCCCACGGCCAGAAAGGCCGCCGCGCCCAGCGGGATCAGGATCAGGTAGCCGGCGTCCGAGGCGACGCTGGACAGCACGCCGATAAAGACGATGATGTAGGCAATCAACGCGCGCGGGGCGACCTGGACCAGCTTGCGGATCAGCGCGGCCATCAGCCCGGCCACCTCGGCCGCGCCCGCGCCCATCATGGCGATCAGCGTCACGGCCAACGCGCCGAAGCCCTGGAAGTTGGCGACGAAGGAGGTGAACAGGAAACGGATGCCGTCGATGTTCAGCAGGCTCCTGATGGCGATGGTCTGTTCCTTGATCACGTAATCGACATCAGTGATGCCTCCCACGCCTGACAGCGTATACTGGCTGACGTCCTCGTAGAAGTCGGGCGTCACCAGTATCGGCGCCGGCACGGCGATCTGCTCGGTGACGCTGACGTTGAAAAGCGACAAGACCGCCGAGAGGACGATGACACCGATCATCAGGTAAAAGAACATCAATACGGGATGGGGCACCTTGTTGCCCACCCGTTCGACGGTGTTGAGCAACTTGTCCATGAACGAGGGCCCGTTCAGCTCTGCAGCAGCTTTCTCAGCCATTTCAGCCTCCACTCAGAGTTGCGCCAATTCTTCCAGATAGACGATGGTCGTCTCGATGCCGCGTTGGAACATCTCGATGCTGTAGCGCTCGTTGGGCGAGTGCAGGCCGTCGTCGTCCAGGCCGAAGCCCATCAGCACCACCGGAATGCCCATCAGGTCGGCGATGTCGGCCACCACCGGTATGCTGCCGCCGCCGCGCGTGAAGAGCGGCTGTGCGCCCCAGCCCACGGCATAGGCGCGCGCCGCCGCCTGCATGGCCGGGCTGTCGAAGGGGAAGAGCGCCGGCTTGCCAGTGGTGAGGAGGCGCACCTCGACTGTGACCGTGGGCGGTGCCAGCGACTCGATGTACGCTTTGAGCAGATCGAAGATCTTGTGCGGGTCCTGGTTGCCCACCAGCCGGCAGCTCAGCTTGCAGCCGGCCTTGGCCGGCACGATGGTTTTGGGGCCGGGGCCGGACCAGCCGCTCCACAGGCCGTTGACGTCCAGCGTGGGCCGGGCGGAGATGCGCTCGCGGATGGTGTAGGCCGCGTCGCCCCAGACGGCCGGCACGCCGGTGGATTGTTTGTACTGCGCCTCGCTCAGGTCGGTCTTGGCGATCATCTCCCGCTCGGCCGGGGTCAGCGGCGCCACGTCGTCGTAGAAGCCGGGTACGGCGACCGTGTTGTCGTCGTTGAACAGCCTGGCCAGGATCTGCGCCAGCGCCATGGCCGGGTTGTGTACCGCGCCGCCCCACAGCCCGCTGTGCAGGTCCTCCTTAGGGCCATCGACGTGGATCTCGATGTAGGTCATGCCGCGCAGGCTGTGCAGGATGGCCGGCTCATCGATGGTGCGCATGGACGAGTCGCTGATCACAGCCACGTCGGCCCGCAGCAGGTCCAGGTGCTCCTCGATGAAGGGCTTCAGGTTGGGCGACGAGACCTCTTCCTCGCCCTCGATCAGGAACTTGAGGTTGACCGGGGCCGCGCCGCTGGTTTTGAGGTAGGACTCCAGCGCCTTGACGTGGACGAACAACTGGCCCTTGTCGTCGGTGGCGCCGCGGGCGTAGATCTTGCCGTCCTGCACCACCGGCTCCCAGGGATCGGTGTGCCAACCGTCGGTCAGCTCGGCCGGCACCACGTCGTAGTGGCCGTAGACCAGCACCGTGGGCTTGTCCGGCCCTGCGCCCAGCCACTGGCCGTAGACCACGGGATGGCCGGCCGTCTCCATCACCTCAACCCGGTCCAGGCCCAGGCCAGCCATGTGCCCGGCCAGCCACTGGGCCATGCGCCGCACGTCGCCGGCGTGGGCGGGATCGCCGCTGAGGCTGGGGATGCGCAGCATGGCCTTCAATTCGTCGAGAAACTTGTCGCTGTTGGCGCGCGAGTAAGCGCGCGCGGCGTCACGGGCAGGTGTCATAGGGAGATCTCCTTTGCATACATGAGTGCCGTCATACCCACGAACGCTGCGGCGGCGTTGTGGGTTGGGCCAGCACCCCTGCGGCGGTGTTGTGGGTCGGGCCAGCACCCCACCTTGGAAAGGTGGGGCTTCG
>CAZVGR010000107.1:0-18326 GCA_964626845.1 uncultured Anaerolinea sp.
CTTTGCGACCGGTGAGTGCCGGTGTGGGACGGCGCGGGGGAAGAACGACCTCATGACCGACCAAATCCCTCCCCCAGCATCCGATGATCTTTCGCCCTCTGTCCAGAGCACACCGCCCAAGCGCCGCCGCAGTCGCTGGGTGTGGATTCTCGGCGGCCTGGGCATCCTGGTGATCCTTTGGATATTCTTCATCTTCTCAGTTGAGCTGTTGCATTTCACCGAGACGGCGGCCTTCTGTTCGTCGTGCCACGTGATGCATCCCGAGAACACGGCCTACGAGAATTCGCCCCACGCCCGCGCCGAGTGCGGCACCTGTCACATCGGCCCCGGCGCCATGGCCGCCTTCCAGGCCAAGCTGGCCAACCTGCGCTACCTGTGGGTCTATCCCACTGGCGGCTACGAGCGTCCTATCCCCTCTCCCATCCACAGCCTGCGGCCGGTGGAGGTGGTCTGCGAGCAGTGCCACTGGCCGGAGATATTCTTCGCCAATCGTTTAGTCAACCTCTATCGCTATGCCGAGGACGAGCAGAACAGTCTGACGAAGATTGCACTGTTGATGCAAACCGGAGGCGGCACCGCTGAGCAAGGTCTTGGCCGCGGTATTCACTGGCACATCGAGAACCCGGTCTACTACATCGCAACAGACGAGCAACTCCAGAATATCCCCTGGGTGCAAGCTGAGTACGACGGTGTGGTAACCGAGTACATCGCAACGACCAGCACATTGACGCAAGGCGACATCGACCGCGCAGAGAAACGTAAGATGGACTGCGTGGATTGCCACAACCGCGCCAGCCACGACTTTCGCCGGCCCAGCGACTCGATCGACGAGGCGATGGCGGTCGGCCTGATCGCGGCCGATCTGCCCTTTATCAAGCAGCAAGGGGTTGAGGTGCTGGAGACCGTCTACGAAACCGAAGAGGAGGCGGCTGTCGCGATCGCCGCCATCGCCGATTTCTATCAACAGAACCATCCGGACGTGTTCAACACCCGCCAGGCCGATGTGGAGCAGGCCGTGGCCCAGTTGCAGAACATCTTCGACCGGACGACCTTCCCGTTCATGAATGTCACCTGGCAGTCGCACCGCAACAACGTTGGCCATCGGGACTTCCCCGGCTGCTTCCGCTGCCACGATGGCCAGCACCTCAGCAAGGACAACGAGGCTATCCGGTTGCAGTGCAACATCTGCCACGCCATCCCCCAGGTGGCCTTGCCGGGCCAGCCCATTCCAACCGTCAGCGCGTGGCCGCCTGGCAATGAGCCAGAGACGCATCTGACCACGACCTGGCTGTCTGAACACCGCTTCCAGTTCAACAGCACCTGCGCCGAATGCCATACAATCAGCGATCCGGGCGGCGTCTCCAATACCAGCTTCTGCTCCAACAGCGCCTGCCATGGCGTCGAGTGGACTTACGTCGGGTTGAACGCGCCGCGCATCCGCGATCTGTCAGCCCCGCCGCGCGAGCCCGGCAGTGGTGCGCCCAGACCGGTGCCCCATCCCGTCGACGTGACCACGAACTGCGCCATTTGTCATGGATCGGCGGGCGTGCTGCCTTACCCGGCCGGCCACGAGAACTTCGACCAGGGCGTCTGCACGCAGTGTCACCAACCGATGACGACCGAGGCCGCGCCGGCTCCAGAAGCGCCCGGCGCAGAACCAGCCGCCACGGCAACCCCGGTCGCAGAGGGACCGCCCACCATTCCTCATCCAGTAGCGGGGCAGGAGAATTGCTTGCTCTGCCACGGCGAGGATGCCTTCAAGCCCTATCCTCCCAGCCATGCCGGCCGGCCGGTGACTACGTGCCAGTCATGCCATCGGCCAGGCGAGGCAGAAGTGCAGCCCACCCCCGCTCCTGGCGCTGAGGCAACACCCCAGGCGACAGCAGCGCCGCCAGCCGCGGCTGCGTCTGCCATCCCGCACAGCATCGAAGGGCAGGAAAACCAGTGCCTGGCCTGCCACTACACCAGCAGCATCGAGCCCTTCCCGCCCAACCACGAGGGCTTCACCAACCAGATGTGCCTGGGCTGCCATGCGCTGGAGGATTGACCCCTGCTAACGGCTTCCCGCCTGGGCGATGATTGTCTGTGGTGGGTAATTGCCAATCGACGACTGGCAGCGAACCTTATGCCGCTGCCAGTCGTTTCTGTCTCGCGGTAGCTGATGTTGGAGGTACCATGACCACAGCGCCTTCCCCTTACTACTGGCAAGGCCAACTTATCCGGCTGCGGCCGATGCACAAGGATGACGTGGCGCTCTGGCTGGCTGAGGAGCGCTCAGACAGCGAAGCTGTACGCTTCCTCAACTATGGCGTGACGCTGCCCAAGTCAGAACACGATGCGCAAGCCTTTGCCGAGCGCTACGCTGAGTTCGGCCATCGCGATGAACGGATCATGTTTTCCATTGAGACGCTGGACGGCGAGCTGGTGGGCGGCATCAATATCCACTCCATGAACCAGCGCAATGGCACCTTTGAGACTGGCAGCCGTATCTACCGCGCCTTTCGCGGCCGCGGCTATGGCTTCGAGGCCAAGCTGATGGTCCTGCGCTATGCCTTCCACGAGTTGCGCTTCCAGAAGTATAACATCCATTGCCTGGAGAACAACCAGCCCATGATTCGACAGGCAGCGCGGCTGGGGTGTCAGCAGGAGGGCCGCGTCCGCCGTCATAGCTACACCGATGGCCGTTACTATGATGAGCTGATCTTCGGGCTGACACGTGAGGAGTTCGATGCGCTGGAGAGGCGTGTCGCAGAGGACGATAGAAGTCCGACTTCTTCTGAGAAGTTGGACTTCTTGACGACCCTCACCACCGACCGGCTGGCCATTCGCCGCTTTCGATAAGCCCAGCGCTGCTCAATCCTACCCAACTGACCAGTACAAGACTCGCCCGGCGATGGGTGAGTCTTGTTGCTTTCTGCGCTATACTGTTGCCATGAACGGATCACTCCAGCCCAAGGAACGTGCCATGCAATCCCTTCTACCCATCATCTTGCTTGCAATCGTCCTGCTGCTGACCCCGCTGGCGACTGCCACAGCCGCGCCGGCGGCCGCAGGCGAGATCGACTTCGCTGCGCTGGACACAACAATCGAGGCCCAGATGGCCAAACACGGCCTGCCCGGCGTGGCGCTGGCCGTGGTTGAGGACGGCGAGATCGTCTACCTCCAGGGCTATGGCTCGGCCGGCCGCGGCCAGCCCATGACGCCACAGACTCCCATGCTGATCGGCTCGCAGAGCAAGTCCTTCACCGCGCTGGCCATCGCCCAACTGGCCGAGCAGGGCAAGATCGAGCTCGGCGCGCCGGTGCAGCGCTACATCCCCTGGTTCCAGGTGGCCGACGCCGATGCCTCGGCGCGCATCACGGTCAACCACCTGCTGCGCCACACCAGCGGGCTGTCCGACGCGGGCTACAGCGTCGTGCTGCCGGATGACGCCAGCCCCGAGCAGGCCGTGCGCTCGCTGGCGCAGGCGCGCCTCACCGCGCCCGTGGGGACGAAGTTTCAATACTTCAACCTGGGCTACGCCACGCTGGCCACCATCGTCGAGCTGGTCAGCGGGCAGAGCTACGCCGACTACGTGCAGGAGCACATCCTGGCGCCGCTGGGCATGGACGCCACCAGCGCCGAGTTGGCGCCGCCGGCCGGTCTGGCGCAGGGCTACACCCGGCTGTTCGGCTTTGCCGTGCCTGCCCGCCAGGCGGTGCGCGGCTATGAAGTCGGCGCCGGCTATATTGCCTCCACGGCCGAGGATATGGCCCGCTACGCCATCGCCATGATGGACGACGGCGCCGGGCTGGTCTCACCGCAGATGGTGCGCCGCATGTGGACTCCCGGCCTGGGCGCCTACGGCATGGGCTGGATGATCGTAGACAACGGCGCGAAGGTCCTGCACGGCGGCGCCAACGAAACCTTCCGCACCGATCTCTTCATCTATCCCCGCCAGGACCGCGCCTTCATCCTGCTCAGCAACCAGGGCCACCAGACCGACTATTTCATCTCAGCCGCGCAACTGGCCAGAAGTGTGGAGGCCGTCGTGCTGGGCCAGACCCCGCCGCCGGTCGACGAAGGCTGGTCGGTGCGCTGGATCGGCTGGATCGTCGGCGGACTGGTGCTGATGCTGGTCATCCTGCACACCCGCAACTTCCTCGGCCTGCGCGGCTGGCGTGCGCGAGCGCAGACCATGACGCCCGGCAAGAAAGCGCTGGACATCGGCATCAGCTTCATCATCCCCACGGCCATTCTCCTGCTGGTGTTCAGCCAGGCCAGGGGTTTCTACGGCGACCGGTTCAGCTTGCTGCCAACCGTCGTCCTCCTGCCCTCGGTCTTGCCCGATCTGTTCATCCTGATGCTGCTCGGCACCCTGCCCGACTACATCCAAGGGGTCATTAAGCTGGGCTGGACGTTGACGGGCAAGAAACAGACTGCCGAGCCGGCGTTATCTTTGCAGCAAACATAACAAGGAGTAAGCCATGCGTATCGTTGGGTTTATTGGCCTCATACTGGCTTTGTTAATCGCTCTGCTCTTGGGCATTCTGGTGATCCTTCTGCCGGTTGCAACCGCCGTGCCGGCTTGGGTCTGGATCCCCCTGGCCATCGCTTGCATTGCGCTCTTGGCGCTGTTCTTCTGGCTCAAGCCGGCCTGGAAAGGCGCGGCTGTCGGGGTCGCCGGCATGTTGCTGGTAGCCGCGCTGGCTGTGGCGGCCTCACAGGTCTTCGCTGCCACGCCGCCCATCGTCGATGCGCAGGGCCAGCCTGTGCCGGGCAGCATCGCCGCGCTGGAGCAGGTCGAGCTTAACGGCAGCCAGCAGTGGATCTCCATCCGCGGCCACGACGCCACCAAGCCGGTGCTGCTCTTCCTGGCCGGCGGGCCGGGCGGCAGCCAACTGGCCACTGCGCGCTTTGCCCTCAGCGATCTGGAGCAGCACTTCGTGGTGGTCAACTGGGAGCAGCCGGGCGCGGGCAAGTCCTTCGACGCCGTGAAGCGCGCCACACTGACCCCTGAGCGCTACATCGAGGACGGCCACGCGCTGGTCAACTATCTGCGGGAGCGCTTCGGCCAGGACAAGGTCTACGTGCTGGGCGAATCCTGGGGCAGCGCGCTGGGCATCATGCTGGTGCAGCGCTACCCGGAGCTGTTCCACGCCTTCATCGGCACGGGACAGATGGTGGCCTTTCTGGACACCGACCTGATGTGCTACGACTTTGCGCTGCGCTGGGCGCAAGAGCGTGGCGACACGGCCAAGGTCGAGAAGCTGACCCAGCAAGGCCCGCCGCCCTACTACGGCGATGGCGTAGCCTTGAAGCAGGCCGCCTATTTGATGGACACCTTCAACTACATGAACGCCAACCCGGCCATTGCCGACAATGGCTTCAGTACTTTCCGCGACCTGGCCGCGCCCGAATACGGCCTGTACGACAAGGTCAACTGGTTCCGCGGCGTTCTGGACACGCTGGGCGTCGTCTATCCGCAGCTTTGGGACGTGGACTTTCGCACCGCAGCCACGTCGCTGGACGTGCCGGTCTACTTCTTCATCGGCCGCCACGACGTCAACGCGCCGGTAACGCTGACCGAGCAGTACTTTGACCTGTTGGACGCGCCGCACAAAGAGATCGTCTGGTTCGAGCACTCCGGGCACACGCCGTGGGTGTCGGAGTCCGGCCGCTTCGTGCAGGCTATGGCCGACACGGTGCTGGCGCAGCAGGCCGCGAGCCGGTAGCTGGAAGCCACCGGCTGAAGGCATAAAGACTGCTTGCATGAGATCCTCTATGAAGATTTATCCGTTCGACCTGCACTATCTGCCCCAGGCGGCTGAACTCTTTGTCGATAACCTCGGCGCGCTGCGCCGCTCAGTGCCCAGCCTGTCCGACCGGCTGGAAAGCCGAGAGCTTGTTACGAAAGAGCTGGCGCAGCTCTTCCAGCGCTGCCCAGGCGTGATGGCTGTTGAGAACGGCCGGCTGGCAGGCTATCTGGGCTGGTTCATCGTCGAGCGCTTCCGCGGCGCCGACCGCCGGGGCGCTTACGCGCCGGAATGGGCCCACGCTGCGCTGGCTGAAGGTCGACCAGCCATCTATCGCGCCCTCTATCGCGCGGCGGCCGAGCAGTGGAGCGCCGCCGGCTGCGGCGTGCATGCCATCACCCTGCTGGCGCACGACCAGGCCGCCCTGCACACCTGGTTCTGGAACGGCTTTGGCCTGCTGGTGGTCGATGGGGTGCGGCCCATGCAGCCGCTGGCCGCGCCGGTCCAGACCGATTTGGCGGTGCGGGCCGCCACCATGGACGATGTCACGGCGCTGGCCGTGCTGGACGCCGAGCACTGCCAGCACTACGCCCGCGCTCCGATCTTCATGGCCCCACGCGCGGGCGACAGCGCCGGTCGCTTCGCCGAGTTCCTGGCGCGTCCGAAAAACAGCGTCTGGCTGGCGCTGGATCACGGCCAGCCGGTCGGCTTTCTGCGCTTCGAGGGCTACGACTTCGACTGCGCAGACCTGGTGAGATCGGAACAAACGATCAGGATCAACGGCGCCTACGTGCGCCCCGCTTACCGCGGTCGGAAGGCCGCCGCCGCGCTGCTGGACGCGGCTCTGCGCCACTATGCCGGCCGCGGCTTCACCTGCTGTGCGGTAGACTTCGAATCGTTCAACCCCGAGGCGGCCGCGTTCTGGCCGAAGTACTTCGAGCCAGTGGCCTTCTCGCTGGCGCGCACGCCGGAGCATTGCCCATAGCCGCGTGGTTGGCGATCAACCGCTGCGAGCCAGATGCAGCATCTCGCGAACGATGACTATGACACAAGCCACGAACGGCGCCCTGCACGATGCCTACGCCGCCGACTACGACGCGCAGGTGCAAGCTTATGACTGCCACATCGGCGACCTGCTGTTCGGGCTGAGCTACGAGTACGTCCGGCCCGGCCAGCGCCTGCTCGACGCAGGCATCGGCAGCGGGCTGTCGGCGCAGCTTTTCGCCCAGGCGGGACTCGAAGTGCATGGTATGGACTTCGCGCCCGCCATGCTGGAAATCAGCCGCAGCAAAGAAATCGCCGTCGATTTGAAGCTGCACGACCTGATGCAGACGCCCTGGCCCTATCCCGCGGCCAGCTTCGACCACGTGGTCTGCTGCGGCGTGCTGCACTTCATCGCCGAGCTGGACGGCATCTTCGGCGAGGCCGCGCGCGTGGCATTGCCGGGCGGCATGTTTGCTTTCACCACCCGCCAGCCAGCCGGCCCGGTGGAGCTGCGCACGCTGTTCGAGCGGCATGCGGCCGGGGACTTCGCGATCTACTCCCACGCAACAGCCTATGTCGAAGCGCTGCTGGCCCGGTACAACTTCACCGTGTTCAAAACGCAGCGCTGCCTGGTCGGCGAGGACGTCTTCGCGCTGTGGATCGCCGGCAAACGGAGCATTTCATGAACGACACACAGCCGATCATCGACGCGCTGACCGATGCGTTGCTGCGCCGCCTGGGCGACCAGGTCGATCTGATCTTTCAGTACGGCTCGCAGTTGACGGGCGCGACCCACCACTACTCCGACGTAGACCTGTCGTACACCCCCGTCCACGAGGAGACGTGGGAGAGCATCACGGTGCTGGTGGGTGAGACCTTGTTCGACCTCTACCCCATGCACTGGTCGAAGCTGGCGCGCATGGCCGAGTTCCGCGACGTGAGCGCCAGCGTGCTGCTCAACCATCGGGTCATCTACCAGCGGAGCGATGCCGCGGTGCAGCGCATGCAGGCGCTGGCGGCGCAGCTTCGCTCGCTGCAGGAGCCGGCCGCGCGGCCCGATATGACCCGCCGTGCGTTGGAGATCTTCCAAAACACCGGCTACGACTACTATCTCTTGGCTGAACAAGCGAGAGCCGGCCACGAAGCGGGGTGTTTGAAGCAGGCGCAGGCGATCCTCAAGACGGTGTTCCACTGCCTGGCGGTCGCCAATCAGGCCTGCATCGACACGCGCAAGCTGGATCGGGTGCTGGCCTTGCCCAGGCTGCCCGCCGATTTTGCTCAAATCGTCCGGCGTGTGCTCGATTCGACGGAACCGCGCGAGCTGCTGGCGGCCGTGGACGCGCTGCTGCACAGCACGCGCGGCCTGCTGCTGGCCGAGCAGCGCGCCGTTCTGCGCCACGAGGCGACCTATCCGGCCGTGTTCGACTCCGCCTACCCGGAGCTGAAGCGCGATCTGCAAGGGGTGATGCTGGCCTGCGAGCGGCAGGACATGTTTGCCCTCAGGACCTCGCTGTTCTCGCTGCTGCACGAGATGTCGCTGGGAATCGCGCAGGTGGCCACCGGTGTCGAATACGCCCGTTTCAATGGCTTGGCCGACTACGAGCAGGACCTGGCCGCGCTGGGCTTTCCCGCTTTGCTGCCAACTATGGAAGCTGGGGACTTCGCAGGGCTCCACCGCCAATGCCTGCTGTTCGACCAGCGCCTGCGGGACTTCTTAGCCGAATGCGCTGTCGACCTGAACCACTTCGCCACACTGAACGAACTCAAGATGTTCCTGAGTGCCCAATGAACACGCCACACCTATCGCTGGAAGATGTCATCCAGATGACTGAAGCATACGGCGCAGGCTGGGCTCTGGCCCATGCCCGCGCGCTCGCCCAAGTCAGGCTGGAGCGCATGGAGCAATGTCTGCGTTGGCTGGAGGAAGAGGGCCTCGGTACCCTCTAGCTCTCGAACGGGAACCACCACGCCGTGTGCGGCCTGTTCCCTGAAGGGGTGCAGGAGCGATCGACCTGCGTTTCGTCGTGGAGCCTTAGCATTTGCTGATCGATCAGATACTGGAGGATTGAGCGCCATACGCCATGCCAAACCTCACTATGCCCACCATCGAAACGGAACGACTCGTGCTGCGCCCCATGCGGGCCGATGACTTCGAGGCCTTGCTGGCCATCTTCACCGACCCGCAGGTGATGGCCTCGTTCGGCGGCGAGCTGTTCACCCCGGCGCAGATGCAGGGTTGGCTCGACCGCAACCTGGCGCACCAGGCCGAGCACGGCTACGGCCTGTTCTCCGTGATCCACAAGGCCGACGGCCGGCTGATCGGCGACTGCGGGCTGGAGCAGATGACCGTCGACGGGCAGGTCGTGGCCGAGCTGGGCTATGACCTGCGCAGCGACGCCTGGGGCCAGGGCTACGCCACCGAGGCCGCCTGCGCCGTACGCGACTACGCCTTCGCTGTCTTGCAGTTGCCGCGGCTGATCAGCCTGATCCGCGCCGGCAACCTGGCCTCGCGGCGCGTGGCGGAAAAAGTCGGCATGAGCTTGCTCGCCGAGTTTGAGCGCCAGGGCATCCGCTATTGGCAGCATGGCCTGACGAATCCGGCCGGGTCGTGAGGACGAAGAAGTTCGACTTCTACCCCCGCTTCTAGCAGGTCGTAGCGAGCAGCGCGGCCAGCGGTTCGGACGGACGCTACTGTACCTGGCGCAACGGCCCTGACCCCGCCCACGTCGAATCAACCGCAAAGGGCGCAAAGAACACAAAGGAAACGGCGTTCGGTCCTTGCTTTGTGCTCTTTGCGTTCTTTGTGGTTGCCTCTTTGCTCTCTGTACAGAAAGTCAGTTCTTGCGGTACAATGGGGCCGTGCCAACTCAATTGCTATCTGCCACCCCTGAGAACATCGCCCAGGCCGCCGCCATCATTCGGCGCGGCGGACTGGTCGCTTTTCCCACCGAGACGGTCTACGGCTTGGGCGCCAACGCGCTGGACGCGGATGCCGTCGCTGGCATCTTCACTGCTAAAGAACGGCCCTCGCACGATCCGCTGATCGTCCACCTGAGCGGGCTGGATCAGCTCCCCCGCGTGGCGCGCGCCGTCTCACCGGTCGCCCAGACCCTGGCCGAGGCCTTCTGGCCCGGCCCGCTGACGCTGGTGCTGCCCAAACAGCCCGCCGTGCCTGTGCTGGTTACGTCAGGGCTGGACACGGTGGCCGTGCGCGTGCCCGATCACCCGGTGGCGCAGGCGCTGCTCCAGGCGGCGGGCGTGCCCATCGCCGCGCCCTCGGCGAACCGCTTCGGCCACACCAGCCCCACTACCGCGCAGCACGTCTGGCACGACCTGCACGATCGCATTGACGCCATCCTGGACGGCGGCCCCACCCCCATCGGCGTGGAGTCCACCGTGCTCGACGTATCCTCTACACCGCCGCGCATCCTGCGACCGGGTGGGGTCACGGCTGAGATGCTGGCAGCCGTCATCGGCCCGGTAGTGCTGCCCCGCGACTTTGTGGGCGACCAGGGCCTGCCGTCGCCCGGCTTGCTGGAGACTCACTATGCCCCGCGAGCCGATCTGATCTTTTGCTTGGGACCAGACGCTGCCGAAGCGCTGGCCGCCGAGCTGAGCGCAGCCCAGACGGCAGGTCGGCGCGTTGGCGTTCTGGCCATGGACGAGGACGCAAACAAGCTGACGCAGGCCGGCGCAGTCGTCTATCCGCTGGGCGCCGATCTGAGCAGCGTGGCCCGCCGCCTGTATGCCGGCATGCGCTGGCTGGACGAGCAGGGGGTGGACGTGATCCTGTGCCGCGATTCCGGCGCAAGCGGGCTGGGCCTGGCCATCCGCGACCGGCTGACGCGGGCTGCGGCCAGGCTGATGAACACCGAGGAGACCCACTAAGCGCTATGCATGACCGCGGCGTTCCGGCGCTGGCCTTCAGATCCGACGGGGCCTTTACGCTGCCGCACTTCCCGCACGACACGTTCGAGCAGGTGAGCGTCGACAAGCTGGCTGAAATCGTGGCTTCGGAAGTGGCCGAGCTGCCAGAAGGAGCTAGTCTTGGCCGAAACCACGCCCCTTCAGCGCACAAATCGGCCACTTCCGAAATCGATCGGCCTTGAAGGGCATCCGCCGCAAGGCTAAGACCAATCTGAAGATCGTAGCGTAAGCAGGTAAATCCCTGACAAACGGTTGCCAGCCCCTTTTTCTGGATCTCTCCAGCGTTTGCTGCCATGAGCGCTAACACCGCCATCGTATGGACCGAGTCGACCTGGAACCCGCTGACCTGCGGATCATGCTGAAAGTGGATATAATATGCTCATGCGCATCATTTCTTTCCCCAACGATATAGGCGCCGTGGTTCATCAGGCTGCAGCCCTGCTGGTTGTCGCCTTTCGCCAGCACTGGCCCGACGCCTGGCCGGACATAGAGACCGCATTGGAGGAGGTTCACCAGTGCCTGGAGCCGGACAATATCTGCCTGGCTGCCGTGGACGACGACCGCCTGCTGGGCTGGATCGGCGCGCAGCCGGCCTACGGCGCCACGGGTTGGGAACTGCACCCGCTGGTGGTGGATCCGGCGCAGCAGGGCCGCGGCGTTGGCCGCGCGTTGATTGCCGCGCTGGAGGCTGAAGTTCAGGCGCGCGGCGGCGTGACCATCTTCCTGGGCAGCGACGACGAGGACGGCATGACCAGCCTGGCCGGCGTCGATCTCTACCCCGACCCGGCGGGCCACATCGCCTCGATCCGCAACCTCAAGCGCCACCCCTACGAGTTCTATCAGAAGATGGGGTACACCATCGTCGGCGTGATCCCCGACGCCAACGGGCCGGGCAAGCCGGATATTATCATGGCCAAGCGGGTTGCGAGCTAATGGCTTGTCGGCGCCCACGCGCGGAGTAGGCGTCCCCAGACGCCGGGTTCGCACGTCCACGTGCGAACTCCTCCTGTGAATCAGCCGGCAGGCGGGAAGATCGTCGGCACCAACGCGTAGGCAAACAGCGTCACCAACGTCGCCAGCGTTAGCGTGTTGACCACGTAGTTGGCGTCCTCCTCCGTGGCCCTGGCCATGAACATGGGGATGACAAAGGGCGGCGGCAGCAGCACCATGGTCAGCACCGCGGCCTGGAACTCCTGGTCCAGCCCCAGCAGCCGGCCGACCACAAAGACGCTCAAGGCCAGGCCGAAGGGGATCCAGATCAACAGCCGCACGGCCACGGTGCGCACAGGCTTTGCCAGCGCGCCGGCCCGCAGTTGCAGCCCGTAGCCGATCACCAGCGCCACCAGCGGCGTAGTCATCGCGCCCAGCAGGCCCAGCGTCTCCAGCCCGCTGTTGAGCAGCGGCGACGCGGCGACGATCTCGGTCAGGCCAGTGGCCTTGAACAGCAGCCCGCCCAGGATGGCCAGGATCACCGGGGTCTTGAGGAAGCCCAGCGCGGTCTGGCTCAGCGGTTTGGCGCCGTGGGTCAGCCGCTCCAGGCCAGGGACGAGGACGAAGAAAACGAAGAGCACCTGTCCCAGGTCGACGATGCCGAATTTGTAGACGTTCTGCGCGCCGTAGACGGCCGCGTAGATGGCGTAGCCCATCATGCCGGCCTCGAAGCCGGTCAGCAGGCCGGGCAGATAGGCCGAGTCGACGCGCAACGGCCCGCCCAGCCAGCGGCCCAGCAGCAGCGCGGCCAGGCAGGCGGCGAACATGATGGCCACAATGACCAGGTATTGCGGCTCCAGCGTCACCTGGGAGAAGGCCAGGAAGAGCACGGCCGGCAGGGTGATGTTGACTACCACCTTGCGCAGGTCCTGCACCGTCTCCGGGCCAACGAAGCGCCAGCGGCGCAAGGCCACGCCCAGCAGGATCAGCAGAAAGATGGGGAGGACTTTGGAGAGAGCTGTCAGAAAGACCATGGGCGCGATTATACCACGGTGGCCAGACGAAGGTTAAACCCCTGCCCGTCTATTACCGGTCTAGAGCAGCTTTTCCACCAGATCCTTGTGCGGCGAGGGGATGACCACGAAGGAGTCGATGACGCCTTCGTCCTTCAGCAGCTCGACGGCGCTGTTGACGCCCGCGCGCACGGCGCTGATCTCGCCGGTAAAGACCACAAAAGCTTTGCCACCCAGCGCAAAGGGCAGGCGGATCTCGATCAGTTCCACCCGCGCGGCCTTGACCGCAGCGTCGGCGGCCACGATGGAGGCGGCCAGGGTGAAGGTTTCGATCACGCCCACCGCGCGCACATTATCCACCTCGGTAGTGGCGGTCAGAGCCGGGAAGACGCTGGGGTGGACGTTGGGCAGGACGAAGGTGTCCACCAGCACTTCGGGCGTGGCGCGCTGTCCGGCCTCGATGGCGCTGCGCACCTGGCTGATGGCGCCGGCGATCAGGATCACGTACTTGCCGGGGCAGACCACGTGGGCGCGCAGCAACTCCACGTTGGCTTGCTTGAGCATCACGTCAGCGGTCATCATGCCGCGCGCGATGCTGCGCATTTCGATCATGCCAATGGCTTTGGGGGTTTCGGCTCGTTCTATCATCTCAGTGCGCCTCGATGGTGATGAACTCAGGTGTGACAGCGCGGACCACGCCGCTCAGGCTGGCGTGAACCCGGGCGCCCAGGGAGGCCGGCGGAATCTCGCCGACCACGTCGCCAACCCGAACCTGATCGCCAACAGCCACCACAGGTTGCGCGGCCACGCCCAGATGTTGGCGCAGCGCCAGCCGCACCTGGCGGAACCCGGCTGGCACTTCGGTCAACGGGGCTGGCACGTCGTAGCGGTTCAGCCCCAGCCGGTTGATCAGGCGATACATGGGCACGCGGCGAAAGTCGCGGTAGGGGTCGACCTCGGTGTGGCGGTGATAGGGATTCTTCAGGCCCGCCTTGAGCAGGTCGTGCTTGACCGAGATGGCGATGTCGCCGGGCGACAGGTGTACCGGACAGGCGTAGTTGCAGGTGCGGCACTCGCAGCACAGCAGCGCGCCGGCCATCTGCGCGTCAGTCAGGGGGATGCCGGAGGCCAGCAACAGAATCAGCTTGTGCGGCTGGATGGCGTGACCCTGGGCATGGCGCGGGCAATAGTCGGTACACATGTAGCACTGATCGCAGGCCGACAGGGCCCGCAGCTCGATCTCGCTGCGCGACTGGCGCGCCTTGACGCTTAACTGGTGCTCGTAGGGCAGCACCAACAACAACTTGGTGCGCTTGGTCACCGGCTCGTCCAGGCTGCGCACCGGGTGACCCATCATGGAGCCGCCGTTCAGTATCACCGGATCAGGCACGGTGGCGCCGCCCGCCAGCGCCAGCACCTCGCGCAGGGTGACGCCCACCGGCACGCGCACCGTCACTGGCTGCCGCACCTCGCCGATGACGGTGATGTGCTTGTGGGTGACGGGCTGGCCAGCCAGCGCTGCCTGGATGTTGTAGAGGGTCTCGATGTTCTGCACCACCGCGCCCACGTTGAGCGGGATGCCGCCCTCCGGCACCACCCGACCCAGCACGTCGTAGACCAGCACGTGTTCGTCGCCGGCCGGGTAGAAGTTGCCCAGCTCGTGGATCGACAGGCTGGCGTCGCCGGCGATCGCCCGGCGCAGCGCGGCGATGGCGGCCGCGTACTTCTTCTTGACGCCCAGCACGCCGCGGTCAGCCCCGGTCGCGCGCATCACCGCCTGCAAACCGGCCACCACCTCAGGTGCATGATGGATCATCAGCTCCTGATCCACATGGGTCAGCGGCTCACACTCGGCGCCGTTGGCGATCACCACCTCGGCCCGCGAGGCCAGCTTGACGTGCGTGGGAAAGCCCGCGCCGCCTGCGCCAGTCACGCCGGCTGCCTGCACCTTCTCGGCAATCGATCTATCCATGCGAAACTCCTTTACCACCCTACCAATCTACACCAACGAAAACGCGCCGACCAGGGTGCAGCGGCGGATGCGGGTGAACGTGCGTGTGGTGGTCATGCCTTCACCCGTGCGGCCGGCGATGGTGAAGCTGGTGAAGCCTTCGCCGCCGAAGCCCAGCGCGGCGTAGCTGGGCGCGTTCTTGACGAACACGGTGGTGTTGATGGCCTTGCCGAACTCGCTCATATGATAGATGTTGGCCGAGTGGATGATGGCCGAATGGCGCAGTCCGCCTTCCACCTCCACCGCGACGTCCACCGCTTCCTCGAAGTTGCCGACTCGCACCACGCCCAGCACGGGCATCATGCACTCATGGCGCACGAAGGGATGGTTCTTGTCCACCTCGACGATCAGCGCCCGGATCTCGTCGCCAGCCTCGATGCCCAGTTGGCGCAGCACCACATTGGCGTTTTTGCCGATGAAGTCGGGGCAGGGGCCGCTGCGCTTGTCGTTCAGCACCACCTGTTCCAGCCGGGGCAGGTAGCTGCTGTCCAGCACCACCGCGTCGGCCGACTGGCGGAAGCAGCCCATCAGCGCATCGGCGATGCCGGCGGTGACGATCACCTCTTTTTCCGAGGTGCAGGGCAGGTTGTTGTCGAAGGAATGGCCAGCGATGATCTCCCTGGCAGCCTTCTCCGGGTTGGCGGTGTCGTCCACCAAGGCCGGCGGGTTGCCTGCCGCCGCGCCGATGACCCGTTTGCCGCGGGTCAGCGCCAGATCGACCACGGCCGTGCCGCCGGTCACGCAGGTCATGGCGATGCGCGGGTGTGTCATCAACACGTCGGTTACCACGTGGAGATCGACCGTGTCCGTGGTCACCAGCAGGTTGGGCGGGCCGCCCGCGTTCTCGATGGCCTCATTCAGCAGGTCGATGCAGGCCAGCGATGTCTTGAGCGCCCGCGGGTGCGGCGCGAAATAGACCGTGTTGCCCGCGGCCAACATGCTGATGGCGTTGTTGGCGATGGTCGCGGTGGGATTAGTCGTGGGTGTGATGGCCAGGATCGTGCCAAACGGCGCTGGTTCTTCTACCGTCAGACCATCGTCGCCAATGTAGGACGCGTTGGGCAGCGCCTCCACGCCCGGAGTCTTCTCGGCCACCAGCAGGTGCTTGAGCACCTTGTCAGGCACGCGACCCATGCGCGTTTCCTCGACGGCCATCTGCGCCAGCCGCTGGGCATGCTCAATCACCGCCTCGCGGATCGCGTCGATGATCGCCTTGCGCTTGGCAATGCTTACCCGGCGATAGGCTGTCTGCGCCCGGGAGACGGCTTCCAGCGCCTGCTCGGCCGTGGCGTAGACGCCGCGGTAGCCCGTGGCAACCGGAGCCTGGCGGCTATCCATCTTCTCCAGCACCCGCCGGATGATAACGTCAAGTTGCTCTTCTGGCAATAACACGGTCATGAGACCTCCTTGATTCTAGAGCGCAGCCGCCATTGCCTGGGCCACATCGATATCCTGCGCCACGCTGCCGCCGCTGACGCCCACAGCCCCCACCCAGGCCCCGCCCTTCTGCAGCGGCAAGCCGCCGCCCACCAGGGTCAGGTTGGGGATGTTGACGTCGATGCCGTAGAGCGGCGCCGCGGGCTGGGCCAACTCGGCCAGCGTGTGCGTGGGCATGCGCACTGTGGCGGCCGTGTGCGCCTTGTTGGGCGCCAACGTGATGCTGACGATCAGCGCGTCGTCCATGCGTCGCGTCTCCATCAGGTTGCCGGCGGCATCGACCACCGCCAACACCATCGGCACGCCAATGTCCCTGGCCCGGTGCATGCCTGCCTCGATCATCCGGTCGCAGTCAGAAAGGGTGAGGGTCATGATCTTGTCTCCTTGGACCTGCTCTGGCCGGTCCCTGCGGGATGGTTGCCAATCTCCCGACCGAGCCAACTGCTCGACCACGGCTTGCTCGATTTCGCGCTGCTCGTCCAGCCGCGCCATGACATACAACAGGTCGGACAGGCGGTTCAGGTACTTGAGCAGGTGCGGGTTGACAGCCTCTTCCCGGCTCAGGCTGATCAGCCGGCGTTCAGCCCGGCGCACGAAGGTGCGCGCCATATCCAGCGCCGCCGAGGCCACCGAGCCGCCCGGCCGCACGAAATGCTGCGACGGAATGCGTTGCGCCTCGAAGCAGTCGATCAACTGCTCCAGCCGCTCCACCTGCGTCGGCTGCACCGGCGTCAGCTTCACCTTCTGCAGCCTGGCCGGGTCGGCGTCGGGCGCGGTGGCCAGCTCGGCCATCACGCCGATCAGCTCCCCCTGCAACGTGTTGATCTCGCGCCACAGGTCGTCCTGCCGGGTCGTGGCCCGCGCCAGGCCCATAGCCGAGGTGGCCTCGTCCATGGTGCCGTAGACCTCGATGCGCAGGGTGTCCTTGGCAACGCGCACGCCGCCCAGCAGGGAAGTCTCGCCGGCGTCGCCGCCGCGTGTGTAGATGCCCATCAGCGCACATCCATGGTATCGACGATGCCGACGACGCGCGCGTCCACCGGCGTCGCTGCTGGCAGGTTGACCCGCGCCGCGCCGCCGCGCGCGATCAACACCGTCTCGCCGGCGCCGGCGCCCAGGGCGTCGATGGCCACCAGCAACTCACCAGAAGCTTCCCGGTTGCGTGGGTCGATCAGCGTGAGAATCAGCAGTTTATGCCCGATCAGGGCATCTTCTTTGCGGGTCGAAACCACGGTACCAACTACTTGCGCCAATTGCATAGTCGCCGTCCTTTTTCGGTCATCCGGGAGGTTCCAAGAAGTTGGACTTCTTCTGAGAAGTCCAACTTCTTCTGCCTTACTCCGGCAGCAATCTCAGATTCAGCCGTCGCGCCACGTCCAGCGCCTGGGGCGTCAAGCGACTGCCGGCTGCCAGCCGCAGACTCGATCCTGCCGGCAGAGCCTGTAGCTCCGTCGCGGTCACGAAGCCGGCCCTGCGCCCGGCTGGCGCCGTCAGGCTGGCGGGCTGATCGCCAACGACCGGAGCCAGGCTGGCCGGCCGCAACAGGCGCTGCTCTACAGTGAACAGAAAATCGGCCTCGGCCACCAGCTCCATGCCGTAGGCGCGCAGGGTTTCCAGATGCCCGGCCAGGGTGTTGCGCAGCAGGGGCGCGGCCCCGCTCACCGCGTTGAACACCAGGCCGGCGTTGCCATTGGGATCGGCCCCATCCTGGACCGTCACCACGGACTTGCCAGCCAGCAACGATCCCAGGGCCAGGGTGGTGATCAGCGAGTCCATCAGGCCCAGGGCCAGCCGCGCCGCCAGGTTCATGGACAAGGTGGGGATCAGCACCAGGTCGGCCTGCCGGACCAGGCCAGGGGCGTCGGCCCACTCGCCGGGGACGATGAGGCGGGTCGCGCCGGCCCGATGCACTTGCTCCGGCGTGATGATGTGATAGGCAGCGGGCGTGAGCACCACGGTCAGGTTGTGGCCCGCGCCGGTCAGCCGCCGGATCGCCTCCATGCCCACCACATAGCCGGTGCTGGCGCCGCTGAACAGCATCAACACATTGCGGCGGGACGTGTCCACCGGCTGGCCGCTCAGCAGGGCGAGCACGCGGGCTACGATTTTGTCAATCAACGCTTGGTCGGTCATCACAATCGCCTTGTTCACTGTCATGCTGAGGGCCGCCGAAGCATCCCGTGTGTGCCAGCGGGAGACCCTTCGCCAAGCCTCAGGGTGACACGGGTTGCGTCCACTGTCATGCTGAGGGCCGCCGAAGCATCCCGTGTGTGCCAGCGGGAGACCCTT
>CAZVGR010000108.1:0-18124 GCA_964626845.1 uncultured Anaerolinea sp.
CCATGCTGGACCGGCTGGCCGATGACCTGCTGGACTTCACCGAGCCGGCCGACTTGCAGCGCTGGTTCGCCCGTCATGTAATGCAGTAGCAGCTGCCGGCCGCAGCAGGGCCAACCGGCTGTCACCGTCGAACAGGCGGCTGGGACGGACGCTGTTACGCGTTCGCACCAGCCGCTTCTTTGCATCCGGCAGTCATCTCACGATAGTGGACCTGGTTCGCGCCGGTCGAGCCGTCCTGCACGCGCACCCGTGCATTTGCACCGCACGGGCAGGTGTCGCGACGCGCCGGCCGGTGGCATGGTAGTAGCTGCGCCAGGTGTGGTTGGCGGGCGGGGTGGCTTCGGGGGCTGGCTGCATGGCCAGGCTGGCGAGGCTCTGCAACCGGCCAGGGCAGTACATCTGACAGCGACTGAGCGGTCTCTGGTTCAGAGGCGAGCCATACTCAAGCTACATCACCTGAGGTTCATGTCCAACGACGCCAGCGAATCAGTCCTAGTAATGCTAACCCTGCTAAGGCAAGTGGTAACAAGGGACTGAGCAGAGTCACCGCAAGTTGTGGCATGTGCGGAAACAAATCTTGCAAAACCGACGCCACAATACGGCTACCGAACACTGCCGCCAGAATACCAATCGTTATGACCAATGGGAGGAACCAGCCGGGAGTCTGAGACATCACATCACTCCTTAACGTGGTGAGATTGCACGCCGGCCTCCTTGAGGATGGTGCCACTCGACGTGCCAACCGAAGGTGGTACCATATCTGCCACTTGCCGAACCAAACACAGCCCCATAAGGTCCGCCATAACTCACCATCAAGACCTGATCTCCTTCATTAACTGCGCTATTCCTTGCCAGGCCGGAGAAAGCTACCTGCGAGAAATAAATCGCACCGAGTTCCGTCAGGACAAGGAGAGCGGGAGCTTCCGGAGCAAGTGGAACCGCAAGACCAGCCACAAATATGTTCCATATTATTTGGATTGAGAATTACACTGGGCACTTATGACATTTCTTTCTCACTTACTTGTTCTCGTAATTCCTTCTGAGCATCTCGTAACGCTTCAGCCAATAGCGACGCAGAAAATGCAGAGGCAGGAACAGTAGAAAACCAATGCTCATCATCCAGTACGTGCCGGTACTGATTGTGACACGACCAGGAAACAACGCGAGCGATAGTAGAACCAGAATGGGCAAGCCGATACCAGCTCCCAGCACGATGCTCCAGACAACCGTCACCAGATTGTAAGTGGTCAGTGTGTCTGCATACTTGTCCACCTCTGTGTGTTGCGTCATGTTTTGGTCAGCGCCGTTGCTGGTTGTACTGTCATCAGTCATAGCATTCTGCCTTTCGCTTTCATCTGGGCGCAGCCTTAAAGCAGGGGGATAGACATTGGGAAGACGGCGAGAGAAAAGTGCGCGTGTCCCTGAAATCCACTTGTAGCTGATAGTTGATACTGACACCTTCATTGAGGGCGACTCCAACATCTGCCACGAACAAGACTGTGCCGACTGGCCCGCCAACAAATGCCTTCAAAGCGCCCTTCGCTCCCCACCGAAGCGCCGCATAGCCAACACCCACAAGAGCAGGTACGGAACTGCTAGCTCCCCAGTTTATTGACACACCGGTATACTCATATGTCACCCGTCGCACGTAACCCGTGAATTCCGGCCCCTGCGCCGTATAGTGGTATACCGGCTGCTCCCATGTCAAACGGATGTTCTCGTCCGTGCCGATGAAAAGGTTGTCGCTTGTGGTTCCAGAGGCAGAAAAACCGCTCCGGAAATGCCGATCTGGCGTCTCCAATGCATAAGGACCTAAGCCTTGATAGAGATGCAATCCTTCGCCCATTTCGCTCGAAAACACGAAGCTCCCTTCCCTGGCGCCAAACATACCAACGCCCAGCGTAGTTGTTGGAGCGTATAGTCGATCACCATTTCGAGCAGCGCGCAACATTGCCCAGAAGACTTTGTCAGTGTACCAAGCATTCCAATAGTGAAGCCAAAGATCGCCATAGGTATCCTGCAAGTAGCGCCGGATTTCGTCTTCCGCATAATAACCCGTCGAATCAGTATATCTGAGCGGATTGTTCAGCACATAGCTATACCTGTTCAGCGACTGCGGATTGCCCGGCTCCGGCACGATGATGTCGGGGCTTATGAACCGTCCTAGCGCGCTGTCGTAGAAACGCGCCCCATAGTAATACAAATCAGTCTCGACGTCAAAGTATTGCCCCGTGAAACGGCGGAAACCGGCTGGCAAACCATAGCGTAGTTCGCCATAGGGATAATAGGCCGATGGCTCGCCCTGCAACACTTGCCCGCTCTGGCCGGTTGTCGGCATCACGTGAATTCGTCCACCGCGTGAACAGAAGTTGAAATGGATGTGTTCGATTTTGGTCAAGCTCCAAGCAACGTCATCTGCAAGCGCTGCGCCCAGCCCAGCAGCGTCTCATCCTCTCCATATCGCCCCACCAGTTGCAGCCCCAGCGGCAGGCCATTGGCTGTCCGGCCGGCAGGCAGAGTCAGCGCCGGCTGGCCGGCGTGGGTCCAGGGCAGGTTCATGGCCGGGTCGCCGGTGGCGTGTAATCCCTCTGGCGCCGGGCCGCGCGCGGCGGGACAAGCCCACAGATCGATGCCAGCGCTGTCCATCAGATCTTCCAGTTCCCTGCGCAGCGCCGGGATGTTGTCGCGTACCGCTAGCAGTTCGTCGGTCGAAACGCTCTTGCCGATCTCGACGATCTCGGCCGTGCGCGGGCGATAGAGGGCAGCGTACCGTGCGTAGATCTCGGCGTGCTCCTGGGCGAACTCGGCGAAGACCAGGCGGCGGTGCAGGCTGTTTAGCGCCTCGATGCCGGCCAAGGCAGGGACTTCCCGCACCGTGACGCCGGCCGCGGCCAGCCGGCCCATCTGCTGCCAGAAGGCGCGCAGCGCGGCCGGCTCGGCCTGCTCCAGGTACGGCCCCGCCGGCGCGCCCAACACCGGCAGGCGGTCGGGCGCCGGCAGGTCGCGCCAGTCTCGACAGACCGCAGCCGCAGCCAGGGCCATGCCGGCCACGTCCTGCGTGAACAGCCCGATTTGGTCCAGCGTGCGCGAGAAGAAGACCAGCCCGCTGGGATCGATGCGGCCCAGGCTGGGCTTGAAACCGACGATGCCGCAAAAGGCCGCCGGCCGGATCACCGAGCCGATGGTCTGCGTGCCCAGGGCCAGCGGCGCCAGGCCGGCCGCCACGGCTGCGGCCGAGCCGCTGCTGGAGCCGCCGGGGGTGTGGGCCAGGTTATGCGGGTTGCGCGTCGGCCCCGGCTCGAAATAGGCGAACTCGGTGGTGACCGCCTTGCCCAACACCAGCGCGCCGGCCTGGCGCAGCCGCGTTACGCAAGCCGCCTCCGGCCCGGCAAACAGCTCCGGCGGCACGGTGGAGCCGGCGCGGGTCGTGAAGCCGGCCACGTGGAAGATGTCCTTGACCGCCAGCAGCGCGCCGTAGAGCGGCGGCCGGCCGGCCGGGTCGGGCCAGGCCGCGGCCAGAGCGGCAGCCTCGCCGTGCAGCCGGCCGCGGCGATCCGGCTCCGGCAGCAAGGCCTCGATCACGGGATCGACCTGCTGGATGCGGTCGCAGACAGCGTCGATGTGGCTGTGCAGGTCCAACTGGCCGCTGCGCAATGCAGCGACGGTCTCGGCCAGGGGTGCGGGGTGGAGGAGGTTTGTGGTCATGGGCGCCTCACTGATCGGGGTTTTCTTCGCCGCCCATCATGCCACGAAACCCGCCGCGCGCCAAACTGCCGGCGCGAAGACGCCTGCGGACCGAAAAGTCCGCAGGCGTCCCATCAGCTATCTTTGCCTCTTTGCGTCTTGGCGTGCGCTGCTCAGGCCATCGACTGCGAGCTAACCCGGCCCGGCTGCACACCCAGCTCAGCCTGCAAGCGCAGGTAGTTGCCGATCTGCTCATGAGAGATCACGCCCAGCACCTCGCGTGAGCCGGCCTCGGCGACCAGCACCTGCCCCAGGCCGCGCTCACCCATCAGTTGCACAACCTCTGCTGCGGCCGTGTCAGGCTGTACCGTCGCCAGGTTCTCCCACGGCGTCAGCAGCTCCTCGACCTTGGCTGTGCGCCACTGGCCGCGCGGCGTCTGGGCCACGTTGCTCAGCGTCAGCAGGCCGCGCACCTGGCTGAAGTCCTCCACCAGAAAGGCTCGATGGCCCTGACTCAGGGTGGTTGGCGTCAGCAGGTCGCCGGCCGTGACCCAGCTCGGCACCCGCACGATGGTGCGGTTCATCAGTTGGCCGGCAGTGACGCCGCGCAGCGCCTGCTCGACGCCGGCCTGCTGACGGCTGCCAGTGGCCGCGCCGTTCAGGAACAGGCCCAGGATCGCCAGCCAGATGCCGCTGAACAGGTTGCCGGTCAGCGCCACCAGCGCGCCGAAGCCGATCATGCCCCAGGCCATGAACTGGCCCACCCGCGCGGCCAGCGCGGTGGCCCGCAGCTCGCTGCCGCTGATCTTCCAAATGATGGCCCGCAGCACCCGCCCGCCGTCCAGGGGGAAGCCGGGCAGCATGTTGAACAGGGCCAGGATCAGGTTGATGCGCGCCAGCCACAGGGCGGGCACGGCGATGGCCGGCAGCGACTGGGCAGCCAGGGCCACCAGGCCAAACAGCGCAGCCAGGGCGACGCTCACCGCCGGGCCGGCGATGGCGATGCGAAACTCCGCGCCTGCGCTCTTCGGCTCGCGGGTGATCTCTGCCACGCCGCCGAAGAAGAAGAGGGTGATGGCCCGCACCGGCACGCTGTTGCGCAGAGCGAAGAAAGCGTGTCCCAGCTCGTGGGCCAGCACCGAGCTAAAGAAGAGCACGCTGGTCACTGCCCCCAGCAGCCAATAGACGCCAGCGGCCAGGCCGGGGATCGCCGCAGGGAAGAAGCCCAGCGCCAACGACCAGGTGGCCAGCGCGAAAATCAAGAACCAACTGCTGTTCAACCCAATGGGAATGTTCCAAATCCGTCCTAAGCGCACGCTTGCTTTCATCATTGTCATCTCCAATTCTGGTTCAGCGCCAGACAACGCAGCCCGCAGAGTGGTCGCCTGTCGCTGCTTGCTGTTTTACAATACAACTTTCGATGTTTACATTTTATCTAATAAGTCTATGTTTTGTCAAGGTATTTTGGACACCTCTAACCAAACTCTAACGTTCTTGGTGCTGTGCAGGAAGTGCGTTACAATTGTGGTGCATAGCAGGCAGATGCCAAGCAACTCAGTACAGCGTATAGGCGCCCGGCACTTTGGCGACGATTCGCACATGATCAGAGGCTCGAATCAGGCGCCGGGCGCCTATACCATTTGTTAACAGAGTGCTCAACGGGCGCCGCCGCGCCGTCAGAAATGGTAAGGAAACCATGCCTCGCAAGAATCCCAAACTAGAGTTTGCTGTCATTGGCCTGGGGCGCTTTGGCTCCAACCTCTCCCGCAAGCTGGTGGAACGCGGTCATACAGTGCTGGGCATCGATCGCAACAAAGATCTGGTGCAGAGCCTGGCCGACGAGTTGACCCAGGTGGTGGCCATGGATTCCACCGACGAGGACACGCTGCGCGCAGTGGATATCGCCGCCTTCGACATCGTGATCGTTGCCATCGGCTCCAGCCTGGAGAACAACCTGATGACCACGCTGGCCTGCAAGAACCTGGGCGTGCGGCGCATTATCTGCAAGGCGCAGAATCAGAAGCAGCGCATCGCCTTGCTGGCCATCGGCGCCGACGAGGTGATCCTGCCCGAACAGGACTCGGCCCACCGGCTGGCTTACGCCCTGACCACGCCGTTCTTCATCGACCAGATGGCCATGGGGGATCGCTACAGCATCACTGAGCTCAAGGCGCCGGCCAGCTTCATCGGCCGCTCGCTGCGCGAGCTGGACCTGCGCCACCGCCACGGTGTGACCGTGATCGCCGTCGAGCACCGCGGCGAACTGATCATCTCTCCGCCGGCCGACTACCGCTTCGAGCCGGATGACAAGCTGGCGTTGCTGGGCAGCAATGAACGGATTGCCAGCTTGTCGGATATCTATTAGCCGTGTTACTCCGTCGATTCTTTTCCCGCCGCTGGCGCCGCCGGCAGATGCATCTGACCTATGCCGCGCCGTCGGCCTTGCGCTTGATCGAGGGACTGGCGCTGTTGGTAGCCCTCGGTACGTTGGCCCTGATGCTGCCTGGTATCGGCTCGGCCGGCCGGCTTACTTTCAGGGAAGCCATCTTCACCGCCGTCTCGGCCTCCAGTGTGACTGGCCTTTCGGTGATCACCCCCGCACAAGACTTGACTTTTCTGGGGCAGTTTGTGCTGATGCTGCTGATTCAGTCGGGAGGCGTGGGCTTCATGATGCTGGCTGTGGTCATGCTGCTGGCGCTGGGACGCAGGATTTCGCTGGCTGACCGCCTGGCCTTGCAGGATTCGCTGGGACTGAGCCTACCGCGTGCGATAGTCAGGATCGCTGGCCGCACGGTGCGAGGCATTCTGGTGATCGAGGCTATTGGCGCGCTGCTGCTGTGGCTGAACTGGATACCGAAGCTGGGTGTGGTCAAAGCGCTGTGGTACGGTGTGTTCCATGCAGTTTCCGCCTTTTGCAACGCAGGTTTCGACCTGTGGACGGGCACCCCCGGTTATAACGGTATTCCCACCGACCGGGTGACTCTGATTGTCATGGGGGCGATGATTGTTTCCGGCGGCCTGGGCATCCCAGTCTGGGGCGATATCCTTTTTCGGCGCAAACGGTGGAGCCTGCACACGCGCGTGACGTTGATCACTTCCACCGTTTTAGTGGTCGGCGGAGCGCTGGCCATCGCCTTTGCTGAGCACAGCGCCGGCGGTCCCTTGGCTGAACAGCGCTGGAGCGTCACCCTGGGCAAAGCATTTTTTCAATCTGTCTCAGCCCGCACGGCCGGCTTCGCGGCCTGGGAGGACTTGAGCCAGATGACCTATGGCAGCCAATGGCTGATCACCTGTCTGATGTTCATCGGCACCGGGCCGGCCTCCATGGGTGGCGGTATCACCACAGGCACGCTGGCCATCCTGGTGCTGGCCCTGTGGAGCTACACCCGCGGCCTGCCCCAGGCCCAGGTGGGCCGGCGCAGCATTTCTCAGGAAGCAGTGCGGCGGGCGTTGGCGGTATTGACCATCTCCGTGCTCCTGGTGGGCGTCACCACATGGCTGCTGCTGGTGACGCAGCCCCTCACGCTGGACGACGCTCTCTTTAGCACGGTCTCGGCCTTCGCAACCACCGGCTTGAGCACCGCGTCGATGGACGAACTGAACTGGTTTGGCCAGCTATTGATCATGGCCATGATGTTCTGGGGCCGGCTGGGCGCGCTGACCATCGTGCTGGCCGTGGCCCGCCAGTCTCCGCCGCAGCCGATTAGCTATCCGGAGGAGAATCTGCTGTTGGGGTGAAGTCTGGCGAACATTGGCAGCGCAGGCGCAAGTCCTGGTTTCTTCACGCCTCCCACGCCACTGTCAGCGTATGCAGCGCCAGGATTGGATACTCCATACGCTGCGCGCCGAACTGCGCCATGCGCAGCGCTGCCTCCTGGGCTATTGTCACGACGTGAAGCTTTTGCCCGTTGGCTGGCAGCAGGTCAATGGCCTCGGCGAGCTGCCCAATCCCCGCCTCCAACTCCTGTCTGGCCAGCGTTTGGGCGCACAGGTCCAACGCGCGGACGGCTCCGTCTGTTTCGCTGTGCCCTTTGTCCAGTCGCTTGCGCAGCGCCAGCACTGCTTGGGCCAGCGGTGTGCCTGCTTCCTGGTCGCACTGGCGCAGCAGCGACACGAAGTTGTTCTCGTCCCCCACCAACCGCGCTACGGCCAGCGCCATCTCACGGCGTGAGCTGCGGCTGGGGCTGCTGGCCAGCAGCTCCAGCAGTCGATCCGCGGCCTGAACTGCTTGCATGCGGCCCAAAACCGACGAGTAAGCCAGCAGCAGACCCACGTCGCTTTCCTCGTCTACACCTGCCAGCGCCAGCCTCACGGTTTCTTCATCGTCCAGCACCCCCAACGACCGGATGCTGTGCGCCCGCACCGAGCGGTACTTGGAGCTCAGCGCAGCCTCGCGCAACGGCGCGGCTGCCCCTGCATCGCCCATGCGGCCCAGCGCCCAGGCGGCCACGGTGCTCAAGGCTGGCTCTGGACCGTTCAACACCTCGGCCAGCGCGTCGATCAGCCGTGGATCAGGCCCATGGCGCGCCACGGCGATCACCGCCTCGATGCGCACGTTGAAGCGGGGGTCCTCCAGCGCGTCCAGCAGTTCCTCCACAGTCAGGGGGCTCTTTGAGGTGCCCAGCCGCTCGGTCACGCGCACTGCGGCGTCCTCGTCCTTGGCCAGGTGAAAGCGCACCACCGCCTCCAGCGCCAGGAAGGGGTTGCCGCGCAGGAAGATGCCAGCAAAGCCGCCCATGCCGATGGTGGTGTCGTCGCGGATGCGCTGCAACACGAAGATGGCGACGATGGGAAGGAAGATACCCAGTAAGAAGAGCGGCGTGTAGGGGTCGAGCGGGATACCGGCTACCGTACCCGACAAGCTCTGGGTAGTGGTCAACAGCCGGCCGCCGGCCAGTTGGCTGAAACCGCTGACCAGACCCAACCAGGCCCAATAGACGGCCATGTAGTCGTTGCGCTTGGCCGCCGGCACGATGCTGACGTAGAGCAGCCGGGTGGCGCCCACCTGCCAGCCCACGTCGGCAAAGCCTTGCACCGCGGCGATGCCGATGGCCGCAGGCAGGGCGGCCGTGCCCAGGCCGGGCAGCAGCATCCAAAAGATGGGCAGCAGCGCCCGAAAGGCCAGGCCATAGAGCGTCACCGGCCGGCCGCCGTAGCGGTCCGACGCCCAGCCCCAGAAGTAGCTGGAGACCAGCGCGCCGGCCATGACGCCGGTCTGCAAGAGCACCACCTGCGAGGCGGGCAGGCCGACCTGATCTTGCATGTAGAGCGGCAGAAACGCGCCCAGCGGCACAGTAGCCAGGGTGAACAACCCCACTCCGGCCAGATAGCGCAGCATGTGGCTATCGCGCAGCGCGTCCTTGATGTTGCGCTCCGGCGGCGGCTGTGTCTTGTCGGGCTTGACCGGCGCGCCGCCAGGGATGGGGATGGCCAGCGCCACCGAGATGAAGCCAAAGACCACACCGACGGCGATCAGGATCATGTAGCCAGTCAGGCCGACGGTGCGCGCCAGCACCAGGCTGGCCAGCGTGACGGACAGGAAGCCGGCGATGGTGGAGAAGAAGTTGTTGCTGGCCGTGTACTTACCCCGCACCGAGTTGGGGACGTACTCCTGGATCCAGGGAAAGCCAGCCGTGACCCCCACCGTGCGCACCAACGCATAGACCGCCACCACCGCGGTGATGTAGATCATGGCCGCCTGGGAACCGAAGGTCGTGACCACCAGCGGCGTGAAGAGGAGAAAGGCGGTGACGAAGGTGCGCAGGCCGAAGAAGGTCAGCCACACTCGTTTGAAGCCAGCGCGCGCGATGGCTGGCGCCAGCACCAGGGCCAGGATGCCGGTGAAGGGCAGCAGCGAGAGCAAAAAGCCGATCTGCGCCGTGTCCAGGCCCAGGCTGTTGAGAAACAGCACAAACACGGAGCCGAAGAAGGTCAACTGGAGATAGACGGCCAGCGCAGCGTTGGAGGCGATGCTCCACGGCAGCGCGCGCAGCTTTTCGACGGTAGTGGGTTCGGTGCTCATAGCGCTTGTCTCTTCAATAGCTGCTCGGGCCGGTCTCCCGACCGTGCCCGCTATTATCATCGCCGGTTGTGTGCCCAGCGCGTGAGTGTCCATATTGTATACCGCCGCGTGCTGGGCGCCAACTACGCCCGCCGCCGCTTTTCATCTTGCTGTGTATAATTAATTTGTTCATAACCTTGACAAATAACAGCGATCGAGCTACAATATCGCTGTAGTTGTCAAGATTTGGTTCTTACGGAGAGAAAAGCATGATGAGCACTTGGAAAAAACTGTTGCTGGCTGCGGTCGTCGTGTTGCTGGTCGCGATGGCAGCCTTTCTTGTTTGGGCCTATACGCCGCTGGGGCCGATGCCCGAGGCGCTGGCCGCGCTAGAATCGGACTCCGTCGTTCAGGTTACCACCAGCCCCTGGTACACCTTCCAACCCACCGGCGAGAGCCGCAGCACCGGTCTGATCTTCTATCCCGGCGGCCGGGTCGATGCCCGCTCCTACGCGCCGCCGGCCCGCGCGCTGGCCGAGCAGGGCTATCCTGTGGTGATCGTGCCCATGCCGCTCAACCTGGCCGTGCTGGGCAGCGGCCGGGCGGCCGACGTCATCGCCGCCAACCCGCAGGTCGAGCGCTGGGCCATCGCCGGTCACTCACTGGGCGGGGCCATGGCTGCCACCTTCACCCACGGCAACCCCGACGCCGTCGAGGGCCTGGTGTTCTGGGCCGCCTACCCGGCCGGCAGCGCTGACCTGTCAGCCCGCACTGATCTGGCCGTGTCTTCGGTCTACGGCACCGCCGATGCCGTGCTCAACTGGGAAGCGTTTGAAAGCTCGCGGGCGCTGCTGCCGTCCAGCACAGTCTGGGCGCCCATTGAAGGCGGCAACCACGCCCAGTTCGGCTGGTACGGCGAGCAAACAGCCGCCGACGTAGCCACCATCAGCCGCGAGGAGCAGCAGGCCCAGACCATCGCCGCCACGCTGGCCGTGCTGGAGCAGATCGAGGGTCTGGCGCGTTAGCATTTGTCGTCCGCAGGCAGACGTCGAAAAGACATTTCTTCGGAGAAATGTCTTTTGGGTGCATTCAAAACTGGTTGAAGCCCCGTCATTGCGAGGCGTCTGCGCCGAAGCAATCTCGTCATGCCACGTGGGGATTGCTTCGTCGGCGGCCTCCTCGCAATGACTCGACCAACCCATTTTGAATGCACCCATGTCTTTTCTGCTCAGGAGACCACCATGAAAAAGCTTGGCAAAATTATCTTGATCGTGTTAGCGGTCCTGTTGGCGCTGGTTCTGATCGGTCCGCTGGTCGCGCCGGTGCCGGCGCTGGAGGGCGTCGTGCCGGTGGAGCAACTGGCCGACCCTGACAGCCAGTTCATCGACATCGACGGCGTCACCGTCCACTACAAAGAGATGGGCGAGGGTGAAACCACCCTGCTGTTGCTGCACGGCTTCGCAGCCAGCACTTACTCCTGGCGCGAGGTGATGGCGCCGCTGGCCGAGGAATACCGCGTCGTGGCCTTTGACCGGCCCGCCTTCGGCCTGACCGAGCGGCCCATGCCGGGCGACTTCCCCAACGGCGTCAATCCCTACACGCCCGAAGCGCAGACCGACCTGACCATCGGCCTGATGGACGCGCTGGGCATCGAGCAGGCGGTGCTGGTGGGCAACTCGGCCGGCGGCACGATCGCGACTTACACCGCGCTGCGCTATCCGGAGCGGGTCCAGGCGCTGGCGCTGGTGGATGCAGCCATCTACGCTGGCGGCGGGTCGCCCGGCTGGGCGCGGCCGCTGCTGACCACGCCGCAGGCCCGACGCATCGGCCCGCTGCTGGTGCGCAACATCCGCGACTGGGGCTACCAGTTCGGCCAGAGCGCCTGGCACGACCCTTCCCGCTTCACCGACGAGATCTGGGCCAACTACAGCAAGCCCTTGCAGGCCGAGAACTGGGACCGCGCCCTGTGGGAGCTGACCCAGGCCAGCCGGCCGTTGGGACTGGAGCAGCGGCTGGAAGAGCTGGGTGTGCCGGTCTTGGTGATCACCGGCGACGACGACCGCATCGTGCCCACCGAGCAGAGCATCCGGCTGGCGGGCGAGATCCCTGGCGCCGAGCTGGTGGTGATCCCCAACTGCGGCCACGTGCCGCAAGAAGAGTGCCCGGTTGAATTCCTGGCCGCCGTGGAGTCCTTCCTGGCGCGGCTGCCACAATAGCCTGGTCGACCCAGAAGGTCATTATTCAGGCGCCGGGCACTTGCAGCCTACGTATCGTTTGAATGAGGCGATTCAAGTGCCCGGCACCTGGGACCGAGTGGCTACCCAAGAAGTCGAACTTCTTCGCCCAGAATGGGAAGACGCCATACTGTGATAGCTTATGAACTGGTTTAGTATAGATTGTGTTAAGGTTTTGACCGCCAAATCTACTCTGTCTGTATGAAAAAGGAGAAAGAACGATGAAGTACGGTTCCGTAGTTGCCCTGCTGTTGATTGTTGCCTTGCTGACCGCGGCCTGCGCCCCGCTGGTTACTACCAGCCAGCCCACGCCTGAGCCGCAGCCGACCGCTGTACCTATGCCCGAGGAGCCCGTCGCTCCTGCCATGGACATCGTCGATACCGCCGTTGCCGCTGGCAACTTCAACACCCTGGTCGCCGCCGTGCAGGCTGCCGGCCTGGTTGACGCCCTGAAGGGCGATGGTCCCTTCACCGTCTTCGCTCCCACCGATGAGGCGTTTGCCGCTATTCCTGCTGATATGCTGGCCGGCCTGCTGGCTGATCCCGACACGCTGGGCCAGATCCTGCTCTACCACGTGCTGCCCGGCAAGGTCATGGCCGCCAGCGTGGCCGACGGCCTGAGCGTCGAGACGCTGCAAGGCGCTCCCGTAACCTTCTCGGTCATGAACGGCACGGCGATGATCAACGATGCGACAATCATTGCCACCGACATTGAGACCTCCAATGGTGTGATCCACGTCATTGACGCCGTGATCCTGCCGCCGGCTGAGAGCGCTGAGGCCCCCATGATGGACATCGTCGATACCGCCGTTGCCGCTGGCAGCTTCAACACCCTGGTCGCCGCCGTGCAGGCCGCCGGCCTGGTCGATGCCCTGAAGGGCGAGGGCCCCTTCACCGTCTTCGCTCCCACCGATGACGCTTTCGCTGCCATTCCTGCGGAGACGCTGGCTGGCCTGCTGGCCGACCCCGACACGCTGGGCCAGATCCTGCTCTACCACGTCCTGCCTGGCAAGGTCATGGCCGAGAGCGTAGCCGACGGCCTGAGCGTTGAGACGCTGCAAGGCGCTCCCGTCACCTTCTCGGTCATGAACGGCGCCGCCATGATCAACGATGCGACGATCATTGCCACCGACATCGAGACTTCCAACGGCGTGATCCACGTCATCGATGCAGTGATCCTGCCGCCGGCTGAGACTGCGGCTGAGGAGCCGGCCATGGCCATGGACATCGTGGACACCGCTGCTGCCGCTGGCAACTTCACCACCCTGTTGGCTGCTGCTGAGGCCGCTGGCCTGGTGGATGCGCTGAAGGGTGAAGGTCCGCTGACCGTCTTCGCCCCCACCGATGAGGCATTCGCCAAGCTGCCGGCTGGTACGCTGGAGAGCTTGCTGGCTGACACTGATGCTCTAGCCAACATCCTGCTTTACCATGTGGTCAGCGGCAGGCTGAACGCCGAGGCAGTGGTCGAGCGCGGCTTCATCACCACGCTGTTGGGCCGCCCCTTGGCCGTGACCGCCCTGCGCAATGGCGTGCGGATCAATGAGGCCAACGTTCTGGCAGCCGACATCGCAGCCTCTAACGGCATCATCCACGTGATCGACACCGTGCTGGTGCCGGCGGGTAACTAACCCTTGAAACGTGAAGCGGTGAAACGTGATCCTGCCCTGGACTCCCTCACGTTTCACCCTTCCCGTACTAAAAAGCCCCAGTAGTTTACGAAAACAGAGCTGGGCGGGCCGGCGATTGCAGCCGCCCGCCCTTTTTTGCAAAAGAGGAGTTTTTCAGCATGCCACGCCTTAGCACAGACGTTGCCCCAAACTTCACCTTGAACGACGTTCAGGGCAAGCCAGTCAGCCTGGCGGATTTCGGGGATCAGAAGAACGTCATCCTGGTCTTCACCCGCGGCTTCATGTGACCGCATTGCCGCAGGCATCTGGCGCAGTTGCGTCAAGACTATCAGCAGTTCGTGGAGCGGGATGCCGAGATCGTCGTCGTCGGCCCGGAAGACCCAAAGAGCTTTGCCAGCCAGTGGGCAAAAGAACAGTACCCGTTTGTGGGCCTGGCCGACCCTGAGCACACCGTTGCTGACCGCTACGGCCAGGAAGTCAAGCTGTTAAAGTTTGGTCGCATGCCGGCCATCATGGTCATCGACAAACAGGGCCAGATCGTGCAGAGCCATTACGCCGACAACATGCGCGATTATCCGGCCAACAGCGAGCTGCTGGCTTTGCTGGAAACTCCCCAGACTTGACTTTTCTCCGAGGAAAAGTCAAGCCCTGGGACCTGAACAAAAACAAAAGGGTGTGTTTGAATATGGTTGATGACCCGTCATTGCGAGGCGTCTGCGCCGAAGCAATCTCGTCACGCCACGTTGGGATTGCTTCGTCGGCGGCCTCCTCGCAATGACCCTTCAACCAGATTCAAACACACCCAAAACAAAAGGACCAAAACATATGAACACAGCCATGGTTTGGGGCGCTAACGGCGGCATTGGTCGGGCGCTGGTGAGCGAGCTGGCCGCGCAGGGCTGGACGGTGATCGCCGTGGCCCGCCACGCTGGCGACCTGGAGCAGCTCACCCCGCTGGTGATCGAGGCCGACGTGGCCCGCCCTCACGACGTGCAACAGGCCGTCCAGTTAGCCGGCTACGAAGCCGAGCAGATCGACCTATGGATCTACAGCGCCGGCGACATCACCTCCGCCAAGGTGGAGGAGATGAGTCCGGCGGTTTGGCAGCGCATTTTGGACGCCAACCTGACCGGCGCCTTCCTGGCGGCGCACTACAGCTTGCCGCTGCTGGCGCCGGAAGCGCACCTCTTCTTCCTGGGAGCGATCAGCGAGCGCATGCAGATGCCGGGCCTGGCCGCCTACGCCGCGGCCAAGGCCGGCCTGGAGGCCTTCGGCGAGGCCTTCCGCAAGGAAGCCCGCAAGCGCAAAGTGACCGTGGTCAGGCCCGGCGCGGTCAACACGCCGCTGTGGCAGAAGGTGCCGTTCAAAATGCCGGGCAACGCCATGAGCCCCGCCCAAGTCGCCCAGGCCATCCTGGCCGCCCACGCCGAGGGCCACAAAGGCACGCTGGACCTGGCGTGAGCAAGACCCATTCGTAGTAGCGACTTCAGTCGCCTCCGGAATCCGAGACGACTGGAGTCGTCACTACCAACCTGATCGGAAGATTCCCATGCGACGTTACCTGCCCATTGCCCTGCCCCTGGCGCTAATCGTAGCGCTGTTGGCTGTTGCGCCAGCCTCCGCCCATCGCCCCTACTTCGAGGAAGAGGACATTGTCGCGGCCAAGCCCTGGCAGTTCGACGATCCCACCATCAGCACCGTGGTGTATGCTGCTTTGCAGTCCGCCAGCGATGTGGACTACTTTACCTTCGCCGGCCGGCAGGGCGAGCGCATTCTGCTGGAGATCACCATCCCGCAGATCGAGGGCCAGGAGAACTTCGCACCCAGCCTGGCGCTGCTGGGACCGGGCCTGGGCAGCGCCGCGTTGCCGGCGCGGGTCGAGCGCCCTGCCAGCCCAGCCGGATCGCTGCTGATCGAGCCGCCCCCTGGCCCGGCCGAGACCTTTTTCGAGCCTTTCAGCCGCACTTCCTATTGGGAGCGCCAGTCGCAGCGGGTGACGCTGCCGGCCGATGGCCGCTACACGGTGGCGGTGTGGCATCCGGCCGGCGAGACGGGTCGCTATGGGTTCGTCATCGGCGATAAGGAGCGCCCCGGTGGGGATATTGCCTTCATGCGCAAGCTGCGCGATTACTGGACGCCCCTCCAGCCAGTCGCAGAGACGACGCAACCGGCCGCGCAGAATGGTCGCACGGAGCGGCCGCGCTGTTTCTGGCTGTTCTGCATCCGATAGAACGCCCCTGCGTATAGCCAATCGGTGTAACCAGGCGCTGGACCCTGCAACGGAGTCCGGCGCCTGTGCGCGCTTGCGGCCAGCAGCGATTGACAGCCCTGCCCGCAGTCGTTACAATAGCATCACACGTCAGCCACCAGCCCCAGCGACCGAAGGAGTTCGCCATGCACCCCGACCTGGCCGCCACCCTCTCCCGTTTTGCCGCCGACCTGCGCGCCGGCGCTGTCGACCGCGCCGCCCTTTTCTGGCTGAAGATCTTCGTCGAGCAAGCTGCGGCGGGCGACGGTGTTGTGCGTTCTGATCGCTGGATCGACGCGGGGCTGGCCGCCGGCCAGGATGTGCCGGGCCTGGCGGCCGCCAGCCTGGGACCGCGCCAGCAGTTGGCGGCCGACTACGGCCTGCTGCGCTTCGTGCGCCTCAAGGACGGCGCTGAGTTCAGCGGCAACGCGCTGGCGACCCTGGACTGGCAGCGTAAATACCTCGTCAGCCTCTTGCCCAGCTCTGCCGCTGATCTGCCAGCCCTTGCCGAATGGGTCCAGGAGCAGTGGGGCCGCTGGGGCGGGGTGGATCCGCAGGTTGTTGCGTTGGAGGAGGTGCTGACGCGCTACAGCGGCGCGCCTTCCCGCTCTTATCTTCTGGAGATTCTACACGAAACTCAGGATATTTACGACGGTTGGTTGCCGCGGCCGGCGGTGGAGCGCATTGCCGCGGCGTTGAACGTACCCCAAGCCGAGGTCTACGGCGTCACCGAGTTCTACGAGCTGTTCCACACCGAGCCGGTGGGGCGCAAGGTGATTCGCGTTTGCCAGGATGCGCCCTGCGGCGTGGCCGGGGCCGATGCGCTGCTGGCCGGGTTATGCCGTCACCTGGGCGTGCAGCCGGGCGAGACCACCACCGACGGCCGCTATACCGTCGAGCCGGTGCGCTGCCTGGGGCTGTGCGACCGGGCGCCGGCCGCGCTGGTCAACAAGACCCGCTACGCGCCGGCCCGGCCCGACGCGGCCGGGGCCATGCTGATGGGGCCGCCGGCCGAGCCGCCGCTGCGCAGCGGCGGCCTGGTCAAGGTTGCGCTGGCCAACGTCGGCGTGGTCGATCCCACCAGCCTGGCCGACTACCGCGCCCAGGGCGGGCTGGCTGCCATGCGCCAGGCCCTGCACGCCATGACTCCGTCCCAGGTTTTGCAGGCGGTCAAGGAGAGCAAGCTGGTGGGCCGCGGCGGCGCGGCCTATCCCACCGGCCTGAAGTGGCAGCACGCCGTGGATAACCCCGCGCCGCGCTACGTGATCTGCAACGCGGACGAGAGCGAGCCGGGCGCGTTCAAGGATCGCGTGCTGATGGACGGCGACCCCTTCCGCGTGGTGGAGGGGCTGATGCTGGCCTGCTACGCGGTGGGCGCCGAGCGCGGCTTCATCTACGTGCGCGGCGAGCACCGGCTGGGCTACGAGCGCTTCAGCAACGCTGTGAAACAACTGGAGCAGGCCGGCTGGCTGGGCGACGACATTCAGGGCACGGGCTGGAGCCTGCGCATCGAGGTGCGCCGCGGCGCAGGGGCTTACGTCTGCGGCGAGGAGACCGCGCTGATGGAGAGCATCGAGGGCAAGCGCGGCTTCCCGCGGCTGCGCCCCCCCTTCCCCACCACGGCCGGCCTGTGGGGTCACCCCACCGTGATCAACAACGTCGAGACCCTGGCCAAGGTGCCCTCCATCGTCATGCACGGCCCGCGCTGGTACAGCGACCTGGGCACGCGGGACTCGGCCGGCACCAAGCTGTTCGCCGTCAGCGGCTCCATCGCGCGGCCGGGGGTCTACGAGGTGCCTTTCGGCGTGCCGCTGCGCCACCTGATCGAGGACCTGGCCGGCGGGCTGGCAGCGGGCCGCCGCGTGCAGGCCATCCTGACCGGCGGCGCGGCCGGCACCTTCCTCACCGCCGAGCACCTGGACACCCCGCTGACCTTCGAGGATTTCAAGCGGGTGGGCGGCACGGTGGGCGCGGGCACGGTGATGGTCTTCGACGACACGGTGGACCTGCGCGACGTGCTGGCCCGCATCGGCGCCTTCTTCGCCCACGAGAGCTGCGGCAAGTGCTACCCCTGCCAGATGGGCACCGCGCGCCAGGCCGAAATCCTGGCCCGCATCGCGGCCGGCGACGCCCGTCCCGGCGACGCAGAAACCCTGGTCGAGCTGGGCCAGGTGATGACTGACACCAGCATCTGCGGGCTGGGCCAGGCCGCGTCGTGGGCGATTGTCGACGCCAACCGGCGCTGGCCGACGCTGCTGACCCGAGTATCCGCGCCGGGTAGTGTATGACTTTCGGTTGAAATTCAGTTCATCGTTTGTGGATGATTGAA
>CAZVGR010000109.1:0-17757 GCA_964626845.1 uncultured Anaerolinea sp.
GCAGGCTTCATAATCCCTAGGTCGGTGGTTCGAGCCCACCCGTCGCCACAGATGACAGCAACGCGGGGCGCCCATGGTGGCGCCTCGTTGGCTGTAGCCGGGCCGGCGCTACTGATCGACAAGCTGAGCCTATACGAATACCGCGACGCGCTGTGGGAAGTGTTGACCTATGAACAGCACTGACGGGACGAACACGGCGCTAGATTGGTCAAGTATGCCGGAGTGGATCACATCATCTGAGGCCGCCGAAGTGTCTGGATACGACGTCCAGTGGATTTGCCGACTGACGCGCGCCGGCAAGATTGGCGCCGAGCGCAAGAGCCGGGACTGGTGGATCGACCGGGACAAGTTTCATGCCTGTCTGGCGGCGATGACCGAGCTGGGCAACAAGCGCCACGATCCGCGCGGCATTCCAGATGTAACGAACGATTGACAGCCGGGCCGGTTGCCCTACCGGCCCGGCTTCTTGTTATCTTCGAAGGAGTGGGATCCTCGCAGGTGCAGCCAACACGCGCAGTGCATTGATCGGCTCGCATGTGGGCGTGCAGACTCCTCACAGATCAATCCTATGCCCATCAAAAAATCCGAGCTCTACTCCTCCCTCTGGAAAAGCTGCGACGAGCTGCGCGGCAGCATGGATGCCTCGCAGTACAAGGACTATGTCCTGGTGCTGCTGTTCGTCAAGTATGTCTCCGACCGCTACGCCGGCCAGCCGGATGCGCTGATCGAGGTGCCGGCCGGCGGCAGCTTCGCGGACATGGTGGCGCTCAAGGGGGACAAGGAGATCGGCGACAAGATCAACAAGATCATCGCCCGGCTGGCCGAGGCCAACGACCTGAAGGGCGCCATCGACGTCGCCGACTTCAACAACCCGGACAAGCTGGGCCGCGGCAAGGAGATGGTCGACCGCCTCTCGAACCTGGTGGCGATCTTCGAGAACCCCAGCCTGGACTTCCGCAAGAACCGCGCCGAGGGGGATGACCTGCTGGGCGACGCCTACGAGTACCTGATGCGCCACTTTGCCACGCAGTCGGGCAAAGCCAAGGGACAATTTCTGACGCCGTCCGAGGTGTCGCGCGTCATGGCCAAGATCGTCGGCATCGCCAGGGCGCAGCGCCAGGACCAGACAGCCTATGACCCCACGTGCGGTTCAGGCTCGCTGCTGCTGAAGGTGGCCGACGAAGCGCCCCGGGGGGTGACGATCTACGGCCAGGAGATGGACAACGCCACGGCCGCGCTGGCCAAGATGAACATGATCCTGCACGACAACCCGACGGCCGAGATCTGGCAGGGCAATACCCTGTCCAGCCCGCACTGGCTGGGGCCGGACGGCGGCCTGAAGACCTTCGACTTCGTGGTGGCCAATTTCCCCTTCTCCACCAAGGCGTGGAGCACCGGCTTCGACCCGGCCAACGACGTCTACAAGCGCTTCGAGGTCGGCATCCCGCCAGCCAAGAACGGCGACTACGCCTTCCTGTTGCACATCCTCAAGTCGATGAAAAGCACCGGCAAGGGCGCGGTGATCCTGCCGCACGGCGTGCTCTTTCGCGGCAACGTGGAGGCGACGATCCGCAAGGCCATCGTACGGCGGGGCTACATCAAGGGCATCATCGGCCTGCCGGCCAACCTGTTCTACGGCACCGGCATCCCGGCCTGCATCATCGTGCTGGACAAGGAGCACGCGGCCGGCCGCAAGGGCATCTTCATGGTCGACGCCAGCAAGGGCTTCATGAAGGACGGCAACATGAACCGGCTGCGCCACCAGGATATCCACAAGATCGTGGACGTGTTCAACAACCAGATCGAGCTGCCCGGCTACGCTCGTCTCGTGCCGCTGGCCGAGATCGAGGCCAACGACACCAACCTCAACATCCCGCGCTACATCGACGGCAGCGAGGCGGAGGACATCCAGGACATCGAGGCCCACCTGCGGGGCGGCATCCCCAACCGGGACGTCGACGCGCTGGGCCGCTACTGGGCGCTGTTCCCGGCGCTGAAGCAGCGGCTGTTCGGCGCCAACGCCCGGCCCGGCTACAGCGAGCTGCAAACGCCGGCCGGCGAGATCAAGGCCGCAATCCTGGCCGACGCGGACTTCGCGGCCTACCGGCAAACGGTCGACGCGGCCTTCGAGCGCTGGCGCGCGGGCAATCTGCCCTGGCTGAAGGGCATCGCCGAGGGCAGCCGGCCCAAAGATTTGATCGAGCGCCTGGCCGAGGACCTGCTGCGGGCCTTCGCCGGCGTGCCCTTGATCGACAAGTACGACGTCTACCAGCACCTGATGACCTACTGGACCGAGACCATGCAGGACGACGTCTACCTGCTGGCGGCCGACGGCTGGCGCGCCAGCGAGGAGCTCCTCCCGCCGCGCCTGGTCATCGCCCGCACCTTCGCGGCCGAGCAGCAGGTCATCGACGCGCTGGAGGCGGCGCACGAGGCGGTTGGCCAGCAGATGCAGGCGCTGGACGAGGAGCAGGGCGGCGAGGGCGGGCTGCTGGAGGAGGTCAAGAACGAAAAGGGCAAGATCACCAGGGCCGCGGTCAAAGCGCGGTTGAAGGAGATCGCCGGAGATGCCGAGGCCGGCGACGAGCGGGCTGCGCTGAGCGAGTACCTGGCATTGCTGGAGCAGGAGGCGGACACAGCCAGGCAGATCCGTGAGGCGCAGAAGGCGCTGGCGGCTAAGGTCGCTGCCAAGTACAAAGCGCTGAGCGAGAATGAAGTCAAGGCCCTGGTGGTGGACGACAAGTGGCTGGCCGCCCTGGCCGCGGACATACAGACCGAGCTGGACCGCATCTCCCAGGGCTTGAGCGGCCGGGTCAAGGAGCTGGCCGAGCGCTATGCCGCGCCGCTGCCGTCGTTGGACGCTCGCGTCGCCGAACTGGAGACCAGGGTGAAAGGTCACCTGACGCGTATGGGATACAGTGTCTGAATCACGGATTAGACGGATTACAGGATGACACGGATGGGAACGTGCGCCCGGTGCGCTCTCCGGCCCCCCTCCGGTTCCGTGAAATCCAATAATCCGTGGCAATCCGTGATGCAAACGGAAGAGGTCTGCATCACGGATTAGACGGATTACAGGATGACACGGATGGGACTGTGCGCCCGGTGCGCTCTCCGGCTCCCTCCGGCTCCGTGAAATCCGTTAATCCGTGGCAATCCGTGATTCAGACAGAGGGTCAGAATCACGGATTTGACGGATTACAGGATGACACGGACGGGAACGTGCGCAGCGATGCGCTCTCCGGCCCCCCTCCGGCTCCGTGAAATCCAATAATCCGTGGCAATCCGTGATTCAGACGACATACCACCATCCACGAAGCAATCACCCACCCACCATGAACGACGCACAACCCTCCCCCTCCGTGAAATCCGTTAATCCGTGGCAATCCGTGATTCAGACGCTCCCTCCCGGCTACAAGCAGACGGACGTGGGGACCATTCCAGAGGATTGGGAAGTGAAGGCGTTGGACTCCGTGGCGCACGTTACAAGTGGAAAGCGACTCCCGCTCGGCAGTTCCCTCACCGTCCACGAGACACCACACCCGTATATTCGAGTGACCGATATGAGACCGGGGACTGTTTCACTTGCCGATATCATGTTCGTACCTGTTGACGTATTTCCGGCAATCAGTCGCTTTCGCATCTTCAAGGATGACATTTTCATCTCGGTCGCGGGTACCTTGGGTATCGTCGGAAGAGTGCCTCAAGAACTCGATGGTGCTAATCTGACTGAGAACGCTGATCGCATTACGAACATAACCTGTTCACAGGACTTTCTCCTTCATGTTCTAATGTCGCCGTTGATCCAGACCACCATCGACTCCCTTCAGACGGTCGGGGCTCAACCAAAGCTTGCTCTCACGAGAATCCGGAAATTCCTCATCCCCCTTCCCCCCACCCTCGCCGAACAACAAGCCATCGCCGAAGCCCTGAGCGACGTCGACGCCCTCATCAGCGCGCTGGGCCGGCTCATCGCCAAGAAGCGCGCGATCAAGCAGGGGGCGATGCAGGAGTTGCTGACGGGTAGGAAGCGGCTGCCGGGGTTTGATGGGGAGTGGGAGGTGACAAGATTTGGCGATGCCGTTCAACTGAGAACTGACCGAATTGATCCCCGACAGTCAGGAGTACCCAGTTTCTGCGTCGAACTTGAGCACATAGCCCAGGGTTCAGGACGCCTACTCAGTTATACCGACTCAGATAAAGGGGTGTCGCTGAAGTCGGTCTTCCAACAGGACGATGTGTTGTTCGGCAAGCTTCGTGCCTACCTGCGAAAATTCTGGCTCGCTGACCGTGAGGGAGTATGTTCGACCGAGATTTGGGTACTCAAAGCGATGAAGACGCGAATCATCCCAGCGTTCCTTTTCCAACTCGTGATGACCGATGAGTTCATTGAAGTGGCAAGTACGGCCTACGGTACGCACATGCCTCGATCTGACTGGAAGATTGTGCAGAATATCGGAGTTTGCCTTCCCCCGGTCTCCGAACAAACCGCCATCGCCGCCATCCTCTCCGACATGGATGCCGAGATCGCGGCGCTGGAGCGGCGGCGCGACAAGACCAGGCTCCTCAAGCAGGGCATGATGCAAGAGCTGCTCACCGGCAGGATACGCCTGGTCTGAGACGCGGCGGATGCGGACCGGGATTTGCGCCTTGTCAGAAAACGTATATACTCTTGTGTATACAAACCAAGGAGGTGCATACATGCAAACCGCCATTGCCAAAGTTTTCACCAGCGGCAACAGCCAGGCCATCCGCCTGCCCAAGGAGTTTCGGCTGGATGCCAGCGAGGTGTTCATCCACAAGTCCGGCGACAGTCTGATCCTCACGCCGCGCATGCCCACCTGGGATGGGTTCGCCGAAGGGCTCAGCGGCTTCAGCGCTGACTTCTCGACGACGGGCGGGCTGCAAGCTGACTCACCCAGGACGTCCTTCCCATGATCCGCTACATGCTGGACACCAACGCCTGCATCGGCGTCATCAACGAGCAGCCGCCCGCGTTGCGCGCCCGGCTGCTGCAAGTCGATCCCGCCCAGGTCGCCATCTCGCAGATCGTCCATTATGAGCTGGCCTTTGGGGTCTGTAACTCCAGCCAGCCGCAGCGCAACCGTGCCAATCTGGCGCACTTCCTGCGCTACGTGCAGGTGCTGGAGTGGGGCGAGGCGCAGGCCACGGACGCCGCGGCCATCCGCTGCGACCTGCAGCGCCGGGGACAACCCATCGGCCCCTACGATGTCCTCATTGCCGGTCATGCCCGTTCCTTGCAGGCCACGCTGGTCACCCACAACACGGGGGAGTTCGGACGGGTCGACGGCTTGCAGGTCGAAGACTGGGAGTTGGCATGAGCACCGTCGGCCAAAAAGAGCGCGCCACCCAGAACCGCGTGGTCAGGCTGTTGCGCGATACCCTCAAGTACGCTTACCTGGGCAACTGGGAGGACCGCCCTGGCAACAGTAACATCGAGGCGGATTTCGTGCGCGCCTTTCTGGCCCGGCAAGGCTACAGCCCCTCCCTGATCGACCGCGCCCTATACGAGCTGCTCAAGACGGCCGGCGACCAGTCCAAGAGCCTCTACGACGTCAACAAGGCGGTCTACAGCCTGCTGCGCTACGGCGTCAAGGTCAAGGCCGACGTGGGCGAGGCCACCGAGACGGTGCATCTGATCGACTGGAAAGAGCCGCTGGCCAACGACTTTGCCATCGCCGAGGAGGTGACCGTCACAGGCGAGCACACCAAGCGCCCCGATATCGTGCTCTATGTCAACGGGATCGCCCTTGGTGTCTTGGAGCTCAAGCGCTCTGTCGTCTCGGTCAGCCAGGGCATCCGCCAGAACCTCGACAACCAGAAGAAGACCTTCATCCGCCCCTTCTTCGCCACCGTCCAACTGGTGATGGCCGGCAACGACACGGAGGGCCTGCGCTACGGCGTGATCGAGACGCCGGAGAAGTATTACCTGACCTGGAAGGAAGCAGGCGAGGCCGGCAGCGTCGCCAACCCGCTGGACCGCTGCCTGCTGCAACTGTGCGCCAAGGAGCGCTTGCTGGAGATCGTCCACGACTTCATCGCCTTCGACGCGGGCGTCAAGAAGGTCTGCCGCCACAACCAGTACTTCGGCGTGCTGGCAGCGCAGCGCCGCGTCCTCCAACGCGAGGGCGGCATCCTCTGGCACACCCAAGGCAGCGGCAAGAGCCTGACCATGGTTTGGCTGGCCAAGTGGCTGCGCGAGCACCGGCCCAGCGCGCGCGTGCTGATCATTACCGACCGCGTCGAGCTGGACGAGCAGATCGAGAAGGTCTTCCTGGGCGTGGACGAGGGCATCTACCGCGCCAGGAGCGGCCAGGACCTGATCGACCGGCTCAACGAGGCCGCGCCGTGGCTGCTCTGCTCGCTGATCCACAAGTTCCCCGGCAAGGAGGAAGGGGACGTGGAGGGCTTCATCGACGAGATGCGGCGCAGCCTGCCGCCCGGCTTCGCAGCCAAGGGCGATCTGTATGTCTACGTGGACGAGTGCCACCGCACCCAGTCAGGCAAGCTGCACGAGGCCATGAAGGAGATCCTGCCCAACGCCGTCTTCATCGGCTTCACCGGCACGCCGCTGCTCAAGGCCGACAAGCAGAAGAGCATCGAGGTCTTCGGCCCCTACATCCACACCTACAAGTACGACGAGGCCGTGCGCGACGGCGTGGTGCTGGACCTGCGCTACGAGGCGCGCGACATCGACGCCAACCTCCTCTCGCAGGCCAGGATCGACCAGTGGTTCGCGGCCAAGACCAGAGGCTTGAACGACGTGGCGCTGGCCCAGCTCAAGCAGCGCTGGGGCACCATGCAGCGGGTGCTCAGCGCCAGGTCGCGGCTGGAGCAGATCGTGGCCGACATCCTGCTGGACATGGAGACGCGCGACCGCTTGCAGAACGGCCGCGGCAACGCGCTGCTGGTGTCGGACAGCATCTACAACGCCTGCAAGTTCTATGAGCTGTTCAGAGCGCACGGTTTCGACCGCTGCGCGATCGTGACCTCCTACAGGCCCTCGGTCGGCGACATCCGAGGCGAGGAAACCGGCGAAGGGCTGACCGAGAAGCTGCGCCAGTACGACATCTACCGCGGCATGTTGGCCGACTACTTCAACGAGCCGGAGGACCGGGCGATGGGCCGGGTAGAGGAGTTCGAGAAGGATGTCAAGCGCAAGTTCGTCCACGAGCCGGGCCAGATGCGCCTGCTGATCGTGGTGGACAAGCTGCTGACCGGCTTCGACGCGCCGCCCGCCACCTACCTGTACATCGACAAGCCGATGCAGGACCACGGCCTGTTCCAGGCCATCTGCCGCGTCAACCGGCTGGACGGCGAAGACAAGGAATACGGCACCATCATCGACTACCGCGACCTGTTCAAGAGCCTGGAGCGGTCGATCCACGACTACACGGCCGGCGCCTTCGAGGGCTACGACAAGGAAGACGTGCAGGGGCTGCTGACCAACCGGCTGGAGCAGGCCAGGGAACACCTGGAGGCCGCGCGCGAGGCGGTGCGGGCCATCTGCGAGCCGGTGCCGCCGCCCAAGGACACGGTGGACTACCTGCGCTACTTCTGCGCCGAGGACACCAGCGACAAGGATGCGCTGAAGGACAACGAGCCCAAGCGCATCGCGCTCTACAAGCTGGTGGCCTCGCTGGTGCGCGCCTACGCTGCCCTGGCCAACGAACTGCCCGAAGCCGGCTACAGCGGGCCGGAGATCGAGGCGTTGCGGCGCGAGGTAGCGTACTACGAGCAGGTGCGCAGCGAGGTCAAGCTGGCCAGCGGCGACTACATTGACCTGAAGGTCTACGAGCCGGCCATGCGCCACCTGCTGGACACCTACATCCGCGCTGAGGAGAGCGAGAAGATCTCGGCCTTCGACGACCTGTCGCTGGTGCAGTTGGTAGTCGAGCGGGGCGCGGCCTTTGTGGACGCGCTGCCGCCCGGGATCGCCAAGAAGCAGGAGGCGGTGGCCGAGACCATCGAGAACAACCTGCGCAAGGTGATCATCGACGAGCAGCCCATCAACCCCAGGTACTACGAGAAGATGTCGGATCTGCTGGACACCCTGATCCAGCAGCGCAAGGCGCAGGCCCTGGCCTACGAGGCGTACCTGGCCGGGATCGTGGCCCTCGCGCAGCAGGTGCAGGACCCCGGTAGCGGCGTGGTTTACCCGTCGCGCATCAACTCGCCCGCCAAGCGCGCGCTCTACGACAACCTGGGGCGCCTTGAGCAGCTTGCGCTCTGGGTGGATGCCGCGGTTGTCGACAGCAAGCAGGATGACTGGCGGGGCAACCGTATCAAGACCAAGATGGTGCGAAACGCCATCGCCGGCGCGCTGAAAGCGGCTGGCGTGGGCGCGCAGGACGACTACATCGTCGCCTTGACCGGAACCAGGGAAGCGCCAGCCAGCTATGCCGCAACGCCTGAAGAAGCGCTGGAACAAGCCATCGACCGCATCCTCGAATTGGTGAAGAACCAGAGTGAGTATTGAGATGCACCAGATCACAGCCGGCGACCTGGTGGTCGACGTAGTGCGCAAGGACATCAAGAACCTGCACCTGGCGGTCTATCCGCCCGATGGCCGGGTGCGGGTGGCCGCGCCGTTGCTGGTCGACGACGAGGCCGTGCGCCTGGCGGTGATCTCGCGGCTGACCTGGATTCGTCGGCAGCAGGGCAAGTTCGCGCAGCAGGAGCGGCAATCGGCGCGCGAGTATGTGTCCGGCGAGAGCCACTACTTTCAAGGGCGGCGCTATCTGCTCAACGTGGTCTATCGCGACGGCGCACCCGCCGTGGCCGTGCGCAACAACACCACCCTCGACCTCTTCGTGCGCCCCGGCAGCGACACCGCGCAGCGCGAGCGGGTGCTGCTGGCCTGGTATCGCCGTCAGCTTAAGCAGCTCATCCCGCCGCTGGTAGCCAAATGGGAAGCCACCATCGGCGTCGAGGTGGCCGAATGGCGCGTCAAGCAGATGAAAACCCGCTGGGGCGCCTGCAACCCCGACGCCCGCCGCATCTGGCTGAACCTGGAGCTGATCAAGAAGCCGGCCAGTTGCCTGGAGTACATCGTCGTCCACGAGATGGTGCACCTGCTGGAGCGGCGGCACAACGAGCAGTTCACGGCCTACATGGACAAGTTCCTGCCCCACTGGCGGCTCCTGCGCGACGAGCTCAACCAGGCGCCGCTGGGGCATGCGACGTGGGAGTATTGAAAGGCATACGGTAGGGTAGGCAATGAAAAAGACCAAGCTTGGGCGCAATTGGTTCTTTGTGGACGAGTCTGGCGACCCAACCTTCTATGATCGCAACGGTAATCTGATCGTCGGCCAGGAAGGCTGCTCGCCGATCCTGGTGCTGGGTTTCGTGGAGACGCAGCAGCCGGAGCTAGTGCGTCAAGCACTACTACATCTCCAGCAAGAGATAGTCTCAGATCCGTATTTCGAAGGCGTGCCTTCGCTAACCAAGACCGGCGTGGCCTTCCATGCCAAAGATGACCTGCCGGAGATTCGCTATCGCGTGTTCAAACTGTTGGCAGAGCTGGATCTAAAGGCTCAGTTTGTCGTTGCGCGCAAGATCGAGAAGGTGTTTCGCAACAGCTTCCACGCCAAAGAAAACGAGTTCTACGATCACTTGGTTGCCCAGTTGTTCACCAACACCCTTCACCGCTTTGAGATCAACGACATCTACTTCGCCAAGCGCGGCTCACGCGCGCGACAAGCGCCTTTGCTGGAGGCCATTCAACGCGGCGTCAGGAACTTCGAGCAGCAGTGGCAGACTCAAATCACCAGCCGCGTGACTGTGCAGGCGCAAACACCCCAGGGAGAGCCGTGCCTGAGCGCAATCGATTACCTGAATTGGGCGGTCTACCGGGCTTTCACGCGGGGAGAAATGCGCTACTTTCGCCAGATCGAGGCCAAGGTCAGCCTCTTGGTCGATCTCTATGACACCGATCACTACCCCAGAAACTGGTACAACAAGCGCAATTCATTCGACGTAAACAAAATCACCCCACTGTAGCTAGGCCCGGTTACCGGGCGCACGGCTTGGAGCCGGCTTTCACTAGCAGTGGAGTGACTTATCTGACCTGAGTATATCATCGATCTGTCTTCTCGTCAATAGCGCCACGAGTGTTTTGCAGGGCTTTTCAAAAGTCCTTGTGAGTGTCATGCTGAGGGCCGCCGAAGCATCTCGACTCGCCGCACCGAGACCCTTCGCTGGCATCTCAGCGCTGCGCAAGTCTCGTGCAAGACCCGCTCAGAGCCTGCCCTGAGGCCGCCGAAGGGGTGACACGTCCGACGGTTTACTGACTGCTAAGAAACACGCGCTTCAGTCCGTTTCTTGGGGTACGAATGAGCGTGTATGGCGGGGTCAAGGGTAGCTTTTGAGAAGCCCTAAGTGTTTTGGGATCACCTCCATGACCACCTACCTCGACGCCGCCTACCACATCCTCCACCAGACCCGCCAGCCCCTGCGCTACGAAGAGAGCCGAGCGCGCTGGCCCAGCAGTTGATCTCGCCCCAGGGGCTGACGCCGGAAGCGACCATGGCCTCCCGACTGTACACTGACATCTTGCAAGAGGGATCGCGCTTCACGCGTGTGGACAAGGGGACCTTCGCATTGTTGCTGAGACAGCAAGCCAATTGTATAATGCTGTGCAGCAACATGAGTGGCACAAGTTAGGTTGAATCACCTACGAGGAAGGTATGACCATGATCACACAACAAGCAATTGCGCCTGCCAAATCGATGGCCATCAAAATATCTCCCGCACCCAGAGGTTCGGCCGAAGCCGTTCTCAAATTGGTGGAGCAGTGGCTGGCTGAAGACGACGGTTACGATCAAGAGGTCTGGCCGATCATCCAGCAAGACATCGAAGAAAACCGTCTATCGGACCGCAGTCGTTTCCATGAGTAAAATCCTTGTCCTGGACACCGGCCCAGCCGGCAAGATCGCTCACCCCAGCATCTCCCCCGATGTCCGACAGTGGCTGCAAGACCGCGCCGCTGCTGGCGATAGATTTGTGCTGCCAGAGATCGTCGATTACGAACTGCGGCGCAATTTCCTGCTCGAAATTCGCCGGGGCCGGACATCGTTCGTTCGCTCATTGCAGCGCCTGGATCAGTTACGCAGCCGCTTGATCTACTTACCACTCAATTCCGAAGCCATGCTCAAAGCCGCCGAGCTTTGGGCCGAGTCTCGGAGCCTGGGCAAGCCCACGGCAGATCCGAAAGAGCTTGACGGCGATGTCATCCTTGCGGCTCAGGCCCTGCAAATCGGCGGCACTGTTGTCACCGAAAACCCCGGCCATCTGGCGCTCTTTGTGCGCATCGAACCCTGGCTGTCGGGTTAACGAATTGTTCAACCATCTGCTGATATACTCCACGGGGGTCGGCGCACCCTGAACAATCAGTTCGTCGCTGAGCCAAGAGAAGCGCTGGAGCCAGTTCCATGTCCACCTACCTCGACGCCGCCTACCACATCCTCCACCAGACCCGCCAGCCCCTGCGCTACGAGGACATCACCGCCCGCGCCCTGGCCCAGCAGCTCATCTCGCCCCAGGGTCTTACCCCTTAGGCGACCATATACACTAACCCCCGCTCTTCCACCCGCTTAATCCGGCTCTTGTTGGCAGTGTTGACATTGCCAGCAGCGCCGATTTGCGCTTCCACCGTTTCATGCTATAATTCCTGCCGATGCTGCCCCCGTGGTGGAATTGGCATACACGGCAGGTTGAGGGCCTGTGCCCGTACGGGCGTGTCCGTTCGAGTCGGACCGGGGGCACCTTCCGACGCAACTGAACCACTCATCGGCGAACCGAGAAAGGCAGCTAGCCTTTCTCGGCTTCATTTTCAGAACATGCCAACCGCCGTCCTGCTATATCTCTTTTGTGTCAGACCAGGAACAAGCGCCATCAGATCGATCAACAACTGGAGTCAAGGAGAGGATCATGACGAAGAACCAGGCATCTGCCGCAAGGCTATCAATCAGACCATGGATGAGGCATGCAGCGGTGGTCGGCGTAGCTATCCTCTTAACAGGCGTTTGGGCGGTCTTGTTCGCTCCCCATGCCCAGGCAGGCAGCGCAATCCGGAAGACAGCGACTGCTCAACAGGCGCCCCAGCAGCACGCGGCCGATCCAGCACAGACGAGCACAATGCCCTGGTACTCAACGCAACTGCATATCCACGGCTGGAGCAACCACAACGCCGGGAGCCAGCCAGGTTCGATGCAGTACCACACCGCTTGGGCGCAGCGCGTTGGCCTCGATGTGATTTGGTGGAGCGATCACAACAAGATGTTCGTCCAAACCATGGACCTTCCTCTGTACCTCGCCGCTGCAACGTTCACCAACACTCTTGATATCGCGCTGCCCCTGCCGCCGGGAGTTGATCCTTCGTATCGACCCTGGCACATCGGCTATCTTGATGCAACCGTCAGCGGCGCTGGCTCGCCCGCGGCGACACTCAACGATGGTGTTCTGCGCATGGAGTTGAACAGCCCCAACAGCCAGTTCGCTCGTTTTAATTACCGTGCTTTGAACTACCTGCAGCGTCGTGTGCCTGGCCATGCTTTTGGGCGTCCGTTGATCAGCGATCCTGTTCTGGAGATGGACGTCAGCCACTGCGGCGCCGGCGCGGCCGATGACTACGCTGAGATTCGCATCGGATTGTCCTGGCACACGGTCAATGGCGTGTCCAGCCCGCAGGAGATCATCTATCGCTTGCTGCCAGCCAACCAGCCGCCTGCCGTCGTGGTCGATCCGCCGCGCGTGACCTTCTCGCTGCCTGTGTCCACCACACGCATCACCCGCTCGCTGCTGGCTGACGCCAGCCTGCTGCCCGAAGGTGATGATAACGCACTCCAGGAGATCTATTTTGAGGTTGGCAGCCGCAACAACGCCACCGCCTGCCTGGAGATCAGCAACTTCAACATCTCCAGCGTTCATCAGGACCCCGCCTTCAACATGGCTGCCCAGCGACCGGTGGCGCAGCGGCTTGAGGCAGCCTATGGCGTGGTGCAACATGTCGGCTGGGAACAAAATGCCGGCGTGTGGCATCTGAATCCTTATCTGCCCCAGGCCGCCACGCTTACCCCTGGCTGGCAGGATTTCTATGCCCCGACCTTCACGCCCACCGTGCATGGTCACGGCGGTATCGTCGCACTCAACCATCCCTTTGGCACCGACTATCCGCCGCTGCTGCCCAATGATCAGCAGGAAGCGCTGGTGCAGGCGCGGCTCAACTCGCTGCTGCCGTCGCGCGCCTGGGGCATTGACCTGCTAGAGATCTATCTGGAGCGCGCCGGAGTCGACTTGGCGCGCCATCTCAAGCTGTGGGACCTGCTGGCCGCCAACGGCGTGGCTATGTGCGGTCTTGCCACCAGCGACCAGCACGGCGGGCCGCTGACATCGCCCAGGACCCATATGGTCACCTGGATCAATGCAGCGGACCCGGCGCAAGACTCCTTGCTGGCCGGACTGGCCAGTTGCCGTGCCTTCTTCGGCCGCATCGATCTGTTTGACGGCGTCATCGACCTCAGTCTGGGATCGATCGTCATGGGCGGCACGCATCCCACTGCGCCCACGACCGGCCTGCTGAATGTGTCCATCGATCCGTTGCCAGCAGGCGCTCAGGTCAGGCTGGTTCAGGTCGCTGAACAGCCGGGATCTCAGCTCAACTACATTGTCGATCATGCGCTTATCGATCCGACACAACCTGTAGCAATCGACATCAGCCAGCCTGGCTTTGTGCGCATCGAGCTTTACGCCTCCAATGGTACACCGATTGCTTTCAGCAATCGCATCTATCTGAAGAGCCTGCAGTGCGATGTCAACCAGGACATGCAGGTTGACATTGGCGATGTGCAAAGCGTCGCTGGCGCGTTCAATCTGAGCGTGCCGCCTGCGCCGCAAGCCTATGACCTTCACCGCGACAACATCATCGACATACGTGATATTCTGCTGGTTTCGCAATGTTGGCTGGCCAGCAGGTAGCCCGGTGATCAATGCCGCTCGAACAAGTGAGTTTGAATGTCTGTGACCAGCATTGCGGATAACGATCCGGCAACGGCAGAGACAGTCAGCGCGCGTCCTGCGCGTCAAGTCCATTGGCTGCCTGTGGTTGTCTTAACAGCGCTTATCCTGTTTCACGTGATAAGCAATATCATCTGGCTGCAACAGGACGGTCGTTCGCTCTACGGCGACACGGGCAACCATGCCCGCGCAAGCATGACCATCTTTGAAGTGCTGCGCACGCCCAGCCTGGACATGCTCAGCCGCATCAACCAGGCTACGACCTTTTGGCCGCCGCTGGCCTATTTCATGACGCAGCCGCTCTACATCGTTCTGGGCGTCGCTACCGACGTCACCCTCTTCACCTCAACCCTGTGGTTTGCGCTGGCCATTCTCTTCACCTACTTTATCGGCCGTAAGCTCTACAGCCGGAACATCGGCTTGCTGGCCGCGTTCGTCTTCTCTTTCTACCCAGCAGTCTATCTCCACGCCCGCACCTATTACGTAGATATGGCTTTGACGGCCATGGTGCTGATTTCTCTTTTCTGTCTGTTGCGCACCGACGCCTTTCGTGATCGCAAAGCCTCTTTGACCTTCGGTTTTGTGCTGGGCCTGGCTGCGCTAACCAAAAACGCCTTCATCATCATGACCATCGGCCCGCTGCTGGCCGTGGTTGGGCTGGCGCTAACCTCTGGAGGTCTTGCGGCCTGGCGTCAGCTTCTCAGTTGGCGCCCGAAGCAGCCCCTGGATCCGCTGGCAAAGGGACTGCTTCAGCGGCTGCTCAACATTGCGCTGGCCGGCGGCCTGGTGATCCTGCTGGCAGCGCCCTGGTACCTGACCCATCTCAACATCCTGGCCTTCAACGCGGGTGAGGTGACGCGCGATGTCCACCTGGCCAGCAAGCCTCTCCTCTGGTACCCCTTAAAGTTCGATGAGGCGCTGCTGATCTGGCCCTACCTGCTGCTGCTGGTAGGTTTGGCCGTGGGGCTGCTGCGCTTCCGACGCCACTGGTTTGTCGTGTTGTGGCTGATCAGCGGCGTAGTTATTATCACCATGGTCACGCGCCAAAATGTGCGCTATCTGCTGCCTGTGATGCCCGCAGCAGCGCTGCTCAGCGCGCACTGGATCGTCTCGCTGCGCTACTCTTCCCTGCGCGCTGTGTTGATCGGTGTGACCGCGCTGTTCCAGGTGGCGCTGTTTTTCGTCATGAGCTGGGGAGCCCCGGCCGGCTGGAACGCAGCCCTCAACGTGCCTGTGCAGAATGCGCACAACCCCTTCAACGACAACAACAGCAATCGCCCACTGGCTATCGACCCGCTGGCGTTTCTCTATTATCAATACCCGCCCCGCCAGCATCGCTGGCCTGTCCAGGAGATCACCGCCGCTGTCATCGCCGACATCGAGGCCAGCGGCCAGGCCAATCAAGTCAACCAGTTCGTGTCGCTCTCCAAGTTGTTGGACTTTGAGTACTCTACCTTTGCCTATGAGGCGGAATTGGCGCGCATGCAGGGCCAGCCGGGCGCAATCAATCTGGCGGTCGGCGATGTGCCTCAGCGCAACAGCTACCTGACCGACTTCCTCGATTTCAACTATGTGCTGGTCAAAAGCAACGACAGCAGTTCGCTGGCCAATCGTCAAAACCACCGTATCACGCGCGATCTGTGGAACAGCGGCGATGCGGTCTTGCGCCAGCGTTTCACGCCCTTGCAGCGTTGGCAGCTTCAAGACGGCAGCTCAGCCGAGCTGTATAAGCGCGACGGCCCGCCGTTAGCGCTGCTTAGCCCGCAAGAACTACAGCCGATCCTGCAACATGTCCTGGAGCTAACCCCTCAGAACGAGCACGCCCAGAGACTGCTGGCCCAGTTGGACACAACAACCGATCCCGCGCAGCAAGCAGGCGCGGCCGTGCAGCTATGGCGCGGCGTGGTGCGCGCCGATCCTAACAACGCGGCTGCCTGGCAGAAACTGGTGGATGCTCTGCTGTCCCGCGATGCGCCGCTTGCCCTGCGCGAGATTCAACAGGCGCAGCAGCGGCGGGGCCTTTACCGCGCCACGCAGATCATGTTGTATCAACAACAAGGCCGTGTGTTGGAGGCCATGGGGCAGATCGCCGAGGCCGAAGCGGCTTATCGGGCGGCTCTCGACCTGGCGCCCGACAATGCTGCCGCCCAGGCCGCCCTTGGCGCATTTTTACAGCGCCAGGGGCAACCTGAGCGCGCGCAGGAGTACCTGGAGACCGCGTTGCGGCTGCAGTCCGACTCGTCCGCGGTCCTGATGGAACTGGCTGAAGCTTTCATCGCCGACGGCCAAACCGAGAAGGCCATCGAGTATTTGGAGTCTCTGCTCAGCAGCGATCCCAGCCACCGTCGCGCTGCTCTGCAACTGGCCAGGCTTTACCAGGCCGAAGGCGACCTCCAGAAGGCAATTGCCACGCTGGAAGAGGTGGGCCAGCGCAGCAACCTGAGCGCTGACGACTACGTCATCCTGGGCGAGCTTCATCTTGCATCTGGCAATCCTGCGGCCGCGCGCGAGGCCTTTCTTGCCGCCCTACGCCTGCAGCAAGAGAACATCGACGCCTACCTGGGCTTGGGACAGGCCATGCAGGCCGAAGGGGACAGCGCCGGCGCGCTGGGCGCCTATCAGGCCGGCCTGGCCACAGCGCCTGGCAACGCTCGGCTGATCGACGCCTTGACAGCGCTGGGGCAAATCGACGAAGCCGCGCGCGATGCTCTGGTCGCCCTGGCGGTAGAAAAAGCCAGCGCCGACGCGCAGGCGCTCATCACCCTGAGCCAGACGCTGCAACAGTCGGGCGATTTTGCCGCGGCCGAGGCCGCCCTGCTTCGGGGTGTTGAGGTCGCGCCGCAACAGAGCGCGCTTTGGTTGGCCCTGGCCGATCTCTATTTGCAGCAAGGGCAGGTGGACCAAGCTGAAACAGCCTTTGCCCAGGCTGCCGCCGCCGCGCCTGACGACTACCAGGTTCTGCTCAGGCAGGTCCAGTTCTATGAAAACCAGGCTGGCAGCGCAGGGGCCAGCGGAGCCGACCGCTACTGGTCGTCGATTCGCGACGGCTATCGGCGCGTGATCGAGCTCAACCCTAAACTGATGCGGGCCTACACCAGCCTGGCGCAGGGCTATCGCACACGTGGCGAGTTTGACGCAGCGTTGGAGTTGCTCGCGCAGGGGCTGGTGGAGTTGCCAGATGACCCGTGGCTCACCTTTGCAACGGCGCAGGTCTACAGCGCCATGCAGAACCCGGAGCAGGCCCTGCCCTACTACCAACAAGCGGCCAGCAAACGACCAGACGACGGCTGGTTCCAGCTCAACCTGGCCCATACCTACCGTTTGCTGCGGCGTTGGGATCAGGCTGTCGAGACCTACCGCGTGGCGCTGCGCCTGACCCCCAATCTGTTCGACGATGCAGCGGTGCAGAACAACATCGGCCTGTCGGCGCTGAACGCTCAGCAGTATGATCTGGCCCGGTCGTCCCTGGAGCGTGCCTTGCTGCTGCGGCCTGAGTTTCCAGCCGCCCAGCTCTTCCTGGCCCAGACACTGGAGCAGACAGGCGACGTCGACGGCGCCAAAGCTGGCTATGCCAGGGTGATTGAGTTGGCGCCTGATAGCGATTTCGCACGCACCGCCGCCAGCAGGCTGCAAAATTTATCCAACTGAGTATGAGCGAACCCCAACACTCCACGACCCCTGGCGCGCCTGCCGTGCGTCAGGTCTTGCGCAGCGTACCCC
>CAZVGR010000110.1:0-17615 GCA_964626845.1 uncultured Anaerolinea sp.
CGCCGGCCTCCAGCAGCAGGCGGGTGATCTCGCTGTGGCCCAGGTAGGCGGCCATGATCAGCGGCACATCGCCGCTCGAATCGGGCGCATCGACATTCACGCCGCCAGCGATCAGGTGGCTTACTCGTGCGCTGTCGTTGGCCTTGACGGCTTGCATCAGGGGTTGGGATGACATATAGCGGCTCCTCTTTCTTGCGTTGCGTCACCAGTCTTCGGAAACGTAAGGGCGCAGCGGGATGGCGCTGGGCACGGGGCGGAAGGCGCAGTTAGGGCGGATGTCCACACCTGGGTAAAGGCAGATCAGGCTCTGGCCGTTGTCGAAACGCACCAGCACCGCCGAGTGCTCCTGGTAATTGCTGACGGGACGCAGATCGATGAAGCGGTCCAGGTCCGTCTCGGTCCACTCCAGGGTATAGGCATCGCTGGCGCTGGCCAGGAAGTTGCCGCTGTGCAGAGTCTGCAGCTCGTCTGGCAATTCGGCAGTGCTGGCCGCGGCCAGACCGGCTTGCAGAGCAGCATTGGTGCGCATCAGCAGCGTGCGGGCCTTGGCGCTGTAAAGCGAAAAAGCCGCAACCACGGCAACCAACGTCAGCAAAATCAGTGGACTGCGCCAGCGCTCGTTGCGGGCCGTGGGATGGCTGCGCAGGTCCACAAAGCCATTGATAGCCCAGCGCAGCGCCATCATGGCCGGCACCATCAGAAAGGCCGTCGGCACGCCCAGCACCACGGCGATGATCACCAGCCGGCCGAAGCTTTCATCGATGCCAGCCAGGCCGCGCACGATGCTGACCGAGATGCTGGCGACGCTGGCCAGCGCCACGCCGATAGCCGTGCTATAGGGCCAGGCGCAAATCAGCCCCAGCAGCCCGCCCCATAGCGCCCCCAACACTACGTTGCCCCAAAAACCCAGCGGCGGCTGGAAGAGGGGGATGTCGGGTAGGAAGATGGCGTTGATGCCTTGGGAGATCAGCAGGTAGACGAAACCCAGGAGAGCGCCCAACGCGACGCCCACCAGGCGGCGATAGCGATCGACCTCGGCCGGATTCTCTCGAACAGCGACAGGAATGCGATGCATAGGATGTTCTAATGGCCTCACAACTTGACCGGCGTTACTCGCAGCGAGCCTTTTCGCTCTGGCCGGTCTCCGACCGAGCATTCTCGCTCTGGCCGGTCTCCGACCGAGCCAGTGGATGGCAACATGGCTTCCACCAGTTTCCGCTCACAGCAAACGCTGATGGGCCTCTCGCCCGCCAAGGCTTGCCAGCCGGCGGAAGCTAAACGCGTTGGCGTCGTCGCTGGCCTTGCCGCTCACCAGATCAGCCAGCAGCCGTCCGCCGCCCGGTGCGCCCATGATGCCGTGGCCACTGTAGCCGGTGTTGAAGTACAGGCCATCGATCTCCGGGTGCGGGCCGATGATCGGCTTGTCGTCGGGCGTCACGGTGTACTGGCCGGCCTGCACGTAGACCTGGTCGCGCCTGAGCGACTCGGCCACGTCCAGCCAGAAGGGGCACAGCCGGTAGACCCCCTCCAGCACCTCATGGACGAAGCGCGGGTTGGCCGGCACGTCGTCCAGCGGCTCGCCGGGCGGTTCGTGGGCCTGCGCCCAGGCCAGGGCCGCGCCGGGTTTCTCCGGCCGCCAGTGCGCGCCCGTGTCCTGGTCGATCACCATGGGCGCGTCCTGGGGGATCAACGGGTGCTGGCCGAGGGTGACGCGGTGGCGGCGCACGATGCGCAGCGGCAGCTCGACGCCAGCCAGGCTGGCCACACGGCCCGAATACGGCCCGGCGGCGATGATCACCACCGGCGCGGCCAGCGGGCCACGATCGGTCTCGACGCCGCTGATGCGGCCACCCTCGATTTGAAAGCCCGTCACAGTGGTGTTGAGCCGAAGCGAGGCGCCGGACGCACGAACCAGGCCGAAGCAAGCCTCGTGGGCCGAAATCCACCCATCGCGCTGGCGGAAGGTGCCGGCCGTGATCTCCTCGGCCGAGGCGTAAGGGAAGCGCTGCCGCACCTCGTCACTGCTCAAGTACTCGACATCGTCCAAGCCCAGGCTGTGCTGGGTAGCCACACGCTGGCGGAAGCGCTGCGGGCCGTCCGGGTCTGTGGTCAGAAACAGGTAGCCCTGTTGGTGTACGCCGATGTCGTAGCCGTCCAACCCGGTGTATTCGGCAAAGCGCTCATAAAACGCGATACTCTCGCGCATCATGGCCACGTTCTCGGGCTCGACGAACTGGGCGCGCATGGCCTCCATGGAGCGCGACGTGGTCAGCCGGGCCAGCGCGGCCAGCCGCTCGACGATCACACAGCGCAATCCGGCGCGCGCCAGAAAGAAGGCCGAGGCCGCGCCGTTGATGCCGCCGCCGATGATGATCGCGTCGAAGGTTGGGGTCATGAGGGTGAGAAGTCCGGTTGGGCCAGCATGGCCTCGATGGCGTAATCGATGGCCGGTTCCTTGACCAGGCGCAGCACCGGTTGGTCGGCGTCGAAATCGATCTTGTCATAGACGTCGGCCAGGGGCAGCGTGCAGTCGATGGAGGCGATGGCGACGACAGCGTCCATGCCCTTGTGCCCCGCCAGCACCCAGCGGTTGTCCGGCAGACGGGTGTAGTGCTCCACCAACGGCTCGTCCTGGGCAACCAGCAGGTAGTCGGTCAGCGAGTCCAGCGTGCGGTACATCTCGAACTTGCGGCCGCGGTCGTAAGACTCCGTGGACTCGGAGAGCACTTCGACGATGATGGTAGGATTTAACAGAGTGTCGTTCTGGTTGTCGGTGTAGCGCCGGCGGCCACAGACAACCACGACATCCGGGTAGGTGTACAAGCCAGATTTGCTGACATGCACGCGCAGGTCAGTGGGGTGAACATGGCAGTTTCGCCCTTTGAGTTGGCCGACCAAAGAATAGGCAAGATTGGCGATGATTTCGCTATGGCTGGGGCTGGCGCCTGCCATAGCATAGATCTCGCCGGCATAGTACTCGCTCCTGGCTGGCGCCAGGCGCTCCATCTCCAGGTATTCTCTGGGGGTGATATAGGGCTTTCGTTGTGCTTGCATGATCCAAGTCCTCCGCAGCGCGGCAAAGTGCTTCTCGCAACAGCGCCATTATAGCCCCGCACTCCCCGCAACGCAAGCAGCCCGCCCGCCTGAAGCTCGTTCTCGGCTACTGCTGTTGTTGCTGCTGCGCCTGCGCGTCCAGGCGGCGGCTGGGGCGAGGCGCGGGCGCGCGCACGGCGTTGAGCAGCACTTGCTCCTCGTCGGTCATGGGCAGGGGACTTGGGCTGACCCGCACGCTGACGCCCAGCTCGCTGGCGGCCAAGCCTTTGAACACGCCGCGCGTCGGCGGCACGTCGGCATAGTCGCGACCGGCCGCCACGCGGATGTGGCGCTCGCCCACGATGAGGTTGTTGGTGGGGTCGAAGCCGCGCCAGCACAGCCCCGGCAGGTAGGCCTCCACCCAGGCGTGGCTGGCATCCTCCTCGGAGCGGTCGTGGCGCTCGCCGTCTTTGCGGTGGTAGAGGTAGCCGCTGACGTAGCGGGCCGGAATGCCCAGCCGGCGCAGCAGGGCGATCATGATATGGCTGAAGTCCTGGCAGACGCCACGGCGCAGCGCAATGGCCTCGTCGATGGTCGAATCCACCCGCGTGCTCTGCGGCGCATAGCTGAACACCTCGTACAGCGCTCGATTCAAGCGCAGCACGGTGGTCAGCGGGTCTTGGTCTCTGTCAGCGCCCAACGATGCGCTCAGTTCCTCGACCAGCGGCGTGTTCTGCACGAACGCGCTGGGCTGCAACAGGTCCCAGAAGACGCCGTCGAAAAAGAGCTCGTCGATCTCGCGCCAGGCTGCGTGCGGCAGGCTGGCCGGCAGCTCGATAATCGGTTTGACATCCACCGTCGACTCGGCCAACAAGAACAACTCCTGGTGCTCGCCGGGGATGTCGAAGTGATGCACGGTGTTCTCCAGGTGATCCTGGTAACACGACGGCCTGGAGCGCGGCGCAACCTCCAGCCGGAACTCGAGGCAGCGCTGGTTGCCGTCGGAGCGCGGCTGCATGCGCGCTTCCATCATGCTCTCGCGGATGGGCGCGCTGTAGCGGTAGCGGGTGATGTGGCGGATGTGGTAGAGCATGGGGGAGGGGGATGGGCGGAATGGTAGATTGGTAGACTGGTAGATTGGTAGACTGGTGAGTGGTTGAGTCAGGCCACGGCGGGGAGCTTGGCGTCGACGGGGTAGGCGATGTAGCTGGTGAAGATGTCGTTGTGGATCTGGGCACACTGGGACTGGACCGCGGCGAGGATGTTGTGCAGGTCCGCAGCGAGCAGGTCGCCGATGGGCTCGTAGTCCAATGTGGCCTTCAGCCGGCCTATACGGCGCAGGATGGCGTTGTGCTTGCGGGTGTCGGTAGTGTCGGCGATGCCCTCGATGGCCGCGCGCAGCGCGCTGGCGGCGAAGTTGATCGAAAAGGGGAAGCGGTCGTTGAGCAGCAGGAACTCGGCGATCTGCTCGAATTGAAGGTCGGCGCTGTACTCCTTGCAGAAGGCCTCAAACGCGGTGCAACTGCGCAGCAGGCCCAGCCACTCCACGTACAGGTCGCTGGCGTGGGGAGACGTGTGTTCATCGGCGAGCACGTCGAGGTGCGCGCTGAGCAGCGAGGCCACGTTGCCAGCCCGCTCGATGAACTGGCCGAGCTGGATGAAATGCCAGCCCTCACCGCGCACCATAGTCGAGTCGGTCAGGCCCTGAAAGAGGTGGGCGCCCTGCTTGACGGTCTGGAAGAACAGGTGCGGCTCGGCCCAGATGAGCGCCATGTTGGCCTTTTGCAGGTCCAGGTAGAGGCGGTTGACCAGCTCCCACATCTCCGTGCTGATCAACTCGCGCACCTGGCGCGCGTTGTCGCGCGCCGCAGCCACGTGGTGGACGATGGCGTGGTCGCTCTGGCTGTCCAGCGCCAGCAACTCGGTCACCGCCCGCCCTTTCAGCGGCAGCCCGGCCGGCGGCTGCACGTTCAGGCTGACAAAGAGCCGCTCCCACGAGCGGGTCACAGCCGCCGGCGAGCGGTCCGGCACCAGGTCGAGGGTGACGTCCAGCAGCCGCGCGGTGTGCTGGGCGCGCTCCAGGTAGCGGGCCATCCAGTACAGATTGTCGGCAACACGTGAAAGCATGGCGCTGGCTCCTACTCGTTCAACACCCAGGTGTCTTTACTGCCGCCGCCCTGGCTGGAGTTGACCACCAGCGAGCCGCGGCGCAGCGCGACGCGCGTCAGCCCACCGGGCACGATGGTGATCTCCTGGCCGGAGAGGACGAAGGGGCGCAGGTCGATGTGGCGCGCCTCGACGCATCCCTCGATGAAGCAGGGCGCGACCGACAGATTGAGCGTGGGCTGGGCGATGTAGTTGCGCGGGTTGGCCAGGATGCGCTGGCGAAACTGCTGCCGCTCCTCGGCCGTGCTGTGCGGGCCGATCAGCATGTCGTAGCCGCCCGACTCGCCGACGGCCTTGACCACCAGCTTGTCCAGGTTGGCCAGCACGTGGCTGCGCTGCTTCTCGTCGTTCATCAGGTAGGTCTCCACGTTGCGCAGGATCGGGTCCTCGCCCAGGTAGTAGCGGATAATCTTGGGCACGTAAGCGTAGATGGCCTTGTCGTCGGCCACGCCGGTGCCTACCGCGTTGGCCAGGGCGACGTTGCCAGCGCGGTAGGCGTTGAACAGCCCCGGCACGCCCAGCGCCGAGTCAGGTCGGAAGACCAGCGGATCGAGGAAGTCGTCGTCCACCCGGCGATAGATCACGTCCACCCGTTCCAGGCCGGCCGTGGTGCGCATGTAGACATAGTTGTCGTGTACCAGCAGATCGCGGCCCTCCACCAGGCTGATGCCCATCTGGCGGGCCAGGAAGGTGTGCTCGAAGTAGGCCGAGTTGTAGACGCCTGGCGTCAGCAGCACGATGGTGGGGTCGTCGACGTGGTCCGGCGCCAGCGATTGTAACGTGCCCAGCAGCGCCTGGCCGTACTGCATGATCGACTGCACACCGTAGTTGCGGAACTGGCGGGGAAAGACGCGCTTCATCACCTGGCGGTTGACCAGCATGTAGGAGACACCGCTAGGCACGCGCAGGTTGTCCTCCAGCACCAGGAACTCGCCGTCGTCGACCCGCACCAGGTCGGTGCCGTCCACGGCCACATAGACGCCGCGCGGCACGTCCACATCGCGCATCTCGCGGCGGTAGTGCCTGGCGCTATACACCATCTCCACCGGCACCACGCCTTCCTTGACGATCCGGCCCTCGTGATAGATGTCGTGCAGGAACAGGTTGAGCGCGGTCAGCCGCTGGCGCAGCCCGCGGTCGATGGTCGCCCACTCGCTACGGGTGATGATGCGCGGAAGGAGGTCGTAGGGGAAGATGCGCTCAGTGCCTTCGTCGCTGCTGTAGACGGTGAAGGTGATGCCCTGGTTGAGGAAGGACAGGTCGGCCGCGCTCTGGCGGTGGGTCAGCTCGTCGGGCGGCAGCGTCAGCAAGTGCTGGTAGAGGCTCTGATAATGCGCGCGCGGCTCGCCGCTGTTCTGTAACAGCTCGTCGTAGGCCAGGCCGGCGTTGTAGTGGGCCAGCAGTTGCGGGCGTTGGTCGTGGGTCGTCGCGCTCATGCTGTGGTTCCTGAGGAGACGGGTTAGGACGTCGCCGGGTGCGAGCACGTTGATTTCGATACGGCGGCCTACTCAATCAACGTGCTTGCACCCGGCGGCGGAACAGTAAAGAATACGCTATGAAATTATACTCCCCCCTACGCTGGCCTGCAAGGGGTTTGATGGTACCCAAACGGGTCATTTTTCGCAACTGTATTGAGACTTCGGAAGTCGCCGCAAGGCGGCGACTTCCGAAGTTTTTGTGTTACTGAACCGCTTGCGCCGTCTGGAGAATTCCCTGCAACGGGATGGCGACCCAGTGCGGCCGGTTGTTCAGCTCGTAGCCCAGCTCGTAGACCGCCTTGGAGAGCAGGTAGGCGTCGAGCAGCGCCTTCAGTTCGCTGCGATCAGCCGGAATGAAGGGCGCATCACCTGCGGCCTGCAGGTAGGCTTGCAGATAGGCCACGGAGACCCACAGATGCCAGTAGCGCGCCCACGCCTCCAGGTCGGCCATTTTGCGCGGCGACCGGTCAGGACGGTCTACCTCATGGAAGTAAGCAGCATAGGCAGCGTAGTGAAAGGAGCGCAACATGCCGGCCACATCCTGCAAAGGCGAGCCCTTCTGGCGCCGCTCGCTCAGCGGCCGGGCCGGTTCCCCCTCGAAGTCGATGATCATGAAGTCTTCGCCGGTGTAGAGCACCTGGCCCAGGTGATAGTCGCCGTGGATGCGCTCGCGCTGGGCCGTGATGTCGCTCTCCAGCAGCGCATCGAAGTCCTGGACGATGCGCTGCTCCAGCGCCAGCACCTGCTCCGCCGGCCCCTGCGCGGCAGCGGGCAAACTGTCGTAGTTCTGACGCAAGAGCTGGGAGATCGTGCTCGCCAGGTTATGCATGTTGGCCTGCAAGTGCTGGCGGTAGGCAGGGTCAAACGGCTCCAGGCCAAAGACCGGGTCGTCTGGCTGCGAGGCCAGCGCCAGGTGCAGCTCAGCCGTGCGCTGCCCCAGCAGGCGGGCCGAATCCAGATAGGGGCCGATGGCCTCGGCAGCTTGATCAGGAATCGGCTGGCCGGCCAGCGTCAGCAGCGGCTCCTGGGGCAGCTCAGTCACCCACGCCGGCGGCGCATAGTAGGCTTTGGTTCTCGTGAAGTAGTCCTGCAACGAATCCAGCGTGTACCGCCAGGCGTCGCCCTGGTTGGCCACAAAGCCTTGCAGCAGGGCCAGCGAGATCGGCTCGGATCCCTGGCGGCGATACTCCAGCGCCCCGGCCACCGGCGGCACGTGAGGAAAAGCCACCTTCTCGGTCAGAAAGCTGCCGATCTCCTGGTCGGGGTTGGCGCCGCTCTCCAGCCGGCGAAACAGCTTGAGCAGCAGCCGCTTGCCGTAGCGCACGTTGGTGTTGCTCTGTTCCACGCCCAGCACGTGGGGCGTCAGGGCTTCGCGAGGGTCGCCGCGCAGCCAGGAGAAGGCGATGGTGGGCGCGGCTGCGACGTCGCCGGCCGCGCCATGCCATGCGCCGCCTTGGCCGATAGCCTCCAGCAGCAGCGAGTCGAACGCCTTGTTCCACACCGCGTCGTACAGCACGCCGTCGCCCTCGGCTGTGTGCAGGTTGGCCACGACCGCGTTGGGGCGTTCAGCCCGCAGCGTCTCGGCCTCTGTACCCACGGCAAAGGCCAGCGGCAGCACGTAGGTCTCCGGCTGGCCCTCGGTGAACTGCACTTCGATCAGGCTGAGGTAGACGCCCAGGTCCAACGGAATGGCCTCGGCCAGCCGCACGGCCTGGATGGTGCGCGCCTTGGCGCCAAACCAGCGCCGCGGCAGCAGGTAGCCGGGCAGGATCTGTTCCAGCCCGGCCTTGGCCTCGCCGGTCAGCAGCGAGTGCCAGGCGCCGGGCGTGGTGATAACCGGGAAGTCGATTGAATTGTCTGAGGAGAGTGACATGAGGAGGTTCCTTGGTGGGTCTAGTGGCTGGTGGACATGGTCAGCGCGCCAGCTCTCATCAGCAGCCGGCGCTCCTCCACGCGTTCTGATGTATTGAGCCGAAGCAGGCGAGTAGTTGCTCGGCCAGCAGGTGTCAGCGGTATGATGTGGCCGCCGTCAATACGAAAATGCACGGCCCAATCATCCAGACGAGGATTGAACAAAGGAACTACTGCGCCTGTCTCCGGGTCAACGGATGCCAGGTCGCTACCCTTGTACTTGTTGCATAATGTGCAGGATAGCGCCAAGTTGTCGACTTCGGTCAGGCCACCATGTTTGAGTGCAATGACGTGATCCACCTCGTGTGGAACGAGAACCACTTGTTGAGGTGCCAGGCAATACTCGCAGCGGCCTGCTGCTCGCTCGAAGACACGTTGACGGAGCAATGCGGACACATACGTGCTCATAGGGACTCATCAAGCTTGGTTTAGCCTTAACAAGGCTTGAGCCTTTGCCATTCGCACTAGATGCTCCAAGTATTGATACTGCTCCCAATCTCGTTCTTCATCGGCTGTCAGTTTGGATGATCGGTTCTTTTCCAGCAGGCTGCTGACCCGACTATGCAGGGCTTCAGACGGCCGCAGTGCGAGGATCTCTTCTGGGGATGGCAGCCTAGCCAGAAACTCCAGCACCTCTGAGGCGCCCTCGAAGCCTGACTGACTGGTGGCAGTCCACTCCCTCAGGCCAAGCTCGATGATCCTGGGCAATTGTTTGTCGAAAGGACGCAGACGAACGGCCAATTCCTGCGGCACCTCAACCTGTAATGATGCTTGCATGCTCTCTCACCTGCCAAAAATCGGTTAGTTTGCGATATTCATCAACGCCCCAATTATACAACAAGCTCTGCATTCGTCCAACGACCGGCGCGCCGAAGTTGCCAACTTTTCCGATTACTACTTAGGTGCCGGGCACTTGCACAGCCCATATACGGCCTAGATTGTCTCGGCAGACATCGTCGTAGGCGCAGATTCAAGTGCCCGGCACCTGTGGCTGAGTAGTTACCTTTTCCGAAAAGTTGGCAACTTTACCCCATCATTTCGCCGCTAGTCCTCTGCGATAATCTGAAAGCTGGTGGTGATTTCGGCTGTCGGCCGGATGGTGGCGGCCACAGAGCAGTACCTGGTCTCCGACAGGTGAATCGCGTCGCCCACGTTCTTGTCGGTCAGCCCTTTGCCCCGCACGATGTACTCCAGGTGGATCTGGCGATACGGCCAGGGCGGATCAGCCTCCTGCTCAGCCGTCACCTTGACCTCCAGGCCGGTCAGGGTAGCCTTTTTCTTCTCCAGGATGCCAACCACGTCGTAGGCCGAGCAGCCAGCCAGGCCAAGCAGCAACATCTCCGAGGGCGAGACGCCAATGGCGTTCTCCTCGTCCTGGCCCGACATCACCACCGAGCGCTTGGAAGCGCCGATGCCGACGAACTGTTTCTTCTGCAACCACTGTATGCTGACGTGTTTTGTCATGGTTTGTCCTTTTGGTGTCAAGTGTCGCATGTCACGCGAGATATGACATGAAGTGCGCCTCCAACAACGGGGCGAGATTGAGCCTGGCAGCCTCCTGAGACGTGATTTGAGTCCGTTCAAGGGCGGCGCTATCATAGCGCAGGAAGTGGGCAGTGGCAAATGCGCCAGTGGACTTGACACGCCTGCCGGGTAGGATTAGACTGTGCCCATTATCTGTCTTATCAGGAGCCGTTCCATGTCCATCGACTTCATCCATGGCCGCCTGGCCAACGCCGCGCTGCTGTTCAGCATTATCTGTACTGCCTGGGGCTTTTTCAACTTCATCCGCAAACAGCCCGTCACCAGCAGCTACTGGGGCGGCCTGGTGATCTTGCAAATCCTGGCTATGGCTCAGGTGGTGATCGGCATCATCGTCTATGCCACGATCGGTGGGGGCGAGCTAGCACGCCCCATTGTTCATATACTTTATGCCGCCACGCTGGTGATCTCGCTGCCAGCCGCCTATGTCTATACTGGCGGCAAGGATAGCCAGCGTGAAAACATCATCTACGCTCTGGTCTGCCTCTGGCTGGTCTTCATCGTCGAACGCTCCATCTCGACCGGGCAAGAAGGGACAATCCCCCTGCTGTCCATGCTGCTCTGAAATGCCCGCCGGCAAACAGAAAGCCGGATCAGTGATCCGGCTTTGGGGGCAGTAGAACGTACCAGTGAGTCTCCGGCAGGCTACGGAGTGGGCGTTGACCCAGGGGATGCGTCCGGCCCGACCAGGTAGTAGGCCGCCCAGGGGGTGTAACTGCTCTTCAGCGCCTCGTCACGCAGCACATTGCCCTCGCTGTCGCGGATCACCCGGCGCCAGACCACATCCATGCCTCTGCTGGCCCACTCCACCTGGCGTACCTCGCCCGGCGCCAAACTGGCGTCTTTTTGATAGGTCGGCGGCGGCGGCGGCGTCTCCTTGAGCACCTCAGGTCCAGTCACCTCTATCAGCCAGGGCGGCTTGGTGCCATAAAACTTGAAGGTCAACGTGCCCCTGGCCTCATTCAACTCCGATTTGATGATCAGATAATTGTCGGTGGTGTTGCGAAACTTGAAGTCGATGTGCGGCGTGTAGATCGTCGCGTCCAGACCTGGCGTGCCATACCATCCCACGACATAGCCATGATTCCAGCGCTCCTCGATCGGGAAGCCGCCGTAGTAGGCCGCGCGGAACACGGTGGTGCTCACCTGGCAGACGCCGCCGCCGATGCCCACAGCCGTGCGATCTCCCCAGATAATCAAAGAGTCTTTGTAGCCGTACTCTTTGCTCACATCGCCAATGGCTTGATTGAAAGAGAAGACGGCCCCCGGCGGCACCACAGTGTTGTCGATGGCCGCCGCCGCAACTGCAATGTTGTGGACGCGGTCAGCGCTGGATCCTTTGAAGTTGGTCGTGCCTTCGGCCACCAACTCTTTGATGCCCAGCGCTTCAATGGCATGCATGTTCACTGCTGGCGCCACCAGCGTCAGCGGCAGCGTGGCCTGGCGCTCAGGACTCAGCGCCGCCTGACGAATCGCTTCCAGTGTGGCATCGACGTTCAGCGTGCGACCGATCTGGCTGGGTGAGATGACTGTGATCTCGCCGTTTGCAGGGTTGAAATCGACTTTTGCGTCGATCGGTTCCCGCGCCAGGTCAGCTGCCCAACTTTGCACCTGGCCGCGCAGCGGGCTGACGTCGAAATGAGCCACTACCTGCAACGATCCATCGAGCTGCGGCACGGTTTCGGTGCTGACCAGCCTGGCCAGTTCCTGAGCAGGAATAGTATAGCTGGGCGGCGGCGTATTGTCGTCCAAGTCCGGATCAGCGGCAGTCAGCGTCACCGGACCGCCCAGCACCTGGCGCACGAAAACCTCCGCCTGGCTGACATCGGCCAGCAGGGGACGCGTCTCTTTGACAGTCAGATCGACTGTGGCGCCGCTGTTTTGCAACAGCGCGCTGTAGATCGCCTCCAGGCTGCTGGCTACATCCAGCGAATAGCCCGCCTGGCTGGGGCTTGAGTTCACCTGCAAGCCGTTGATACGCAGCGTGGCTTCCGATGTGGGCCGATTGATCTCGCGGGCGCGCGCTTCCAGCCAGGCCAGGCCAGTTGTTCGATCAACCGCTTCGTCAGCCAGCACCTCATGGCCGAAACGATAAGCCCTGAGTTGATCCTGCAGGTTGGACTGAAGCTGGGTGATCTGGTGCAGCGCATCAGGTCCGGCAACAGGGCGACGGCCAAGCTGAAAAGCCGCTTGCGCCGCGCTGCGGGCATCGAAGTTGACGCCCAGATCTTTGGTGGTCAGGGTCCAGATCTGATCGCCATAGCGCACCACAACCGGCGCCATCGGGTAAGGATCGAACGCAGCCTCCAACATCGTCTGGGCGTCGGCCAGGGTCATGCCGCTCAGATCGATGCCGCGCACTGATACGCCCTGATAGATCCGGCCGGCATACTGGTTTTGATACCACAGCACGCCACCCACGACGGCCAGTGCAGCCAGCCAGACCAAAACGGCCAGCAGAGCCAGCAGGAAACGGCCAAAAGAAAAGGTCGTCTTCGGTTGGGCCGGGCGGGGCCGGGTCATGGTTTGCTGCGGAGCCTGTATGGTCGTCATAGTCCTATAAAGCGCTTACCGTTTCAGTGCGGACCTGATCGCCAGCATCGCTGATCGTCACCAGCCACTGCGGCGTCCAGGCCACAGCCAGATGCTGAACAGTAACGTCAGTCTTGCGCGGTCGCACCAGATACTCTTCGATTTCGTGTTGAGCCTGCTCCCAGCGCGCCGCCGCCTCGCGGCTGACGCTCTCCAACTCAGCCTGCATCTCCTCGATCTGCCGGTTCAACTGAGCAACGGTTTCCTGCGATTGAACCACGTTCAGCCGGGCGCGCTCGGTCATCTGCCGTTTTTGCGACGCCGAACCCAAGGCTGAGGTGAGTTGCTTCTTGCGGCCGCCGAACAAGCTGAGCAACGAGCCGCCGGCCGAGAGCATCTCCTGCTGCTTGCGCGCATCATAAGCCGTTTGTTCCTTTTGCAGCGCACTCTCGGCGCGGCGCAAGCGGTCTTGCAGGGTCGCCAGTCGCGGCTGATACTTGGCCTCCAGCTTGTCCACTTCGGCATCGCGCTGCTCGCGCGCCACTTGCTGCAAGCGAATCTTGAAGGCCCGCTCGTCTTCGCCGGGTTGAGAGTAGACCTTCAGCGCTGGGCTGTAGAACAGGGCAAAGGTGCGGTTGCGATACAGGTACTCGGTCAGGTCGCTGCGCAGGGCCGACAGCTTGCGGGCCGTGTTGATGGACGCCGGCGTATCGCCGAACAGAGCGCCAGCATCAGGCTGACCGTCCAGGTCGCGTTGATTAAGATCAATTTGGTTAGCCTGGTCCCAGCGCACCAGACCAGCGTCGCCGGGCGAGGCAACCAGCATCATAACGTTTTGCTGCTCCCTGACGTTCCGCCGGTCATCTACGAAGTTGACCGTGGCCGAGCCCAACACCTGGGCATCGTAACGCAGCTTGGTGTCGGTGACATTCAGCCGTCTGCCCAGGCGCGCCTCCAGGTCGCCCAGCGCTTGATACATCGTGCGGCGGGTCGGCAGATAAACCTGGGGCACGTCATGGGGCAAGCCGGGGGCCATGGCGCCTAAGGCCGGCGCAACAGCAGCCGCAGGCAGCGTGGGCGGCGTGCCCGCTGGCGCGACAGGCTGGCCTGCTGGGGGGGCGGGCGCGGTTGGGGCAGCGGGCGCCTGGCCCAGCAGCGTTGCGCGTTGCTCTTTGACCAGCTCGCGCACCTGGCTGCGCGTCAACGGACCGCGCAGATAACTCATGGCCCAGCGGGTCTGAAAGGTGACAGGCTGCTTCTGGTTGACGTTGTGCAATAAAAAGACGCGGTTGCCCAGGCCGGTGATGATCTTGTCCAGCTCCTGGCGGCTGGGCCGGTTGCCGCCGTCAGATGACAGCCCTTCCAGGCCATCCAGCAGGCGCTGCTTGTCGCGGTCGGCTTGCAGCTTGCCGATGAACCAGGTGCCGGCGTTGGTCAAGCCCTTATAATCCAGGTCGACGGGGTTCTGCGTGGTCAGCATCACGCCCAGGCCAAAGGCGCGGGCCTGTTTCATCAAGGTCAGCATGGGCCGCTTGCTGGGCGGGTTGCCGACGGGTGGGAAATAGCCGAAAACCTCGTCCATGTAGAGCAGAGCGCGCAGGCTGGTGGTGCCGCCCTGCGCGCGCATCCAGGTGATCACCTGCTCCAGCAGCAGCGTGACGAAGAACATCCGCTCCGCGTCGCTCAGGTGGGCGATGTAGAAGATGCTGACATTAGGCTTGGCGTCGCCGCCGTAGAGCATGTGGTCGATGTCCAGCGGCACGCCCTGGATCCAGGAAGCAAACGACGGCGCAGCGATGATGTTGTTCAGCGCCATGGCCAGGCTGAAGCGGTCCTTCTGCGGGTAAAAGGTGTCCACATCAAAAACGCCCAGTTGGCGCACTGGCGGCGTCTGGATCGCCATGATCAGCGTGGCCAGGTCCAGGCTCTGGCCTGCCCGCCAGTAATGCTCGAACAACGTAGCCAGCAGGATGTGCTCACGGCTGCGCACCGGGTCGGCGTCGACGCCGATCAGCCCCAGCAGCGCGCTGACCGTGCCGCTGATCCGCTCGCGCAGCGCCTCTTGCTCATCGTCCCAACTGAGCTGCGGCGCGGCGAAGGAGCTCAGGATACTGACCGGCACCCCCGAGTCTGAGCCGGGCGTATAGATCACAAAATCAGCGCTTTCCTTGAGCAGGCGGATGCGCTCCGGCCCCTGGCCCCAACTGGCCAGCCCTTTGGCCCAGGTCTCAGCCTGGTTGGCCGCGTAGGCCTCGACGGTCATATCTTTGCGCCGGGCGTCGTCGGGGTTGATCCAGGGCTGGAAATCCTCCGGCCGCAGATCGGGGAAGGTGAGCAAAAGGTTGGTAATATCGCCCTTGGGGTCGATAATGATCATTGGCACATGGTCGATAGCGGCCTCTTCCATCAGATCGATGCAAAGGCCGGTCTTGCCGCTGCCGGTCATGCCCACACAAACGGCGTGCGTGGTCAGATCGCGCGCGTCGTACATGATGGGGGCATCGCCCAGCTTGCCGGCGGCCAGGTCATATTCTTTGCCCAGGTAGAACGATCCCAGGCGCTCGGTGAGGGTCATGGCTACCTTCCAGTGAATAGTGCGAGGTGGGTGCATCCTGACAAAAGATGCATTAAATGTCGGGTGTTCCAGGCTGGAATTATAGCATAAACCGCTGGGTGTGTCAGGTTAGCGGCGCTCCCATTTTGCAAACTCAGCACTTCACGATTCTCACGCCAAGACGCAAAGACCGCAAAGTCCAGAAATTCTTGGCGTTCTTGGCGGCTTTGCGTGAGAATCGTGAACTACTCAAGCTGGCGGGGCGATCGCAATCGGCGCTTCAGCAGCGTATTGCGCGCCCGCAGCAGGCGTGATGGACGCCGACGTTGATCGTGCGGGGTAATGTGGTGCAGCAACGGATTTTGACGTTCTGCCAAGCCGGTGTTATGCTTGCCGCCGTGCTGCCTGAATGCATCGTAAACAAAGTTGTTGAGGTGCCCGGCACTTGACACGAGCCTCTGATCATGTGCGAATCGTCGCCAAAGTGCCGGGCACCGATACGCAGTTAATTTGTTTACGTTGTACTGAACTCAGTACATCTGCTAATTTTCACCCTGGAGGCGCTTTTGAGCAGTGCGCTCAACATCATGGCCTGGCGCGAGATTCTGGCCCGAACCATGCAAGGTTTTGCTGTCGAGACCGACGTCAGCCCGGCCTGGCTGGTCAACCCGGCCACCAACCGGCGATTGAAGCTGGACCTGCTGTACCCCGAAATTGGCCTGGCCGTGCGTTTCGTCGGCCTGACTGCCAAGGGCCAGCCCAAGCAGAGCGACTGGGAGCTGCAAGAGGAGGCGCAGCGCGATCAGACGCGCGAGGAGCTGTGCCGCCAGCACGGCATCGAGCTATTGCTGCTGGACCCGGACTATCCCCACCCCGGCGAGCAGATCCAGCGGCTGCGCACCATCCTCAGCCGGCTGTCGCGCACGCTGGCCCAGGGCGACCGGCCGAACCGGGACAAGCAATCCTTCATGCCGCGGCTGGCCGAGGCCCGCGGCCGGCTGGACGACATCGCCCGCCGGGTCAAGACGCCCGAAAACCTGGCGCTGTTCGCCGAGCTATGGCGCGACCGGGAGACGGCTGCTGTCGTCGCGGCCCGGCCAGCAACGCCTGCTGTGAAAAACCGCTCCGCCCGCCCGCTGCGCCTGACCGAAGGCGCCCATGTGCAGCACGAACGTTTCGGGCCGGGCATCGTGCAGTCCATCGACCCGGACGGCGGCGACCCCAAGGTTACCATCCTGTTCGACAACGGCGAGCAGCGCACCTTCCTGGCCAGCCTGGTCAGCGACAAGCTGCAAGCGTTGTGACCGTCCCGCTCAGGCCGGTCTTTGCGCAGCACCCCGTAGGGGCCGATCGAGCCTGCCTCACCACCCGCTCAGGCCGGTCTTTGCGCAGCACCCCATAGGGGCCGACCGAGCCCGCCCATGCACCCGTCGCTCGGGCCGGTCTCCGACCGAGCCCAGTCCGTGAGTTATTCATGACTACACTCCCTACCCCCTTTGCCATCCTCAACGGCGAGCTGCTGCCGGCCAGCCAGGCCGGCTTTCCAGCGCATCACCAATCGCTGGTCGACTCTTTCGGCATCTACGAGACGGTGCTGGTGCAGAACGGCCGCTTCTTCCATCTCGACCAGCACATGAACCGGCTGGGCCAGTCGGCCGAGATCCTGGCGCTAAACCTGCCCGCGCCGCTGGAGGAGATCGCCCACTGGGTGCGGCGGCTGGCTGCGACCATGCAGACGCCGTGCGGCCTGCTGCGCATCGTGTCCTATGGCAGCGACGGCGTGCATGGCCCGGTGTGCGGCCTGTACGTCAAGCCCTGTCCGCAGCACCAGCCGGCCATGTTCGAGCAGGGCGTGGCCGCGGTGACCAGCGAGGGAGAACGTTACCTGCCCCTGGCCAAATCCACCAACTGCCTGGCCCAGGCCCTGGCCCGCAGCAAGGCCCATGCGGCCGGCGCGCACGAAGGCTTGATCGTCGACCGCCACGGCCACATCACCGAGGGCAGTACCAGCAATCTGCTGGCCGTGCGCGGCGGCGTGCTCCTGCGGCCGTTGGCCGGCACGGCGCTGGAAGGCGTCACCGAGGGCGTGACGTTGCAACTGGCCGCCGAGCTGGGCATCCCGGTGCAGTTTGCTGCGCTGCCGTTGGCGGATGTGTCCACCTGGGACGAGGCCTTCATCACCAGCACCAACCGGCGCATCATCCCCCTCCGCCAGATCGACAGTGTGGCCTTGCCCGCCAGCCCTGGCCCCATCACCCGACAACTCATGGCCGCTTTTCGGGCTTACGAGGCGTCGCAAGGCTGGGAAGAATGATCTCTACATGCGGGCGCATCTCTTCACGTCACACCCAAATTTTGCGCAAAAATCGAGGGAGACCAAAGCGTGGTCTCGATCCTTA
>CAZVGR010000111.1:0-17220 GCA_964626845.1 uncultured Anaerolinea sp.
CCTCTCCCTCTGAAGGAGAGGTTAGGTGAGGGTGCTCCGGTCCCTCTCCCTCTGAGGGAGAGGTTAGGTGAGGGTGAAAGCTCGCCCGTCCCGTGACCATCGGCCGTCAGCGCAAACTCCAGCGGCGGGTAATGCCCGATGATCACTACCCGTCCGTTGCGATAGCGGCTGGCGATGCGCTCGTCCACGGTGACCACGGCGGCGGCGCTGCGACTTAATACCTGCTCGGCCGCGCCGATCAGCGCCAGCAGCACCTTGCCCACCAGCCCGCGCAGCCGCGGCCGTTGCAGCTCGGTGTAGTACTCGTGGGCGTCGTAGATCACCGGCCGGCGGTGCAGCTTGGCCCACAGCCAGCCCGGCGGCAGCGTGTCGAAATCGTGGCAGTGAACCACAGCGGGCTGCAGCACGTTCAGCCAGCGCCAGGCGTGCAGCCAGAAGCGGGGCAGGCGCAGCGCCTGGCGGATGCCCGCGCCGTAGCTGGAGCGCACGTCCTGCACCCGCTGCACCGTGAAGCCTTCGGTTTGCTGCTGGGCCAGATACTTGCCCTCGCGATCCCAGGCGATGACCGTGACGTCATAGCCTCCTCGCGCCAGCGAGCGCGCCTCTTTCAGCACGCGCGGATCAGGCCGGAAGGCGTTGGACAACAGCATGACAACCCGATCTTGGCTCAAGCGCACACACTCCTTTCGCACCAGTTTACCAATTTACCGATTCACCAACCTACCAACCACCTGCCTCACCCGCGCCCTCTCGGCCGGCGTCAGGAAGCCCGTGAGCCACAGCAGGGCTGGCAGGCTTGCCAGCAGGATCAGCTTGAGCACAATGCTGATCAGCAGATTCTCGGTGGGAACCAGCCACCAGCCTACGGCGAACAGCGCCAGCGCCAGCGCAAAGAGCCGCAGCAGCCGGCCCCACTCGTAGCGCACAGGAAAGGCCCGCTGCCCGGCGATGTAGACCAGGGCGAAGAGCACGACGAAGGCCACCAGGGTGTTGATGGCCGCGGCCATGATACCGAAGCGCGGCGCCAGCAGCAAATTCAGGCCGATGTTCAGCGCCGCGGCCAGGATGGTCAGCGCAGCGATCCAACCCGGCTGTTTCTTGAAGAGCAGGCTGTTGACGGGGAAGAAATACAGGTAGCGCGCCACATAGCCGGCGGCGATCCAGGGCACGATGGTGGCTGCGGCCCAGTAGGCTGGTGCAGCCATGATGCGGATCACCTCCGGCGCCAGCAGGGCCACGGCCAGGGCCAGCAGCGTCATCAGCGCCACCTGGTAGGTGATGAACGCGCCGATCATGGCGTCGTGGCCGCCCTCGGCCGCGTTTTGGTAGAAGAAGGGCTGCCAGGCGTTGTTCAGCGCCATGGCGATGATGTTGAGCAGCACGCCAAACTGATAGCCCAGAGTGTACAGGCCCAGCGCCTCGCGTGACACGAGCCCATCCAGCACGATGCGGTCGGAGACGTTCAGCGCCCAGGTGCCCAGCAAGAAGGGCAGCAGCGGCAGGCCGAAGGCCAGCGACGGCCGCAGCAGCCGCCAGGAGAAGCCCAGCGCGCCGGCTCGCATCAGCACCCATAGGGCCGGCACAGCCATGACTACCGCAGCCAGCAACTGGCCCCACAGGCTGCCCAGCGCGCCCAGCCGCAGCCCAACTACCAGCAGGATGATCAGCGCCGTAGTCAGGCCAAAGTCCACCAGGTTGAAGGCGACGAAATACTTGGCCTGCTGGCGGGCGCGGAAGAGCTGCAAGACCAGCACCGACACCACCGAGATGCCCGCGTTCCAGATCGTAATCAGCACGTAGGGGTTGAAGGGCGTGTTGGGCAAGAGCCAGCCGAAGATAGCCGGGCCCAACAGCGTCAGCAGCACGGAGCCCAGCAGCCCGCAGCCGATGCCGAAGACCGTCACGGTGCCGATGTAGCGGCGCAGCATGGCTTCGTCGCCCTTGTAGTCGAAGTAGAAGCGCAGCAGCGCGGCCGGCATGCCCAGCGCCAGCGTGATCGACAACAGCGAGAAAAGCGGGCTCATCACTCCCAGGATGGCGTAGTCGGCCACCGAGAGCAGCCGCGTGTAGACCGGCAGCAGCAGGAACGACAGGCTGCTGCGTAGCACCTCGCCGATGGTGTAGAGCGAGGATTGGCCGGCTAGCTGTTTACCTTTGGCGAACATGGTTTACTGAGCGACCGAGGCGATGACCGGTAATCCATTGCCGCTCTCAACAAGCGATTGCGCCTCTTTCGGCGCCGTCGGGTGGGGGCGGAAGGTGTTGCGGACCAGTATGGCGATGTGCATCACAATGCCTGCCCGTCGACGAAGCGACGCAGCCAAAGCTCCAGGTTTAGCCAGCGCCAGGCCAGCCCTGTCAAATCAACCTCGCCGGCGATGTGTTTGCGGAACGCGGCGCGAATGACGGGGACGTCGAGGTAGGGCCGGGCGGCAAAGGAGACTGATGCGAAAATCTCTTCGGCCCAGGGACGCAACTCGGTGGCCAGCCAGACCCTTTCGGGGGTGACAAAGCCCATTTTGTCGCTGCGGGTGCGGATCTCCTCCGGCAAGGTGCCTTGCATGGCACTGCGCAGCACCACTTTGGTCACGCCGCGGTGAATCTTCTGATTCTCAGGCAGGTTGAAGGCGAATTCGACCAGACGGTGGTCGAGGAAGGGGACGCGCGCTTCGATTGAAAAGGCCATCGAATTGCGGTCCTCATAGTGCAGTAGCTTGGGCAGGCTCAGGCGGCGCAGGTTGGCATATAGATCGCCGTTAAAGGGAGGCAAGCCGGGGGGCAGGTTTTCCATCTCGCGCGACTGGTATTGGCCGGCGAAGTCGGGATGTACGCCCAACACCTGAGCGCCGAGGCGCCCGCTGCGGCGGTAGCGTCGCGCCACGCGGATGAGCCTGGCCGGCAGGAAGGGGCGCAGGCTGCGGGCAAGCAGGCTTGGGTAGCTGCCGCCAAAGCGCTGCCGGTAGGCCTGCCATTCGGCGCTCAGTTCGCCTAGGGCGCGGCGTTGTACCAGCCCTCCCCAGAAGTAATCGAAATAACCGTGGTAGCCGGCGAGCATCTCATCGGCGCCCTGGCCGTCGAGAGTGACGCGCACGCCGCGCTGCTGGGCAGTGCGCATGACGCACCACTGGGCGTAGATGCTGAGCGAGCCGAACGGCTCCTCCTGGTGCCAGAGCAGGCCAGGCAAATCTTGTAACAGTTGGCCGGGGTCGGGGAAGGTGTAGTTGGCCTCGGCGTTGGTGGCTTGCAGCACCTTTTCGATGTGCTGGCGCTCGTCGAAGCGGCGGTCTACAAAGCAGGCGGAGAAGGTCTTCTGTTGCTGGCCGACCAGTTCTGCCGGCAGGGCCTGCTCGCCGAACAGCAGACGGTTGGCGACACAGACGATGGCCGAGGAATCCAGGCCACCGCTGAGGCAGGAACCGATGGCGACGTCGCTGCGCAGGTGCAGGCGCACGGCGTCGGTGAAGAGGGCGTGGAACTGCTCTGCGTAGGTGGAAGCGGGCAGGGGCGACTGGGGCGGGACGGGGCGCAGCTCCCAGTAGTTGCGTATGGCCAGGTCGCCGCGCTGCAGGGTCAAGGCATGGCCAGGTTCAAGCTGCAGAATACCCTGGAAAAAGGTCTCGGCGCTGTGGTCGAGCAAATTGAAGGTCAGGTAGTCGTAGATGATAGGTGAATTAGCCTGCCGCGGCAGCGGCAGCAGCTCGAACAGGGCCTTGATCTCTGAGGCGAAGGCAAAGCGTCCGTCCTGCCAGGTGTAGTAGAAGGGCTTGATGCCGAAGCGGTCTCGGGCGCAGAACAGCGCCTGCTGCCGGGCGTCCCAGATGGCAAAGGCCCACATGCCATTTAGGCGCTCCAGGCAGGCCTCACCCCAGGCATGGTAGGCAGCCAGCAGGACTTCGGTGTCGCTGTCGCTACGGAATTGGGCGCCGGCTGCGGCCAGCTCCTGGCGCAGTTCGATGTAGTTGTAGATCTCGCCGTTGAAGACGATCCAGGTCTGGCCGTCCGGGCTGGACATCGGCTGGTGGCCGTGGGGCGACAGGTCCAGGATGGACAGGCGGCGGAAGCCGAACGCCAGGTTCCAAGCCTCGCCGTCTGGCGGCAGATGGGCAAAACGCTGTCCGCCGCGGCTGTCGACGAAGAAGAAACCCTCGTCGTCTGGGCCGCGGTGCTGCAAGGTGCGCGTAGCACGCAACACGGACTGCGGGTCGTGGGGACGGTGCTGCGGATCGAAGAAGCCAAGAATGCCGCACATCAGCGCGCCTCCTGTGACAGGCTATCATAGAGGGCAAAGGTCTTCTGGCGTCGTTCCAGGATGTTATGCTGCAATCCGTAGGCGGCACCGGCGTCCTGCAGGGTTTGCCGTAGGGTTGTATCCTGAACAATGGTGAGCATGGCATGGGCCAGCGCGGCGGGCGATGAGGCGCGGACCTTCAGCGTCTGGCGGCCGTCGTGCAGATGGTGGAAGGCTGCCGTGTCCGAGATGATGGTCGGGCAGCCGCAGGCCATGGCCTCGTAGACGCTGAAGCCGAAGCCTTCCGACGAGGGGATGGAGATGACCGCATCGGCGGCGCGGTACAGGTCCGCCATGTCCGGCAGCGCAACGGGGGGCAGCAGAGAGACGACGGACTGGAGCTCCCACTGCTGAATCTGTCGCCGGATCAACTGGGCGTAGTCGGGGTCGGGAATATAGTCCAGAAGCAAGAGCCGTATGGTGGGCAACTGTTGGTGTACCAGCCGGACAGCCTGAAGAATTTCGCTGGTGTGATAGATGGCTTGCAGGCCGCGTGGACAGAAGAAGAGCCACTCGTGGACGCTCAACCCCAGGGCGGCGCGCTTTTGCGCGCGGCGGGACGCATCGGGATAGAACAAGTCACTCTCCACACCCCATGGGATATCCACGATTCTCTCTTCGGGCATGCCCAGCGAGCGGGCAGCCTGGTGCAGTAGGGCTGAGGGAGCAACCAGGCGGTCGCTGCGTCTTAGAGCCATCTGCACCAGGCGCCTGCGCCAGGCGGACCGGTGTGGTTCTTCCAGCAGGTCAGAGCCCCAGGCCATGGCGACCAGCGGGTGATAGCCGCTCAGCGCTGCCAGCCAGCCCGACGGCGTGACCTGGTGGGCGTGCAGGATGTCAGGGCGGCTGGCGCGCAGGTAGCTGCGCAGCCACAGCCCCCAGCGCACAAAGCGCGCCTTGCGCTGGTTGTTCAATCGGGTCAGGTCGATGATCTCCACCTCAGGCCAGGGGTGTACAGGCTGCAGGTAGGTCAGAACCGTCACCTGATCGCCCCGCTCGAGGATGGGCTGGGCCCAGCGCCGGGTGTGAATGCTGTCAGGGTTGGCGATGAAACAGATCTTCATGGTTGCGATGTGGCTACCAACCCATCCAGCAATGCTGCCAGGCGCTGCGTCTGCCGGCGGCGGTCATAGCGAGCCGTGACCCCGGGGTTGCCCGGGTAGCGGACCACGCCTGCCTTCCAGTCCTGGTAGAGCTGGCCCAACGCGCGGGCGATGGCTGGAACGTCGGCAGCACCTACCACCATGCCGGCGTTGGCCTCGGCGACCAGATGGGCTGATACGCCGGGATCGGCCAGGCAGAGAATGGGCTTGCTAGCGGCCAGGTATTCAAAGATCTTGCCGGTGAAGACAGCATCACTGCCGGACCCGCTGCCAATCACGAGCAACAACAGATCAGCACCCAGGAGATAGCCGATGCTCTTGCGGTGAGGAACATATCCGGTGAATTCGACCACGTCTTCCAGGCTCAAATCATGAGCAACCTGCGCGGCTGCGCCGGTATTGCCGACGAAACGGACCTTGATGGCTGGTCGTATGACTGGATCGGTTGTCAATACGGCATCCAGCGCTTCTAAGAACGGGCGCGGTGACTGCCGCTGTCCGTAAAAGGATCCGCTGTAGACGATGACTAGGCGGTCAGGCTCTCGCCCCAGCGGGGCAACATCCTCGAAATCGGCGGGGTCGAAGCCGTTGGGCAGGGTCATCACCCGCTCCGGAGCGAGGTCTGGATAGCGAGCCAGCAGTGCTCGGCGCATCGGTTCGCTGACCACCATCGAGACATCCGCTTCATGGATAATCGCCCGTTCAAGCTTGGTTGCCAGCCACCGATGCCAGGACGTGGCGAAAGTGGCCGAAAAATTGCCGATCCAAGGGTCTCGCCAGTCGGCGATCCAGGGTAGTCCGCTGAGCCGTTTCAGTCGCAGGCCGGCCAGATGGGTGGTGTAGGGAGCCGCAGTGGTATAGATGGCGGCGATCTGTTGCTCTTGCAAGGTTTGGCGCGCCCGGCGCAGGGCAAAGGGGAGCCAGCCCAGCTGCTCGTCGGTCACCAGCAGCCAACGGGCTATGAAGTGGCGTAGGCGCCAGGGCAACTGCGCCGGTAGCAGCAGCGCCGTGGTGTGCGCGATAGACAGCCCAGGGGGAATCTCAGCGTTGAGCGAGTCGTCCAGCAGCGAGTTGGACGGCGGCTGCACGGTGATGACCCGCGGCTGCCAGCCGAACTCGGGCAGGTAGCGGGCATACTTCAGCGAGCGCTGCACACCGGAGCCGCCCTGCGGTGGAAAGAAATAGGCCAACATCAACAGCTCAGGCACGAGTGGGTTGCTCCTGTTTGGCGTACAGAGCCATCCACCAGATGTAGGTCAGGCCGGCGGGCCAGAATCGTCCCATGCCGCTCCCCCGACCAGGTGATCGTGGCGTTGAGGTTGAAGGCCGTCGATAGCCGCATTGGGGGCAGATCGTGCTTGGGGGGAAATGACGGCCACCGTGATGGAGGTAAAGGCGGACCATGTTCCACAAGAAGCCCAGGCGTTTTTGCGAGCGCTCCCGTACGATGGCTTGCTGGCGAATCAAGCTCACGCCAGTCCATGACTGGAACAACCTCTCCAAATCTCGACTGCGAAAGCTCCGCAGATGATACTCTGGGTGGAAGTTGCAGCCACACCGTGGACAAGAGGTCTGGTGGTGTGACAGATTCTCACAATAAGGGACGGTAATAAGGATGTAACGCGCGGTAACCCGCTTCAGCTCCTCCAGGGTGCGGTAAAATACTGCTTCAGGCAGATGTTCCAGCACTTCCATACACGCGACGGCGTCGAAGGCGTTGTCGGCAAAAGGCAGCTGCGCGGCGCTAGCTTGGATGACCGGCAGCCCTGAAGCTTGTAAAGCGGCCTGGCTGCGGTCCACGCCGATGGCAGTCACATTCGGCGGCGCAGCGTGGAGGAAGACGCCATTGCCGCAACCTACATCTAGCAGGCGTTGGCAATCTTGCGCCAGCCAACTCCAGCCGATTTGTACCCGCTGTTGGTCGGCAGTTCTGTGGCGCCAGTGTTCCGCAGACCAGAGCTGTGCGTTCTCGTAATATTGTTGTTCGGGATTGAGACTCACGAGTCCTTCTTTCAGGCAGATGTGCAATTGGCTGTTGACGGCATTCAGCGATCTACCTCGCCATCAGCATGATCGGTTACAGGCCGCCACGCGCTGCCCAAGGATGTCACCCTGCGTCGCAGCGCAGGGTCTTGGCGTGCCACCACCAGATAATAGGCTGCTGCCAGCGGAACGAGAGCTAGAAGCAGAAAGATCGACGCTCCGAGCCATCTCTTCAAGCCCAGCAGCGCCAAGCCAAATATCAGGCCTATGCCGCCAAAGCGGATGATGACCGAACCAGCAGTCCTGAGCGAAACATGGGCCATCCTCAAGTTCCAAATGCTCAAACTACCATAAACGGCGATACCACTGATTGACCATAGCGCCAGCGCCAGATATATGTTGCCCAGCCAACCACCCGCTAACAGCGCCATCACTCGGCTTATGAAGACCAGAGTTTGTACGATTAAGAGCAGTTCCTGGCGCTCCAGGATCAGAAACAGATTGCTCAATGGCGATGAGATGACCAAGAAGAACATCCACGGCGCCAGGATCTGAGTGTAGACGCCCGCTTCTGACCAAGTTGCTCCGAACACTACTGTGAAGATCTCTTGCCCCAGGACAGCAAGAATCAAAGCCGGCAGCAGTCCCAGAGCTACGAGCCGGCGAAATACCATCTCGACCGCATGCGACAGCGCAGCGCGATCGGTCCGCAAGGCCGCGCCTTGCTGAAAAAATACCTGAGAGACGGCATGGCCGACCAGAGTCATGGGGAGAAGGATAATGCGGTTGGCTAAGGCGTAGTACCCGACGACCGCGGTGGAAAAGAAGGCAGATAACATCAAGGCGGGTAACTGCCAGGACAGGGTGTTGACGAATCCCGACCAGCTATCGACCAGCGGGAACTTCCGATAACGACTGATGCTTTGCAGGATCAACGATCGCTGGATGCTACTCTTGAACAAGGACTGGGAGTTGCGCCATGTGGTGCTGGTCAAAACAATCGCAGACACCGTGATTCCTGCCACCCACGAACTAATCAACGCGCTAGTGCCAGCTTTGCCCACACTGGCCAGGGCAATAGGTACGGCGCTGGTGGTCGTCGAGGCACTCACGCGCGCTGCCGACACCCGTCCAAACTGCTTATTGCGAATTGTCCAATAGCTGGCTGTTTGGATTACACCCTGGATTAGCAGGCTCAGGGGAATCAGCCAGAGGTAACGGGCCAATCCTGGCGCCTTGAGTAAACTCAACAACCACTCGCCCCACAGCCAGAGGGCCAAAGCTGTCAGAGCGCTGGTCAGTAGAGTGGCCAGCAGACAGACTGCGGCCACGTTAGCTGCCTCCTCATTCCGCTCTGGTAGCAAGATGGCAAACTCATAACGCAGGCAGACAACTACGCCGACCGATCCCACTAATGCCACGAACACCGACAGAGTCCCAAAGGCCTCAGGGGCATAAAGCCGGGAAATGATCGGCGCTGTCAACAGGGTAATCACCTGCGCAGCCGTCGTACCACCTACCAACTTCAAAACGTGGCCAGCAAATCCACCTCTGGGGTTTGTCGAACCGATCGCCATGCTAGACCTCGCCGGAGATTCCTGATCGAGTTTGCCCCAGGTTCTTCCGAATCCAAGCAGAGGTTCTGGACAAAACCTGCAAGTGTTCGGTCATAATGGCTTCACGTTTCTCGCGCCCAACAACATTGGCCGCATGGCCTCGAACTCCTCCACCGCCTGCTCGTAGTCGTCGTGGCGGCCGATGTCCAGCCAGTAGCCGTCGAAGGGGTAGGCCAGCACCGGCCGGCCGGCCGTCATCAACGCGCGCACCAGGTCGGGGAGGTCGAGATACTGGCCGCGCGGCACAAAATCGAGCACCGCCGGCTCCAGCACGTAGATCCCCATGCTAACCTGATAGTGATATGCCGGCTTCTCGATATAGGCTGACACCCGGTTGGCCGCGTCGCTCTCGATGATGCCGTAGTTGATCTGCTGCACGCGCTGGTGGGTGGCGATGGTGGCTGCCGCGCCGCTGGCCCGGTGCTGCTGCACCAGGCCGCGCAGATCCAGGCTGGTCAGCACATCGCCGTTCATCACAAGGAAGGTGTCCTCCAGGCCGTCGATCAACGCCAGCGGGCCGGCTGTGCCCAGCGGCTCCTCCTCGCGTGAGTACTTCAAACTGAGGCCGAACTTGCTGCCGTCGCCGCAATAGGCCATCAGCAGCTCGGCCAGGTAGCCCACGGCCACCGTCACCCGGTCGAATCCGCTGGCCGCCAGCTGGCGCAGCACCACCTCGATGATCGGCATATCGCCCAGCGGCATCAGCGGCTTGGGCAGCACCGTGGTATAGGGACGAAGACGCCGGCCTTTGCCGCCGGCGAGGATGATTGCTTGCATGGGTGGTAGATTGGTAGATTGGTAGATTGGTGGATTGGTAGATTGGTGGATTGGTAGATTGGTGGATTGGTAGATTGGTAGATTGGTGGATAAGCTGACAGGGTGACAGTGGCGACCTGCAACCTGCAACCTGCAACTTGCAACCTGCAACCTGCCTACACCTCGTACACGCCAGGGCGGTAGCGGTTCAGGTTGCTGCGGATCCACTCGACGGTGCGGGCCAGGCCCTCGTCCAGTGACACCTGCGGCCGCCAGCCGATCAGGCTCGCCGCCTTGCGGTTGTCGGCCCAGAGGCGCATGACCTCGCTGCCGGCCGGCCGCAGGCGTTGCTCCTCGGTGACGATGGGCAGCTCGCGGCCGACGATGCGCAGGATTTTCTGCGCCAGCTCGCCGATGGCGATGGTGGCGTCGGCGCCGATATTGACCTCCTGGCCCACGGCCGCGTCGTGGCTGGCCATGCGCAGAAAGCCGTCCACCGTATCGGCCACGAAGGTCAGATCGCGCTGTGGGGTCAACGAACCGAGGCGAATCTCGTCCTTCGCCAGCGCCTGCGTGATGATGGTGGGGATCACCGCGCGAGCCGACTGGCGCGGGCCGTAGGTGTTGAAGGGGCGCAGCGTGGCCACCGGCAGCTCGAAGGAGCGCACGAAGCTCTCCACGATCTTGTCCGCGCCGATCTTGCTGGCCGAGTAGGGCGACTGGCCTTGCAGCGGGTGGCCCTCGTCGATGGGTACATACTGGGCTGTGCCGTACACCTCGCTGGTGCTGGTGTGGACGATGCGCCGCACGCCGAAGTCGCGGCCGGCCATCAAGACATTGGTCGTGCCCAGCACGTTAACCTCGATCACCTCGCGCGGATGGACGTAGGAATAGGGGATCGCGATCAGCGCGCCCAGGTGAAAGACCGTGTCCACGCCCTTGACCGCGCCGCGCACCGCTTCCACGTCGCGCAGGTCGCCGCTGATTACCTGCACGGCCGCCAGCTTGTCCGGCGGCAGCAGGCTGAGCAGTCCGATGTCGCCGCGCGAGGTGTAGCGCACAAAGGCGCGCACCTGCGCGCCCTCGTCGATCAGCCGCTCGGTCAGATGGCTGCCGATGAAGCCGCCGGCGCCGGTCACCAGCACGGCGCGTCCGGTCCAATTCATGGGGCGACCTCCTTGATCGCTGCCAACACCTGCGGCAGCAGCTTGCCGGCCGGCCCCGCCAGATAGACGTGGGCCAGGTCGGTCAGCTCGCTGGCCTCCGGGTTGACCTCGACGATGCGGGCGCGGGCGTTCCAGGCATGGTAGGGCAGGCTGGCGGCCGGCTGGACCACGCCGCTGGTGCCCACGATCAGCATCACGTCGCATGCCTCGCTGGCGGCCACGGCCTGGTTCAGCCCCCGGTAGTCCAGGTTCTCGCCGAACCAGACCACGTCGGGCCGCACCAGCGCGCCGCAGCCGGGATGGGGGCAGAGCGGCGGAGCGGCGTCCTGGCCGGCCAGGTCGGCCACGCTCAAATTGCTATGGCCGCGCAGGCACTTGAAACGGCGGATGTTGCCGTGCAGCTCTAGCACGTTGCGGCTGCCAGCCTGCACGTGCAGGCCATCCACGTTCTGCGTGATCACCGTCACCTGGGGCAGGCGCTCTTCCAGCTCGGCGATGGCGCGGTGGCCGGGGTTGGGCTGGGCCTGCTCCACCAGTCCCAGGCGAAACTGGTACCAGTCCCAGACCAGCTTGGGGTTGGCCAGGAAGCCCTGCATGGTGGCCAGCCGCTGCGGGTCCTGTTGCGCCCACAGCCCCTGCTGCGCCTCACGAAAGGTGGGGATGCCGCTCTCCTTGCTGATCCCCGCGCCGGTCAGGACGACCAGGCGGCGGGCGTGAGAGAGGATGTCAGCGGCGTGGTGGATTTGATCTTGCATGTTCGACGGGATAATCTGGCTACCGAGTTGTTACTTGGTCAACGATTGACGCAAATAGCGTAGGTCGTCAGGGCTGTCTGCGATTCTGATCATCTCCAATATGGACATCAGTATCCCGATATCGGTAATGTCACTGAACTCAGGAAAGATCTCTTGACCTGAATCGCCAAATTTGATCTGCAGGTTCACCATAATGCCCTGCAAAAGTGCTTCACGTGTGCCTCTTTGCCAGCCCTGCATGTAGCCGACCTTGAAGTTTAATCCTGTGTTGTGCATACGGTGTGACTGGGCATCATCCTTGAGGGTTGCGCCTAGAGTGGTCATGTCAATGCGCTGCTCTTGGTTCGAGAACCAGATCAGATTGCGAGGTCGAATGGTAGGTCACTGACATCCCGTAAACGTTTTCCGTTTACCATTATTTTCAGCGATTCGATAGCATCCTCGTTTCCAGCCTTGTTGACCGTATCCACTAACTCCGGCAGTGCAAAATGGTATACACAATCAAGATCACCTGTGCCTAACGCCAGCGCAGCAATCCGCGCTGGCCACGGCTCTGCCGTAATCGCAACGATATGCGGGAGGTGTCCTTTTCGGTTTCTGATCAGGTTCAGAACTTCGGTTCGTGTGTTCTGTGCTCGATCGGTTCGAATCGTCCACTTGCACGAGATAATCGCGTGGAGAGATTGACGCGGTGAATTGCCTTCGCGCAGAATCGTATACTTCGCATGATCCTCAGAGCTACCGCTCAGAATTCCTTGCTCATCAATAACTGTATCAGCAATGGGCTTTTTGCCAATAACGATGTCCGGGCGAACGACGTAATCTCCACCAAAGGCTGAAGCGAGAACTGTATCCTTCTTGAAGGCACGAGAGATGTAGTCCAGGTGCTCATACTGTGCGAACTGATCGATTTCTGTGCGTACGGTATATTGGAATTCGCCTGGACGAACATGCTGCAAATAGGAAAAGGCATCTTGAACGAAGTCTTTGGTGATTACCTCGAATCTCGTTCCAGCGGTCTGACCATCAAGCTTGTCGTAATTCCTCTCGCAGGAAAGTCGGTTCACAATGCCCCAGGCATACGCGGTGCTTGGCGGACTACTACCATCTGCAAAGTTGGGATATTCTCCGGTCTTTTGGCTACGCCTTATGCGGATGATCTCGCTGCAAATTCGACTATGATACAGCTGTCTCAATGATGAGATGTTCATGGTGGATTTCTCGTCTCGCCTTTCAGCATGTTCTATGATACGGGCTTGTAGAAGCCCAAAACAAACTCCTCATGCATTCGTTGCTGAATCTGTGACGTTAGATCGATACTCAATCCAGCTGGCATCATGCGGCGATTTCTGTCAAGACGCCTAATGCCGATAGCAGGTACTTCAAAGCCGATCTCTCGACCAATATCAGCCAGGCAGTTATGTGTCTGCGTGTCCACGTTTCGCATGGTTGAGGTAGCAACCACTAGTATTGCGGCCTTATCCGGCTTCAGAACACGATACATGCTACGCATCACGCGGCTCATTTCCGAGTAATACCGGTGCAGCACAGATGCCTTCTTCTCATCAATCTGCCTAACTGCTGTAACAATTGATGATGTGAAGGGTGGTAACTCCTCAAACGAAAATGTGGCGGTGTTCTCTCCGCCAATGCAGTAGCTGCGGGTATTCGTAAGCTCATCAACGGTGTAACCCAGCCAAACCAATGAGAATTTGTGTGCACGCATGTAGTCGATAGCGTTGGATGCATAAGGTGGCGATGTAACTACCAGATCAACCGACTCTGTCTCAAGAGGCATGTTTTGAGCATCTGCAAGGTCAAGATATGGGGGTCTCTTGCCTCCGGGAATCTCTACTAGACTCCTCAAGTTCTGCTGAAGCCGTTTTTGGAACTCAACTAGTGGAGAACGCAGAGTCTTTGTAAGTAATTGAACTCTGGGAGAAGGATCACCATGGTGATTGTTTCCAAAAACCAGTTCACCTGACCGGGTAAGAACCACCTTCGCTCGATGTGGGCGGGTATGCGCCAAGTCGAAAGCCAGCGAAACACCACCAGATTTGGTGATAATGCAGGCAGAAAACGCGAGTTTCAGAAAGTCCTTGATACTCTCATCTTCGAGTCGCTCGATCTCAGTGATCAGGGCGATTAGTTCAATCTGAGTCTCCAGGGCGAACCAGTAATCTACGAATTGTTTCGTCTGCTTCTCCCAACGTTCGTTCAGCAAGGTTCGCAGATAGTGGGTGTCACTTTGAACAGAAATGGTCGCTTGCTTCAATACCATTTTGCCGATTTCAGCAACCGGTTCAGGATCAAGCGGAGTAGTTTTCACTCTTGAAATCAGTCTTGCCAGTGGATCGATATCTAAGCCAACCGATTGTCGATCGCTTAAGTATGCCTCTAGTATTGTAGTACCAGAACCCATCATCGGGTCCAGGACGACATCTCCTGGTTGAGTAAGACCAAGGATGAACTTGCGAGGTAACTGCGGAGGAAATTTGGCTGGAAATGCGTGGAGATCATGGGATGCATAACTAGTGTCAAATCCCTGAAAGCTCAAATCACTCAATAGAATTCGTTCAAGTTCGTCAACGTATGATTCTTGCGCATCATGCACCACTTCATCCTCAGAGAATAGTAGTCCTTGGTAAATGGATGGTTCTCTGATGGATTGTTCTTGACTTTCAGAGGTGTCCTTCGGGCCATACTGATCAGTTGCCGGATTTGTCATGTCTTCACTCGTCCTAATCAAACGAATCTGCGCACAGGCATTTCGTCACGTATCATCGCCCGGCTAATCGCGTTGTGCCGCTGGATCAGCGGCGGCAACTCAATGCCCACGATCTGCCCATCCTGCACCCGTACGCGGCCGTTGACCACCGAGAGGTCCACGTTGACCGGGGTGCAAAAGACCAGGCTGGCCAGCGGATCGTGCAGGCTGCCCGTGAACTCGAGGCGTTCCAGCCGGTAGCCGATGAAGTCGGCCGCCATGCCGGGGGCCAGCGCGCCGATGTCGTCACGGCCCAGCACGGATGCGCCACCCAGCGTGGCCAGCTCCAGCGCCTGCTCGGCGCTCATGACGCCAGCATCACCCTTGACGCGCTGGAGCAGCATGGCCTGTCTGGCTTCGGCCAGCATGTGGCTCGAATCGTTGCTGGCCGAGCCGTCCACGCCCAGGCCGACGCGCACACCGTTCTGCCGCCAGGCCACCACCGGCGCGATGCCGCTGGCCAGGCGCATGTTGCTGTTGGGGCAGTGGGCCACGCCGGTGCCGGTGCGCGCGAAGAGGCTGATCTCCGCGTCGCTCATGTGGACGCAGTGCGCGTGCCAGACGTCGTCGCCGGTCCAGCCCAGCGACTCGACGTAGGCCACAGGGCGGTGGCCGAAGGTCTCCAGGCAGAACTGCTCCTCGTCCAGCGTCTCGGCCAGGTGGGTGTGCAGGCGGACGCCATAGCTGCGCGCCATGGCCGCGCTTTCCCGCATCAGGTCGGGCGTGACGCTGAAGGGGCTGCACGGCGCCAGCGCCACCCGCACCATGCCGTAGCGCTCGGCCTGGTGGAAGGTCTCGATGGCCCGCTGGCAGTCCCGCAGGATCGCGTCCTCCTCCTCGACCACGCTGTCCGGCGGCAGGCCGCCCTTGCTCTCACCCAGGCTCATGGAGCCGCGCGTGGCGTGGAAGCGGATGCCAATCTCCCCGGCCGCCCGGATCTCGTCGTCGATGCGGCTGCCGTTGGGGTAGAGGTAGAGGTGGTCGCTGGACGTGGTGCAGCCGCTGAGCAGCAGCTCGGCCAGTCCGACCTTGGCCGACACGTAGACCGCCTCGCCGTTCATGCGCGCCCAGATGGGGTAGAGCGTGCGCAGCCAGCCGAACAGGCCGTCGTCCTGGGCCAGGCAGCGGGTCAGGGTTTGGTAGAGGTGGTGGTGGGTGTTGACCAGGCCGGGCAAGATCACCATGCCGGCCGCGTCGATGATCCGATCCGCGCTGGCCGGCAGCTCGGTTGTCGGCCCTACCTGTTCGATGACGTTGTCGCGCGCGAACAGCCCGCCGTCGGCAATTCTGCGCCGCGCGCCGTCCATGGTGATCAGCAGATGCGCGTTTTTGAGTAGGAGAGTGGACATGGGTAGTCTCCGTAGCGTGCTTACATGTCGCACGCAAAGCCGCCAGGAACGCCAAGGCCCAGGAGCTTCTTTGCGGCCTTTGCGTCTTTGTGTGAGCCAATGCCTTGACGTCTGTGGACATCTTCTGCTACGAGTATACCAGAGAACGCACTGCGTGGCAACGCTGGCAGCGCGCCGGGTTGACAAGCGATTGCGAATCGTCTAGACTGAGGACAACTGACTCACCCACCTGCCAAGGAGCAAGCCATGACCACTTACGGTGACTTGAACATCACCCCGCGCACCCTGCTGGGCCCGGGGCCTAGCGACGTACATCCACGCGTCCTGCAAGCCCTGGCCTACCCGCCCGTCGGCCATCTCGACCCGCAGTTCCTCAATCTGATGAACGAAGTGCAGGAGTTGCTGCGCTTCGTCTTTCAAACCGAGAATTCGCTGACCATCCCTGTCTCCGGCACCGGCACGGCCGGCATGGAGGCTGCGTTCGCCAACTTCGTGGAGCCAGGCGACTCGGTGCTGATCGGCGTCAACGGCTACTTCAGCGAGCGCATGGTCGACATGGCCGGCCGCTACGGCGCCCAGGTGCGCCGGCTGGAGCGGCCCTGGGGCCAGGTCTTCACGCCCGAAGAGATTGAGGAGGCGCTGCGCGCCCAGCCGGCCAGGCTGGTGGCGTTGGTCCACGCCGAGACATCCACCGGCGCCTTGCAGCCGCTGGACGAGATCGCGGGCATCGTCCATCGCTACGGCGGCCTGCTGTTGGCCGACTGCGTCACCTCGCTGGGCGGGCTATCCGTGCAGGTGGACGCCTGGGACATCGACGTCGCCTACAGCGGCACGCAGAAGTGCATCGGCGCGCCGCCCGGACTGGCCCCGTTGACCGTCGGCCCCCGGGCGCGCGAGGCGCTGGAAAAGCGCACCACGAAGGTGCCCAACTGGTACCTGGACCTGACCACGGTGGCGCAGTACTGGGGCGCGGCCCGCACTTACCACCACACCGCGCCCATCAACATGAACTACGCTCTGCGCGAGGCGCTGCGTATGATCCAGGAGGAGGGGCTGGAGGCCCGCTTTGCCCGCCACCAGGCCCATGCTGAGCTGCTGTGGGCTGGGCTGGAGGAGATGGACATCGGGCTGCATGTTGAGCCGCAGCACCGCTTGCCCACGCTGACCACCGTGCGCGTGCCGGCTGGCGTGGACGAGATGGCCGTGCGCAAGACGCTGCTCGACCGCTACAACGTTGAGATCGGCGGCGGGCTGGGCGCGCTCAAGGGCCAGGTCTGGCGCGTCGGCCTGATGGGCTACTCGTCTAAGCGGGAGAACGTGGCGCTGCTCTTGGCCGCTCTGCGGGAGATTCTGGGCCGCTAATATGCCACGCCGCTCTTGCTCGGGCCGGTCTCCGACCGTGCCCGCCCTGCCAACGCGCAGCGGGCACGGTCGGAG
>CAZVGR010000112.1:0-10058 GCA_964626845.1 uncultured Anaerolinea sp.
TGCCTTGCTGCGCGGCGCGTCGTCGGGAGGATAGCCGATAGTCAGCAGGGCTTGCGGCTCAAGCGTGGGCGCCAGATCGAGCAGGGTTTGCACCAACGCAGGGCAGAAGATCGGCGCACACATCCAGCAGGCCGCCAGGCCGAGCTGGTGCGCAGCCAGCAGCAGGTTCTGGCAAGCCAGCGCTACTGACTGCACCCCCATCTGCCACTCGCGCTGCTGGCGCTGCGGATCAGGGTAGATGTCGAGCGAATCCAGGTCCAGGCAGGGGAGGATCACCACCGGGGCGGCGCTGATGCGCTGAATAGAGATGGCCGCGCGCTGGCTGACCATGGCCGGATCGGCGCCGTCGGCCAGCAGATCAGCCTGCCAGCTTGCGGCCATGGCCTCGGCCAGCCGCTGGCGGGTGACGAGGTCGTTCAACAGCACAAAGCGCCATGGCTGGCGGTTGTGGGCCGACGGCGCCCAGTGGGCGGCCTCCAGCAGTTTCTCCACCAGTTCAGCAGGCACCGCCTGCGCTGTATAGCGGCGTACAGAACGCCGGCCGCGAATCGCTCCCCAGAAAACATCGTCGCTCACGCCGGTCTCATACCCCCGCCAACTGGGTTACTTTGCTCAAGTCAGGCGCCTGATCCTGGCCGCGCGGCTGGGCAATGTAGAGCGAGGCGGCCGCGCAGGCAAAGCGCGTCGTGCTGACCAGGTCCCAACTCTGCAACTGCCCATAGATGGCAGCCGCTTTGAACACATCGCCCGCGCCGGTGGTGTCGGTGGCAGTGACCGGGAAAGGCTCAACGTAGGAGGGACGACCATGCCGATCGACGACCAGCACCGGCTTCTGGCCGTGGGTGATGATGATGGCCCCCGCGCCGGCCTTCTGCAAGTCCAGCGCATGGTCGTAGATATAGACGCCAGGGAAATAGCCCACCAGAAAGTCACGCGAGATAACAATCAGGTCGCTGAGACTGGCCAACGAGTAGTTAGTCCAGACTGCGTCGGCCGATACCACTGGCCGGCCCAAGCGGCGGGCGATTCGAGCGGCCTCATCGCGCTCATCTTTGCCGTAAACGTCCACGCTGAGCAGGCGCGCCCGACGCATCAGGTCCTCGGTCAACGCGCTCTTCGGCGCATCGTCGAACCAATAGCCCAGAATGCTGCGTTCGCCGTCGGGTGTGACCAGGATGCGGCAGAAGGGGGTGCGCACGTCGGCCCGCTGGACCAGAAAACGCGTATCGATGCCCGGCAGCGCGTCCAACTGCTGGCGGATGTAGCGTCCCCATTTGTCCTCGCCGATGGCGTTGCCGACAATGGCCACGCGCAGTCCCCACGTGCTGAGCACGCGCGCCACGGTGGCCGCCTCGCCGCCCAAGCGCTGAAAATCCTGCTGCACCTGGCTGTCGCGCCGCGGCGTCGGCAGATAGGGCACATAGATCAGGTCGTCGGCGCTGATGGTGCCATAACAGAGAACATCGTACTCGAAGTCACTTGGGGACATGGCTGGCCTCCGCAGCGAACGCACGTCTAGCCTACGCCGGCCACCAACAGCTCACGATCGACGCCGCGCTCAATTTCCCACGGGTAGACAATCCAGGCGTCGGTCACGGCTGCGTAGTAGTCTGGCGCTGAGTCACGGAACATGCTTTCGCTTGGCTTGTAATGCAGCACGCACAGCTCAGGGGTGGCGCTGGCAGCATCCAGGCGTGATTTGACCGTCATAATCGTGCGGCCGCTGCCCCACACGTCATCTACCACCAGAATGCGCCGGCCGCGCAGCAGGGAATCGCCGGGAAATTGCAGGAAGGTCGGCCAGGCCAATCGTTTCTGCACCCCAGTGTGAAATTCCACAGCCGCGGTGAGGATGTACTTGATGCCCAGCGCTTCGCTGAGGATGCCGCCAGGCACGATGCCGCCGCGTGTGATCATCAACAGGGCATCGTAAGCGCCGCGGAACTGGGGCAGCAACTCCTGGATCAACCGGTCAACGTCGTTCCAGGACAGAACTTCTTTGCGCATGGGGTCTCCTTGAGGAAACTGAGGAAAATGGGGGGAACTCATGGGAACTCCGGAGGTTTACGGTGTCAGGGAGCGGGCTGGGCCAGAAAAGAATCGGCCAGGGCAGCCAGCTCAGCGCGCTGGCTGGCAGTCAACTCGATCAACGGCGGCCGCAGGGCAATCTGGGGCAAACCGGCAAAGCGCGTCAAGAGGAACTTGGTGGCGGCGTGCATCGAGGGGGAGCGCTCCAGCCAGCCGCGCACCTCATTCAGCCGCTGCTGATACGGCGCCGGGTCCCGGCCAGCCAGCACAGCCTGGCGCACCCCTTGCAGCAGATCGGGTACCAGATTGCCGCCCGCGGTGATGGTACCGGCTACCCCCGCTGCGTGGGCTGCGCTGGCCAGGGAGTCGCTGCCGGCAAAAACCCGCAGCTCAGGGAAGCGCTGGTTCCAGTGAACGATGCTTGCCAGGTCGCCGCTGGAGTCTTTCACCCCCGCCACGCAGCCAGGGTGGGACTCACGCAGTCCGGCCGCCACGGAATCGTCGATGGGCACCATGCTCAACTGGGGGAAATGATAGAGCAGGATCTGCTGGCCCGGCTGCAAAGCGGCGTCGCACAGCCGCTGGTAGTAAGCCAGCACGCCAGCGCTGGAGACGTTCTTGAAGAAGAAAGGAGGAATGACCAGCACAGAGTCGGCCCCAGCCTGCAAGGCATAGCGCGTCAGTTCAACGGTGTCGGGCAGGCTGGCGCAGCCGGTGCCCGGCACAACGGCCAGGCCATCAGCCGCAGCCAGCGCCGTGTCGATCACGCTTTTGCGCTCGGCCACGCTCATGGCCGGCCCCTCGCCATTGGTGCCCAGAGGAACGATGCCATCGCAGCCGCGCGCCCGCAGATAGGCCAGGTGGCGCTGCATCCAGCCGTGGTCGATAGCCAGGCTGTGGGGGTCAAAGGGTGTGACGTTAGCGGCGAAAACGCCGGCAAGTCGGCTCATCGGTGCGGTCCTTCCAGGGTGCGCTGGGCCATGCGCCCGCCCAGCATGCCGCCCAACAACTGAATCAAGAAGCCAGCGATCTCAGGCACGCCGATTCCCCAGGTCAGGTAGTTGAGCGCAAAAATAGCCAGCGCTACGGCCAGTCCGATCAGCAGGCCATGCATCAGCGGCTGGCTGCCGGCCCGCATGGCCACCCGAAAGCTGACCCAGACGACGATAAAGGCGATGGTCAGGGTGAGCGCAGCGTTGAACTCGCTCCATTGCGACAAACCAAAGACTTGGGAGAAAAAAGCCACAGCCAAGGCAAGCGCGAGGACGTAGATGGAATTGAGGGCTACCGCTGGCCAGTTGATCTGGCCCCAATCGACAGGTCGCATCGCATTGCTCCACGGGGGGTTGGGCGCGTCAGCCGTTACGGCAACGGAATATGGATTGTACCACAGGCCTCAGACGCCAGCAATTCTACTTGCCAAAGCTTGTCAGCGCCAGGCGCAGCCGCTCCTCGACGTCTTGCACATCGCGCGGCAGGGCCTGAACCGCGCGCTGCGCCTCGACGATGCTGTAGCCCAGGGCGGTCAGCGCGTCAATCACCTCTGCGTCGGCTTCGCTCAGCGCGGCCAGCTCGGCCGGCGCGCCTTCGGGCGATCCCACTTTGTCCTTCAGCTCCAGCACGATCTTTTCGGCGGTCTTCTTGCCGATACCGGGGATGCGGGCCAGCACGCCCGGCTGCTCCTGGCTGATGGCCAGCCGCAGCGCGTCGGCGGGCATGCCAGAGAGCACGCCCAACGCCGACTTGGGGCCGATGCCTGACACGCCCAGCAGCAGTTGGAAGAGGGCCAGCTCCTGCTCGCTGGCAAAGCCATACAGAGCCAGCTCCTGCTCGCGCACGTGCAGATAGGTGTGCAGGTAGAGCTGGTCGCCGGTTCGCACAGAGACCAGCAGATCGGCCGGGACGTAAACGCGCACACCCAGGCCGCCCAAGCCCAGAACCAGCGAGTCGGACTGACGGCTGCGAATAGTGCCTTCAATGCTGGCGATCATGGCGTGGGCCTCGTGGTTGGCTTCTGTGGCTGGTTGGGTCAGGCGAAAAAGGGGAGTCTCTGCCCGCTAACCTGGTTGGGTTTCAGTCATCTCCGCCGCCCGCTGGTCGTCGATGGTGGCCGGCTGGCGCTCAGCGTTCAGCGCCGCCTGACGTTCTTTGATCCACTGGTTGCGGCGCAGGATGGCCTGGATGCGCGCCTGCACTTCTTTGAAGGCGAACGGCTTGGCGATGTAGTCATCAGCCCCCAGCTCAAAGCCCTGGACCAGATCGTCGGCGCCGCCCAGCGCGGTCAGCATGATGATGGGCACGTCGGAGTGGGTGCGAATCCTGCGGCACACATCAAAGCCATCGACTCGCGGCATCATGATATCGACAATGACAAGGTCGAACGCTTCAGCAGCGAAAGCCTGCAGGGCCTCTGCGCCGTCGTTCACGGTGGTCACATGATGGCCGGTGGCCTCCAGCGACATGCGCACCAGGTTGCGCAGCGGCGCCTCGTCTTCCGCAAGCAAAATGCGTCCATGAATGGGCATAAAATCCTCCAGATCGCCGACGGCAAAATTTACTCGTCTGTCAGCAGTTGGCTCATGTATGCGCCGTGGGCGTGGCAGATGGCAATCGCCACAGCATCCGCCACGTCATCCGGCCTCAACACAGCCTCCAGGCCCAGCAACAGCCGTACCATCTCCTGAATCTGCGCCTTGCCAGCGCCGCCGTAGCCGGCCACAGCTTGCTTGACTTGCGAAGGCTTGTAATGGTAGATCGGCAGGCGGGCTTGAGCGGCTGCCAGCAGGACGACTCCGCGGGCCTGGCCGACGCTCATGGCGGTGCGCACGTTCTTGCTGAAGAACAGCTCTTCCACGGCCACGGCTTCGGGCTGAAAACGGGCGATCACAGCGCTCAGATCGCTGTGGATGGCCAGCAGGCGCTGGGGCAGCGCCATGCCAGCCGGAGTGACGATCGCCCCGCAGTCGACCAGGCGCAGGTCGCCGTCGTAGTCCACCAGTCCATAGCCAGTGATCGCTGTTCCCGGATCGATGCCCAGCACCCGCAAGCTTACTCCTCCATGCTCTGCAAGAGCGCGTCGCTGATCTCCAGGTTGGAGTAAACGCTGGTCACATCGTCCAGGTCTTCCAGATTCTCGATCAGGTTCATAACACTGATGGCTGTCTTGTCGTCCAGGCTGAGCGGGGTTTTGGGCTTCATGGTCAGCTCAGCGTTTTCGACCGCCAGGCCGCGCAGGCGAAAAGCATCCTGAACGGTCTTGAGATCGGCCAGCTCCGTGTAGACTTCGGCCACATCCTCGCCAAACTCCACATCCTCTGCGCCTGCGTCCAGCGCGGCCTCAAAGATGTCATCCTGGCTGTGCTTGCCCAGCGCGACGGTGATGTAGCCGCGCGGCTCGAACTGCCAGGCCACCGAGCCGCTCTCACCCATGGCGCCGTTGCCGCGGCTCAACACGTGGCGGATCTCTGCCACGGCGCGGTTGCGGTTATCGGTCAGCACCTCGATGTACAGGGCAACGCCGCCGGGGCCGTAGCCTTCGAAGGCCGTTTCGATCAGCTCTTCGCCCGACTCCAGGCCTGACCCGCGCCGGATCGCCCGATCGATGTTCTCTTTGGGCATGCTGTTGGCTTTGGCTTTGTCCACGGCCAGCCGCAGCTTGAAATTATACTCAGGATCAGCCCCCTCGCGGGCTGCAATCTGGATCTCACGCGCCAGTTTGGTGAACAGAGCGCCGCGCTTGGCGTCGGCCGCGCCCTTCTTGCGCTTGATGGTCGACCATTTTGAGTGACCTGACATCTTTTCTTCTCCTGTTGGTAACTACTCAACCATAGGCGCCGAGTCACTACTCAGGTGCCGGGCACTTGCAGCCCAGGATCAGCTGAATTCGGCTCGGCAGACTTCGTGATTAGGCGCAAAGTCAAGTGCCCGGCACCTGAGTAGCTACTCCTGTTAACTGCTTGACGCTGCACGAACGGAGTTGGATTATAGCACAAGGCGTGCTTAAGCCGCAACCGGGCTACCCGCTTGTGTGCGCGCCTGCACAGCTTCTAAAAAGGAGCGGAAGAGCGGATGCGGCCGGTTGGGCCGGCTCTTGAACTCCGGATGGAACTGGCTGCCCAACATCCAGGGATGATCGCGCAGCTCGGCAATCTCGACCAGACGGCCGTCGGGGGAGAGGCCGCTGAGCGTCAGGCCTGCGTCGCTAAGCTGTTGGCGAAAGCTGTTGTTGAACTCAAAGCGGTGGCGATGGCGCTCGGACACCTGCTCCTGTCCATACGCGGCGGCGGCGTGCGTCCCTGCCTGCAAAACGCAAGGATATGCGCCCAGGCGCATGGTGCCGCCCATGTCGGCAATGCCGCGCTGGTCGGGCATCAAATCGATGACCGGATAGTTGGTGTGGGGGTCGAACTCGGTGCTGTTGGGCCGGTCAGAGCCGGTGACGTGGCGGGCAAACTCGATACACATCACCTGCATGCCCAGACACAACCCCAGGTAGGGGATCTGCTGCTCACGGGCATAGCGGGCCGCCACAATCTTGCCCTCGATGCCGCGATAGCCGAAGCCGCCCGGCACCACGATGCCAGCGACGCCGGCCAGCCGCTCGACGCTGCGGCCGCGCTCCAGGTCCTCAGAGTTGATCCACTCGATGTGTAAGCGGCGCTCCATGGCGACCGAGGCATGGATCAGGGCCTCGCGCACGCTGATGTAGGCATCTTGCAACTCGACGTATTTGCCCACCAGCGCCACGCGCAGGGGCGCATCCTCGCCCTGGCCCAGCGCGTTTTGCCGCAACACCAGGTCGCGCCACTCGCTCAGGTCGGCCACCCGCCAGCCATAGCTCAGCCGGCTGGTCAGCCAGTTGCCCAGGCCGAACTCCTCCAGCATCAGCGGCACCTCATAGAGCGATTTGACGGTCTCCAGCGGCACCACGGCCTCTGGCTCCACGTCGCAGAAAAGGGCGATCTTGTCGCGAATCGACTTCTCCACCGGGTAGTCGGAGCGGCAGACGATGACATCGGGCTGGATACCGATGCCGCGCAGCTCCGAGACGCTGTGCTGGGTGGGCTTGGTCTTCAGCTCGCCGGTCGCGCCGATGTGCGGCAGCAGCGTGACATGGATGTAGAGCACATGGTCGCGGCCCACGTCCTTACGCATCTGGCGAATGGCCTCCATGAAGGGCAGGCTCTCGATGTCGCCCACCGTGCCGCCCACCTCGACAATCACCACCTCGGCGTCGTTGTCCCGGCCGGCCAGCGCGATCCGCCGCTTGATCTCGTTGGTGACGTGGGGGATGACCTGAATTGTACCGCCCAGGTAGTCGCCGCGGCGCTCCTTGCGCAGCACCTCGGCGTAGATCTGGCCGGAGGTGACGTTGCTGGCCCGGCTGAGGTTCTCGTCGGTGAAGCGCTCGTAGTGGCCCAGGTCCAGATCGGTCTCAGCGCCATCCTCGGTGACGAAGACCTCGCCGTGCTGGTAGGGGGACATGGTGCCGGGGTCCACGTTGAGGTAGGGGTCCAGCTTCTGGATCGACACCGAGATGCCGCGGCTCTTGATCAGCCGGCCGATGGCTGCGGCCGTCACCCCCTTGCCCAGGGAACTGACGACGCCGCCGGTGATGAAGATGTATTTGGTCATGAGAGCCTCCGCGCACAGCGCTCAGAAACCGGGTTTCTTTGGAGAAACCCGGTTTCTGCAACAAAACAAGAGACACGGAGATCACTCGCCGTGTCCTGAGGAAAGAAGCGATGACAGCCGGCCGCAGCGGCCGGGGCGGGAAAAGAAAAAGCCCGTGATACACGGGGCTGCATGATAGCACAGGAGCGGCGTTGAGTCAATCGGCCCTGTCGCCTGATGTTCAGCGCTCTCTGCGAGCCGAAGCGATCCGACAATCGCCCGTACTGTCGCTTCGCGGGTTCCAGGTCGACTCGGTTCATGCGATGGCGGTGTTGGCGCTCATGGCGTCGCGTGGCATCCGGCGCCGGGCGCTTGGATCGAGCGGTCAAAGTGGCCTCGCTGCAAGAACCGACGCAAGGCGTGTACTGAAGTGACTGGCGTCTTCTATGCCGGGTTAATCCCTGTTGCCTCAATCGCTTCCAGGGTGCTGGTCCATGCAACCGGGAAGTCGACATCCATTGCCGGAACCAGATAGCTCAGTCGCAGTATCCAATCCTGTTCAAACTCCTTGCGACGCCTTTCCAGATAGGCGACGTTGAGGGCGCTCATCTCCAAGCCCTTCGCTGCGAACTTCGCAGGCAACAACTGCGCAACAGTTGGCAGAGAAACCCCGGCCTTGACTAACTGATGGATATCGTGCAGATCACGTGAGATGGCAAAACGCCGTTGACCACCTACAGCACGCAGCTTCTCCGCCAGGATCTCCTCCAGTGAGTAACAAGGTATCGTCGACGCCACAACTCGCTCGACATCCGTGTAGGGATGGATCAGTCTTCTGGGGGCTGAGGGCAACAGCAATCGTTCATCGCGGGTAATGTCGATGCGCAGTGAACGCGGCCCGCCTGCCCAGCGAAGCGGCCCGCGCCAATAGACACGAGCCTGAAACGACTCGCTGCCGTAGTCATCCTGGATTACCTCTACACGGGGCGACGCAACGTCGAAAGCCGGTCCATCATGATCCAATGACCAGTGTGCAGCCGCGTGTATCCAGGCCATCAACTGATCGGGCGTGAGATACGCCGTAGCCGTGAAGTCGATATCCTCAGAAAAGCGGTAATCGGCAAAATAGCACTTGCGCAAGCAGGTGCCGCCCTTGAAACGAACCCGATCTCCCAACAGCCCACTGTTCAACAAACCGGCCAGGAACCAGCCCAGACTGTAGTCGAGATCCACCACCATCGGATCGACGCGCCATTGGGCAGCGCGCCGGCGCAGTTCAGCTTCGGTGATCATGAGCGCCCTCCACCACCACATTGACGCGCAGGTTCCACCGCGGCGCCGAGATTCTGCCAGGGCTGGCGCCAGGCTCAAGCAGCGACATGCCCTGGCTGATCCATCCTTGCCAGCGCTCCAGCCGCTGTGTCCGTTCCGGCACGGGCAACTGCAGCGTTTCCACCAGATACCCCAGGCGCTTGACCACCGCGCCGCCGCCCCAGCGCTGAAGGTAATCGTCCAGGCGCAGCCAGTCAACGTCAGCGTAGTGACCAGACAACGCCTGGGCCAACTGAGCAATGCCGCCGCAGAGATCGGGTCGGGCGGCGGCATCCAGCAGGGTCTTCTCGCGGTCGGTGAGAGCGAACACCTTGCCGTCAACCGTGCGCTGCATGACGCCGAAGAAGCGTGCTTCCGGCAAGGTGACAAAACGGAAGTACATGCCCAACACGTGTAGCGCCGCTTTGCGCTGCGTGGTCTGCACGAAGACAACCTGCGGCACTTGCTCAGTCATGCCCCAATAGTGCAGCGCGGACCAATAGGCCACTGCCGAGGGTTTGACCAACTTGTTGGCGATCACCAGGCTGCTCTCTGACCAGAGCCGCTCCGGGCCGGCCTCCAAAGGGATGATCAGGTACAAACCGCGCTGCAGGCGCTGCAGCCACCCCTTCTTCACCAACCGGCTGAGGGTGTTGGCCGTGTAGGCCGCGTCGCCTAAGAGCTCCTGCGCCTGGGCAGTGGTGAAGATCGTGTGGCCATCAGCCGACAACCGCGCCAACAAGGCAGCCTCTTGCGCACCCAGTTGATTGATATTTCTTGTCATAGAACTCATCTAAACCTGTTAGTTTCTCGACGTATTATATCATAGCAGGCTATTTCAGTCCATTCAATCCATCCCACTGGGGTAGCCGTCCGATCGCGCTCGGCGCCGGCCAGCGGGTTCCAGGTCGACTCGGTCTCTTCGATGGCGACGCTCAAGGCGCCGGGCACTTGGGTTGACCGGCCAAACTGCTCTCGACGCGACGACGAACTCACGGCGTATGCCCAAGTGCCCGGCACCGAACAGCCGGCCAGCGGGTTCCAGGTCGACTCAGTCCATGCGATGGCGGCGCTCAAGGTGCCGGGCACTTGGGTTGACCGGTCAA
>CAZVGR010000112.1:10158-17215 GCA_964626845.1 uncultured Anaerolinea sp.
TCAGTCCATGCGATGGCGGCGCTCAAGGTGCCGGGCACTTGGGTTGACCGGTCAAACTGCTCTCAACGCGACGACGAACTCACGGCGTATGCCCAAGTGCCCGGCACCGAGCAGCCGGTCAGCGGGTTCCAGGTGAACTCAGTCCATGCGATGGCGGCGCTCAAGGTGCCGGGCACTTGGGTTGACCGGTCAACTTGCTCTCAATGCAACGACCGGCTCTCGCCGTGTGCCCAAGTGCCCGGCGCCGGACAGCGGGTCAGCCGGTTCCAGGTCGACTTGGTTCATTCGATGGCAGTGCTCAAGGTGCCGGGCACTTGGGTTGACCGGTCAACTTGCTCTCAATGCAACGACCGGCTCTCGCCGTGTGCCCAAGTGCCCGGCGCCGGCGGCTGGCAACGGCATCTCATCCCACGTCCGCCCTTCCAGCAATCGCCCCATCTGCTTCTTGCGCACACCGCCCCACTGCTTGAAGAAGAAGGGCACGCCCGCGGCCAGGCACTGGTCGCGCACCTGCGTGACCCAGGCCGGGTTCAGCGGCCGCGCGCCCGGCCCCGACTCGCCGCCCACGATCACCCAGTCGATGCCCGTCAAGTCCAGCGCCGGCAGCGGCCCCAGCAGCGGCTCCAGCGACAGGAACTTGACCTGCGCATGGGTGGCGCGCAGGTGATCGACGCGCAAGGCGTAGTCCTGCCGCTCGACGCTGACGCCCATCCAGACGTTGGCCGGCCAGTCGATGGCGTCGTCCAGCGCCAGCAGCCGCTCCGAGCGCTTGGTGAGCACCTGGAAGGTGTGCCAGTGGGCCTGGCGCATGACGTCGAAGACCTGGAGCACGAAGTCCAGCGGTACGTCGCGGTGGAACAAGTCGCTCATCGAATTGACGAAGATCATCTGCGGCTTCTTCCAGCCCAGCGGCGCCGGCAGCACGTGCTCGTGCAGCGCCAGGCGAAAGCCGTTGGCATAGTTGGGCTGGCCCATGGCCTGCAGGCGCTTCGCCATGCGCTCGGCATAGCAATGCTGGCACCCGGGGCTGATCTTCGTGCAGCCGGTCAGCGGGTTCCAGGTCGACTCGGTCCATTCGATGGCGGTGTTGGCGCTCATAGTTTCGCGTGGCATCCGGTGCCGGGCACTTGGGTTGACCGGTCAAGCGGCTTTCGACGCGACGACCAACTCACGGCGTATGCCCAAGTGCCCGGCACCGAGCAGCCGGTCAGCCGGTTCCAGGTCGACTCGGTCCATTCGATGGTGGAGTTGGTGCTCATAGGAGTCTGAGATTACCTTGCGAATACTTGCCAAAGTCGACTTGCTAGACACGCTTAGGAAGGTTCTAAGCTCACAAGCGTGAATCATGGTATGACTGTTGGTCCGCCGAGAAGTTGAAGTAGCACGAATCCCGCACCCGAAAGAACAGTGACCCAAAGAACTTTGCGCCAAGGCTTAACACCGAGACCGACAATCGCAGTGAAGATCATGACGCTCGCAGACGCCTGAAGTGCGTAGCTGTTAGGGTGGGTAAGTAGCCATCTCCATTGAATAACAAAATGAATCAGTAGCTCAAAAACTAAAACCGTTAGGCTTCCGATCAGAACACTTGTTATCCTCTTTGTTCGGAGAGCCTGGTGTTCAGCGTCTTCTCTCTGCCGGTCCAGTTCAGCTACTCGTTTCTGCGCCTCCTTTTCCGCCTCCTTCTCCCGCATCACTTGTTCAATAAGCTCTCGTGAAGACAGTTTCTCGTCCTGTATCTGCTGTCCAAGGGACTGCATATCAGCCTGAAGATTCTGTAGGGCCGTCTCTTTTGCCAATAGCGCTTCTTGCTGGTCCGCCAAGCGTTGTTCAGCTTGAAGAAGCTCGCGTTCTCGATCCCTCCGCTTTTCTTCTTCAATGGCCAGTTGCGCAGACAAAGCAGCTTTCTCTTCTATCAGCTCGGCTGCTTCCTTCATCATCGCAGACTCTACAGTCTCGATGAACTCCTGCTCGCTAGAAGTAGCATGCAGTTTTTCTAGCAGGAGGTCGTTTGCTAACATTCTGGAGGCGATTTCTTCGGGGATGTCTTGGTAGGTAGCAAGAATCCCCAACATCCTCGACGCGGCTCTTGCAGCACCACCCCGGGTCAAACTGAACTCCGGCAGAGTGAACGTTTCTGCAAATGCTTGGTCGAATTCGACTGAATTCGATATGAAAGGGCGCAGGATTTGCCAAAAAATGCTAGGGAGTACGACACAGCCCGCCGTCTTGCTAGTTCGATGATGTATTTGGTCGAACCTAAATAACTGGTTATCACAAGAAACCAGCAGCGCTCCAGCATCCAAAGAGGACGTGGCGTTTGTCCTGAGGGATTCTACTGTCTCTAGCACAGCCATATCATGCAGAATTGCTTCATCAGGCTTAACTATGTTCTTGGACGACAAGAAATCCCTGTAGTCCGCCTCCAAGTTTGCACGCACATATAGGCGTCGCTGAGATGAATCGACTCTGTAAACGTCTATGCCCATTTCTTTCAGCAAGACCTCCCAGTGCAAAAAGGGTGCCAGGAAATCACTCACATCCGTCCTTACCTGCGCATTCAACTGATGATAACGGCGTTCAATTCCGGAGAGTCTGCCCGATGTGACTGCTGCGCGACTTATGGCCTGAGGCCATGTCTGCCCCTTCAACTCGCTGCCGAAAAACTGGAGTGTATTGTTCATTTCGCCCTTAGTTGCTTCGTGGTAACGCAAGTTGAAGGGTAGTTTGAACTTCTTCACGGCTTCGACCAACTGAATGGAAACGTCAACTTGTGAATTGACGTGTAGTTTCAGAATCCCGAACAGGAAGTTTGTGTCCAGAAAGAGGGTGATAGGATACAACTTACTGCGCAGTTCGTTCGCCACATTCGGAGCAACTGACAATGTGAAGTAATTGAAGGCTGCATCTGCGAGTTGGGCTATGTACTCAGCTCTCTGTCGGTCTAGGTTCACAGTATCAAAAAACGATTTCACTGCATCTCGAGCGTTCGCGCGATCTGGCTGACTGAACTCCTTCCTGAGCACTTCCTGCAGCAATGACGCGAGACCATTTGGTTGTTCGTTCGGAATCTCGACAGTAGGATCCAGCAGCATTACTGCTTGAACTCCATGCCGTAGAAACGCCGCGGCGAGATAGGATTTAAGAGTCCTCCAAAGTCCTTCGCTGTCCAGCCCGGGATGAGTAAGAGAAACGGACGCAAGCCACGATTGCTTGACGGTTTCTTCTAGATGCCTGGCATTTTGTATTCTGCTTTCGATGTTAGCCCGAATCTGAGGATTGAGCCCAAGATGACCACCTGGTAGACGCACAAGGTCCCCATTCTCCACCAAACGCTGAACTGAAGAAGTCGCATCAGCCTCATCCAGTTTGATCCCGGGGTAAATTGTTTCGATTGCACTTATAAGACTGGCTGCATCACCAAGTGGTTCATCTGGCAAGACAGCATAGCATTGTTTGATGATCTCATCGTATGACTCAGTCGTGTTGCGCGTTTTTGCGATAGCAACAAAACTAGCCAGTTGCTGAAATGCCGAACTGAAATCAGAGGTCTGAGAGTTTGAGGACACTGTAATTGTCTCCTTGCACTGCCTGTCCGTTTCATGCTAGATGGGTTACATTTGCTTCTGGGCCACTTGCTTCTCAATCCAAGCTACTTCACCAGTGTCAAGTCCAAAATGACCGTATATCAACTCATTAATGCCCTTCTCAATTTCGGCAGCTTGTGTCTGTGCCGAAGTATCGTCGAGAAAGCCAGGATGCTGCGTCAGCGCAAGAATTTGGCCAACTCTGTCAACAATTGGGACTTGCTCGCTCGCTGACACCCGGGGAATCGGGAACCGCTTCACAAAATGGTTGATCCATCGATTAACACCCATTCCGCTGGTTTCGGCATTCTGGTTCATGTAGAACTGGATGACACTTGAGTTCAGAATTGCCAGCAAGTATCGACTGTCGAACTGCGGCGGAGGAATCAGGAAGTATGCCGAGTTTACCAGGTAAATCTCGTCAGTGCAAAGTGCGAAACGACCTCTGTCCGTGAGCTCGATCCAGATGATTTTCTCGCGTCTGAAGTCATCGAAAAATGCACAGGCCCTCAGGTTCGTCCAGTGCTGTCCTTGGGCTCCCCGATTCCTGAATTCATCACCAAAGCTATCGAGGTGAGCATAGATTGTGGGGTAGTCGCGTTTGACGTTGACGCCATTTCTCGTGAGCAAGATGTAGAGACCTGATGGTTGGTAACCGTAGCGAAAGATGTCGCGGCCACGCAGTATTGGTTTGATAATCGCTGCGTTTGCCGGGTCCTTGGCGAGCAACTCACGCCGTTTCTCTTCATCGATCAAGAACGCGTGATTTGCGCCGGTGGCCAGCCCCAATCTGATCTTGCACTTGAGTTGCTCTAACGTCCGTCCGCGGGCTTCGATCTTTCGGACCAACGACAACGTGTGCCGCGGCATAAGCGTCCATGCCTCAGCGCCAAACTCGCTTTGCGGCAGGTAGAACCTGTTCGATTCGACAAATCGAATGAACGACTGATCGCCGCTGAACGGCGAATTCACGACGCAGCAATCTGGAGCGTAGCCAACTGGTGCCCTCTGCGCAATCAGGATGGCCGAATTGACAATGGCCGAATCAAACACTTGATAATCTTCGACGTTGATCAGTTGTAGGACAGCATTTCTCTGGCCGATAAGCTTTCGCAAAGGTCGGCCATAGTCCGCTTTCAGATACGAGTTGGACGTGATGAAGCACAACGTTCCGTGACGCCCTTGAAGTCGTAGTCCAACCTCAGCAAAGTAGCAGTACAGGTCTGCGAAGGGTTGATATGCCTCAAACCGGCTTTTCAGAAGCTGCTTGCCTTCAATCCGATCATGGCTCACATAGGGCGGGTTGCCGATCACCACGTCGAAGCCGTCCTGGGCGCGGAATACCTCGCTGAAATACACCTCGTAGTCGAACTGCCCCTGCGCGTGGGTGAGCTGGCCGATCAGCGCGTCGATCTCGCGGCTCTGGGCCTGCTTGGCCGGCCGGCTGGTCTCCACGAAGTACTGCTCCTTCAGCTCCTCGATCCTGGCGAACAGGTGCTGGTTGAACAGATCCTTCTGCACGCTGAGCAGCGAGTTGCCGCAGACGATCTTGTAGCCCAGGTTGGGCAGCGGCTTGATGCGGTGGTAGTCCTCCTCGTCCACCACCAGCGACAGCCACAGGCGCAGCTTGGCGATGTCCACCGCGCTGGGGTCGATGTCCACGCCGTAGATCGACTCCTGGATGGCGTGGCGCTTGAAGGCGTAGGCCGTGCGGCCCGCGTCGTCGCCCAGGTAGGCGTTGAGCACCAGCCGGCCGCGCACGATCTCCTGCATCACCCCCACCGGGAACGCGCCCGAGCCAATGGCCGGATCGCACACCTTGACGCCGGCCAGCGCGTCGTCCAACGCCTGGGCGTGTTCGGCGATGGCCTGGGGCAGGCGGCGGGCATAGCTGGCCGCGCCGGCCGCGCGCGCGGCCTCGTGCTCCACGGCCAGCTCGCCGTGGCGGATGAAGCGCTCGATGTCCGCACGCGGCACGCGCGGGTCGTAGACCGTCTCGGCCGAGGGCAGGCTGGCCTGACGGGGCGGCGGCGCGCCGAACAGCAGGCCTTGCTCAGCCTCAGGCTCGATCAGCGGCGCGGCGCGCAGGTTCAACACCGCGTCCAGGTGGTGGATCAACGCCTCCTGGCACATGTAGTGGACGATCTCGCGCGGGGTGTAGAACGCGCCCTTGGACTTGCGGTCGCGCACCTCCAGCAGGTTCTCGAAGACCTTGCCCAGCATCTCCGGGTCCACGGCCACCTCCTTCTCCAGCGGCTCGTCCTCGCGCACGGTGAAGTTGTACAGGTCGAAGGTATCGAAGATGGCCTGCACCGTGGCGTTGCTCAGCGGGATGGGGCAGCCCTCCCAATCGTAGCCGCCCACCGGCTCGAACAGCCCGCCGTTGAGGAAGGGGATGCGGCAGCCCAGCCGGCCGTAGAGGTTGTCGGGCCGCTCCACCGCCAGCGCCTCGTAGAACAGCGGCTCCAGCACCTCGTCAAAGAAGTTGTCGTACTGGCCCCAGCGCCCCTGGAACAACTGGCGTAGGAAGGCGCGCGGCCCGCTGCCCCACGGCTGGCCCGGCGCCACGCCCAGCCAGCCCTTCTTCTGCAAGAAGTAGAGGAAGACGATCTGGCCCAGCAGCTTCTTGGCGAAGGTCTCGCTGTCGATCCCTCGCTGCTGGAACTCGGCCCGTGCGGCCGGCCGGCGGGCCAGGATGCCGTCCACCTCTTCCCTGACCTGCAGGAACAGCTCCTTGTAGCGGCTGAAGAACTCGCGGGTGACGCTCTCGATGTTGAACGCGCTCTCCAGGTCGGCCAGGGTGGGGTTGTGCCGGTCGTCGGCCAGGATGGGGAAAAGCTGCTGCTGGGCGGTGTGGTTGGGCTCGTGCTGGCCCACCAGGAAGGAATAGCGCCGCGCCGGGGTCAGGTCCTCGGCCACCTTGACCTTGCCGGAGTCGCCGTCGACCCGCAGACGGTAGTCCATGCGCACCAGGGAGAAGCGCCAGTCAGCCCGGTCGTCGCCGGTGTAGGCCACCAGGGCCGCGTCCTTCTCGCCGCGCGTCTTGAGGTAGTAGGCCACGAAGTTGCGCTGCATGGTGCGCGCCCGCTCCAGCCCGCTGCTCTTCTTGAGCTGCACCAGCAGGATGTCCAGCGCCTGGCCGTCGGGATCGGTGTAGGTGGCCAGCCGGCGGTACTGCTGCACGTGGTCGCGGTAGCTGAGCGGGATGTACTGACCGGCGATGGGCCGGGTAGCCTTGCTCTCGTCGATCTCGTTCAGCAGCTCGCGCACGAAACGCGTAAAGCGCGCCTCGTCGAACGGCTGCTCGAAGACATCGCGGATCAGGTGGGTGGCTTCGGTTTGGTTCATGGTAGTTCGATGGATAGGTGCCGGGCACTTGGCTCTACCGGTCAACGATCTCTCAACGCGACGGCTGCCTCTGCGCACGTGCCCAAGTGCCCGGCACCGAGGGTGGCGCGCGTCCGGTGCCG
>CAZVGR010000113.1:0-17201 GCA_964626845.1 uncultured Anaerolinea sp.
GCTCTTTCTGCGCGTGGAGCGCGCCGCCGCTGACCCTGTACTGCGCCCCGGACTGGACCAGGTTGTAGGTGAATGAGTCGTAGTTGTCGATGAATGCGATCATGGTGGGTGATCCTTGTGTTCGAGGCGTGCGTGACCAGTAATGCGTAACGAGTGATGCGTAAGGTGTGCTAGGAGAGAGGCGCGTCCTCCAATGGGTCAAACGGGTCGATGCCATAAGGGACGCGATCCTCCTTGATCTGGCTGTCGGTGAGTTGAGCGCGGCGTTGCCTGGGGATCATGGTGAGCAGCAGGCGGATGATTTGCGTGAAAAGGCGCAGGCGGTGATCGACGACGGCGGGATCCAGCACATGGCGGGCTTTGTAGTACCAATCCCTCGCCTCGCGGGCCGAGCCGAGCGCGTATTCGTAGAAGCGGGCGCGATCACGCCCGGATCGACGCGAGTAGCCCTCGCCGATGTTGGCGCTTACGGAGCCAGCGGCCCGGTACAACTGATCAGACAGATCCCTCGTGCGCAGGTCGCCCATCAACTTCGTTGCGTCTGGCCAGGCAATGTCAGCCGCAAACAGCGCCAATTGATACGCCTTGACCTTCCACAACACGTCGTCCCGAATCTCAGCAGGCACTGCCTCGCTCCATTCGACAAAGTTCATCCAAACCTCCAACTCACATCAAACTCCGGGTTACGCATTACTCGTTACTCGTTACGCCTTGCTTCTTGCGCCGTTTCTCCGCCGCGCGGCTGATCCGGTTCCATACCCCCGTCAGTCCCATGGCCTTCTTGACCTCCAGCAGCGTCGCCTTGCCTTCGGCCGCAGCGCGCAGGGTGCCTTCGTAGAGCAACTCGTCCACGTAGCCGGTCTGGGCCTCGTAGTGGGCGCGACGCTCGCGCATGGGGTCGAGGAAGTTATTGAGCGCAACGGCCAGCTTTTCCTTGACCTCCACGTCGCCGACGCGGCCGGCGCGATAGCGTTCTTTCAGGTCCTCGACCTCTTCCTTGTTGGGATTGAAGAAGTCGTGGTATTGAAAAACCGGGTTGCCCTCCACGTTGCCGGGGATGTCGGCGCTGACGCGGTTGGGATCGGTGTACATGCTGAACACGCGGCGGCGCACTGTGGCCGCATCGTCGCTCAGGAAGATGGCGTTGTCCAGGCTCTTGCTCATCTTGGCCTGGCCGTCGGTACCCACCAGCGTGCCGCCGACGACAAATGGCTCCGGCAGCGGGAAGACCTCGCCGTAGGCGTTGTTGAAGCGGCGCGCGATCTGGCGGCTCAGCTCCACGTGGCTCTCGTTGTCCTTGCCCACAGGGACCAGGTGCGCCCTCGGCATCAGGATATCGGCCGATTGCAGCACCGGATAACCCAGCAGGTTGTAGGGAATCTGCTCCAGCCCGGCCGCGTCGGCCATGTCCTTGATAGTCGGCAACTGCTGCAAGCGCTCCACCGTCACCAGCCCGCTGAGCAGGAGCTGCAATTCGTAGATCTCATGCACGGCAGATTGCAGGTAGAAGGTCACCTTGGCCGGGTCGATGCCGATGGCCAGATGGTCGAGGACGATGGCCCGCGCGTTGTCGGCGATGGCCAGGATGTCCTCCTTGGTGTTCTTGGTGGTCAGCATATGCAGGTCGGCCACCAGGAAGAAGCACTCGTACTGGTCCTGTAAGGCCAGCCGGTGCCGGTGGCTGCCGATGTAGTGGCCCAGGTGCAGCTTACCCGTGGGCCGATCGCCGGTGAGAATACGTTTCTGAGACATAGTAATTACTCCAAAGTCCTGTCAGTGAAACGATGAATGATGAACGATGAATGATGAATCCGGAAGAGCGACGTGCGAAAACGCGGTTTCTGGATTCATCGTTCAGCATTCATCGTTCATCGTTGACTAATCCTCGCTCCGCCACCTCCACCGCCACGGCCAGTGCGCGGGCCTTGTTGAGCGTCTCGGTCCACTCGTAGGCGGGGTCGCTGTCGGCCACGATGCCCGCGCCGGCTTGCAGTGTGCAGATGTTGCCGCGCATGATGATGGTGCGGATGGTGATGCAGGTGTCCATAGCGCCGTCATAGCCAATATAGCCTACGCAGCCGGCGTAGGGGCCGCGCCGCGTGCCTTCTAACTCCTCGATGATCTCCATAGCCCGCACCTTGGGCGCGCCGCTGACGGTGCCGGCCGGGAAGGTGGCGCGCAGCAGGTCGAAGGCGTCGAACTCTGGGCGGAGCTGGCCTTGCACGTCGCTGACAATGTGCATCACGTGGCTGTAGCGCTCCACGGCCAGCAGCGTGGGCGTGTGGACGCTGCCGTACTCGCACACCCGGCCCAGGTCGTTGCGCCCCAGGTCTACGAGCATGACGTGCTCAGCGCGCTCCTTGGGATCGGCCAGCAGCTCGGCCGCCAGGCGGGCGTCCTCTTCGGATGTGGCGCCGCGCCAGCGGGTGCCGGCGATGGGCCGCAGCAGCGCCCGGCCGTCCTCCAGCCGCACGTGGATCTCCGGGCTGGAGCCGATCAACCGCAGCGGCTGGCCCGACGCGTCATCGCCGGGCAGCTCCAGGAAGTACATGTAGGGGCTGGGATTGGTCATGCGCAACGCCCGGTAGATGGTGAACGGGTCAGCCTCGGTTTGGCGGGTGAGCCGTTGGCTGAGCACCACCTGAAAGATGTCGCCGGCGGCGATGTGCTCCTTGGCCTGCAAGACCATGGCCTCGAAGCGGTCCTGGCTGAAGTTGCTGCGCCACTCGGTGTCGCCCAGGACATTGGGCGTCTCAGGCACAGTCAACGGCCTGCGCAGCCGGGCCACGATCTGATCGATGCGGGCGATGGCGTCAGCATAAGCTGCCGTCGCGTCGCCCTCCAGCCGGCAGTTGGCCAGCACCAGCAACCGGTGCCGCACGTGGTCGAAGATCACCAGGTTGTCGGCCAGCAGGAAGACGAAGTCGGGCAGGTCCAGGTCGTCGCTGGCCGTGGCTGGCAGCCGCTCCACGAAGCGCACCCAGTCGTAGCTCAGGTAGCCCACCGCGCCGCCGATGAAGCGCGGCAGGCCGTCGACGTGGATCGGCTGGCGCTGCTGCACGAAGTCCTTGACCACGTCCAGCGGATCGTGCGCCGTGCGTGTCTCCAGCACCGCGCCGCCCGCGCCCTTGATGCTCACCTCCTCGCCGCGGGCCAGCAGCGCCAACGGCGCCTGCACGCCAATGAACGAATAGCGCCCCATCTGCTCGCCCTTCTCCACTGACTCCAGCAGAAACGAGGGGCTGCCATCGCGCAGCTTGAGATAGACCGACACCGGCGTCTCCAGATCAGCCGGCAGCTCGCGATAGACCGGGATCAGGTTGCCTTGGCCGGCCAGGGAGCGCACTTGGTCGAGGGTGGGTTTGTACATGGTTGGTATCCTGGTCTGGTAGATTGGTACCTTGGTATCTTGGTAGATTGGTGAGTCGTCGCCGACTAACGACGCTGGAGCCAGTGATGGTTGACCACTCTACCAGTTTACCAATCTACCAATGTACCAACGAAAAAACGCCCATCATCCCGCGCAACAACATGCGCTGCAGGGACGAGAGGCGTCTCGCGGTGCCACCCTGGTTAGGCGGGCAAACGAAAGCGTTACGTTGCCGGCCTCACTCTGCGGAGACGGGTGTGCGTGACACGTAATGCGTAAAACGTAACCGGAGTCCCATTGCAATTCCGGGTTACGAGTTACGGATTACTCGTTACGTACCGATCTCCAGCGCCCTGATAACGGTGGCGTCTCCGGGGGAAGCTACTTAATGTTCAATTGTCAATTGCTGATGTTCAATTGTCAATGAGGGAGCTTTTCCGGATCATTGGCAATTGAGCGTTGACCATTGACCATTGTTCACATCCCAACTCCCCGGTCCATTCCCTGCCTGCGCTGCTGCCGGCTTTCCAGCTACCGCCGGCTCTCTGGAGCCCGCTGCGACAGGTACTAGTCCGGTTCATGGTTGTTGCGTGTTCAATTGTGCGGGCGATTATGCCACAGGTAGTGCGGGCTGTCAAGCGCCCGTTCTGGCCGCAGATTTTGACATCCGCCAGCGCCGTGCTACAATCCAATTCCGGTGCGCAACTATGACTCCACGACGCAACCGGTTAACGCCTTCCTTTCAACTTGATCCGACAACGGCTGCCGGCCCGATTCTCAGTGAATCGGGCGTTTTTTTGCCTGCGGCTAACTCCATGTGCCGGGCACTGGCCCGTCATCGTGCCAGTGCCCGGCACCTAAGGTGTTACACCATGAGCCCAGCCCTTCACCTCCCCGGACTGGTCGACGTCCATACCCACCTGCGCGTGCCTGGCGGTGAGCACAAGGAAGACTTTGCAACTGGCACCGCGGCCGCGCTGGCCGGCGGCTTCACGCAGATCCTGGCCATGCCCAACACCTCGCCGCCGCTGGCCACGTTGGACGTCCTGAAGGCCACGCGCGCCGTCGCCAGCCAGACTGTACGCTGTGATGTAGGCCTCTACGCTGGAGCCAGCCCGCAGCATGTGGATGAACTACCACTCCTGGCGCCGCACGCGACGGCGCTCAAGATCTACCTCAACGACACCTTCGGCCCCCTGCGCGTCGAGGACCTGCCCACCCTGCACGCCTGCCTCCGGTTGTGGCCGCGGGACAAGATGATCGCCATGCACGCCGAGGGGCAGAGCGTGGCCGTGGGCATCGGCCTGGCCGCGTCCTACCGCCGGCCGGTGCATTTCTGTCACATCAGCCGGCGCGACGAGATCGAACTGATCGCCGCGGCTAAAGCGGCCAGCCTGCCCGTCACCTGCGAAGTCACGCCCCATCACCTGTTCCTGACTGAGGATGACGCGGCCCGGCTGGGCCCGCAGGGCGACATGCGGCCGCGGCTGGCGGCGCAGGCCGATCAGGATGCGCTCTGGGCGCACATCGACAGCACGGTGGATTGCATCGCCACCGACCACGCGCCCCACACCCTGGACGAGAAGGCGTCGGCCGCTCCGCCGCCGGGCGTGGCCGGCCTGGAGACCTCGCTGCCGCTGATGCTGACGGCCGTGCAGCAGGGCCGGCTGAGCATGGAGCGGCTTGTGGAACTGATGGCGCTCAATCCCCGTCGTATTTTCGGCTTGCCCGCCCAGCCCGACACCCACGTCGAGATCGACCCTGAAGCCCGCTACACCCTGGCCAACGACCGGCTGTACACCCGCTGCGGCTGGACGCCCTTCGCCGGCATGATGGTCCAGGGCCTGGTGCGTCGCGTGACCTTGCGCGGTCGGGCGGTGTACGACGTAGAGCGGCCGGACGCGCTGGCCCCGCCCGGCGCCGGCCAGGTGATCTAGACGACGAGGACTGACAGTGCTGATCCAGGTCAGCCGCTGCGCCAACGCGTTGAGACTGGCCGTCCGCCACAACAGCACTGTCAGTCCTGCCATAGCCCCAAGGAGCGTATGATGCCCCCCCGATTGCAACTAAGATTGCTTCCCTTGTTCGTGCTGGTACTGCTGATAAGCGTTTTGCCAGCCAGCGCAGGCGCTGCCGCAACGCCTGATCTGGCCTGCGTTGGTGTGACGCAGATTCCGCTGGCCGAGTGCCAGGCGCTGGAGGCGCTGTACGCCAGCACCAATGGCGCCCAATGGAAAGAAAACACCGGCTGGACGGTGTCCAACACGCCCTGTTCCTGGTATGGCGTTACCTGCCAGGCTGGCCGCGTTAGCCAGCTTGATCTGAGCGACAACAACCTGGCTGGGCCGCTGCCAACGCAGCTCAGCGATCTGAGCGCGCTGCGTGTGCTCATCCTGTCGCGCAACACTCTAAGCGGCGCTGTGCCTGCCGGGCTGGCCAGCCTGACGCAGCTCCAGACGCTGGACCTGTCGGAGAACAGCATCAGCGGGACGGTTCCCGGCCAACTGGGCAATCTGGCCAGCTTGCGCAGCTTGAATCTGTCCAACAACCAACTATCTGGCTCAATCCCAACTCAACTGGCCAGCCTGGCTGCTTTGCGGGAGCTCGACCTTTCCAGTAACCAACTGAACGGCCAGATTCCGGGTCTTTTGGGCAGCCTTGCCAGTCTGGAAAGGCTGGCCCTGAACGACAATCAGCTTACGGGCGCAATTCCAACCCAACTGGGCAATCTGGCCAGTTTGCAACGATTGGCGCTCAACAACAACACTCTTACCGGTTCGATCCCCACCAGCCTGGGCGGCCTGGACAACCTGTCCTATTTGGTGCTGTTCAACAACCAACTCAGCGGCCCGATCCCTGAGCAGTTGGGTGATATAACGCAGTTGCGTTATCTGATGTTGAACGGAAATCGGTTGAGCGGTTCCATTCCTGCGGCTTTCGGCAACCTGGCCAATTTGCAGGAGTTATATCTGAACAGCAACGCGCTCTCTGGAGCGGCGCCTGATAGTCTGTGCAACCTGGTTCCGACTCTTGAAACAATCCGCCTGGACTTCAACGCCATCCATCACGCGCCAGATTGTGTCGCCGCCATCGATCCCTTCTGGAGCGAGACCCAGACCGTAGCCCCAACGCAGCTCAGCGCCGCCCCGGGCGATGTGCAGGTCAGCCTGAGCTGGACCCCCATCCTCTATCAAATCCAGGAAGGTTACTACGAGATCAGCTATCGGCCGGCCGGCGGCGTCTTTGCCGTGCATGGCGTCACGGCCAGCAAGAACGTGTCCAGCTACATGGTCACAGGCCTGACGCCTGACACCAACTACGAGTTTCGGGTGCGCACCTACACGGCTGCCAACATGGATCCGCCCGCTTATCAGCAAAACGCGCTGTGGAGCGACTACGTAGCCGTCAGCGCGCGCACCCTGCCTTCGGGCGGCGTCATCACCCGTTCCATCTTTCTGCCCATCATCACCAAAAGGTAGCGCACCATGCCCCTTTCCTTCAGCGCCAAGCTGGCGCAGGCTGTGGCGGCCAACCAGTCGCTGCTCTGCGTCGGCCTCGACCCCGATCCGGCCTCTTTCCCTGCCCATTTTGCGGCTGGCGATCCAGGCCAGGCGCTGTTGGATTGGGGTAAACGCCTGATCGACCAGACTGCTGATCTGGCCTGCTGCTACAAGCCCAACAGCGCCTTCTACGAGCAGTTCGGCGCGGCCGGCTGGGAAGCGCTGCGCCAGACCATCGCGGCCGTGCCGCCGGACATCCCCGTGCTGCTGGACGCCAAGCGGGGCGACATCGGCAGCACGGCCGCGGCCTATGCGCGTGCCGCCTTCGACGAACTGGGCGCGGACGCGGTCACGCTCAGCCCCTACCTGGGCCGGGACAGCGTTGCGCCCTTTCTGGCCTATCCGGGCAAGGCCGCCTTCGTGCTCTGCTACACCTCCAATCCCTCGGCGGCAGCCATCCAGGAGTTTGGTCAGGGCCAATGGCTGTTCGAACACATCGTGCAGCAGGCCATGAGTTGGGGCGAGCCGGGGCAGATCGGGCTGGTGGTGGGCGCCACGCAGCCCCACGCGCTGGCCAGGGTGCGGGCGCTGCTGGCCGGCCGGTCCTGCTGGCTGCTGGCGCCCGGCGTCGGCGCGCAGGGCGGCGATCTGGCCGCCGCACTGGCGGCTGGGCTGGACGCGGACGGCAGCGGCCTGCTGATCCCCGTCTCGCGCCACGTGATCTACGCCGGCAACCCGCGCGCCGCCGCGCAGGATCTGCGGGACGAGATCAATGCGGGGCGGGAACGGGTATCCCGGCGAACGCACACACCGCATGGGCCGGAGTTCTCCCGAGTTCCTCCAGGTCCCCCGAGTTCCTCCTCTCACGCTTCCCTCATCTTCGCCCTCCACGACGCAGGCTGTGTGCAGTTTGGCCAGTTCACGCTGGCGTCGGGCGTGCAGTCGCCCATCTACCTGGATTTGCGGCGCATGGCCAGCCATCCGGCGCTGCTGCGTATGGCAGCCGACGCGTATGCTGAGCTGCTGCGGCCGTTGAGTTTCGACCTGCTGGCGGCTGTCCCCTATGCCGCCCTGACTATCGGGACGGCCGTGGCGCTGGCGACGGAAACGCCGCTGATCTACCCGCGCAAAGAGGTCAAGGCTTACGGCACAGGCCGGGCCATCGAGGGCGACTTCCAGTCCGGCCAGCGCGCGGTGGTGATTGAAGACCTCGTCACCAGCGCCGGCAGCGTGCTGACGGCTATCCAAACGCTGGAGGCCGCCGGCCTGGCCGTGTCCGACGTCGTCGTGTTGATTGACCGCGAGCAATGGGGTCAGGAGAACCTGGCTGCGGCCGGCTATCGTTTGTACGCCGCGCTGACCATGACCCAGATCATCGATGCCCTTGAGACGGCCGGTCGCATCACCCCGGCCCAAGCCGCCGCCGTGCGCAGCTACCTCGGCGCCGGATCAACTAGCGCCTGACGGCGGCGATTCTCTGACCGTAACGCAATCCGCCGGATTGCGTCCCAACAATCCGGGCGGATTGTTCTACAGCGCGTCGCCGCTCCGTAACGCAATCCGCCGGATTGCGTCCCAACAATCCAGGCGGATTGTTCTACGGCGTATCGCTGCTCCGTAACGCAATCCGCCGGATTGCGTCCGAACAATCCAGGCGGATTGTTCTACGGCGTATCGCTGCTCCGTAACGCAATCCGCCGGATTGCGTCCGAACAATCCAGGCGGATTGTTCTACGGCGCGTCGCCGCTCCGTAACGCAGTCCGCCGCATTGCGAGCCAAAACACCGCAAGCTACGCAAGTCTCAACCAAAAGGAGTTACCCGACTTCCATGACCACTCTTGCTCTTGAACCACTGTTCGCAGACGACGAACGTCGCAGGACCATCCGCGCCAACGGCTTCACCGGCCAGGACATCCTTTCGGTTTCCCAGTTCGACCGCGCCAGCCTGGAGTACGTCTTCACCCGCGCCCACGAGATGCGCGAGATGGTGGAGCGCATCGGCTACAGCAACCTGCTCAAGGGCAATATCCTGACCTGCCTCTTCTACGAGCCCAGCACCCGAACCAGCGCCTCCTTCATCGCGGCCATGGAGCGGCTGGGCGGCAGCGTCATCCCCATCACCCAGGGCGTGCAGTTCAGCTCGGTCAGCAAGGGCGAGACCCTGGCCGACACCGTGCGCACCCTGGAGCAGTACTCGGACGCCATCGTGCTCCGCCACCCGGAGATCGGCTCGGCCAAGGTCGCGGCTGATTACAGCTCAGTGCCGGTGATCAACGCCGGCGACGGCGCGGGCGAGCACCCCACCCAGGCGTTGCTGGACCTGTTCACCATCCAGGAGGAGCTGGGGCGCATCGACGGCCTGAAGATCGCGATGGTGGGCGACCTGCGCTTCGGCCGCACCGTCCACTCGCTGACCAAGCTGCTGACCCAGTACGACGTCAGCCTGCGCTTTGTGTCGCCGGAGATCCTGCGTCTGCCGCTGGTGCTGATGAACGAGGTCAAGGACGCGGGGCTGAACGTGCGCGAGACCCACGATGTGGCCGACGTGATCGAAAACGCCGACGTGCTCTACGTGACGCGCGTCCAGAAGGAGCGCTTCAGCGACCTGGCCCAGTACGAGGAGGTCAAGGGGCAGTACGAGATCACCGCCGAGCTGATGGAGCGGGCCAAGGCCAAGATGGTGGTCATGCACCCCCTGCCGAGGGTCGGCGAGATCCACTACAGCGTCGACTCCGACCCGCGCGCGGCCTACTTCCGCCAGGTCAAGAACGGCATGTTCATCCGCATGGCGCTGTTGGCGATGGTGTTGGGGAAGGCGTGATTGGTAAAATGGTAAAAGGGTAGATTGGTAGATTGGTCAAGTCTCCCGGTAGCAGCGCCACTTGCCATACCAGGACGCGACCAATGTACCAATCTACCAATCTACCAATCTACCAATGTACCAATGTACCAATGTACCAATCTACCAATCTACCCTTCCCTTGAGCAACCCTCATGACAGCCACATCCCTGACCTGCGATTTTCTTGGCTGGCAGCTCCACTCCCCCTTGGTGCTGGCGTCCGGCATCATTGGCACCAGCGCCAGCTTGATGGCGCGCGCGGCGCGGGCGGGCGCCGGCATGGTGACGGCCAAGAGCTGCGGGCCAGCGCCGCGGGCCGGGCATCCCAACCCGGTAGCGCTGGACTGGGGCGGCGGGCTGCTCAACGCCATCGGCCTGACCAACCCCGGCGCCGAGCACGAGGCGGCGCTGCTGGCCGAAACGAAGCAGCGGCTGGCCCCACTGGGCGTGCCGTTGATCGCCAGCATCTTCGCCGGCACCGTGGAGGAATTCGGCCAGGTGGCAGCTATCGTGGCTCAGGCCCAGCCCGATTTGATCGAGGTCAACATCTCCTGTCCCAACGTGGGCGACGAGTTCGGCACGCCCTTCGCCGGAACGCCGGAAAGCGCAGCCGCCGTGACCGCTGCCGTCGTGCGCGCGCTACTCCCTCTCCCCCTGGGAGAGGGCCGGGGTGAGGGTAAAGGCCGCATCCCCATCAGCGTCAAGCTGGCCCCCAACGTGCCCGACATCGCCCGCATCGCCCGCGCCGTGGTCGAGGCCGGCGCGGATGCCATCACGGCGGTCAACACCATGCCGGGCATGGTCATCGACGCGGCCTCGGGCCGGCCGGTGCTGTCCAACAAGGTGGGCGGCGTCAGCGGCCCGGCGCTCAAGCCCATCGCCCTGCGCGCGGTCTTCGAGATCGCCCAGGCCGCCGCAGGTGTGCCCATCATTGGCACAGGCGGCGTCAACAGCGGCCAGGACGCGGCCGAGATGCTGATGGCCGGCGCGACGGTGGTCGGCGTCGGCTCGGCGGTCTGGTATCGCGGCGTGGACGCCTTCGGCCAGATCAACGCCGAGCTGGCCGCGTTCATGGCGCAGCACGGGTATCCCTCGGTGGCCTCGCTGCGCGGTGTCAGCTTTGCGCCGCTCCCCTCATATCCGTGATCCGAGGGCGGATGCCCACGACGCCGGTTCCGTGAACCGGCTTGAGCCATGACAAGATCCACAGGTTTGCCACAACCACTCAAGATTGCGACTATTCGCCAGGAAAACGCGGCTACCCGGTCGTTCGTGCTGGACGGCCGCCTGGACGCTGCCCCCGGCCAGTTCGTCATGGCCTGGCTGCCGGGCGTGGACGAAAAGCCGTTCAGCCTGGCCCACGCTGACCCCGTGACCCTGACCGTGGCCGCGGTCGGGTCCTTCAGCCGCGCGCTGCACAGCCTGGCCATCGGCGACCGCATCTGGCTGCGCGGGCCATTGGGCCGCGGCTACACACTCCCCCTCTCCCCCTGGGAGAGGGCCGGGGTGAGGGAAGGAGCAAGACCCCACACCCTGCTCCTCGGCGGCGGCTACGGCGTGGCGCCGCTGCGCTTCCTGGCCGAGCGGCTGCTGGCCGCCGGCTGCGCGGTGTCGATGATCATCGGCGCGCGCGCGGCCGCTGATCTGCTGCTGGTCGACGCGTTCCAGGCCATGGACGTGGCGCTGTGGCTGACCACCGAGGATGGCTCGGCCGGCCTGCGCGGGCTGGCCACTGACGCCATCGATCCGGCCCTGGCGGCTGCGCCCAGCGAGACGGCCATGGTCTACGCCTGCGGGCCGACGGGCATGCTGCGCGCCAGCGCCGCCATCTGCCAGGCCAGGGGCCTGCCGGCGCAGCTTTCGTGGGAGGCGCATATGCGCTGCGGCATCGGTCTGTGCGGTAGTTGCGAGGTGGGCGACGGCTGGCTGACTTGCCTGGATGGCCCGGTCTTTGATTTTGACCCGGACAGCGGCGCAGTAGCGAACAGGAGCTAAACCACATGCCTGGTGTTGATCCCGCAGAACAGGTAACTGAGACTGCTAACAACCTGGCGCAGCAGGAGGATGAACGCAAGGCCAGTTTTCAGCGCTGGACTGCGCTGCTGATCGCCGTCATCGCGGTCCTGCTGGCCATCAACAGCCTGGGCGGCAACAACGCGGCCGAGGACGCGCTGAACAACAACATCCTGGCCAGCGACTCGTGGGCCTTCTTCCAGGCCAAGAACGTGCGCCAGACAGTTTACAGACTGGCTGTGGACGACCTGAAGGCGCAACTGGAACTGGAGGGGGACGGGTTGACGACCGCAGCCCGGCAGTCGCTGCAAGCCCGCATCGACGCCTATCAGGCCACGGTCGACCGCTACGAGAGCGAGCCAGACCCCAACGACCCGGCTGATTTCCTCAAGGGGGAGGGCAAGCGAGAGCTGTCGCAAAGGGCGCTCTACTACGAGGCGCAGCGCGACGAGGCCCTGGCGCGCGATAGCAGCTTCGACGTCGCCGAGGCGCTGTTCCAGATCGCCATCGTCCTGGCATCGGTGGCTATCCTTGCCACCTCGCGGCCGGCCAGAGCGTTGGCCATCCTGTTTGCGGCGGTAGCATTGCTTTTTATGCTCAACGGGTTCTGGCAGTTGGTGTAGCCTCCCCGTAAACAGCATGCTGCTCTGGAAGCCAGGCAACGCCGGGTCAGGATTGAATGCGGGATTGCCGGCGACTCCATACCCACAGCCCCAACAGCAGTAGAACAGCGAGTGCGCTGAGCAAAGCAGACCCGTTGACGACTGCCATGTAGATCGGATCTGGCTGGGTCACGATGTTGAAGGAAGTCTGGATGAGTTGCAGGTCGAGGGGATTGCGTACCGATGCTTCCAGCACGGACACGCGCCACAGGATAGAGTGCATGGCCAGCGAAAGCCCCAACATAGCGACGCCGAAGATCGCCAAAACCTTGGCAGTGACAGTTCTGGTCCAGCCCGGCAAGATGTAACTCATGCGGATCGCTGCAATGACGATCAGAAAGACCAGCGGAATAATCAGGAAGCGCGATGACACGCGTTCGGCGCTGGCCAGGGGCAGCGGTAAGCTGGCTATAGGCGCATAGAAGAGGCTGAGCGAGAAGAGACTCATTAGCAGCATTGGCCAGTCCAGCGCCTGGAAACGAAAGCGTTGCAGATCCGGATGCTCCTTCACCCTCAGGTAGATGCCAAAGTAGGCCACCATCGCCAGGCCCAGCAAGCTGATGTAGAAGTCATACTCCCACCAGGCCAGGTTGTGCAGCACACCGATGGTTTCGGTGGTGTGGCGGTGGATTACGACCAGTGCGGCTAGCAGGTGCTCCAGCGTCGGATAGCCTGAGATAAACCCGCGCTCGGTTCCCCAGAAGGTCATCGCCGCAGGGACAACGCGATAGGCTACCAGCGGAAGACTGAAGGCAATGGCTAGCAGCGCTGGCCGGCGGGAATCGCTGTCGAACACGGCCAGCAGCAACAGGAACGCCACGCTCCAGTTGTAGAAATGGTAGGTGCCCTGCAGCATCAAGCCTAACAGCAGCAGCGCCAGCTTGATGGAGATGCCCAGCGAACGGTCTCCGTCGATGAGCTTCAACACCAGCAAGCATAAAAACGGCAGCAGAAAGAAGCCAGTCCATACATACTGCCCTGCCCCAATCTGGGCCGTGATGTTGCCGTTAAAGTTGAGCAGCAGAGTCATAGCCGTCAGCGCGATCAATGATAGCCGGTAGCGCCGTCCAATCAGCAGGCAGGCCACGAAGTTGAGCGTGTAAAGCAGCAGCGTGTTGACCAGTACGAATGTGGCGATATCGACAAACCCCAACAGAGCGATCTGCGGCGATGTCACGTAGTCGGGGATGCCGAGAAAGCGGGTCGTGTCCTTCATGGGGTAGAAAATGTGGTACGGGATGGCCCGGTTGACGACCGCTTCCTGCAGAATTGAGAGAAATACATACTCGCGCGGCCACTGATAGGCTGAGAAGTTCATGCTGCGCAGGGCGAACGATTTTTCTGAGGTCAGAAAGAACACCAGCCAGTGGGCGATGCCGGCCAGGTAGAGTCCACTCAGCGTCGCTGCGCGGATGATTGTGTTGGCGCGGCCGCCGCTGGGCGGCTGAAAGATCGCTGCGTCCACTGCCAGCAGTACATTCCGGGTTCGCTTGTTCACGTGACCACGCTCCTTCGCAGGTAAAGCACGACAAATAACCAGACCGCTGTTGCTAACAACAGAAACAGCATAAGGGTAGGCAGCGCTCTCCACAGAGCAAACCAGCGCGCATCTCTGGCCAGCGGTGAGGCCAGAAACAGGGTGTGGGGAGCGCTGAGCACGATAGCCGCCACAGCGCTCACGCCGATCACGAGCGCCTTCTGGCCGCGCGGCAAGGGTAGTCTTGCTTCATCGGACACAGCATAGGCCGCCACGGCAAACCAGAGCAGGATCAGGACCATATCATGCGTTCCGTGGTAGACCACTAACAGCGACCACAGCGCCAGGATGGTCAGAACATGGAATTCGGCTGGGCCGCGGCCTTGTGGGTCTCGCCAGCCGTGTTGGCGACGCAGCAACCACCAGCCACAGCCCAGCAGCAATACACCCACGATCGCTACGTTCAAGGAAGAGAGCAGAGACGGGGGCAAGAGAACAGCGAGATGGATGCCCAGGCGCTGGGTTGCGCTGCGCTGTAATGCACTGGGAAGAGCGGCTCACGCAACTGCAACGTAGAGCGATACGGGTCTTGTTGTTGCCGGACGAAGTGGCCGGCGTACCAATAGGAGTGCAGATCCTGGGCCGCTCTGGGCGTCAAGAACGTATTGAGAACGTTTTGCCGTATTGACAAGGCTGCGTAGATGGCAAGCACAGCCAGCAAGATGCCCCAACCCGCGCTACGCCAGGCGATATGTCCGTTCTGTTTCATCTCGCTTCGCCTTTGCTTCTGCCTAACGCATTGCCCCGCCACCCGGCCAGCCCCACTGCGCCGCGAAGCTCTGCACATCCGCCACGCTGATCACGCCATCGCCGTCCACGTCGAAGCGGAGATCGTAACCCGGCTGGCCGGCTTCGAGTTGCCAGGCCGCAGCCACAGACTGGATGTCCAGCGCGTCCACCTGGCCGTCGCAGGCCGCCGGCGCCACGTCGAAGGTGTAGCAGGCGATGTCCAGCGGGGGCAGAGCGAGCGGCTGATGCTCGTTCCCAGCGGTGTCGCGCGTGCGCAGCGTGTACTCGTACTGGCCCGCGGGCAGGCCCGGGTCGGCAAAGCTGGCGGTCATATCAGGCGCGGCGATGAGTTGAGGCGTGGGATCGGGTAACAACCGGCGGTAGATGCTGTAGCCGGCCAGCGGCGTCACAGGGTAGGGCTGCCAGCTCAGGCTGGCCGCGCCGCCACCAGGGAGGGTCTGGACGCTGGCGTTGCGCGGCTCGGTGTTGCGGGCCGTGGCGCCGGTCAGCCGGCCATCCGCCAGGTCCCCCGCCAGGCCAGCGCCGTGCAGGTAGTGGAAGTAGCCGGTAGCGCCCTCCAGGTAATACTTGAACCAGGCCACGGTGTAGCGCCGCCAGACCTGGCGCCGGGCGTCGCTGGTTCCGCCGCAGGTGAACGTACACAGGAAGTTGCTGGGGTCCTCGAAGTCGCAGTGGGTGGCGTTGCTGACAATGTACTGCGCCTTGTGGCCGGCCGCCACCAGCGGGTAGAACTGGCTGTAGCTGGCGCTGGCGTTGCACGAGCTGCCCGGCGCGCCGGTCCAGCCGCTGGGAACGGCAATGGCCGCGCCTAGCGCGGGTAGGTCCGCGCCGTCGGCCGGCACCGGGTCCAGCGGCATGGTGGCCCTGATGCGGCTGTCCTGGCCGGCCGCGACCCACGTCGCCATGCCGCCGGCCGAGTGGCCCAGCGCGCCCAAGCGATCGACCGCGATCTGCTGGTAGAAGCGGGAGGTCGGGTCGGCGTTCTGCGCCTCCAGCCAGTCCAGCGCGGCGCTGATCTGCGCCGCCCAGGCGTTGAAGTCGGGCGACAAGGGGTTGGGGAAGTCCACCGTGACGACGATGAAGCCGTGCGAGGCCAGAAAGATGCCGTTGTTGACGTGCTGGGCGCGGGCGCGGGCGAAGCCGTGGCCCAGCACCAGGCCGGAAAACGGCCCGCCCGCCGCCACTGCGCCGCCCGCGCCCGGATAGAACACCGTCGCGCCGAGGCTGTTCAGGGTGAAGTTGAACTGCTCGGTTGGGTAGGGACCAGGCAGGCCGGGATCGGTGGGCACGCTTTGGGCATGGCCATTGGATGCTGGCAGTGCAGCAAGCGTCAATGCGATTGCCAGTAGCGTGGCAGTTAGCAGGCTTCGGTAGCTCATTGTCGATCTCAGGGTAATCCAATGGTAACGCGGACTGGCTCGGTCAGGAGACCGGCCAGAGCGGGAACTTGGTGTGCTATCCGTGAGCTACTCCTTCTGTTTCACCGCCCGCGTCGCCATGAAGGTGGCGATGTGGCGGTCCAACACGAAGTCGGTCCAGCGATCCTCGTAGAAGCCGGCGATGAGGAAGCCGGCGTCGATCTGGCCGCCGATCTGGTCGTCCAGCGAATGGCCGAACTCCATGGGCGATCCTTGGTCGATCAGGCGCTGGCGTTCCTCGTCGCTGGTGCTGGTCAAATCGGAGAAGGGAATGCTGTACTTTACCTCAAGAATCCCCTCCTCGTCGGCCTTTGGGATGTCGAAGATATAGGTGATCGGGTTGAGGAAGCCGCTGAGCAGGCTGCCGCCCGGCCGCAGCACGCGGTAGGCTTCGCGCCACACCGGCCGCACGTCGGGCACGAACAGGTTGGACACCGGATGCACGACGAGGTCGAAGCTGGCGTCGGCAAAAAGCGACAGATCGCGCATGTCGCCCTCGACGGTGCGCAGGCGCAGCCCATCGCGGCCGGCCACGTAGCGGTCCTGGGCCAACTGGCGCGGCGCGTTGTCGAAGACCGTGACGTTGGCGCCGGCCGCGGCCAGCACCGGCCCCTGCTGTCCGCCGCCCGAGGCCAGGCAGAGCACATCCACGCCGCGCAGATCTTCGGGAAACCACGATCGCGGCACGGGGATGGTGGGCGTCAGGATGATGTGCCACTCGCCGCGCCGCGCGGCAGCGGTGACCTCCGGGCCGACCGGGATCGACCAGGGGCTTTTCTCCTCCACCGCTCGATCCCAGGCGGCGCGGTTATAGGCGCGGATGTCCATGATGTGATGTACTCCGGATTCCAGAGCAGACACAGAGGGCACAGAGGAGACACAGAGGGAACGGAGAAGAAGGCAAAGGACTTTCTTCTCTGTGCTCTCTGTGTCTGCTCCGCGTTCTCTGTGTCCTCGTCTTGATCTTGCCGGCATGGTAACACAGGGCATGTCATGGGGCAAACTGCATCACCTCAATTGGCACGCAATGGCAAATGGTGTACACTAGTTCACCGTTCACCGTTCACCGTTCACCGTTCACCGTTCACCGTTCACCGTTCACCGTTCAC
>CAZVGR010000114.1:0-14356 GCA_964626845.1 uncultured Anaerolinea sp.
CAGGATCAGGCCAACAATTCGTCCACTTCCACGCATACAAAGCTCCTTTCAGTAGATGGTCAGAGCGGTAGAGGCTCCAAGGTCAGATCACCGATGTGCGCTTCCAAAGGATCGCACCCGTCTGCCACGTGCAACTTGCCACCTGCCACCTGCTACCCAAAACTGCTTCCACCGCCGCCGCCGCCGCTGAAGCCGCCGCCGCCGCTCCAGCCGCCGCCGCTGAAACCGCCGCCGCCGCTCCAACTGCCGCCGCCCGCGCTCCAACTGCCAGAGCCTGCCTGTGCGGCGGGGCGGCTGGTCAGCGCGCCAGCGGACGCAGCCAACATGCCGCCCAAGCCTGCGCTCATGCCCGCCAGTCCTGCGCCCATGCCGCGCGACATGTCGTTCATGGTCGGCATGCCAGGCCCGCCGCCTTCAGGCCGCGGCGATGGCCCCATGGATGGCCCGGCGATTGGCCCGGCGCCCCACCAGCCCCAGCCGCGCGGCCGCGGTCCCATGTAGGGGCCGGTGTGATACCAGGGGGGCGGCGGCGCATCGACGCGGGCAAACTTGGCGATCCAGCTCTTCTCCAGCCCGAAGGCGATGGCGTAGGGCAGGTAGCGGTCGAAGATCTCCTTGACCTCGTCGACTTTGGTGTAGCGCTCGATGTTTTCCATGTAGCGCTTGAAGGCCAGCCACTTGGCGGCTTCTTCGGCGCCGTCAGCCGACTTGCGGGGCATGTAGCGCGCCAGCACAATCAGCCCAATCGCGGGAATGGCAAAGGCGACGGGCAAGCAGATAGCCAGACTGCTCCACTGTACCAGCAAGATCACGGCCAGACAGCCCACTGCAAAGGCCAGGATCAGCGCAGCCACGCCCAAACCGGCATACGACGTGCGCACCTTTTCTGGGCTGCGCGGGAAATAGCCCTCGTCCACCAGGGATTGGTAAAGCCCTTTCTGCACTTGACCCATAGTGACATAAAACTTTTCGCGCAGGTCTGAGAGTTTCTTGCTCTGCTCGCCGTCGAACAGCTTGTCCACCAGCAGCTTCTCGTAGGGGCGCATGGGCAGGGCGGCATTCTCCAGGTGATAGGTGAACTCCTGGGTCTTTCCAATGCCGAACAGACCTGGCTTGCTCTCCTCCTGGATCGCCAGCACGCCACGCCGCGCCAGATCGACCAGCGTGGCCATTACATCCTTGGTGTCGGCGTGTTCGTCGATCAGCGTGCCCACCATGCCGGCCGGCAGGTCGCTGGGCGGCTCAGGGATCCACTCGGCCGGCAGCTTGACCGGCGCGTCGCGGCCTTTGCTGTACCAGAGCAAGTAAAGCCCCAACAAGCCGATCACCAGCACGAAGATCGTCAGCGCCAGCACGCCCAGGTTGGCAATCGGCTCGATCTGGTCTTGGCGGTCCATGGCCACCTGCCAAGCGGCTGGCTGGCCAGCCACCAGTCCGCTGGGCCACTGCACGCGCACGGCAAAGTTGCGGCCGCCGGCCCGGATCGGCTCGCTGGCCACGAAGCGCACCCCCTGGTTGTTGTCGATCAAGGTGGCCGTGCCGGCCGGGCCGGTGGCGTCATAGTTGTCGATGGTCACGCCGTCCGGCAGGCGCACCGTTACCGAGGCGTTCTGGATCGGAAAGGCGCTGTTGCTGGGCACCGCCTGCCAGACCAACTGGTCGCCGTCCGGATAGTAAAGCAATCCGCCGCAGACGGTGTACTCGATGACAATGGTGCGGCTGGCGTCGCTGGTGGGTGGGAAGTTGTAGCGGATGTTGATGTCGCCGCCCGACTGGGTCACATCGAAGGTGAAGGGCTCGCCGCTGGCCGAACGGCGATAGACCTCGCCGTCCAGCTCGCTGACGCGCACATTGTCAATGCCGGATGTGAACTCAGTGGGGATAGTGCGGTTGCCAAAACGGAACGTACCGGCAGTGAAGACCAACTCCTGCGTTTCCACCACGCGGAAACAGCCATCGGGCTGCACGGTGATAACAACATCATAGCTCCCCCAATAGAGGCTGCGATCCTGGGCATAGGCGGGCGACGCCGCTGCGGAGATAAGCAGGCTGACCAGGACTAGCAAGCTAACAACATGCACAACGCTGCGCATAGGTACTGCCTCCAGGGTGTGTCGAAGACGGACAACAAAACCAAACAACGCTATAGTAACATAGATCACGCCAATTTGAAAGACGGCTTTCATCCCAACAGGAGTTTTTATAGAACTCCGGCCTGTTTTGGCGTCAACCTAATCTACGATCTGGTTTGTTCATTCGTTTCACCTGTGGCATAATCGCAGCGCTGCACCGCCCCTGCGCCAGACAGGCTTACCAAATGGTGACAGCCCCCGACGCTGGCGGCCAGTTCAGCATCATAACCGACAACGCCCTGCTCCGCTTTGTGAAACAGAGCAGACGCCTGGCGGGTTGTCGAGTTCGTTCGCTTATAGTTGCAGAGGTAATCTTGACCCACACCCGACCCACCTTACGCTGTAGTGTCGGCATTACAGCTTATAATGAAGAGGACAACATCGGCCCCTTGCTGGATGCAATGATCGACCAGCACCTGCACGATGTGCAGATCACGGAGATCATCGTTGTGGCCAGCGGCTGCACCGACAAAACCGTGCCGATCATCCGCAGCTATCAGGCGCGCGATCCACGCATCCAGCTCATCGAGCAGCCAGAGCGGCGCGGCAAGACCTCAGCCATCAACCTCTTCTTGCAGGCTGCCAGCGAAGACCTTCTGGTGCTGGAAAGCGGCGACACGCTGCCTCATGAGAACGCGGTGGAGAACCTGGTGCGGGTGTTTTACGATCCCACTGTGGGCATGACCGGCGCTCACAAGATCCCCGTCAATACCCCCGATCATCTGGTCGGCCTGTTCACGCATCTGCGTCTGCGCATGGAGCATGAGCTGTGTCTGGACATCCCCAGACTGGGCGAGATGATCGCGTTCCGGCGTGAGTTGGATCAGATACCGCCTGATGTGGCTATGGACGAAGCCTTTGTCGAGGCCATTGTCATTAAGCACGGGCTGAGGGTCGTCTACTCGCCTGACGCCATTGTCTATAACACCGGACCCGACACCATCAGCGACTTTGTGCGTCAGCGCCGCCGCAACCATGCCGGCCATCTCTACCTCAGCCGCAAATACGGCCACCAGGTGGCCAGTATTCAGAACACGCGTGTGGCCAAAATCGCTCTGCGCGAGGTGCTCGGCGCCATCAAGCTCGTCTATAGCCTCGCTCTGCTGGCCGTGCTGGAAGGCTGGAGCCGGCTGCTGGGCTGGTACGACTTCGCCATCAAACGCGACCGCCATGTGGTGTGGGACATGGCCCTGACTCAGAAGCAGAACGTGCAAGTGCTGCGCGAGGATGACAACGGCGACCCGGCCCTGCGGCCGATGGCGCTGTCGCAGCGGGGCAGCGGCCAGCAGCAGGTTATTCACTAAATAGCAGGCAAGATCGTTTGAAAAATCACCTCTTTACCATCGCAAAGATCGCCATTACCGTTGGGTTGATCGCGCTGGCTTTTTCCCGGTTCGACTTCCAGGCGGTCAAGGCCAGCCTTGCCACTGCTAATCCCTGGCTGATCCTGCTGGCTTTTGGCTTCTATCTGGTTGCAATCTCGATCAACGGCATGAAATGGTACGTGCTGCTTCAGGCGCTGGAAGTGAATGTGCCGTTTCGCGCCGTCATGCAGTTCATGTTCGTCGGCTTTTTCTTCAACAGCATCCTGCCGGCCAACATCGGCGGCGATGTGATGCGCGGCTATGGTGTGGCCCGCTATACCGACCGCACCGCCGAGGCGGCTGTCTCAGTGGTGGTCGATCGCGTCGTCGGCCTGCTGGCGTACATGAGCACCGCTGCCGTAACGGCCATTGTGGTGGTGCGGCTGATGGACCACGCCGAGCTGCAATGGCTGTTCAACCTGGCCCTGCTGGCGCTGGCCGGCATTGTGGCGGCGCTGGCTGTGATGCTCAGCCGGCGCTTGCGCCTTTGGGTGGCTCGTATTCTCAATATTGGCCCGCTCCGCCGCCTGCTGCCCTTCTACGAAGGGGTGTCAGCCGCCCTGGACGCCTACCGCTTTCGCTACCGCGCTCTGTTCAACGCCTACCTGCTGGGCCTGGCCGGGTTGATGGCCGCTAACGTGGTCAACTGGCTTTTGTTTCAGGCTGTGGGCGGCGGCGTACCCTTCGTGGATGTGTTGCTGTTCAACCCCTTGATCGCGCTGGTGCTGTTGGTGCCGATCAGCGTCGGCGGCCACGGCGTGATCCAGAACGCCTATCCTTTCTTCTACAGCCTCTTAGGTGTGCCAGTGACGCAGGCCGTTGCCGTCAGCGTGCTGATGTCCTTCATCATCATCCTGGGCAGCTTGCCGGGCGCGGTGCTCTGGTTCCGCATCCGCCGCGCCAGCAACGGCCAGCCTGCATCTGCGCCCGAGGTGGGTGACAGGGTGACAGGGTGACAGGGTGACAAGGTGACAGGCTGACAGGGGCAGGTCCGTTCACAGCTTCTCGTTCATCATTCATCGTTCATCATTCATCGTTTCATGATCTCCATCGAAAAAGCCCGCTTGTTGTACGACGGCGCGGAGGCGGCCCATGCCTTCGACCATGTGCTGCGCGTGCTGGCCTTGGCTGAGCGCATCGCCGAGACCGAAGGGGCTGACCTCCTCATCGTGCGCACGGCCACGCTGCTGCACGACATGGCCCGCCAGGAGCCAGACCACCATCTGCGCGGCGCTGAGCAGGCGCGGGCGCTGCTGGCCGGCTGGCCTGCCGAGCAGGTCGAGGCCATCTGCCACGCCATCGAAGCGCACCGTTTCCGCAAAGGGCCTGCCCCGGCCACGCTGGAGGCCGCCTGCCTGCACGACGCCGACAAACTGGACGCCATCGGCGCGATCGGCGTGGCCCGGGCCGTGGCCTACAGCGCCAGCCACGGCCATCGACTCTGGTCGCAGCCGTTGGCCCAGATCGACCCACAGCAGCCCGCGCCGGCCGGGATCGATTACACCCCCAGCCACGAGTTTGTCTACAAGCTGGCCCAGCTTCAGGATCGCCTGCTCACCCCTACTGCGCGCCGCATCGCCAGTGAGCGCCATCAGGTGATGGTCGAATTCTTTCACCGGTTGGATGCCGAAGTCATGGGAGCGGCGTAAGCTCTTTTGCCAGGCAAGAAGGAGATAGTCCCGTGCAATACGTCGATAACATCCCTGTGTGGGGCGACTTGACGGAAGACGGCGCGCTGCGCCAGATCAAGAACTGCGCGCGAACCGCCGATGCGGTCGCGCTGATGGCCGATCATCATCTGGGGTATGCCGTGCCCATTGGCGGCGTCGTGGCTTATGCCGACAAGATCAGCCCGTCGGGGGTGGGCTTTGACATCGCCTGTGGCAACAAAGCGGTGTTGACCGACATGCCGTCGGGTGAGGTGCGCGCCCACATCAAGACTATCATGGATGACATCTGGTCAAATCTCTCCTTCGGTGTGGGGCGCAAGAACAACGTCAGGGTCGATCATGAGTTGTTCGATGACCCGGCCTGGTCGATTCGGGCGATTGCCCCGCACAAGCACATGGCGAGCCAGCAGTTGGGCACCATCGGCTCTGGCAATCACTACGTGGACCTGCTGGAGGATGAGCAAGGCCGCATCTGGATCGGCGTGCATTTCGGATCGCGCGGGTTTGGCCACAAGACGGCCACCTACTTCCTCGACGCGGGCGGGGCCAAAGACGGGATCGACGCCGATCCGTTGGTGCTGGATGTGCGTTCCAACTTGGGCGCAGAGTATCTGGCCTGCATGGCGCTGGCCGGACGCTACGCCTATGCGGGCCGCGACTGGGTGTGCGCTGAGGTGGCTCGTATGCTGGGCGCCAACATCCTGGACGAAGTGCATAACCACCACAATTACGCCTGGCGTGAGGTACACCAGGGGCAAGAGATGTGGGTGGTGCGCAAAGGCGCGACCCCTGCCTTTCCCGGCCAGCGCGGCTTTGTGGGCGGTTCCATGGGCGACATCTCCGTCATTCTCGAAGGGGTCGAGTCCGAGGAATCGCAGATCGCGCTGTACTCCACGGTGCATGGCGCCGGCCGCGTCATGAGCCGCACGGCCGCGCGCGGCAAGATCAACCGCAAGACGGGGGCGGTCATCTCGCCCGGCCAGGTGTCGCGCGCGATGATGCTGGAGTGGATTGGCCAGCAGGGAGTGGAGCTGCGCGGCGCAGGTACAGACGAATCGCCGCATTGCTACAAGCGCCTGCCGGAAGTGCTGGCGCACCACAGCCCCAGCATCCGTATTCTGCACACGCTCCAGCCTGTCGGCGTCGCCATGGCCGGTGAGAACGAGTTCGACCCCTACAAGGATTGACCGGCTGTATCCCTTCCTGCTCAGACGTCGGGCACTTGCAGCCCACAGGTTGCCGGGCTGGGTCAAACGACCCAGCCCGTTTTGATTCTGTCCTGCCCCCAGCGGCGGCTTACGGCGTCCAACTGGGGAAGCGATCCAATGTGGGGTTGTCGGTCACGCGCAAGATCTCGCTGCCGTCGGCCTTCAGCAGATAGATTTCCCAGTTGATCAAGTTGGTGGAGTCACGGTCCGAGCTAATGTAAAGCCAGTCGTCGCCAGCCCAAACCGGGGTAGAGTGGTTGAATCCGGGGAAGGTCAACATGCGCACGGTGCTTTCCAGCGCGCCGTCGGTGGTCGGGCCATTGGGGGCGTCGATCAGGAACAGGCCATAAGTGGAGCCGCTCCTGTTGCTCTCGAAGATGATCTGCTGCCCGTCGGGCGACCAGCGCGGCAGGCTGTTCTCCCACCCGCCGTCAGTCAGACGCACCTGGTCGCTGCCATCGGCGTTCATCACGTACAGCTCGCGGTTGCCGTCGCGCTGTGACACGAAGACGATGCGTTGCGTGTCGGGCGACCAATCCGCCATGAAGTTGTTGCCGGGGGTATCGGTCAGTTGGGTCAGATCGCTGCCATCGGGACGAATCTTGAAGACGTTGAAGCGCGGCAGGCCATCGACCAGCGGATTGCTGTGGAACAGTATCCACTGGCCATCTGGCGACCAGCGTGCGCCGACCTGGTCGTCTGTCAGGGCTGAGACCAGGCGGCGCTGGTTGGCGCCGTCGGCATCCATCAGATACAGTTGCGCGTTGTCAGGGTCGTCGCGGTCAGATGAAAAGACGATGGTTGATCCATCTGGCGACCAGGCCGCCTCGAAATCCCGGCCGGGCGAGTCGGTTAGCCGCTGTATATCGCTGCCGTCGGCGTTGGCCGTGTAGATGTCGATCTCGCCATCCCGGTCGGAGTGGAACAGCAGCCGGCCGCCGATCGCTGGAAATGCAGGGGCTTCCAACGTGGCGGTGGGCAGCGGCAGGGCTGTTGGCGTGGCCTCTGCGGGCAGCGGAGCAGGGGTGGGGGTTGGCTCTGGCTGTGCCGGAGCTACCGAGGCGGCCTGGCTGTAAAGCAGCAGCGTAGCAATCCACAGCGCAGCACCGGCCGCAGCCAGCACGATGCGCCGGTTGCGCTGTCTGCCAAAGGTTGCGCCGCCGATGGCCGCCAGGCCAAGCACAAAAAGAACAGCAGCTATTGCATAGTAAACAAAGGGATTCACGGACACTTCTCCTATGTAATCGCCGGACCTGCTAGCCAGTCATAGCCGATGACCGGGTCGTCATGGGGGATGCGCCCTTCGTCGCTGGGGTCATAGGTGTTGCTGGTGATGTAGAACAGGTTGGCCTCGGCGCTGAGCACGCGGTAGCCGTGAGCTACACCGGGCGGCACCTTGAGCACAGACGGCTCCATCTCGTCGCCCAGCAGCAGCTCCTGCAACTGGCCATGGGTTGGCGAGTCAGGACGGGTATCGTAGAGCGCCACCTTGACCCGGCCGCTGGCCACGTACCACCAATCGACCTGGCGTTGGTGGATGTGCCAGGCCTTGACCACGCCCTGATAGGACTTGGTGTGGCTCCATTGGCCGAAGCCTTCGCCAAAGAAGGAGTCAGTAACCCGAATCACCTCGCGGAAGAAACCGCGTGAGTCGGGGAATGTTGTCAGTTGTTTGATCTCAACGCCGTCGATTCTGGCCATGAGCAGGTCGGTCCTCACTGATGATAAAGTATGATGCGGCGAGCAGCGCCGATTGCCAGCCCCATAATACCATCACTCCCCCATCTGCCCAAAGCGTATCGCCCCCCGGATTGAATAGCGCGCACAAGACAAAGCCCCGTTGTCATAACGGGGCTTTGTCAGTTATCATCTGAGCAGACCGGTTTCACAGATTACGGGATACACAGCACCTCGCCCACGTACAGCACGTAGCTGGGGGGGCGCACCTTGGTGGGGTTGGCCGCGTACAGCGTGCTCAGCGGCACGCCGGTCGCACGGGAGATGGCAAACCACGAGTCGCCGCTGCGGACGGTGTAGTGGAAGGAACAGGTTCCACCCCCTCCGCCGCCGCAGGGGATCCACAATGTGTGGCCGGCGATCAGCCAATGATTGGGGTGAATATGAGCCGGATTAGCGGCCTGGAGCGCGCTGACCGAAATGCCAGTGGCGCGGGAGAGGCTGCTCCAACTGTCGCCAGGTCGCACGGTGTACCAGTAGCCACAAGGCGGCGGTGGTGGCGGCGGCGGCGCGCCGCAGGGGATCCACAGCGTGTGCCCCACGATTAACCAGTAGTTAGGGTGGATGTGAGCCGGGTTGGCGGCTTGCAGGGCCGCAATCGAGATGCCGGTACGCGCAGACAGGCGCGACCAGGAGTCGCCACGCTGTACGGTGTACCAGTAGCCACAGGTCTGCTCGCTGGGCGCTGTGGCAGGCGCTGCCTGTGCTACAGGCGCAACCACAAAGACCAGAAGCAGCGCCAGCGATAAGCCAATAAGCCATCGGGATCGCATAGCAATACCTCCTGAACATGCTGTCCATCATGCTGAACGACGCTACTGATTAAGACGTGTTGCTGTAATGAAGGTTACGGGGGAGACGCTTTAATCCAGGGAATCTGCGCCACAGGCATGACGGACGCCACAGGCGCGGCAGCGCGCAGGGTCACGATGGCTGCGTCTCACGACATCGACGGCGCGGCTGGTTCGTAGCTCACCCAAGAGTTCCAGCAGGCTGGCTCGCAATGCCTGCGTGTAGTCAATTTGGACAGTTGCGTTGTCATAACGGATCAGGCCGTGGGGCGGCGCTTGCCCGTGGGCTTCCTCGACCAGCAGACAATAGGCAGCCAGTTGCATGATATGCGAGGCATAGGCCTGACCGCCAGCCGGCGCAGCGGTGTGCTTGACTTCCACCGGCACCAGCCCCTCTCCACTGGCCACCAGGTAGTCAGGCTTGCCGGTCAGGCGATACCGTTGTGAGAAGTAGGGCCGCGCCACGGTCGACCAGCGCCCGGTGTCGGCATAGACCAGCCGCCCCTGCGGCAGGCCGCTGCGCTGCTGGCCGCGCCTGGCGCGCACGGCCAGCCACAGGGCAATGGCCAGAAGCGCGGCGCTCAGAACTAGCAGAATCGGCGTCATTGTCTACCTGGTTCTCGCAACGTCATCCCTGGCGTGCTTAAGAAGTTCATGCCACAGCGACCTGGTCTCCGGTTCCAGTCTGGCAACACGGGGTGCGAGGTAGGCCAGATCGAGATCGTCCTCCGCAAAGTCGCTCAACGAAAAAACCAGCATCTCTCGAATGTCCGCAGGGTGCTTGCCCGACCGCCCTTGCTGCCATGCCAGCAACTTGCCAATGATGATGTCCTCAAGCCGCGCGCACCAGGCTTCGAACTCGACGCCATCCTCGTCACGAAAAGAGCGGCGGACACGGTGGGCAAACGCTTCCTGATAGGCCAACCTTCCTGTGATGGGCACTAGATCAGGCGGGCGAAAACGACTGGCCAACGCCTCGAAATGCGCTTCCCTAAGGTCCACCACCATGTCGATGTCGAAGGTTGCCCGGCTGATCCCAAGGCCAGACCCGGCAAAGGCTCCGATCAACATGTAAGGCGCGTTGATTTCCTCCAGCGCACGGACGATGTCGAAGTAGAACGCAAGGATGCTCATGGCTCGATCCCATGCACGGGCGTGAGATAGGCCAGGACTTTCATGTTGATCTCCGCGTCGGAAAGCTCAGGAAAACGACGCCGGAACGTCGCACGCAGGCCGGCGCGCACGAACTCCGCGGCTCGCACCATGGTCAACGTACGCTGCGTAGGGGAAAGCTGCGCCAATAACTCCATCTGCTGCCAATCTATTGGATCAAGTTCGAGGTCGATGGAGGTGGATGAGGTGTCTTGCATAATGGACCCAAGAAAACGCGCCTGCTGTACGCGGCGTAATCGGTCAATCGGCCCACAGTAGATCCTTGCGCCGAAACAGCCAAACAGCCAGCGCAAACAGCCCCACAGCATAGGCCGCCAGCGCCAGCAGGTTCGACGCGTACCCGGCCGGCGAGGCGGGTAGGGCCGGCTCCCTCAGCATGGCCAGCAACGGATCGAGGATTGCCAACACCGCGCGCGCCAGCCCGGCCAGCCCGCCTTGCAGTAGCATTCCCTCTTGTTCGACCACCGTGGCCGCCAGGGCCAGCAACGCCAGCGCCACCAGGTGTGAACCGTAACGGCTGACCAGCCGGCTCAGGTGCAATCCCACGGTGGTGAACAGTGCGGCCAGGACCAGCCAGCGCGGCGCAATGACGGCCAGGTGCAAGGCTGTTGCTGCGACCTTGGCCTGGCCCAACGCCAGCACTGTGAACAACACAGCCATGGCCGCAGCCACTACCAGCGCGCTGGCGGCAATCGCGCCCAGCAGCTCAGAGCGGCGCAGCAAGCGCACCAGCGTTACGGTGCTGCTCATCCGATTGGCCTGGCTGGCCAGCAGCAGGGTTGTCACCACGGCCACCACCAGCAGCACAAAGCCGCCGGTGGCTGCAAAATAATCCACGTCGCCGGGAAACTCGAAGAAGAGCCAATACAACGCCACGGTGATGGTCATAGGCGCACCGATGGCAAATGAACGCACCAGTTCCTTGAGTTGAAAGCGGGTCAGCGCAACGACGCGACTCATGATCGCACCGCCTCCAGGTAAACTTCCTCCAGACTCAGCCGCTGTTGGGTCACGTCTTCAATGTCCACACCTGCGCTCAACAGCATTTGCAGCACCTGGGGTTTGAGCGGTAGCGCATCGCTGCTCAGCGTAATGGCTGCACCGCCGACGCGAATATCAGGATGCAGGCTGGTCAGCGCTGTGCGTAGCGCGTCGGGCATCGAGCCTACGCCAATGAACACCTGCTGGCGCGGCGGCAGCACATCCGCCAACGCGCCGTCAGCTTTGAGCTGACCCTGCGCCAGGATTGCCACGTGGCTGCACACCCGCGACACATCGCTCAGGCGGTGGGTGCTGAGCAACACGGTTTTACCCTGCTGGTTGAGCTCCACCAGCAGCTCACGCACAGTCTTCTGCCAGGCCGGGTCAAGGCCCTCCATCGGCTCGTCCAGCACCAGCAGCGGTGGGTCGGCGATCAGGGCGACGGCCAGCCCCAGCCGCTGCAGCATCCCCTTGGAGCACGCGCCGATGCGCAGGCCAGCCGCACGGCGCATGCCCACCTGCACCAGCCGCTGCTCGACGGCGCTGTGCAGCCTCCGGCCGCCCAGCCCACCAAGCCGGCCCATCAGGGTCAGGTACTCGCTGACATGGCTGCGAATCGGCATGGCTGGTCGTTCGGGCAAGTAGCCGATCTGTTGACGCGCCACCCCGGCCAGCATCAACTGGCCTCCGTCGGGCATGATCAATTCCAGCAGCAGCTTGATGAAGGTCGACTTGCCGGCGCCATTGGGGCCAAGCAGGCCAAAAGCCGAGCCGGGCGGGATGGTGAGGTTCAGCCGGTCCAGCGCCAGCGTTGCGCCGTAACGCTTGCTAAGCCCAATGGCCTGGATCACTTCAGCCCTCCCGGCCAGTGCCGCCGTCCCAGGGGAGCACGACGATCGGGGTGTTGTAGGGCCCCCAGGCGCTAAACCAGGCTGCGTCGTCAGGAGCGATGCGAATGCAGCCGCGCGAGGCCGGGAAGACCCCCAACTCGTCCACGCCCTGATAGAGCTTGCTGCCGTCTGGCGCCAGCGTGTAGGGCGAGCTGTGAATCAGGATCGAGCCGCCGGCCTGGAAGAGATACCACGCTTCGTCGGCCGAGACGCCGTTGGCGGTAAAGGTGCCCCAGTATTCGCCGATTTGGCCAGACCAGGCCGGGGTGTACCAGCCGCGATCCGGGTCGCCAGTGCTGATGGGCATGATGCGCAGCACGCGGCCATCCTCGACGATGGTCATGCGCTGTGCGTTCTGGTTGACGACGATGTAGGAGCCGGTCGGGTCGATGCCGTGCAGTTGGGCTACTTCGACCAGGAAGGGATCGAGCGTTGGCTGGGGTTGCGGCGCTGTCGCTGGCGCAAAGACGGTTGTCGGGGCGGGCGTTTCTGTGGGCAGCGGCAGGGGCGTTGGTTCTGGCGCGGCCAGCGGGGCGGCTGTGGCCGTCGGCGTGGGCGTGGGCGCAGGCGCAGTCATCCAGCTTGAGCCGATGTAGTACTGACCAGTGACAGGCGCCAGCGCCAGCCCGCTGCCGCTGAGCAAGCTGACGCCCTGCCACACCGCTGCGCCGATCAGCGCCGCCAACGCCAGCGTCAGCGCCAGCCGAGCCAGGCCGCGCGCGATGCGGCGGCTCATAGTCCGCCTCCCAACAACGCAGCCACGGCCGCGGCCAGCAGGAAGAACAGCGCCAGCACGGCCAGCACTGCAGCCAGCCGGCGCTGGGTCTGCGCGGCTGCCACGGAGTGACCGTGGCGGTCATGGGCCTGCTGGCCGCTGCGCAGCGCGGCGACGTTGTGCGAGGCCACGCCCTGCACCCGCCGCAGCCACCAGGCCCGGGCGCAGTAGACGTACTCGCCCAGCTCGCTGGCGCGGATGATATCGTCGTTAGCTGGTCTCGTCATCGCTGTCATTCAATAGGGGCAAGATCGGTTCAGCGCCGGCGTCTGCGCCCATCACCCTGGCCTCGAAGGCGGCCAGCGCCTGGCGCATGGCCTCCTGACGGGTGGACATGGTCACGTCGCCGCGCGTGCGCTCCAGGATGCCGCGCAGCACGTCGGTCTGGCGGCGCAGCCCGCCGGTGATGGCGTCGGGGAAGTCGATCGTGATCTGCTGGCTGTAGACCTCATCCATGATGGCCAGGTAGGGCAGCGATTCGTCCACGTGGCCCAGCCGGATCATGTCCAGAGCAAAGCGGCGCATCTCGCTGGCGGCCTCCGACATGCCGTTGAGGAAGGTGGAGGAGGGCACGCCCAGCTCCTCCGGCGTGGGCAAGGGGCCGCCGGTGACGAAGGCATAGACCAGGTGGGCCTCGGTCAACTCTTTGAGCGCGTCCTGCGTGTAGCCGGTGTGGTAGAGATCGGGCAGCGCGGCCAGATCGGCGACCATCTCGGCCGCGGCGGCGCGCGTCTGGGCCAGCAGGCTGGCGGCTTCGTCGAACTCGTGGCGGTGGACGGCGCGGATGCTGTTCGCGCACAGCCGCACCAGCTCGCGCGAGCGGCGCAAAGTGGCGTCGCGCACGTCGTTGCGCCGGGTCAGGTCGGCGCGGATCGTTTCGACTATAACGGTCAGGTTTTCCATGGATTACTTTCTTCGCAGGTCGAGTAGGGCCGGTTGATCGAGTAGGCGCAGCCGTATCGAGATCCACCGGCCCGTATCGAGACCGGTGTAGGCTTACTCGTCGCTGCCCTCGTCTTCCCCGCCCACCGTCCACTGCAGGCCGCCCAGGGTGCCAGTGCGCGGGTCAAAGTTGCCGGTAGGATGACCGCCGATGACGCCGAAGCGGCGCTCGTACTTGGCCAGGTTGTCGCCCAGGGCCTGGTGCAGCATCTTGGCGTTGGTGGGGGTCAGCAAGACCCTGGCCTGCACGCGCGCCTTGGGCATGGCGGGCAGGATCTGGGCGAAGTCGATGATCAGCTCGTGGGGCGAGTGGCTGATGATGGCGAAGTTGGCGTAGGTGGCGTTGAGGTCCTTGGGCAGCTCGATGTTGATCTGCTTGGGTGCAGGTTGTTCGCTCATAGGTGGGTCCTTTCAGGCAGAACGATCCGGGCTGGCGCGGCCGGATCACAGCGCTATTCTAGCACACAAGCGCGCTGAATGCCCAATGCCGCCCCGACACGTCCGTAACGCAATCCGCCGGATTGCGTTCGCAACACAATCCACGGGATCGTGCCGGGACGCAATCCAGCGGATTGCGCTACGGGGAACTGTGCCGGGACGCAATCCAGCGGATTGCGCTACGGGGAACTGTGCCGGATGCAATCCAGCGGATTGCGCTACGGGGAACTGTGCCGGATGCAATCCAGCGGATTG
>CAZVGR010000114.1:14456-17159 GCA_964626845.1 uncultured Anaerolinea sp.
GCAATCCAGCGGATTGCGCTACGGGGAACTGTGCCGGATGCAATCCAGCGGATTGCGCTACGCGTCTTGCCTGGCCGGGATCGATCAGGCGAGCACGCCCAGCTCTTTGCCGACCTTACCGAACACGGCCAGACCGGTATCCAAGTCATCGCGACTGTGCGCAGCCGAGATCATGACGCGGATGCGGGCCATGCCGCGCGGCACCGTGGGGAAGGTGATGGCCGTGCCGAAGACCCCTTCCTCGTAGATGCGCCGGCTGAACTGCTGGGCCAGCCGCTCGTCGCCCAGCATTACCGGGGTGATGGGCGTCTGGCTGTGGCCGATGTCGAAGCCCAGGCGCTGCATCTCGGCCTTGAAATAGCGCGCGTTGTCCCACAGCCGGTCCACTAGCTCGGTCGACTCGGAGAGGATATCGACGGCCTCGATGCAGGCTGCTGTGTCGGGCACGGTCATGGCGCTGGAGAAGAGGATCGGCCGGCCGCGCTGCTTGAGCCAGTCCACCAGGGTCTGGGAGCCGGCCACGATGCCGCCCACTGCGCCGAAGGCCTTGCTCAGGGTGCCGATCTCCACGTCGACCCGGCCGTGCAGGCCGAAGTGATCGACGATGCCGCGGCCGCCGCGGCCCAGCACGCCCTCGCCGTGGGCGTCGTCGACGATGGTCAGGGCGCTGAACTCCTCGGCCAGCTCAACGATCTGCGGCAGGGGCGCGATGTCGCCGTCCATGCTGAAGACGCCGTCGGTGATGATGAACATGCGCTGGTATTGGCCGTAGTTCATCTCCAGCACATCGCGCAGCGACTCGGGGTCGGCGTGCTCGTAGATGGTGCGCGCGGCCTTGGTCAGCCGCGTGCCGTCGATGATGCTGGCGTGGTTCAGCCGGTCGCTGATGATCAGGTCGTTGTCGCCGATCAACGCGGGGATCGCGCCCACATTGGCCATGAAGCCGCTCTGGAAGGTGATAGCCGCGTCGGCGCCCTTGAACTCGGCCAGCTTGCGCTCCAGCGTCTCGTGTAGGGTCATGGTGCCGGCGATGGTGCGCACTGCGCCCGGCCCCACGCCGTAACGCTCGATGGCGTCCTTGGCCGCCTGCACAATCCGGGGATGGTTGGCCAGCCCCAGGTAGTTGTTGGAGCAGAAGTTGAGCACCTTCTTGCCATCGACGATCAGCCATGCGCCCTGGGGCGAGTCCAGCGTGCGGATGTGGGTATAGCGCCCTACCTCGCGCAGCTCGTCCAGTTCATCCTGCAACCAGGCGAGTTTGCTCTTGTTGTGCTTTGCCATGTACAGCTCCTTTGCGAAAATCCAGACCTGGCCCGGTCAGAGACCGGCCAGAGCGAGTGGTGGGGCGGGCCCGGTCAGAGACCGGCCAGAGCAATTCACCTTGTCACCTTGTCACCTTGTCACCTTGTCACCTTGTCACCCTGTCACCCACCCTCCCCCACAAACATCACCACCTTGCCCGTAGCGCCGCCGCTCATGGCCTGAATCGCATCTTCCCACTGGTCCAGCGTGAAGCGATGCGTGACCAGCGGGCGCAGGTCCACCAGCCCAGCGTTGAGCAGGCCGCGCATGCGGTACCAGGTGCTCCACAGCTCGCGGCCCACAATGCCGCGCACGGTGGCGCCCTTGAAGATGATGGCGCTGTTGATGTCGAAGCCGATGGTGCCCGGCGCCAGGCCCAGCAGCGCGGCCTCGCCGCCGTCGCGCAGCGCCTCAAAGCCCTGCGCAATGGCCGGCTGTGCGCCGCTCATCTCCAGCAGCACGTCGACGCCCTGGCCGTCGGTATCCTGGCGAATGGTCTCTACCACGTCCACCTCAGCTACGTTCAGCGCATGGGTGGCGCCCAGCTCGCGGGCCAGGCGCAGGCGATAGGGGCTGATATCGGTGGCGTAGATCGAGCGCGCGCCGGCGGCTCTGGCCACGGCCACGGTCATCAACCCCACCGGCCCGCAGCCGGTGATCAGCACCTTCTTGGCGGTCAGGTCGCTGGCGAAGGCGGTGTGAACCGCGTTGCCGAAGTTCTCCAGCATGCAGGCGATCTCCGGCGCCATGTCAGGCGCGTTGAGCCACAGGTTGTAGGCCGGCATGGCGATGTACTCGGCCCAGCAGCCGTCGCGGTCGACGCCGATGATGCGGGTGTTCTGGCAGATGTGGCCGTTGCCGGTGCGGCATTGGGGGCAGTTGCCGCAGATGATGTGGCTTTCGGCCGAGACGAAGTCGCTCTCCTTGACCTCAGTAACGTCGCGGCCAACTGCGACCACATGGCCGCAGAACTCATGGCCGACCACCAGCGGGGGGCGAAGACGCTTGCGCGCCCACTCGTCCCATTTGTAGATGTGCAGGTCGGTCCCGCAGATAGAGGTGGCGCGCACTTTGATCAGCGCATCGCGCGGGCCGATCTTGGGCACAGGGACCTCGCTCATGATCAAGCCCGGCGCCTGCTCCGGTTTGATGATAGCTTTCATCGTCTTCGACATGGGTCGCTCCTGGACACGATGCAAACAGCCGCCGGGCTTGAGTTCACTCCAGCGCCCGGCGCCCGTGCTGGCGGCGGCGCCTTTGCCGCCGCATGGCTAAGATTATAGCGCCAAAGGGCGCTTTCCGGCAAGGATGCCATACTGGTTTCCTTGTTCAACCGGGCAGGCGGTGCTACAATACAGCCTGCCGTCTGACTGTGGCACGATTTGCCAAATCGTGCTACAA
>CAZVGR010000115.1:0-16746 GCA_964626845.1 uncultured Anaerolinea sp.
CGCCACGGGCTGCGACATCTAGCCTGTAACGCAAGCTGCCAGCTTGCGCCACGGGTTGCGGCATCTAGACCGGAATCGGCCGATCCGGTTCACCCATCTCTGCGTGCGGCGCAATGCTGATCGGCTCATGGGCGGGAAAGTCAAGGTCAAAAACCTTGGCTGCCACCCTGGCAGCAGTCAGCGTGGTCAACACGGCGGTCAGGTAGGTATCCTCGACGATGATGGACCAGACAAAGCTGCCGTTGGGCACATCGGCCGTCAGCTTCTCGTCGTCGATCTGTTTCAGCCGCGGGTCGCTGGCCAGGATGGCCTCGCTCCGGGCTGACTCGTCGCCCGTCGCCAGGTCGCTGGCGCCCACGAAACCCAGCGCGCCTGTCTCGTCCTTAACCATCAACTTAGAGGTGACGATGGTAACCAGGCCCTCGCGCACGGCGCCCTGCAGCACGCGAATCGCGCCACGTACGGCGGACTCGGTGGGCTGCACCACCTGCACCAGTTCCAGCCGCACCGGCTTGTTCAGGATCGGCCCCGCAACCGCGGTTTGCGCCTGACGCCTTCTGCGGCGCAACTGCTTCCAGATGCGGTCGAGCAAAAACTCGTTCTGCCTGGCGTCCCAGGCGTAGACAACCACGGTGCGGGCCATCTTGTCGGCGAAGATCTGGCGCCGGTCGTCCCACAGGCACCACAGGTAGCCCAGTCCCAGGGGAAAGAGGGAGACGATCAAGCCCACCCAACGGACCAGCGAGCGCAGGAAGGTCAGCCGCTTGCCGTCCAGCCGCACCACGCGCACGCCCATCAGGTACTGGCCCGGCGTCTGGCCGCCAAGGGTCCAGAAGACCGCGAAATAGAGCGGGTTGATCACCACACTCAAAAAGACCCGCACCCAGTTGGCGGCATGGCACAACATGGCGCCTGACAGCAAAGCTGCCCAACCATCCGACCGGTCAATGGGTGGACATGCAGCCACCTGCACGCCCAGAAACAAATCCAGGGTCAGGGCAATAGAGCCATTGATAATGGCAATGACACCGATGACGATCAGCACGTCAGTCACCAGCCCGGTGGACCGGCTGATCAATCCAGCGTACTGTCCCAGCAATCCCTTCGGCTTAGCGACCATCGGCGTTCCCCTTCTGACGGACAAAGTCTGAGGGCAGCACCCGTGCTGCGGCGCGCGCCTGAATGTTCTCCGGGGGGGCGCCCACATCGGCGCGCGGCCTCTTGCGCAGCAGGTTACGCACCAACATCTCGGCCGCCGAGTCGGCAGTCACCGTGCGCTCCCGTACTTCGTCCAGCATTTGCTCGGCCAGCCCCATGCTCTGGCCGGAGATCAGATTGCGCACCTTGTCGGGGTTTTCGTTGAGGTAGTCGATGTACTTGTTGCCCTGGGCGCGGATGAGCATCTCAATCTGTTCGTCGATTGCTAGCGTGGGCAAGATCTGGGCTACCTGGGCGACGATCAGCTCGTGGATAGCCTCGTTCTCGGCCAACTCCGGCAAAAGCCGGTCGACCTGGGCCGTAATCAGGTCGTGAATGGCGTCGCTCTCATACAGCTTAGGTAAAATCTTGGCGACCTGCACGTCGATCAGGCGCTCCACTGCCGGGTGTTCGGCCAGCAGCGGCAGCAGCTTGTCCACCTGCACCCCGATCAGCGCATCGACCTGCGGATTGTTGGCCAGGTAGGCAATGATGCCGTCGATGGTGCCGCCCAGCGTGCTCACGACGCGCTGCCGGCTGGCATCAAGCTCGCTGCGGCCCAGCGTTTGCAGCGCGTCGACCTGCGTCTCCACGGCTTCGGCGACGGTCTGCACCGACCCTTGCACCAAGTCTGTTACGCCCAGGGCGTTTAGCGGCCGGCGCACCGGCTCGGTCATGCGCCACACGCGGCGGTTGATGCCCAGCACCGTGCGTGCGCCGCGCCGCGCCAGCTCGCCTGTCTCGACGGCAGCGCCCACCACGGCCTCCAAAGCGCGCTCGGAGGCAGCCGGCGGCTGCGCAATCTGGGCGCCGCCCGGACGCTGGCCGCCGAACTCGCCGAGCAAAGCAAAGGGCTGGCGGGCAATGCGGGCGCCCAGCGACACGCCGCCCACCCCCAATCGGACCAGCGAGTCGACCAGCCCGTCATCGCGAGCTGACGCAGGGGCGGCGCTGGCTGCTGGAGGGGCTGGCGCAGCATCAGGGAGGTCTTGTTCTGGTTCTGATTGTTCGATCACGGCGGGCAATCTCCCGATAGTCTGACGGATCTGCAGCAAGTCTGGAATGATAGCGAGATGATACCACAGCAGGCGCAAATTGAAAAGACCCATGAGAGACAGAAGTTCGACTTCTCCAAGAAGTCGAACTTCTGATTCGCTTGCCTAATTTGACAGCCGGGGCAATATGCTTTTAATACGTCATTAAGTCACGCGTACCTGCCACGACGCCGGATGCCGAGCGTATCCGGCGTCGTGGCAGGTACGCGTGTTCTGGCGTCTTGTGGCGTTAAGCTACAGACTTTGGAAGTCAGCGCGGGGCGACTTCCGAAGTCTCCTCAATCTACAAATGGCCGCCTGCGGGCCGAAGGAGAAAGCGAACGATGCACAGCCTCCGGCATTCGATCCGATTGTGGCGCGCTATGGCCTTGCTGATCGTGGCGTCGCTGTTGTTGGCAGCCTGCGGCGGGGCAACGCCCGCTGCGCCGGCTCCCAGCGGGGCCTCGCCCCAGCGGAGCAATCTGGTGATCCTGGAATGGGCCGGCTACGAGCTGCCCGAATTTTATGAGCCGTTTACCGAGCAGTACCCCCAGGTCAAGGTGGACTACAGCTTCTTTTCGGAAGATGCCGAGGCCTTTGCGAAGCTGCAAAGCGGTTTCAATGTCGACTTGATGCATCCCTGCAACCCCTGGTGGGGGCTGTACGTTGAGCAGGGGCTGGTGCAGCCTATCGACACGTCGAAATTGACCAACTTCGCCGGCCTGGACCCCAACCTGGTGGCCCTTGGCCAGTTCAACGGCCAGCAGTACTTCATCCCCTGGGACTGGGGCTATGAGTCGATCCTGGTGCGCACCGACAAGGTCGAGACGCTGCCGCAGTCCTGGGCAGATCTGGCCAACCCTGAGTACGCCGGCCGGCTGGCCATCTGGGACTCCGGCGAGGCCAACCACATCATCGCCGCGCTGGCCTTGGGTTTCGATCCCTGGGCCACAACGCCGGAGCAGGACGCGCAGATCAAACAGTGGCTGATCGACCTCAAGCCCAACCTGCTGACCTACTGGGTGGACTTCTCCGAGCTGGCTCAGCAGGTAGGATCGGGCGACGTGTGGGTGGCCAGCAACGCCTGGACCGACACCTACATGGAGCTACTCGACCAGAACGTGCCGGTGGCCTACATCGACCCGGCCGAGGGGATGCTGGGCTTCGTCTGCGGCTTCGGCATCAGCAGCCGGGCGCGCGATGTCGACCTGGCCCTGGCCTACATCGACGCGGCCATTGCCCCCCAGTCCATGGCCAACTTCTCCAACGAATACGGCTATGGCCCGGCCAACCGCGACGCCTTGCCGCTGATCGATCCCGAGATCATCGAGATGTTCCGGCTGGATGACCCGCAGGCCTTGCAGAACACCGTCTTCTACCAATCGCTCACCCAGGAGCAGCGGCAGAGAATCACCACCATGTGGAACGACGTGAAAGCCGCTCGTTAAGTTATGGAAAACAGGAAGCGCGTTGCTGTGCTGATGGGGCCGCCGGCCCTGTTCCTGCTTCTCCTCTTCGTCCTGCCGCTGGCCATCATGGCCGTCTTCACCTTCCGCGCTGGCGCCTTTGGCGAGGCGCGGCAGGTGTTTACCCTGGACAACTACCGCGAGTTCCTGGGCAACCCGGCCTACTTGCGCCTGCTGTGGCGCTCGACCTGGATCGCCTTCGTGGTCTCGGTGCTGTCGGTGGTGCTGGCCTACCCGCTGGCCTACTACCTGGCCTTCCGCGCCGGTAGCCGCAAGGTGATCCTGCTGACGATCCTGATCGTGCCGGCCTGGACCAGCTACCTGCTGCGCATCCTGGCCTGGCGCTTGATCCTGGGCTCCAACGGCGTGCTGAACAGCATCCTGCTGACACTGGGCATTATCGATGAGGCGTCGCCGATCCTGCTCTACAGCATGACGGCTGTGACCATCACGTTGACTTACGTCTGGATCCCCTTCGTGGCCTTGCCCATCTTCGCCTCGCTGGAACGGATCAATCGCAGCGTGCTGGAAGCGGCGGCCGACCTGGGCTGCGCGCCCTGGCAGGCCTTTCTGCGCGTGACGCTGCCGCTGAGCATGCCGGGCGTGCTGGGCGGCTTCTTCTTCGTCTTCATCCCCACCCTGGGCGAGTACGTCACGCCGCTGCTGGTGGGCGGCGCGCGCGGTGTCATGTACGGCAACCTGATCCAGGACCAGTTCGTGCGCGCCCTGAACTGGCCGCTGGGCTCGATCATGAGCCTGGCCATGCTGCTGGTGGCGCTGTTGATGATGGCGCTTTTCGTGCGCGTGGTGCGCGTCTCTGACCTGGTGGAGGCGTAACCCATGCAACGCCGGCGCCTCACCTCCTTCAACTTTTGGTACTTTGTGATCTTTACAGTGGCGCTCTACCTGCCGCTGCTGCTCCTGATCGTCTTTTCCTTCAACGACGGCCGCACCCTGGTCTTCCCGCTGCAAGGCTTTACCACCCAGTGGTACGGCCAGATGCTGCGCACGCGTGAACTGGTTGGCTCGCTGGGCAACAGCGTGCTGCTAGGCGTGGCCTCGTCGCTGGTTGCCACGATCCTGGGCACCATGGCGGCCATCGGCGTGGTGCGCTACAAGTTCCCCGGCCGCGGCCTGTTTGTCGCTATCGCCGCCATGCCGCTGGTCATCCCCTATGTGGTGCTGGCCGTGGCCATGCTGCTGCTCTTCTCGCAGCTCAATATCCCTCTGTCGCTGTGGACGGTGGGGCTGGGCCACGTGATTATCAACATCCCCCTGGTGATGCTGATCGTGGCCGCGCGGCTGATCGGCATGGACAAGAACCTGGAGGAGGCGGCCATGGACCTGGGCGCGACTTACTGGAGCACGCTACTGCGCGTGACCCTGCCCATCGCCTTGCCAGCCATGGTGGCGGCCTTTCTGGTCTCCTTCACCACCAGCTTCGACGAGTTCGCTCTGGCCTTCTTCCTGATCGGCCCGGAGCCCACCCTGCCGGTCTACATCTATTCGCAGTTGCGCTTCCCCAGCCGGCTGCCCATCATAGTCACCATGGCTTCGGTGATCATGGTAGTTTCTGTGTTGATGATTGTCTTCAGCGAGTATCTGCGGCGCTGGGGTCAGTCGACTCCCGCCCGCCCGCGCTCCGAGGGCGCCCAATGACAGCAAAAACCGCCACCAGTGGCGCGGTTCCAGCCGTGGAGCTGCGCAATGTCTACAAGACTTTTCCTGCCGGCCGCAGCGAGAGCGAAGTCGCCGCGGTCAACGGCGTCAACCTGACCCTGCCCAGCGGTGAGTTCTTCACCCTGCTTGGCCCCAGCGGCTGCGGCAAGACCACCACCCTGCGCATGATCGCTGGCTTCGAGACCCCGACGGCCGGCGAGATCTACATCCAGGGCCAGGAGATGAGCCGCGTGCCGCCCTATCGCCGGCCGGTCAACACCGTCTTTCAGAACTACGCGCTCTTCCCGCACCTGACCATCGAGAAGAACGTGGCCTTTGGCCTCAACGTCAAGAAGACGCCCAAGGCCGAGCAGCAGCGGCGGGTGCAGGAGGCGCTGGAGCTGGTGCGGCTGCCCACGGTGGGCCAGCGCAAGCCGACGCAGCTTTCCGGCGGCCAGCAGCAGCGCGTGGCCCTGGCGCGCGCGCTGATCAACCGGCCGGCTGTGCTGCTGCTGGACGAGCCGCTGGGCGCGCTGGACTACAAGCTGCGCCAGGCCATGCAACTGGAGCTGAAGGCATTGCAGAGCGAGGTCGGCATCACCTTTGTCTACGTGACCCACGATCAGGAAGAGGCGCTGACCATGTCCGACCGCATTGCGGTCATGAGCGCTGGCCAGGTTTTGCAGGTCGGTACGCCCATCGAGATCTATGAGCGACCGACCACCCGCTTCGTGGCTAACTTCATTGGCGAGACGAACTTCCTGGAGGGCCGGGTGACGCGTGTTGCTGGCAATCGCTGCACGGTTCAGGTGGCCGACGGGCTGGAGGTCAGCGGCAGCAGCTACCAGCGGGTGAGCATCGGCGACCAGGTGACGGTGAGCATCCGGCCGGAGAAGATCCGCATCCACGAGAGCCGGCCAGAGCCGCAGCCTAACCTGTTTGAAGTGGCCGTGGACCGGGTGGCCTACATCGGCTCTGACACGCAGCTCTTCATGACCATGCCCTACGGCGCCAAGGTACGCGCCTACGACCAGAACGAGCTCTCCACCGTGGACGAGAACTACTTCTACGCGGCCGGCGACCAGGGCTGGATCAGTTGGCGGCCGGAGAATGCGTTGGTGTTGAAGGATTGATGGTAGATTGGTAGATTGGTAGACTGGTAGATTGGTAGATTGGTAGACTGGTAGATTGGTAGACTGGTAGATTGGTAGACTGGTAGATTGGTAGACTGGAACCCTGCTCTTGCTGATATCGACTGTCCTGGCAACTCCCCGCCGCTGGCTGGCCCGCCTCTGCGGCGACAACATGAACCGCTGTCTCAAGCTGGCAGCGGCCTTTGCTGCGGTCTACCTGGTTTGGGGCTCGACCTACCTGGCGATCCGTGTTGCCATCGAGACCATGCCGCCCTTTGCCATGGCCGGCCTGCGCTTTGTGATCGCCGGCGGGCTGCTCTACGGCTGGCAGCGGCTGCGGGGCGCTCCGACGCCGCTGCGCATCCACTGGCGCAGCGCGGCGATCATCGGCGCGCTGTTGCTGCTGGGCGGCAACGGCGGCGTCACCTGGGCCGAGCAGGAGGTGCCGTCCGGACTGGCCGCGCTGATCATCGCCACGGTGCCGATCTGGGTCGTGGTCTTTGGCGCGCTGCGGCCGGGCACGCCGCGACCCAACCGGCGCACCCTGGTCGGCATCCTGCTGGGCCTGGTGGGCATTGCGCTGCTGGTCGGCCCGTCGAACCTGGCGGTCAACCAGCAGATTCGCACCATCAGCTACGTGGTGCTGTTGCTGGCGCCGGTGTCGTGGGCCATTGGCTCGCTCTACTCGCGCGGGGCCAGGCTGCCAGCCTCGCAGCTCCAGGCCACCGGCATGGAAATGTTGATGGGCGGCGGGCTGCTGCTGCTGGCGGCCACTGTCACCGGCGAGTGGACCCGCTTCGACGTGGCCGCCATCTCGCTGCGCTCGGCCGCGGCCTTCGTCTACCTGATCTTCATCGGCGCCATCATCGGCTTCACGGCCTACATCTGGCTGCTCAATAACACCACCCCGGCCAAGGCCACCACCTACGCCTACGTGAACCCTGTGGTGGCGGTCTTCCTGGGCTGGCTAATCCTGAGCGAGCCGGTGACGCCGGCCATGCTGGCGGCGATGGTGATCATCATCTTCTCGGTGGCGCTGATCTCCGGCGTCACCTTTCAGCGCCGGCCGCCGGCCGCATGACTTGCGCTGGCGAGGTAAGCATCGGTCAAGCGCGGCGTAATGCGTAATGCGTAACTCGTAACTCAGAAAGTGTCTCCGCATGACGGGAAGTCCTCCGGTTACGTGTTACTCGTTACTCGTTAGGCCTCACGCCACAAGCCCAACATCATCAGCAAACTCCGAGATTTGACCCATGACCAACACCTTCCGCTCCTACAACTCACCCCTGCTGGAGCTGCGGTCGCAGCCCGGCAAAGGGGACTTCGGCATCTACACCACCGCCCCTGTGCCGGCCGGCACGCTGCTGCTGCTCTTCACTGGCGACATCGTGGACGAGGCCGGCCTGGCCGCCGTGCCCGACAGCCATCGCCGTTTTTCGATCCAGATCGAGGAGGGGCTGTATATGGTCACGCTGGGCGACCCTGAGATCTCCGACTATCTCAACCACTCCTGCCAACCCACAGCCGGCATGAGCGGCCAGATCGGCGTGGTGGCGCTGCGCAACCTGGCCGCCGGCGAGGAGATCTGCATCGACTACGCCATGTGCGACGGCAGCCCCTATGACGAGTTCACCTGCGGCTGCGGCACGCCGTCGTGTCGCGGCCAGATCAGCGGCAACGACTGGATGCGGCCGGAGTTGCAGGCGCGCTATGCCGGCTACTTCTCGCCCTATTTGCAGCGGCGCATCGAGCAGCAGCAGTCAGCTTCCGGGCCAGGGGGCGCTCTGCGCTCCGACGGATGAGAGGGGTGTCATGCAAACGACCATGAAGGCAGTGCGGCTGACGGCTGTCGGCCGGCCGTTGGAGATGCAAGAGGTCGCTGTGCCGGAGGTGGGACCGCAAGATGTGCTGGTGCAGGTGCGCGCGGCCGGCATTTGCCATTCTGACGCGCATTACCGCGCCGGCGTCTCGCCGGTCCAGCCGCTGCCCATGACCTTGGGCCACGAGGTTAGCGGCCAGGTGGCGAAGGTTGGCGCGGCCGTAGCTGATTGGCAGCCGGGTGATCGGGTGTGCCTGCACTATCTGGCCACGTGCGGCCGTTGTGGTTACTGTCATCAGGGCACAGAGCAGTTCTGCATCAGCGGCCAGATGATCGGCAAGCACCGCGACGGCGGCTACGCCGAATACATTGTCGTGCCGGCGCGCAGCGTCTTTCCTCTTCCTGAACCGATCCCCTTTGAGCAGGGTGCGGTGATGATGTGCTCCTCGGCCACAGCCTTTCATGCCCTGCGCAAGGGCCGCCTGGCAGCCGGGGAGAGCGTGGCGATTTTCGGCGTGGGTGGGCTGGGCATGTCGGCTATCCAGCTCGCGCGGGCTATGGGCAGCCTGCGTGTCTATGCCGTGGACTTGGACGCAGGCCGGCTGGCGCTGGCCAGGCAACTGGGCGCTGTGCCCATCAACGCGCGCGAAAGCGATCCCGCGGCCGAGATTCAGCGCCGCAGCGGCTGGCGCGGCGTGGATGTGGCGCTGGACCTTGTCGGCGTGGCCGCCACCCTGCGCCCTGCCCTGGCCAGCCTGGCCCCTTTTGGCCGCGTTGTGACCGTCGGCCTGGGAGACCAGCCAGTGTCGATCTACCCCTACCAGGAGATCATCAACCGCGAGGCAGAGATCATTGGCTGTTCCGATCACCTGGCCTCCGAGATTCCCCTGCTGACCGAGCTGGTGCGTTGCGGCAGCCTGGACCTGGCGCCGGTGGTGACAGAAACGATCCCGCTGCACGCTGCGTCCATCAATGCCGTGCTCGACCGGCTGCAGCGCTATGGGGCTGGCGGAGTGCGCACCGTGATTCAACCGTGATGGCGCCGCAGGTCGAACACAAGCCCTTGCGCTTCCCCCTTTTTGCATTGATTGAGAAATGCGTATAATCAAGCTGTTGTTCCCAAGCGCAGATCTGCGTAGCGGAGCGGCGTTTGGGTGATCGAAGTCTGTTTTCCCGTCTCAAAGGAGGAGACCATGTCCAAGTACATTGTGGTACTGCTGATTGTGTTGGCCTTGCTTGCAACGAGCTGTGCGCCGCCTGCCGCGCCTGCTCCCGCGGTTCAAGAGCCTGCACCCGCGCAAGAGCCTGCCGCGCCTGCTCCCGCAGCCGAGCAGCCGGTCAATCTGACCATGGGGTCTTGGCGCGTCGACGATGTGGCGCAGATCAACGCCATCATTGCCGAGTTCAACAAGGTTTACCCCAACATCAACATCAGGTTCGACCCCACCAATCCGCCCGACTACAACGCCACCCTGCGCACCCAGTTGGAGGGCGGCACCGGCCCTGACCTCTACTACCTGCGCTCCTTTGCCACCTCGCGGCAGCTTTTCGAGCAGGGCTTCATCGAGCCGCTGGCAGACTTGCCCGGTTTGAAGGAAAACTTCACCGAAGCGTCCCTTGGCCCCTGGTCGGCAGCCGATGGAACGCCCTACGGCGTGCCCTTCATTGCTGTCTCCCACGGCATCTACTACAACAAGGACATCTTCCAGGAGCTGGGTCTCGACATCCCCACGACCTGGCAGGAACTGCTGGCCGCCGCACAGACCATCAAGGACGCGGGCTACATCCCGTTTGCCAACGCCTCGGGCGATGGATGGACCATCGCCGAGATCGTCTTCATGAACCTGGCCCCGACCTTTATCGGCGGCTACGAAGGCCGGCAGGCTTATCTGAGCGGCGAGCGCTGCTTCAACGATGAAGCCATGGTCAACGCATTCCAGGCCGTGGCCGATCTGGGCCCCTTCGTTCCCGACGGTCAGGCGGCCCTGACCTATTACGACAGCCAGCAGCTCTTCCTGATGGGTCAGGCGGCCATGTGGCTGGGCGGCTCCTGGGACATTCCGGTGTTCGAGAGCGAAGCCCCAGACTTCGAGTGGGGCATCTTCGGCGTTCCTGCACCCGAGGGTCAGGATCAGCGCTTTGTAACCTTCCATCTCGACGCGGGCATGGGCGTCAACGCGGCCTCGCCTCACAAGGAGGCTGCCAAGACCTTCTTGCAGTGGATGACCACGCCTGAGTTCGCCAAGCTGCTGGCCAACCAACTGCCCGGTTTCTTCCCCATCAGCAACAATCCGCCTGCGCCTGACAACGCACATGCAGCCGAGTTCCTGGCCCTCAACGAGGGCGCGGGCCTGGACATCCGTCTGGCCTGGGAGAAGCTGCTCGATGGCCAGCCTGACGGCTATACGCTGATGCAGGAGGGTGCGATTGCTGTGTTGGGCGGCAAGATGACTGCGCAGGAGGCGGCTGACGCCCTGCAAGCGGGCCTGGCCCAGTGGTACGGCCCTGCTCAGAACTGCCAGCCATAAGACAAAACTTCCCCGACGAATTGCACGAATTCGCTGCACTGCTTCCAGGAATTCGTGCAATTCGTTTCATCTGTGGCTACTTCTGATCCAGCGCGGGCGCGCCCGCGCCTGCCCACCCGGAGGCGTCATGGCACAATCCACCGCCGACAGCAGCGCCAGGGGAAACTTCCGCCGCTACGCGTTGCAGCGCAGGTTGATCTGGTTGCTTTTTCTGCTCCCTGCTCTTGTGATTTATGTGCGCTTCATGGCCCTGCCGCTGTTCAACTCCCTGGGGCTAAGCTTTTATCAGGGGACCGGCCTGATCCCTGAACGTTTTGTGGGGTTTGACAATTACATCCAGCTTTTCACCGTTCCTCTGTGGCGCACTCGTTTCTTTAATGCGTTGGGCAACACTGCCGTCTTCTTTGCCATCCACATGTTGGTGCAGAACACCCTGGGCTTGCTCTTTGCCGTTCTGCTGGCCACTGGCATCAAGGGGCACGGCCTGCTGCGCACCATCATCTTCCTGCCCGCCACCCTTTCGGTCTTGATCATCGGCTTTCTGTGGCGTCTGATCCTCAACCCGCAATGGGGCGCAGTCAACCAGTTTCTTAAAGCCGTCGGCCTCGACCAGTTTGCCCTGCCCTGGCTGGGCGATCCTACGTGGGCGCTGATTGTCATTTCCCTGGTGTCGGTGTGGCAGTGGGTTGGCCTGCCCACCATGTTCTTCCTGGCTGGCCTGTTGACCATCCCCGACGAGCTGACCGAGGCGGCGCGCGTCGATGGCGCATCCTCCTGGCAGGCTTTCTGGCGCATCAAGTTCCCGCTGTTGCTGCCAGTGATCGGCATCGTCTCCGTGCTGACCTTTGTGGGCAACGTCAACGCCTTCGACATCGTCTATGCCATGGCTGGCGCACGCGGTGAACCTGCCTATTCGACCGATCTGTTGGGCACCTTCTTCTACCGCACCGCCATCGCTGGCGAGCATCCGGTGGCTATTCCCAACATGGGCATGGGCGCCGCCGTGGCCGCGGTGATGTTTCTGATCCTGCTGGTGGGCGTATCGGCCTGGCTGTTGACGACCCAGCGCCGCAGCGCGGAGATGTGAGACATGAAAAAGCTCAAGCTGTCGACCGTTGCGACCTATGCCATCCTGATCGCCTGGAGCCTGGTGGTGTTGTTCCCCGTGTACACCATGCTGATCAACTCAGTCAAGCCTCAGCGCGAGATCTTCCGCAACCCCTTCATCCCCTACTGGCCGCCGACTTTCGATGGCTATCAGGCTGTGTGGAGCGCCGGTCGCTTCGACCTCTATTTCCGCAACAGCATCTTTGTGACTGTCACCTCGCTGGTTCTGATCATTCTGCTGGGTTCGTTGGCGGCCTATGCGCTGGCCATGTGGCGCTCGCGCTGGTCAACCGCGATCTACGTTTTCTTTATCGCCGGCTTGATGATCCCCATCCGCCTGGGCACTATTAACATCTTTCAGATCGTCCAGTCCATGAAGTTGACCGACAGCGTCTTCAGCCTGATCCCGGTCTACGTTGCTATGGGGCTGCCGATTGCAGTTTTTGTGCTGACGACCTTCATCCGCGGCCTGCCCAGCGATCTGATCGACGCAGCCCATGTGGACGGCGCGGGCGAGCTGCGCATCTACCGCTCAGTGATCATGCCGTTGATCCGGCCAGCCGTGGCCACGGTGGTGATTTTCAACCTGATCCCCGTTTGGAATGACCTCTGGTTCCCGCTGATCTTCATCCGCGCCGAGGACCAGCGCACGGTGATCCTGGGCGTGTCGCTGCTTTTTGGCCAGTACCAGACCAACTGGACCCGCATCCTGTCCGCCCTTTCCATGGCGGCCATCCCGATTCTGGTGCTGTATCTGATGATGTCCAAGCAGTTCATCAAGGGCCTGACAGCCGGCGCAGTGAAGGGATAGGGAAGAGCCGCGCAGGCTGGCGCTGTCTCACTTGCTGGCTGGCGTTGTAAAGCCTTCCAGCAGATCTAATACCAGCTCGCGCAGATCACCGCGGTTGGGCAGCGCGCCCATCATGCCATACATCGCGGCTGAGCGCTGCGGCAGGCCAGCTTCGCCGCCGAAGAGGGCTGAGGCGTGGCCGGTCACGCCGCTGACCAGCCGGCCAGGCAGGATTTTTGTCGCCGTGCGGGCAGCCTTGACGGCCAACTCGTTGCTGCTGTGGCGCAGGCTGGGCTCCCGCGCTTCGAGCACCGACTGGGCCAGGTCCAGCAGGAAGCGGTCGGCCACGTCCCGATGGGCGTAGTTGACGGTCAGGTGCAGGCTGGGGGGCAACTGCTGGCGGTCCAGATGCCAGCCGCGCACGCTCATCTCATCCCCGATCTCGTAGATGTTGTCCTTGTCCGAGGCGATGGCCAGCACGCTCATCTCTGGCTGGCCCAGCACGCGCAGCCCGTCAATGGCGTTGATGCCGTCGCGCAGTCGTACCGTGGTCTGCATCACCGTGCGGACGATGCGCAGATAGCCCTCCTCGCCCAGGAAATTGAGCACGGCCCAGGCCGCGGCGATGGCGCCGCCCGGCCGCGTGCCGGTCATGGTGGGTGAGGCGTAGATGCCGCCCGGCCAGTCGGTAGTGGCAAAAAGCTGATGGCGGCGCAGCTCGGCGTTGCGATAGAGGATCACCGACGCGCCCTTGGCCGCATAGCCGTACTTGTGCAGGTCCACCGAGATCGAGGTCACACCGGGCACGGCGAAGTCGAAGGGCGTCACCGGATAGCCCAGCCGGCGCACGAAAGGCAGCATCATGCCGCCGACGCAGGCATCGACGTGACATAAAATCCCGCGCTGCTGGGCCAGCGCGGCCAGCTCAGGGATGGGATCGACCACCCCGTGGGGATAGGATGGCGCCGAACCGACCACCAGCACCGTGTCCAGGGTGATGGCGCGGCGGGTGGCATCCACGTCGGCGCGAAAGTCGTCGCCCACCGGCACGCGCACCGCCTTGACGCCGAAGTAGTGGGCGGCCTTGTCGAAAGCGGGATGGGCCGTGCTGGGCAGCACGACCTCTGGCTGCGCGATCTTAGGCCGGTTGGCCCGCGCCCACTCGCGCGCTGTCAGCACGGCCATCAGGATGCTCTCGGTGCCGCCGGTGGTCATGTTGCCGGCCGTGGTACCCTGCCCGCTCAGCAGCTCGCCGATCATGGCCACCACCTCAGTCTCGAAGCGGCGCAGGCTGGGGAAGGCCGTGGGGTTGAGGCCGTTCTCGGAGAAGAAGGTGGTGTAAGCCGCCTTGGCCAGCTCGTTGACCTCGTCGCCGGCGTCGAAGACCAGGCTGAACACCTGGCCCTGCTGCCAGTGGACGTCGTGGCCGCGGGCCGCGTCCATCTCGGCCAGGATGGCGGATCGGGAAAGGCCGTGTTCGGGCAGTCGAATGCGCTTTTCGGTCATGGGTGTGCCTCCGGTGGATTATGCGAGTTGGCGTCGCGAACCAAATTGTACCCGCACAACCCGGCAATCCGCAAAGGGAAGCTAGGGGAACTCTGTGCTCCCGGTCGCAATGCCATCTCACTGGCCTCCCTGGAATTCCCCCCAATTCCTCCGAGTTGCTTTCAGCTCCCCATCAGCACCTTCGCCTGCTTCGCCGCCCGGTCCCGGTCGTGCTTAGGCAGGATGCGCTTGCGGATGCGCAGGTTCAGCGGCGTGACCTCCAGCAGCTCGTCGTCGGCCAGGTACTCGATGCACTCGTCCAGGCTGAGCTGGCGCGGCGGGGTCAGCCGCTCCTGGATCTCCTTGGTGGCGCTGCGGATGTTGTCCAGGTGGCGCGCCTTGGCGACGTTGAAGTCCAGGTCGCCTGGCCGCTGGTGCTCGCCCACTACCATGCCCTGATAAACCTCGACGCCCGGGCCAAGGAAGAGCACGCCCCGCTCCTCGGCGTTCTTCAGTCCGTAGGTGGTGGTGACGCCCGTCTCCCAGGCCACCAGCGAGCCGCGCGAGCGTCCCTGGATCGCCCCGGCCAGCGGCAGGTAGTCGTGGAACAAGGTGTACATGATGCCCATGCCGCGCGTGGCGGTCAGGAACTGGTAGCGAAAGCCCAGCAGACCGCGCGTGGGCACCAGATAGTTCAGCATCACGCTGCCGTTGTTCAGGTCCTGCATGTCCAGCAACTGGCCGCGGCGCTTGCCCAACATCTCCACCACCACGCCCACGGTCTCCGGGCTGGTCTCGATGTGTACTTCCTCGTAGGGCTCCAGCTTTTCGCCAGCCGGCCCGTCGCGCAGGATGACTTCAGGGCGGGAGACCTGGAACTCGTAGCCCTCGCGGCGCATGACCTCGATCAGGATGGCCAGGTGCAGCTCGCCGCGGCCGGAGACCAGGAAGGTGTCGGCGCTGTCGGTGTCCTCGACGCGCAAGGCCACGTTGTGGCGCAACTCCGCGTCCAGCCGCTCGCGCAGCCGGCGGGAGGTGCCCCAGCGTCCCTCTTTGCCGGCCAAGGGCGAGGTGTTGACGCCGAAGGTCATGCGCACGGTAGGCGCCTCGACCTTGATGGTGGGCAGCGCCACGGGATTGTCCGGGTCAGCCAGTGTTTCGCCGATGGCGATCTCTTCCAGGCCGGCGATGGCCACGATCTCGCCAGCCTCGGCCTGGGGCACTTCGACCCGCTCCAGCCCCTCATGCACGAAAAGATAGCGGGCTTTCTCCATGCGGATGCCGCCGGCTGTTGTCAGCCGCGCTAACGTCTGTCCGGCGACGACGCGACCGGCGAAGATGCGGCCTATGGCAGTCAGACCGCGGTAATTGTCATAACCCAGGGTGGTTACCAACATCTGGAGCGGTGCGTCGGCGTCCACCATTGGCGCTGGCACATGGCGCAGGATGGTCTCGAACAACGGCTGCAAGTCCGGCCCCACCGCAGGGGTCAATCCAGCCCGGCCCGTTGTCGCCACGGCGTAGACCACAGGAAAGTCGGCCTGCTCGTCGGTGGCGCCCAGCTCCACGAACAGGTCGAAGGTCTCGTTGAGCACACGGTCGGGCTCAGCGTCTTTGCGATCGACCTTGTTGATGACCACGATGGCGCGATGGCCCAGCTCCAGCGCCTTCTTCAGTACGAAGCGGGTCTGCGGCATAGGCCCTTCGGCCGCGTCCACCAGCAGCAACACGCCGTCCACCATGTTCAGCACGCGCTCGACCTCGCCGCCGAAGTCGGCATGGCCGGGGGTGTCGACGATGTTGATCTTGACCTGCTGGCCGCTGGCCGGGTCAGGGATGCTGATGGCCGTGTTCTTGGCCAGGATGGTGATGCCGCGCTCGCGCTCCAGGTCGTTGGAGTCCATGACGCGCTCGGCCACCTGTTGGTTGACGCGGAAGGTGTGGGCCTGCCGGAGCAGTCCATCCACCAGGGTGGTCTTGCCGTGGTCGACGTGGGCGATGATGGCGATGTTGCGGAGGTCGGTTCGTTGGGTCAGCATTCGTTCAGAGCTCACATGTGCTCAGGGGAACTCGGAGGAACTCACGAGCGCCTGAGGCAAAATTCGGTTGGACAAGCAAAGACTTCGGCCGCGGGGCCGAAGTCTCGTCGCAGAGGCTATAGTAACACAGGTAGCTTGAAAGCGGAAATGGTGATGCGCCAGTGCAGACCCTTCGGGTTTCCCTGGTCGACAGCGAATCGCAGCAAACGTAGTCGCAGTGTCGGCCACGAGTCGCGGTTAACCACGGAAACCCGAAGATACCGTGTTGCATCGCATCCTGCACAGCCGTTGTAGCGCAAGATGGCATCTTGCGCTACCGCTTAGCCCAGCCGTCGGAATGCAAGATACCATCTTGCACTACATCCTGCACAGCCGTTGTAGCGCAAGATGGCATCTTGCGCTACCGCTTAGCCCAGCCGTCGGAATGCAAGATACCATCTTGCGCTACCGCTTAGCCCAGCCGTCGGAATGCAAGATACCATCTTGCAC
>CAZVGR010000116.1:0-16585 GCA_964626845.1 uncultured Anaerolinea sp.
ACACCGTAAACAAAGTAACTGCACATAGGTGCCCGGCACTTGATGCGACGATTCGCACGTAATGACGACCTCGCATCAAGTGCCGGGCACCTCAAAGACTTTGTTTACGCTGTACTAATTAATTCGCTATCATAGCTCTTGCGCTGCACACGGCGCTGACAGAAGTCGTACAAGATAGCACCGGCTCGCAACATCAGTCGCGGCGAAATTCAGAATTGATGGTGATTGAGCCCAAGCATCCAAGGAGCCATGTACCATGACCTATCGTCCCACTGCCTCAGCCGTTGGCGCTCTTGTCTTGACGCTGGCAGCCTTGATTCTTGGCGCCTGTGTGGTGCCGCAAGCTACCTCCGTAGCAGGTATTCCATCTATGACACCCATACCAACTTCCCAACCGGCAGTCACTCTCCTGGGCAACCGTGTCCAGATTGAACCCATCGGCCGTTATGATGTCGATCGACTGAACGCAGTCTTGACGACAGAACTGGCCGACTTCTCCTCCTATCCTATGACCTATCCACCGGCCCGTTATGCGGTCAATCTGTATCGTGTCACCTACCCGTCGGTCATCCCGGAGCAAGGAAACCGGCCCACGGTCGCCACTGGTCTGCTTGCCATCCCCGAAACTGGCGAGAAGATGATGCCCATGATCTCGTATCAGCACGGCACCGTCTACCAGAAACGCGAAGTCCCTTCGTTTCCAGACGAATCGATGGAGACTCGACTCATGCTCGCGCAATTCGCCGGCCAGGGCTACGTGGTCATTGGCGCTGACTACTTTGGCATGGGGCTCTCCACCGAAAACGACAGCTACATTGTCAAGGCCAGCCAGCAGCAGGCCTGCCTCGACATGTACTTCGCTGCGCTGGCTGCGCTAGACGAGCAGAATATCCAGGTGACGGACTTCTTCATCGCTGGCTGGTCTCAGGGCGGATTCGTCACGATGGCATTTCTGGAGAAGCTAGAGAGCCTGGGGATTGCCGTGAAGGCCGCCTCGACGGCCAGTGCGCCGACTGAAGCGCTGGCGATGTTCAATGCCTTACTTTTGTTTCCGCGCCCCACCGATGTGTCGTGGACATCGGTCGTTTTCATCCTGTCGGCCTTCTCTTTCGAGGAATACTACCGCGTGCCTGGCCTGGCGCAAGCCTTCTTCCTGCCAGAGCAATATGACTTCGCTCGCCGCGTCTATTACAAGGAACCGTTCGAGGAAAGCGAATTCCCCGCTGATCTTCATGAACTGATCCGGCCGGAATATTTCGACCCGCAGTATCTGGCAAGCTCAGCCTACGGGCGGCTGCTGAAGGAGACGCAGGCCTATCGCTGGGTGATCAAGACGCCCCTGCGCAACTACTACGGCGAAGTCGACGAGGTTCTGACCAGCGATATGGGTCGGTTGCCGATGGTCTATCAGCACACCATGGGCAACACCGTGGTCGAGGCGATCTCGGCTGGCCCTGAGGCGAATCATCGCGGCACCTTCGTCTACGCTGTCTCTGAACAGAAGAAGTGGTTCGACTCGCTGCTCACGCGCTGACGCCTGACGTTTTCTTCGGTCGGCGAACAGGGGATCTCCCCTCAAAATAAGCGAAGCGATGGTCGGCGCTTCTCACGCCGACCATCGCTTCGCTTTCAAACCATTGCGGCACGGTGCGGCCGCCGGGCGCGTTGTCCACCTGCGCAGCCAGAAGTCAAAGTTGCCCCGCTGCGGGTACCACGTCGACTGCGTCTCGCGCAGCGCCACCCAGACGCCGGGGGTGGTTTCGATGCTGACGCCCGCATAGCGCGCGGCCAGCCTTAGCGCCCACTGGCCGGTGGGATCAGCCGTGGTCAGCGGCTGCCAGCCCAGCGCCAGGTAGGCCGGGTGCTTGTTCAGCCCGTTGAGCAGCGACCAGAGCAGCGCGGCCGTGGTGGGGTAGCTGCTGGCCGTGCCCTCCCAGCCCAGCGGGACCTGCCCGGCGAACTCCAGCATGGGGTCATACTGGCCGGTGCGGCAGACATCGGGGTGGATGGTGGCCGTGTCGGAGCGGATCACCTGGTCGTCGTGGTCGGGGATCAGCCGGTTGTGCTTCAGGCCGAGGCCGATGCTGCCCGCGTAGTCGCTGACCTCGCGGCGCTCGCGCCGGGCGAAGTACCAGAGCGCGTACTGCACCAGCAGCGGCGTGTCATGCCAGTGGCGCTGGTAGATGTCGCTGATGGTGTTGACGGTCTCGATCCACAGATCTTCCGTCAGCCCGGCCGTGCGCAGGCAGTTGTCCGCCAGCGTGGCTGCCTCAGCCGGCATGGTCTCGCCGTAGATGCCGCTGCTGATCTCGACAAAGGCCACGCGCGGGTCGTCGCGGTAGCGCTCGGCCGCGGCCTGCACGAAGCGCTCGAAGGCCGCCAGGTAGGCCGGCGTCCAGTACATGGGGATGTCTTCCTGCTGGGGCTGACCAGAGGAATCGGTCCAATGACAGGTGACGTAGCCATCGCCGGCCGGCCAGGCGCCGTGCATGTCGTTGAACCAGGTGGGGACCTGATTGCCGCCGCAGCACGCGCCCTCGTAGGTGTTGAAGGCCAGCCCCACCGGCTTGCCCAGGCTGGCCTCGGCCGCCATCCACTGGTCGATGGCATCCCAGCGGTACTGGCCGGGCCCGTCCCGCTCCACCGTGCGCCAGGTGAAGACCAGGTGCCCGCCCTTGAGCCAGGGGTAGAGCTCCGTGTCCAGGTGCCGCCAGTCGAAGAAGGTGTACAGCCCGGCGTTGGGGAATGACTGGTACGATGCGGCCGGCGGGGCTTGCCAGGCGGGGCAGGATTGCAGGTCACTGGATGGACCCGCATCTTCGACCGGTTCAGTTGGCTGCGCTGCCGACTGAACATCTGGGAGCGTGGCAAGCGCATCGCCTGGAACGAGCAGCGTGAAGATTAGAAGCAGTGCGAGAAAACGGGCATTCATCGGCTTCGTCCTGTTGACGCCAGAAAGACTTCGCAAGCGGCCGAGCGCCGGCAAGGAGCGAGTCTTGGTTGCAACCGAGTTACTTTATTGTATACAAGCTGGCTACTGCCGAGGTCTGATGCGGCAGGTTCCGTTCTGTGGCATCAGTGTAATCGGCAGGCAATCCTCGGACAAGTATACCCTCCGTGCATTAACGCTATATGAACAAGAGCGCCACAGGGCATTATGAATTGATCATTTTGGCAAGGCGAAGAGAATTGTCTTGACATTTGAGTATCCGTGTGATAGAATTCGCAACCGTGTGACCCCCTGGCGCAGCTTGTAGGCGCCAGCCTCGATCAGCCGCCGGCGGCGCCCCCGCCATGTCAGTCCTGAACGCCTCTTCCCACGGAGCGAACTGTGCCCAGTGAATACCTGCCGATCCTGATCCTGATCGTCATTGCCACGGTGTTCGCCGTGATCGCGCTGGCCATGCCGGCCCTTTTTGGCCCCAAACGCACCACCAAAGCCCGCCTGGAACCCTACGAGTCGGGGATGTTGCCCTATGGCGACGCGCGCCGCCGTTTCCCGGTGCAGTACTACGTCGTCGCCGTGCTCTTCATCCTCTTCGACATCGAGGTGATCTTCCTCTATCCCTGGGCGGTGATGCTGGGCCAGCTCAAGGTCTTCGGCCTGATCCAGATGGCGGTCTTCGTGCTGATCCTGCTGATCGGGTTCGTCTACGCGTGGCGCAAGGGTGCGTTGGAATGGTAGTTGAGTAAACAAGTAATCAAGTAGACAAGTAGACAAGTAGACAAGGAAGGCAGGTCACTGCAACCTGCAACCTGCAACTCTGAGGTCTGTATGGGTCTTGAGAACAAACTTGGCGATGACGGTGTAGTGGTAACGACGTTGGAGAGTATGGTCAACTGGAGCCGGGCCAACTCGGTCTGGCCGCTGCTGTTCGGCCTGGCCTGCTGCGCGATCGAGATGATCGCCACCGGCGCGGCCCGGCACGACATCTCGCGCTTCGGCTCGGAGCTGTTCCGCGCCTCGCCCCGCCAGGCCGACCTGATGATCGTCTCCGGCCGGGTCAGCAACAAGATGGCGCCGGTGATCAAGCGGCTCTACGAGCAGATGCCGGAGCCCAAGTGGGTGATCGCCATGGGCATCTGCGCCAGCGCCGGCGGCCCCTTCAACAACTACGCCATCGTGCAGGGCGTGGACAAGATCATCCCAGTGGACGTCTACGTCCCCGGCTGCCCGCCGCGGCCCGAAGCGCTCTTGCAGGGGCTGCTGCTCTTGCAGAAGAAGATCAAAGGCGAGAAGTTCAGCCAGTATGATATTGAGTTTATGCAGGCCGCGCAGAGTCGGCAGATGAGGTAGTTGGTGCGATGGTAGATTGGTAGATTGGTCGTGCGCAGGAGCGAGCAGTGATTGTGGATGTCAGCGGCATCGATGAGCTGGTTGGGCAACGAGTAGTTGTGCATAGAGCCGACGAAGGTGGATACTGGGCTGAGGTACCTTCGATCCCTGGCTGCGCAACGCAAGGCGAGAGCCTTGAGGAACTGATGGCTAACATCTGCGAGGCGCTAGAGGCTTGTCTCGCAGTGGAACTGATGTGAGGACTTTCTTATGACCAACGGCGCACCGGCGACGGTGGCAGAGCCCCTGGATTCAACTGAATGTCGCGACGTGGAAGCGCTGCTGAACGAGCGCTTCCCGGCCGCGCTTGTGGATGTGGAGCGGGCCCACGGCGAGGTCGATTTCACCGTGCGCTCCAGCGACCTGCTGGCCGTGGCGCGCTTCCTGCGCGACGAGCCAGGGCTGGAGTTCATCCACCTGGCCGACCTGACGGCCATCGACCGCAGCGAGCTGCCGCCGCGTCAGCGTACGCGGCCCGGCAGCCAGCCGCGCTTTGCCAGCATCTGCCACCTCTTCTCGATCCCCCACCGCCGGCGCATCCGCCTGACCGTGCCGGCCAGCGGCCCCGACGAGAAGCCGGCCGTGCCCAGCCTCTACCCGCTGTGGAAGGCGGCCTTCTGCCTGGAGCGCGAGGCTTTCGATTTGGTCGGCGTCCATTACGAGGGCCACCCCGACCTGAAGCGCATCATGATGCCGTGGGATTGGGTGGGGCATCCGCTGCGCAAGGACCAGCCGCTGGGGGGCGAGGAAGTGCCCTTCAGCATGACCTGGAACGACCCCGATTTCGCCACGCTGGGCCGGCAGATCATGGATCCGGCGCCGGTGCAGGCGCCGCTGCCCAAAGGGGTCGATACCAAGCAGCACCTGATGCTCAACATGGGGCCGCATCACCCGGCCACCCACGGCGTTTTGCGCATCGCCGTCGAGCTGGACGGCGAGCGGGTGATCAGCGCTCATCCCGACACCGGCTATTTGCACAGCGGCTTCGAGAAGCAGGGCGAGCACGTGCGCTACAAGGATTTTGTGCCCTACACCGACCGCATGGACTACACCTCGGCCATGTGCAACAACCTGGGCTACTGCCTGGCCGTGGAGAAGCTGCTGGACGTGGAGATACCGCTGCGGGCCCAGGCCATCCGCGTGGTGGTGGCCGAGCTGCAGCGCATCGCCGCCCATCTGGTCTGGCTGGCGACGCACATCCTGGACACCAGCGGCACCGGCATGAGCCTGCTGATGTACGCGCTGCGCGAGCGGGAGATGATCCTCGATATCTTCGAGATGATCTGCGGCGCGCGCATGACCACCTCCTACGTGCGCATCGGCGGGGTCTGGAAGGACACGCCGCCGGCCTTTGCGCCCAAGGTGCAGGAGTTCATCGACCTCTTCCCCAGCCGCCTGGACGACTACGAGCGCATGCTGACCAAGAGCGTGGTGTTGCGCAAGCGGCTGGAGGGCGTTGGCCCGCTGAGCAAGGCGGACGCGCTGAGCCTGGGCGCTACCGGCCCCTTGTTGCGCGGCAGCGGCGTCATGTACGACCTGCGCAAGGTCGCGCCCTACAGCGGCTACGACCGTTACGATTTCGACGTGCCGACCTCCGAGCGCGGCGACTCCTACGGCCGCTACCAGGTGCGCGTGCAGGAGATGCGCCAGAGCCTGCGCATCATCCGGCAGGCGCTGGAGGACGTCAAGGCGACCGAGGGCGGGCCCTGGAAGACCGCCGACCGCAAGGTGGCCTTACCCCCGCGTGAGGAGCTGGAGACCAGCATGGAGGCGGTGATCCACCACTTCAAGCTGGTGACCGAGGGCCTGCGGCCGCCGGCCGGCGAGGTCTACTTCGGCCACGAGAACCCCAAGGGCGAGCTGGGCTACTATATCGTCTCCGACGGCAGCGCCAAGCCCTATCGCCTGCGGGTGCGCGGACCCAGCTTCGTCAACATCTTCGCCACCAACACCATGGCCAGCGGCCAGTACCTGGCCGACCTGGTGGCCATCATCGGCTCCATTGATATCGTGCTGGGCGAGGTGGACCGGTAGTGAGTGAAAAGTGGCAAGTGGCAGGTGGCAAGTTCTCCGCACTGCGCACATCGCTCTTAGTGCAACTTGCAACCTGCAACCTGCAACCTGCAACTTGCACCCCTCGCTTTCATGAGGACTGATTAGTGCTTACTGACGCGACCCGCAACAAGATTCGTGAACTGATGGCCCGCTATCCCCAGGCGCGTTCGGCGCTGGGGCCGGCGCTGGAGGCGGTGCAGCAACAGCTCGGCTATGTGCCGGATGAGGCCATGGCCGAAGTGGCGCGGCTGTTCGACATCGACGCGGCCGAGGTGCGCGCCTTCGTTGGCTTCTACCACATGCTGCACCAGGAGCCGACCGGCACCTACCACGTGGAGGTCTGCACCAACGTGCCCTGTATGTTGCGCGGCGCAGGGCCGTGCGCCGAGCAGCTCAAGCAGAAGCTGGGCATCGACTACCACGAGACCACGGCCGACGGCCTGTTCACCCTGGGCGAGATGGAGTGCCTGGGCGCCTGCGGCACCGCGCCCATGGTGTCGGTGACCAAGCGGCAAGCCGACTGGATGCGCTACTACGAGCAACTTGAGACGCCGGAGCGCATCGACGCCATGCTGGAGGAACTGCGCCGGCTGGCGGATGTGCCGGCTGAGCAGTTGCCGGTTCCGGAGCGGGTGGTTCCCGGAGATACCACAGCGAATGGGCTAACAGCGAATAGTGGGCCGTACCATCACAGCCATCATCCGGAGACCAACAGCTTGCTAGCCCGCATCAACCTCCCAGACAGCCACGCGCTGGCGGTCTACGAGGCGAACGGCGGCTACGAGGTGGCCAAGGCGGCGCTGGCTGGCAAGTCGCCGGCCGAGGTGCTGGAGACGGTCAAGGCAGCCGGGCTGCGCGGCCGCGGCGGCGCGGGCTTTCCGACGGGCATGAAGTGGAGCTTCCTGCCGCCCAACGTCTACCCGCGCTACCTGGTGGTTAACGCCGACGAGAGCGAGCCCGGCACCTTCAAGGACCGGCTGATCATCGAGTACGACCCGCACCTGTTGCTGGAGGGCATCATCCTGGCCTGCTACGCGACCGAGGCCAGCCACGCCTTCATCTACATCCGCGGTGAGTACTTCTTCGGCGCCCAGCGGCTGGAGCAGGCTGTAGCCGAGGCGCGGGCCAAAGGCTACGTGGGCAAGGGCATCTTCGGCAGCAAGATGGACCTGGAGATCACCGTCCACCGCGGAGCCGGCGCCTACATCTGCGGCGAGGAGACTGCGCTGCTGACCTCGCTGGAGGGCTACCGCGGCCACCCGCGGCTCAAGCCCCCCTTCCCGGCCGTGGAGGGCCTCTACCGCAAGCCCACCATCGTCAACAACGTTGAAACCATCGCCCAGGTGGTGCCCATCGTCAAGAACGGCGCGGCGTGGTACCGCCAGTGGGGCACGGAACGCAGCCCTGGCTTTGCGCTGTACGCGCTGAGCGGCCAGGTGAAGAAGCCGGGCGTCTACGAGCTGCCCTACAACACGACGCTGCGCGAGCTGATCTACGACTACGCCGGCGGCACCATCGACGACCGGCCCATCAAGTCGATCATCCCCGGCGGGCTGTCCATGCCGCACCTGGGCGCGGATAAGCTGGATGTACCCATGGACTTCGAGAGCATCGTGGCGGCCGGCTCGTCGCTGGGCTCCTGCGGCATCATGGTGGTCTGCGAGGGGGTCAACATCGTCGAGCTGGCCCGGCGCACCATGAGCTTCTACCGCGAGGAGAGCTGCGGCAAGTGTACCCCCTGCCGCGAGGGCGGCGGCTGGATCGAGAAGATCCTGGAGCGCATCGAGCGCGGCGAGGGCCAGCTCAGTGACCTGGACACCATCGAGCGGCTGACCTGGCCCATCGAGCGGCAGAGCTTCTGCCCCTTTGGCCCGGCCTCGGTCTGGGGCGTGCGCAGCCTGCTCAAGCTGTTCCGCAGCGACTTCGAAGCCTACATCCAGCAGACCAACCCCAACGGCAAAGCGCCGGAGCTGCCCGTGCGGCCGATCTACCGGCCGGACACGGGTGAAGCGGCGCCGAAGGTGAGAGTGTAAGAAACGGATGGCTTGATATGGTGAACTGGCGCAGGTTCATCCCGCTGGATTTCGAGTACGACTTCGAGACTGATGAACTTGCTGACCACGGCATCACCTATGAAGAAGCTGTGGAGTGTTTCTTTTCGAGTTTCCAAGTGATCCGCAATAAGTCCTATCGAGATCGCTACCAGTTGATCGGCCGAACTGTTGGTGGCCGGCGTCTCAAGATCATCTTCCAACTCAAGCGCAACGACGTGGTGCGTATAATTACTGGATGGCAAATCTGACCATGAGCAAGACAGCACGACTTACCGAGAAAGAAATCGACCGGATCGTCATCGCGCAGGCAGGTGACGAGGCTGCTTGGGAAGACCCGATCTTCGTAGAACGCGGCGACCAGGCATCCTTTTCCATTCCTGCTGAGCTAGCGTCACGCGCTGCCTTTTTTGCCCGCGTCCATCGAACCAGCGGCGTCGATCAGTGGTTGATGCGCATAATTCAAGAGCGTGTCGATCTTGAAGAAGCTGCGTTTGCGGGCGCCAAGCAGGAGGCCGCCAGGCTGTCAAAGGTGCCTTGAGGTCATGGAACGTGTCTTGTTCGTGGAACCGTTGACTGGCTACCGCGTGCGATTGGGTTTCACTGACGGTTCGGCGCGGGAAGTGGATTTGGAGCGCTACCTGCACGGCCCGGTTTTCGAGGCAATCCGGTCTGACCCGCAGGTATTTCGTTCGGTCAAGGTCGACAAACGCATGGGCACGATTGTATGGCCCAATGGCGCTGACATTGATCCGGACGTGCTGTACTATGAACTGACGCCGGCATGGATGGAGACCGAACTGGTGCTGGCTGTCTGAGAGCTACTGTGATGAAGTACGGTGTCATCCTGCAATGGAGCGCTGAGGACGAGGCGATCATTGCCGTGGTGCCCGAGTTACCAGGCTGCGCCGCCGATGGTGAGACTTATCAGGATGCATTGAGCAACGTCGAGGTTATCATCGACGAATGGATCGAGACTGCCCAATCGCTTGGTCGTTCGATACCTGAACCACGAGGTCGTCTGGTATTTGCCTGAGATGTCCATGCGCATGGTCTATTTCGAGCAAGAGGACATCCTGCACCTGATGGTGGCGTCTGGCTCTGAAGCCCAAAGCATCGAGTTGAGTCCAGATGTTACGGTCGAGATGGACACCGATGGCCAGACGCTTGGCGTTGAAATCGTGAACGCTAGCCAGTACGTACCTGAGCTTCTGGCCCAGCTTCTCGCTGAGATATCCACTCTTGACCCTGATGAGGTTTTGGAGTACCTGTTGCACGAGGGCCCGGACGACGCAACCAGTGATGATGAACTGCTGGCTGAAGCGCTTGAAATGTTGCAGACCTACAAGCATGACAAGTCGGGCTGGAAGTCTCTGGAAGACTTCGAGGCTGAGTTGAGCCGGGAATAGCGCCGATGGCGCAGCAGGTTGTGAAGCCGCTTTCGGCCATGGAACTGCGTAACTGATTATGCCTGATCTAGTAACCATCACTATCGACGACGTCGAATACCAAGTCCCCAACGGGATGCTGCTGACCGATGCGGCCAAGCTGGCCGACATCGACATCCCGGTCTTTTGCTCGCATCCCAAGCTGGACCCGCTGGGCGCGTGCCGCATGTGTTTGGTGGAGCAGGACGTGCGCGGGCGCTGGACCATCGTCACGGCCTGCACCATCCGCGTGGCCGAGGGGATGAAGTTCCGCTACGCCAGCGAGGCGGCCGTGCAGGCCCGCGAGGACACGCTGGAGTTCATCCTGATCAACCATCCGCTGGACTGCCCGATCTGCGACAAGGGTGGCGAGTGTCCGTTGCAGGACCAGACCCTCAAGCACGGCCCCGGCGCGTCCGAGTTCCAGGAGATCAAGACCCACAAGGAGAAGCGCTACCCGATCAGCGACCTGGTCATGCTGGACCAGGAGCGCTGCATCGTCTGCTGGCGCTGCATCCGCTACCTGGAGGAGTGGGAGGACAAGCCGCAGCTTGGCCTGTTCCACCGCGGCGGCGAGACGGTGATCGACTTCTTCCCTGGGCAGCCGGTGGACGCCAAGACCAGCGGCAACATCATCGACCTGTGCCCGGTGGGCGCGCTGACCAACCGCGTCAGCCGCTTCCGCTACCGCCCCTGGGAACTGAAGCGCACCAAGTCGATCTGCACCCACTGCTCACAGGGCTGCAACGTGCGCCTGGACGCGCGCATCCACCAACTGCGCCGCGTCGTGGCTCGCGAGAACATGGCCGTCAACGACGAGTGGATCTGCGACAAGGGGCGCTTCATGGACGCGTTCGTCGACTCGCCGGAGCGCCTGACGAGGCCGCTGATCCGCGACCACAAGGGCGGCGAGCTGCGCGAGGCCGGCTGGGACGAGGCGCTGGCCCTCGTAGCGCAACGGCTGGCCTTCACGGCCGATGTGCAGGGGCCGGCTGCGGTGGGCGCCATCGGCTCAGCCAAGCTGAGCAACGAGGCCGCCTACCTGTTGCAGAAGCTGATGCGCGGCCTGGTGGGCAGCAACAACGTCGATCATCGCGGCGGCGCGGCCGTGCTGGCCGACCCGCGCGGGCTGAGCGCGATCCGCGACGTGGAGCAGGCCGACGTGATTGTGCTATCCGGCGTCGATCCGGCCGAGGAACAGCCGGTGCTGGCCACCCTCATCCGCCGCGCGGCGCGCCGCCGCGGGGCTAAGCTGGTTATCCTGCATCCCCGCAAGATCGAGGACACGCGCTACCCCGGCGCCTATGTGCCCTACAAGCCGGGCGAGGAGACAGCGCTGTTCGCCAACCTCAGCAAGGCGCTGCTCAAGGACAAGGCGGTGCAGGAGCGCGCGGCCAGGCTGCCCGGCTACGCCGAGCTGGTCGACTGGCTGGGCGGCGCGGCGGCAGATTCCACGGCCGTCGAGGCTGCGAAGCTGGTGCTCAACGCCAAGCGGGCCTTGGTGCTCTACGGGCCTGCCGTGGTCAGCGGGCGCAACGCGTCGGCCAACAAGGCCAGCCTGCTGAACTTCGCTTTGCTGGCCGGCTGCGCTGAGCGGACCTACTACCTGGCGCCGGAGGCCAACAGCGTCGGCGCGCGCGACATGGGGTTGCTGCCGGCCAGCCTGCCGGGCCATGCCGTGGTGGGCGACGTGCCCGGGCGCGAGCGGCTGGAGCGGCTGTGGGGCGCCAAGCTGCCGGCCGACAGCGGCATGGGCTACGACGAGATGCTCAATGCAGCCGCGGCCGGCCGGCTGCGCGCGCTCTACCTGGTGGGCAGCGACCCTGCCTCGCAGGGCCCGGCTGGCGCGGCTGCCTTGCAGAAGGTCGATTTCCTGGTGGTGCAGGACCTGTTCCTGACTGAATCGGCGAAGCTGGCCGACGTGGTGCTGCCGGCCGTGAGCTGGGCCGAGACCGACGGCACCTTCACCAACCTGGAGCGTCGCGTGCAGCGCGCGCCCAAGGCGCTGGGCGACCCGCACAGCCAAGCGGCGCCTGACTGGCTGATTCTCAGCGAGCTGGCCAGACTCTGGCCGGCCGTCACCGGCGAGGCCAAGGCCGATACGAAGAAGAGCAAGCGCAAGGCCGGCGATGCGCCCAAACTGTGGAGCTACGCCAGCGCGCAAGAGGTGCTGGACGAGATCACCCGCGCTGTGCCCATGTACGACAAGCTGACCTGGGCCGCGCTGGGCGACGAGGGCAAGCAGTGGCCGTGGGAGCCGCCGAAAGCCGAGGCTGGCCGACCGGCCGGCGGCGTGCTGCCCACGGCGCCGCGCCGCCTGGTTACGCCTGAACGTCGCGGCGCTGCGCAGGCTGGCGGCGATTTCCCCTATGCCCTGGTCGCGGGACGGACGTTGTTCAACGACGGCACACTGATGCGTCAGAACGAAGTGGTCGCGAAGGTAGCTCCTCCCGCGGCGGTGTCGATCAACCCGGCCGACGCCGGCCGCGAGAAGCTGGCCGCAGGGCAGCTCGTGACGGTCAGCTCGGTTGCCGGGCAGTTGACCCTGCCGCTGTTGCTGGACGAAACCGTGCAGCCGGGCACGCTGTGGATCCCCTATTCGCTGCCGGGCGCGCCGGTTGAGACGTTGCTGGGTACCGTAGCCAGCGATGGCGTCGGTGCTCGTGTGCGCATCACTCCCGAGAAGGCTGGTTGAGATGGATTGGATTTCCCTCATCCTGATACCTGCGGTCAAGAGCCTGGTGCTGATCATCCTGCTGCTGACCGGGTTCGCCTACCTGACCTACTACGAGCGCAAGATGCTGGCGCGCTTCCACGGCCGCTACGGCCCCAACCGGGCCGGGCCGCTGGGGCTGCTGCAGCCCATTGCCGACGCGGTCAAGGCCATCTTCAAGGAAGAGATCATCCCGCGCCACGTGGACAGGCTGGTCTACCTGGCTGCGCCGGTGCTGGCGTTGATCCCGGCGCTGATCACCTACGCGGTGATCCCCATCGGGCCGCCCATCACCCTGTTCGGCCAGCAGATCAACCTGTTCATCGCCGACGTTAACATCGGCTTTCTGTACATCCTGGCGGTGGCCAGCATCGGCGCGTACGGCGTGATCCTGGCCGGCTGGGCCAGCAACAACAACTACGCCACCCTGGGCGCGCTGCGCACCTCAGCCCAGATGATCAGCTACGAGCTGCCGCTGGGCACCATGTTGGCCAGCATCGTGCTGACCACCACCCTGGCCACCGGCGTCGGCTCGCTGAGCCTGGTGGAACTGGTGCAGACCCCGCGGCCGCTGTGGGTGTGGGCCTGGCTGTGGTTGGGCTTCCCCATCGTCTTCATCTGCATGCTGGCCGAAACCAACCGTAGCCCCTTCGACTTCCCGGAGACCGAGAACGAGCTGGTGGCCGGCTTCCAGACCGAGTACGGCGGCATCAAGTTCGCGCTCTTCTTCATGGCCGAGTACATCAACATGATCGTGGCCAGCGGCATCATGGTGACCGTCTTCTTCGGCGGCTACCGCGGCCCCTTCGTGGACCAGTTCCCGATCCTGGGTGTGCTCTACTTCGTGCTGAAGGTCATCGCTGTGCTGTTTCTTTTCCTCTGGGTGCGCGCCAGCGTGCCGCGCGCCCGCTACGACCAATTGATGGCCTTTAACTGGAAGTTCCTGTTCGAGCTGTCGTTGATCTATCTGGCGATTACGGCGGTGATGGTGGTGTTTTTGGGATGATGTGAGGTTGTTAGCTTTACGTAATGCGTAACGAGTAACTCGTAACCCGGAAGGTTCGTGCGCAATGCGCAGCGGTTACGCATTACGTGTTACTGGTTACTGGCGCTACGGCAAGTTCCATTGGTATGGAGATCTAATGTCTGGACTAAGTGATGTATTTCAAGGCGCAGCGCAGATTGCCGGCGCGATGGGCGTCACGCTCAAGCAGTTAACGCAGAAGCCGGTGACGGTGGAGTATCCCGACGAGCCGATCGCGGTCTTTCCGCGCTACCGCGGCCGCCACATGCTGCGCAAGTACGACAACGGCATGGAGCGCTGCATCGGCTGCTGTCTGTGCGAGGCGGCCTGCCCCACCGGCGCGATCTACGTCGACGCGGCTGAGAACGACCCAGCCAACCCGCACTCGCCCGGCGAGCGCTACGCCAAGACCTACGAGGTCAACCTGCTGCGCTGCGTCTTCTGCGGCGACTGCGAGGAAGCCTGCCCGGTAGAGGCCATCGTCCTGACCCAGGCCTTCCCCATGCCCGAACGCGACCGCCGCAGCTTCATCCTGGTCAAGGAGCAATTGCTCGAGCCGCCGGACGCGAATATCGCGATCAGGCCGGAAGCGTGAGGAGTGGCAGGTTGCAAGTGGCAGGTTGCACGTTTGTGCTTCCGATTGGCCGCAGCTTCAACGTCAGGCACACGACCTCTGCAACCTGCAACCTGCAACCTGCAACCTGTAGGACCCGTCCCATGCAACTACTTTTCTTTCTAGTCTTGGCTGTCGTCGCCATCGCAGGCGCTGTGGGCGTGGTGTTGAGCAAGAAGCCGGTGTACAGCGCCTTGTCGCTGCTGCTCAACTTTGCCACGCTGGCGGTGCTGTTCATCACCCTGCACGCCCAGTTCCTGGCCGTGGTGCAGATCATCGTCTACGCCGGCGCGATCGTGGTCTTGTTCCTCTTCGTCATCATGCTGATCGGCAGCCAGCAGATTTCCTGGGCGATGCGCACCCGCTGGCGCGCCATCGCTGCGGGCGTGGCCGTGGTTTCTGGTCTGCTGTTGCTGGCCGGTTTGGCCTATGTCTTCATCGCCGGCAGCGCGGCGGCCGTCAGCGGCGAGGTGCCGGGCCAGGGCAGCGTCCAGGCCATTGCCGAGGTGCTCTTCACCGACTACCTGCTGCCCTTCGAGCTGACTGCCGTGTTGCTGCTGGTAGCCATGATCGGCGCTGTGGTGCTGGCGCGCAAGCCCACCGAGCCTAACACGTAACTCGTAATGCGTAACCCGGAAAGACTTCCGCAATGAGAACAGGTTACGAGTTACGTGTTACGAGCTGGCAGCCGCACCACATTGCAAAACCAACTGACACGAACCTTTACGTCCCATGTCCCAACTACCCACCGAATACTACCTGATCCTGTCAGCCATCATCTTCGCCATTGGCGGCCTGGGTGTGCTGGTGCGGCGCAATGTGCTGATCATCTTCATGTGCGTGGAGATGATGCTCAACGCGGTCAACCTGGCGTTGATCGCGCTGGCCTTGCAGTTCGGCAGCCTCACCGGCCAGATCGTCGTCTTCTTCGTCATGGCCGTGGCTGCGGCCGAGGTGGCCGTGGGTCTGGCCATCGTTATGGCCTATGTCCACCATCGCGACACGCTGGACGTCGACGAGATCAATTTGCTACAAGGCTAGTACCAGTCATCGGTGATCCTTTTGCCGGGTAATTGAGCACGTACGCCCGGTCAGATCCGACCAATCTACCAGTCTACCAATCACCGATCCCCACCCCGGAGTTCTCATGCTGAACTACGCCTGGTTAATTTTCGTCCCACCTCTTGTGGCGCTGCTGCTCAACCTGTTTTTTGGACGGCGCTATGGCCCGCGCCTGGCCGGTTTTCTCGGCGCGGGGGCTGTCGGGCTGTCGTTCCTGATCGCCGTAAGCATCCAGCTTAGCCTGATTGCCCTCCCTGTGGAGGAGCGCAGCGTCGAGGTCTCCTTGTGGCAGTGGATGCAGATTGGCCAGTTCCGGCCTGACTTTGCACTGTTGATCGACACCCTGTCGGTCCTGATGGCGCTGGTCGTAACCGGCGTGGGCTTCCTGATCCACGTCTATTCGATCGAGTACATGAAGCTCGACGACGAACACCATGCGCTGGACGTCCGGCGCTACGTGCGTTACTTCGTCTACGTCAACTTCTTCATCATCGCGATGTTGGTGCTGGTGCTGGGCAACAACCTGGTGATGCTCTACGTCGGGTGGGAGGGGGTCGGCCTGGCCAGCTACCTGTTGATCGGCTTCTGGTTCCACAAGCCCTCGGCGCGCGACGCCGGCAAGAAGGCCTTCATCGTCAACCGCATCGGCGACTTCGGCATGGCTTTGGCGATCATGCTGATCTTCCGCCAGCTCGCCATCGCCGGAGAGGCCGGCCGGGCCGGCAGCCTGGCCTTTTACGACATCTACGAGGTGATTGCCACCAACCCGGCGGCGCTGCTGGGGATTGCCGTAGCCGCCAGCCTGCTGCTCTTGCTGGCCGCCACCGGCAAATCGGCCCAGATTCCGCTCTGGGTCTGGTTGCCCGACGCCATGGAAGGCCCGACCCCGGTCAGCGCGTTGATCCACGCCGCCACCATGGTCACGGCCGGCGTCTATATGATCGTGCGCATGAGCCCGCTGTTCGAGCTGGCCGCTGTCGCTGGCACCGACGTGCTGCAAGTCGTCGCCTGGGTCGGCGGGCTGACCGCGCTGATGGGTGCGACCATTGCGCTGACCAAGACCGACCTGAAGCGCATCCTGGCCTACTCCACCGTCTCGCAGCTCGGCTTCATGTTCGTAGCTGTGGGCGTAGGCAGCTACGTGGCGGCCATGTTCCACCTGACCACCCACGCCTTCTTCAAGGCCTGCCTCTTCCTGGGCGCCGGCTCGGTGATGCACTCCCTGCACGGCGAGCTGGACATCAACAAGATGGGCGGCCTGAAGAACAAGATGCGCAGCACTTACCTGACCTTCATGATTGCTG
>CAZVGR010000117.1:0-16470 GCA_964626845.1 uncultured Anaerolinea sp.
CTACTGAAAGGAGCTTTGTATGCGTGGAAGTGGACGAATTGTTGGCCTGATCCTGATCTTTTTCGGCATTGCGGCCATCGGCATTATAGGCGTGTGGGCGTTGGCTGAGATGGCCAGCGCCAACAGCTCGCTGACAGCAGGCGGCGCGGCGCTGGGCATCGCCCTGGTCTTCTTCCTGGTGACGGCCCCCACCGTGGGCATCGGCGTCTATCTGGTGGTCAAGGGCGGACGCGAAAGCGCCGAGCTGGCCGAGGTGGACAAGCAGCGCAAGCTGCTGAACATCGTCCTCTCGCGCGGCCAGGTCAGCATGTCCGATCTGGTGCTGGAACTGGGATCGTCCAGCGATCAGGTCAAAGCCTGGATCTACGACCTGGTGGGCAAAGGGCTGTTCAGCGGCTACATCAACTGGAACGAGGGCATCCTCTACTCGAAACAGGCTGGATCGATCCGCGAGACCAAGAAATGCCCCAACTGCGGCGGCCAGATGCAGTTCGGCGGCAAGGGCGTCATCACCTGCCCCTATTGCGGCACCGACGTCTTCCTGGCCACATAGGAGATCACGCGTAGGTCCGGCTACCAGCCGGACACATCCGGTCACAACGACTGTAACAGCAGAGCAAAGGAGACAATGACCCCATGGTAGATGATCTGATGGCTAAAGCCAAAGACCAAATGAATGTTGTCGAGAAAGTCATCGCAGGCGTGCCCGGCATCAAGGGCTACAAGGAAAAGGAGTTGCGGCGCGAGACTGACAAGACGGTGCGCACCATGGTCGCCCGCCAGTTGGACGACCAGAAGGCGCGACTGACCAACCTGCAAGTGGAGCTGGTCAACAACGGCCAGCTCGGCCTGCTGGACGATATGGAGCGCGCCGCCACCAAGATGCAGACCCTGTCCGACCGGGTGCGCACGGCCAGCTACGGCTATGCGCCGCTGTTCGACGACGCGCGGGTCAAGGAGGCTGAGCTGGACGCACTGGCCCAGTTCGACCTGGCTATGATCGAAGATGTGGCCCGCATCCAGACCATTATCGACGGCATGACCACCCTGGCCGGCCGGCCCGACAACGAATGGATGGAGAGCATCCGCGCCCTGACCACCACCCTGGACAACCTCAACACCCAGTTCGGCCACCGCGGCGAGGTGATCTTGCAGGCCAGCGCGGCGGCGGAATAGGACTGACAGTCCTGATTTGCCGCAAGTGCCGCAAACGACGCGTGGAGTTGCCCCGTTGCGCAAGCAGGACTGTCAGTCCTGACATACAAGGAGAGATACCAATGGCAAGGATTATCGACGTTATCGAAGCCCCCAACCAGGGGCCCAACGACATGGTGGTGCGCGTGCCTGAGTTCGGCGCGGGCGACTTCCGGCTCGGCTCTCAGGTGATCGTGCGCGAGAGCCAGACGGCCGTCTTCTTCCGCGACGGCAAGGCGCTGGACACCTTCGACGCCGGCCGCCACACCATCACCACGGCCAACCTGCCCCTGCTGTCCGGCCTGATCGGCCTGGCCACCAGCGGCAAGACCCCCTTCACGGCCGAGGTCTACTTCGTCAACCGCCGCGACTTCATCGACCAGAAGTGGGGCACGCCAGAGCCGATCGCCCTGCGCGACCCGGACCTGGGACTGGCGCGGCTGCGCGCCTTCGGCGCTTACAGCATGGCCGTGATTGATCCGCAGCTCTTCGTGGCCAAGATCGTCGGCACCATGGGCCTGTTCCAGACCAGCCAGGTACAGAACTACCTGCGCAGCATCATCATCTCCAAGCTGACCGATGTGCTGGGCGAGAGCAAGAAGGGCCTCTTCGACCTGCCGGCCATGTTCAACGAGATCAGCGCAGCCGTGCGGGTGAAGGTCAGCGACGACTTCGCGCTGCTGGGCATCGGCATCAAGCAGTTCTTCCTGGAGTCGGTCAGCCCGACCGAGGAAACGCAGCAGGCCATCGACAAGCGTGCGGCCATGGGCGCGGTGGGGGCCGGCTCCTTCATCGAGTACCAGACCGGCATGGCCATCGGCGGCGTGGGCCAGGGCGCGGCTCAGGGCGGCGGCGGCGCGGGCGGCGCAGCCGAGACTGGCCTGGGCCTGGGCGCGGGGATTGGCATGGGCGCAGGCATGGCCGGCCTGATGGCGCAGGCCATGCAGCAGGCCACCCAGCCAGCGCAGCAGCAAGCTGCCCCGGCCGCGCCGGCTGCCGCAGCTCCGCCGGCCAACCCGCAGACGCCAGCCGAGATCCAGGCCTTCCTGGACAACCTGGATATGCGCCTGGCCAGCGGCGAGCTCAGCGAGTCGACCTACGACCGGCTCTACGCCCGCTGGGAAGCGCGGCTGAAGGAAATGGGCGGCTAAAAACCGCAGCCCAAGCTTAAACTGACAAAAACGGACGCCTGGCTTCAGGCGTCCGTTCTTGATGGTAGGTTGTTCGACCGATAATCCACAGGTCGGTGGTCCCGTCCCATGCCAGGCGGCAACCTCTTTCCGGGAAACAAGAGATGCGCTCTCAAAACTACACAATCAGGACAATGGCCAGAGAGGAAATTGCTCTTGCCATTGAATGGGCAGCACAGGAGGGCTGGAACCCGGGCCTGCATGATGCCGACTGTTACTACACCGCAGATCCAACTGGCTTTCTGATTGGCCTCCTGGACGACGAGCCCGTCGCGACAATCTCTGCGGTCAAATACAGCGAGGCTTTTGGCTTCATTGGGTTCTATATCGTCAAACCAGAACATCGCCGCAAAGGTTACGGCATTGAGATTTGGAAGGCTGGCATCCAGTATCTTGCCGGGCGAACCATTGGTCTCGATGGGGTTGTAACGCAGCAGGACAATTACAAGAAGTCCGGATTCAAACTGGCCTACCGCAACATTCGATATGAAGGGTGCGGCGGTGGCGATCCCCCTCAGAACGCAGAGATTCTTGAGCTATCCACACTCCCCTTTGCCGTCATTGATGCCTATAGCCAACCGTTTTTTCCCGCAAACAGGTCTCGCTTTATCCAATGCTGGATCAATCAACCTGACAGCCATGCCTTGGGGGTGATGCAGCACGGAAAGTTAGCGGGATATGGCGTTATTCGCGCTTGCCGCACCGGTTACAAAATTGGTCCTCTCTTTGCGGACAGTCCCAAGTTGGCCGAGTCCCTGTTTCTGGCGCTCAGAGCCAACCTGAAACCGTCAGACCCGGTCTATCTTGATGCGCCAGAAGTCAATCCGGCTGCTTTAGCATTGGCAGCGCGCTATGCCATGAAAGCCTCGTTTGAAACCGCCAGGATGTACACCGATGAAGCGCCGAAAACGCCGCTGGATCGGCTGTTTGGTGTCACGTCATTTGAAATCGGGTAGACGAGCTTCGGCAGCCAATCTGGCCGCACCGGGGGACAGACACTGCGGCCCCCATCTCCTAGTCCGCCGGCAGCAGGTCTTCCAGCAGACTCATTGGCGCCACGGCTGCGCCGACGATGCCCGGCCCGGTGTGGACGCCCAACACTGGCGAGATTCGCATGGTCTCCAGCCTGGCCACGTTGAGCTTGCCGATCAGCAATTGAGCCAGCGCTTCGGCCTGTGGGGCAAACTGGCCGTGCAGCACCGTCACCCAAAGGCGCGTGTTGCCGTAGAGGCCAGAGAGATGCTCAGCGATGGTCGCCAACGCCTGGGAGATGTTGCGGCTCTTGCCGACAGTGCTGTACTTGCCATCGCTGTGCTCGACGCGAATGATGGGCTTGATCTTGAGTACCGCGCCGGCCAGCGCTTGCACCCGGCCAATGCGGCCGCCGCGTGCCAGGTATTCCAGCGTCTCCAGGGTGTAGATCACCTCGGTCTTGGCCCGAATGTCAGCCAGCCGCTGCTGGATCGCTGCCAGCGGCCAGCCGGCCTGGGCCGCGGCGGCCGCGGCCAGCACCTGAAAGCGCTCGCCCCCCGACAGGGTCATGGTGTCCCAGATCGTTACGTTGGCGGCTGCGCCTACCTGGCTGGCGCCTAGCTGCGCAGCCTGGCTGGTGCCGCTCAAGCCCGACGAGATGTGTACCGAGAGGATCTCCTTGTCAGCCGCGGCGACCTGCTGGTAAAGCTGGGCGAAGACGCCGCTGGAGGGCTGGGCCGTGGTGGGGACGGCCGGCCGCATGGCGCGCAGCCGGTCGTAGAACTCGTCGGCGCTGATCTCGGCTGAACTGATCTCTTGGTCGGGGAACTGGATGAACAACGGCGCCTCGACGACGCCAAACGCTTGTAGCTCGGCCGCCGGCATGTCGGCGGCGCTGTCGGTCACGATTTTCACGGGATATGGCCTTTCACGGGTGATCAATGCCCACGCTGCTTCTCGCCTCATCTCCTGGAGTGGGCGCGCGGCGGACAATACCTGTGATTGTACTCACATTGGGGCGGCATGTCGATTTCCTGGTGCGAGGCTCAGGGCGGTAATCCTCCACTTCTGTGGTGGCACTGGTCAAGTCACTACCACTTTTCCCACGAAATCAGTTCATAGTCACCGGACTCGGTGATCAAGAACCTCTTGGGAAAGCCCGCGGGCGTGGACTCGGCCTGCACAATCTGGCCGGTCGCTCTGTTGCGCAGCGCTAGATTTGGGGGCGACCCGCCCGGCCGGCAGTTGGCCGTGTAAGATACTACGATGGGCTCGGTGAAAGGCCTACTGGCGCTGATACGCAGCTCCTGTACCACAGTGGCTGTGGCAAAGGACAAATCGCCTGGTGATGGTTCCCAGGACTCCAGCGCTACCTCGATCGCCTCTGGCTGCGGCGGCACCTGGGCCAGCCATAAACGATCTGGGGTCGCAAGAAAGTTCTCCGTCATCGGCTCGATGGTTTGGCAGGCAAAGTTGCTTTGGCGTTGATACGCCTGGCGCAAGGCTGGTATGCCTCGTAACAGTTGCTGCCAGCGGGCGTCCTCCTCTTCCACGGGCAAAGGCCGTTGCCACCATGTGATTTCAATTTGGGGCCAGGGGTCGGCAGAGATCTCCGGATCAAGTTGCGGCCGGATCCAATCCGGCGGCAGGACGCGCTCAGTCTGAAACCAAGACTGCTGTGCGAGCAGCATTGCTGTCCCGTCCAGGTCGGCAGCCAGGTACTGCAGCGGCTGGTTGTAAGGAGTGGCTGCCAACTGTGGGCACACGGCGCTGGCATCTTGCACGTCGCGCAGGAATTCGTTGGCCCAGGCGATGCCGGCCGGGCTGTTTCCCAGCGGCAACCACGCTGGCTGTGCAGCAAAGCCGCCAGCCAGTGGTGGCGGCGTCTCCTGAGTGGACAGAAGTACCGTTTTTTCCGTGCTTTCGTCAATGTCAACAATAAGTTTCTTCCTGCCGGACTTGAGGATCAGTCTTGACCCAAGTCCACCTTCAACAACATCGATGCAATAATGTCTGTCCAGGACACCAAGATTGATAACTACCGTATCGGGACGTTCCAGCCAAGCAGTGACCAGCGAGGGATCAGCACTAAATTGCTGATCATCTCGGAGACAGACCTTGCGTAACGGCAAACACTTGGTTTCATCGGCGCCGCAGCCGAGGCTGATGAAGGGAAACATGGTGATACGCGGCCACGGAAAGGCGCTCGGCTGGCTCTCTGGGCCAGAGATGACGTGTCCTCGTTCCGTCGGTGTCGTGATCTCCCAGCGAGCAGCGGTGGCGGTAAAACACGCGTTCACGGCAGGATCAGAAAACCCGAGATCGATGGTCTCCCACACTGACTGCTTTGTTGTCGTGAAGTGTAGCGTTTTTTCGCAATCCTTCGACCAAAGATCCCACGGTGAGATGGGATTTCCTTGTGCATCGATAGGAGGCCGCGCGCTGAACTCGGTCGCCTCGAATTGGTAGGACATGGCACTGGCGAGCACGCGTCGGTCCTTCTCGCAGCTGACCACGGTATCTCTCATATCATAGGTACAATACGTCTCGTCTTCTTTGTATTCATCATATAACCCCAACGCATGATGGCCCAACTCATGGACCAGCGTGCGATAGCCGTCGCTCCCGCTCCAGTTGCCGGGGCTGGTGCCGTAACGCGTCCAGAACGGCGGCAAGCTGATCGCATCGCGCGTACCGCTAACGTTGGGCGGCAGGTGCGCCGGACAAACCTCGTTCGAGGCGTTGAAGCGCAGGTCGGCGTTCTGCCACCAACCATCGCTCTCCGAAGCGTCGGTCTTGTTATCGACAATAGTTACCTGACCGATAGCCATCTGGCCATCGGTCAGGTCATAGAGATAGACTGAAGCAGAGCGAAAAGCTTGCGCCAGGTCGTTCAGATACTCCGCACGGGCATCCCATTCTACCACCGCAACCAAATTGAATAGAATAAGGGGAGACGTTCTTTGCAGCAACAACTCATGACCGGAATAGCCGCAGCGCCCGACCGGAAACGGATCACCGTTGCTGTCTCGGGCCAGGTTCGTGACGAAGACGCGGTAACGCCAGCCGTCGTGCCGGCTGCGGTCGGCCGGCGCAGTGTATCGCCAGCCAAGGGCAATGTCGTCGCCCAACAACTGCGGCGCCACCTCGATGTTGCCATCCGGCGCAAAAACAAGGGTCCTCGGCGCCTGAGCGTACAGCTCGCCGGCAGACAGCGGCATGGCCCCTTGCCAGGCATCCGCAGTTTTGCAGATGGTCTGTTCTGGAACATCAGCCACCTGCGCCGCAACTGTGGCTGCCGGCCACATCGCTGCCGTCATGAGCATCCATGCCAGGAAGACCAGCAGGCGAGATCTGGATGCAATCGTTGCTATAGGCATTTGGGCCCCAGAGTGTAAATGCCACTGCTTAGACGTTCCTTCACTATTGCCCGGCTGTCGGCTGTTGAGAAACCGCCGAGGCATTGCCACGGGTCGGTCTGATCCAACGGCTGCTCATACAGGCTGAAGCCATCGGCGCTTTCGGTCGTGGCCAGGCGCAGGGTCAGCTTCTCTTCCAGCGTGCCGCCGGTGCCGGCAACCGCATAGGCGGTGCATGGTTGACCATCCGGTCCTTTTGTGATGGTTGTGCGGACAATAACAACATGGCTTATCTGCTGCAACACCGGAGTCTCCAAGACGCAGGCATGATCGAAGAAGTGAAAGAAACCGGCCTGGCCTTTGATGATCGGGAAGCGATGGAAGAGGCCAGACCATTTGGTTTGACCATCCACCTTGAGGTCGAAAGCGCCAGCAGCTACGCCTGCGTTGAGCACGATCGATTGTGGACTTGGTGGGTTGCCCAGCTCGATCGGCGAGTAGCTGGGAACATGGTCAGACGGCCCTGCTGCGGCGCGGTTGCCCAACAGAACCCATGTTTCCAGTGTGGCCTTTCCGCCGGTTGCGCCCATGACGGTGACAGTCAACCCGGTGTGGTTTGCGTTCGGTTCCACCTTCACATGAATATCCTGCGACATGACAATCCTCCTTGCTGAAAACCTGATCGGAGCCGATAAACATGACGGATGCTGAACATCCTCTCGTCGAAGCCTTCTTCCAGGCGCTGCGCCTGAGCCAGATGGACCAGTGCCAGGCGGTGCTGGCTGAATTGGAGATTGCAGCGGCCGGCGACCATGCGCTGCTGCCTTGGTGCAGCTACCTGCGCGGCGTGCTGGCCAACGAGCGGGACCAAGACTGGGCCGCCGCCGAGCGGGCCTTCAACGCGCTGTTGGACTCGCCGGAGCCGGCCCCGCCCATGCTGCAGGCCCGCGCCCTGCTGGCCTTGGGCATCACGCTGGGCTACCTGGGCCGCTGGCCGGAGATCGTCCAGGTCTGCACCCGCAGCTACGAGATCTACCGCGCCCTGGGCCTGCACTTCGAGCAAGCCAACGCGCTCAAGCAGGTGGTGGTGGCCTACAGCGCCGGCTTCACCCAGGGCAACTACGGCGTCGACGTGCTGCCCGCGGCCCTGGATCGCTGCCAGACCGCGCTGGCCCTGATCGAGACCAATCCCACGCCGGCGCCGCGCGATGCCTGGCTCAAAGGCGCCCTGTGGAACGAGGCCGGCATCCTGCACAAGAACCTGGGCCAGTACGACCAGGCCATCGCCTTCTACCAGCTTTTCCTGGACAACAGCCGGGCGCTGAACTACCAACTGGGCGTCGGCTTTGCCCTCAACAACCTGGCCGAGGCCTATCACCGTCTGGGACCGGCCACCTGGCCCGACGCGCTGCGCTGCCTGCACGAGGCCGCGGCGCTGAAAAAGGAGCACGGCAACCGCTATCAGGAGGTCGAAACCCTGGCCAACCTGGCCTTTCTCTACGGCGAGATGGGCAACCTGCCGGCCGCGCAAGCGGCCTACGACGAGACGTTGCAACTTATCGCCAGCCTGCGGGCCGGGGCATCCTCCGAGGCCGCGCGCGCCGGCTTCCAGGCCACCATGACCGACAGCTTCGCGCACGCGCTGTTGATCGCCGTGCGCCAGGGGGAGGCTGGCCGCGCCTTCGCCATCGCCGAGCAGGCCCGCTCGCGCGCCTTTCTTGACCTGCTGGCCGCTGGCGCCAGCGAACTCCAGCAACACCTGGAGGGGGCTGCGCTCGACCTGACGCAGGTGCAGGCCGCGCTGCCGCCCGATGCGCTGCTGCTGGAATACTTCACCACCGGCCTGCTGGAAGCGCGCGACCGGCCCGGCGGCGATCTGCGCCCGCAGCGCCATCGCCTGCCGCCAGGGAAGACGCTGCTCTTCGCCGTTACCCGCGACCAGATCGAGGTCTGGGACCTGGACCTGTCACCCAACGACCTGACGCCCAGGGGGCTGCGCGGACCCACCGAACGTCACTTTTTGCAGCCAGCGACACGCCGCGGTCTCTACGACCGTTTGATTGCGCCGGCTGCCAGCCTGCTGGCCGGCCGGCGCCGGATCTACATCGTCCCGCACGGCCCGCTGCATTACGTGCCCTTCCAGGCGCTCATCGCGCCCGACGGCGAGACGCTGCTGCGACCGGGCGGGCCGGAGCTGGTCTATGGACCGTCGGCCAGCGTGCTGTTCCGGGATCGCGCCGCCGCCAGACCCTTGGGGTTGCCGAAAACCCCAAGGGTCTGGGGAACGCCCTGCCTGGCCCTGGGCTTCAACGGCGAGGGCGGGCAGCGGCTGCGCTTCGCCGAGGAGGAGGCCAGCCGCATCGCCGCGCTGCTGGGCGGAGAGGCGCTGGTGGGGCCGGCCGGCAAACGGGAGGCGCTGTTGCAGCGCGGCCCACACGCCCGTTATCTGCACATCTCCTGCCACGGCCAGTTCGACCCGGCCGCGCCGCTGGAGTCGTTTTTGCACCTGGGCGCCGGCGAGACGCTGACGGCCCAGGAGGTGCTGGCCGGCCTGCGCCTGCGCTGCGAGTTGGTGACCCTCAGCGCCTGCGAAAGCGGGCTGAGCCAGGTGCGCCGCGGCGACGAGCTGATGGGGCTGGTGCGGGCCTTCATGGCCGCCGGCGCGCCGGCCGTCATGGCAACGCTGTGGCGGGTGGACGAACGCTCGACGCGGCTGTTGATGGAGCGTTTCTACCAGGAAGTGGCCGCGGGAGCCAGTTTTGCCCAGGCCCTGCAGCAGGCCCAGCTTTTTCTGCGTGTACTCGGCCGGCAAAAAGCGCTCGACCTGCTGGGCGACGACGCATCCGGCGCTGGCTGGGCGGAGCGGCCCTTCGCCGATCCCTTCTACTGGGCGCCTTTCGTCCTCGTTGGCGACGGGTAAAGGGTTGCAGGTTGCAGGTTGCAGGTTGCAGGTTGCAGATTGCAGGTTGCAGATTGCAGGTTGCAGGTTGCAGATTGCAGGTTGCAGGTTGTCGCCTGCCACTTGCAACTTGCAACTTGCAACTTGCAACGTTCTCACACCGCTTCGACCGTGAAGCTGAGTTGGGGTAGATCTTGCGCGGATACGTCCTCGAACATGGCCTTGCCAAACGCGTCGGTCTCCTGCTGGTCGAGCACCACATCGCCGCGGCGCAGGGTGACGGTGCTGCCGGCCAGGTGAGGCCAGCCGCCACGGCTGGGGATGTCCACCTCGACCTCGATGGTCATCTGCTGGGGGTTGCGGCGCTGCAGCTCGGCCTCGATGCGCACGACCAGATCGTCCACGGCGCCGGCCAGCTCGAAGAGCAGGCCAGCGGGCGTATCGCCTTTCAGCATGGCCGGCTGCAAGGCGGGCCCTTGCAGGCTGCGCAGCAGTTCAGCCGAAAACTCGATCACCAGCCGGCCCAGCGCGTCCAGCCGCCAGGGCCGGCTGGCTGGCTGGACTGCAGGTCGCGGCCGCGAGGGTAGATAGCCGAAGTCGAAGGTGGGGGGCACGGGAGGGGCTGCCAGCTCGCCGCTCCGCTCCAGCGTCAGCAGCGCCTTCAGCTCGTGATAGGCCTGCTGGCAGGCGCCGCATTGGCCGAGGTGCGCGGCCGCGGTGGGGAAGCGCGCCGCAGCCGGCTGGCCGGCCAGCTCGGCGTCGACGTAAGCCGCTAATTGCTCCTGGCACGACGCGCAGTCGGGGGTGGCAAAGCCTTCATCCTCGAACAGGGCCTGTAAGATCGCTTGAACTTGGGAAGCCATGATCATTCTCTTGGTGTCGTCTCACCCACAGGGATGCGGGAAAGCCGTGATTTCTGTCACGCAAACAGGGCCAGCGCGCTGCGGTCCAGCCCGGCCTGCTCCAGGCAGGCGCGCAACTGGCGCTTAGCGCGCTGGATGATCAGGTAGACAGCATTGGGCGTGGTGTTCAGCGCGCGCGCCACCACCTCGGCCGCCACGTCGTCGCCCAGGCAGTTGAGCACGGCCAGGCGGTAGCGCTCCGACAGGTGCTCGATGCAGCGCTGCACCAGATCGCGCACGGCCTGTTGCTGAGCCTGGCGGGCCGGATCAACCTGGCCCACCAGGTCAGCCAACTCAACAGCCAGCTCCGCCTCTGCGCCGTTCTCACCGCTGTCGCCGCCTTGGGGAAGGGGGCCGCGGCGCGTCCAATAGGACTTGCGCAGCTCCATCGCGGCCTGGTTGCGCACGATCTGCGCCGCCCAGGATGTGAAGTTGCCGCCAGCGCTGTAGCGGCCTAGCAGCGCGAAGTCGTCGCGCGCCAGCTTTTCCAGCGTTTCCTGCACAAAATCCTCGGCCAGCGCGGCCAGTTCCTCCGCGGCGAAGCCGGCCAGCCGGTACAGATCGGTCTGGCGCAGGCGCAGATAGTTGTAGGCCACGACATAGAGGTAGCGGGCCAGGTCCTGGTGCGCCAGGCGCTGGGCATCGTCGCCGCGGTCGCCGCAAAGCTCTTGCACCCAGTCATGGTTGCTGCGCTGGGCCATGGGGGATCCCTTTCGTTGGATACGTCATGCAGATCAGATCGGAGTGCAATGATTGTACCACAAGGCATGTGGCTTGGCAATCGCCCTGGCTGCCAACGCGACCGGTTCAAAAGAAGTTCGACTTCTTCGAGAAGTCGAACTTCTGAAGCGACAGATACCACCGCCGGTTCGCATCATTCTACTTCGAGCGCATGTTGTAAGGCGCTTGTCCAATCATCGTAGCCAACAAGTCAGGAGATTAGAGATGTCCAATTCCACCCTTTCCATCAGCCAGCGCTGGCTGGCCGTCGTGCTGACCGTTCTCATGCTATTGACCAGCGTGCTGCTGCCCCACGCCGCCCAGGCTCAGGCGGCCTGCCCGCTGCCCCCCCGCCTGCAGGTCGGCGACGCCGTGGAGGTGGTCGACGGCGCAGCCAACAACTTGCGCGTTGGGCCTGGTCTGGCCTATGCCCGCCTCCCTCAGCGCATGGTCCCCGGCGACGTGTGGTACGTCCAGGCGGGCCCGGTCTGCGCCGACGGTATCCACTGGTACCAGGTGGCCGCCTACGACTTCGCTGCCTGGACTGCCGAGGGCCAGCCGGACCGCGGCTACTATCTGGGCCGCACCGACCGCCTGCCCAACCATGGCGGCTCGGCTGCGGTCTGCGCCTCGGAGCGGCTGAGCGTCGGCATGCGGGTGATGGTGGGCGACCAGCAGCGCCAACACGTGCGGCAAGCGGCCCACAAGAACGCCTCTCATAGCGCCTGGCTGTATCCTGGCGTGCCGGTGACGATCCTGGATGGCCCGCGCTGCGCCGGCGGCTGGGTCTGGTGGTACGTGCGTGACGACAGCGGCCGCATCCAGGGCTGGACCTCCGAAGGCGACGGCCCGGCCCGGCCGTGGCTGGTCCCGGCCTGGGGCGGCGGGTCGGGCGGATCGTCCGGTGGCAGCGCAGCGCCGACGGCGCAGCCCGAAGCCGCCGCCGTTCGGCCCACCTTCACCGGCAGCGTGGCCACCAGTTGGACGTTGACGCCGGTCAACCATCGGACTGAGTTCTCGCCCGACCGGGAAGCGCTGACGGTTTCCTTCAACGACTTCGCAGTCAGGACGCCGGCTGGCGCAATGCAGGCGCGGCGTGTGGAGAGCCTGGCTATGCCGGTGCGCAGCGGGCCGCGCGGCTACACAGCCACCGCCACTCTGCTGGGCCTGGTGGATTGCAGCGACGGCGGCCGCGCCACCGTGACCCTGCAAGTTGGCAGCGCCACGCGCACCGTCACGTGCCAGGATCCCGACACCAGCCAGGTGACGCTGCAGACAACGCTGCCGGCCAACGCCGACCTGCGCGTCGTCATCACGGCCCAGGTCTGGAGCGCCGGCGCGCAGCCGTCGGTGACGGTCGATCTGCTCGACATCGGTCTGGCTGCCCGCTAAATACAGCGTAAACAAAGTAGTTGCGCATCGGTGCCCGGCACTTTGGCGACGATTCGCCCATCATGACACACTCGGCGCAAGTGCCGGGCACCTTAACAACTTTGTTAGCAGAGTACTGAAAAACGCCCATCACGTGATCTGCTGCCAGGCTGGACGGCGAGCCGTGCAGTCTGGCAGCCTCAACAGCGGCCCATGCGCCGTAAGCATCTCCGGAGGAACACGAACACCATGCAGACTCTCATCAGCACCGCTCACGGCGCCAACGGCGCGGCGGCACACGACTTCTCGGTTTTCGCACAGAGCATTGCCAGCTTCCAACGGCCCCACGGCAAGCGCCTGGACGAGCGCACCGGCGGTTTCTACCAGTGGCAGGAAAGCCGGCGCCGTCAGGGCATCTGGTTCTACTCCCGCTCGCTGAACCGCGAGCCGGGGCCGGCCACCGACATCCTCTCCGACAGCGGCCAGCGCTACACCGGCATCAACTTCGCGTCGCAGGACTACCTGGGGCTGGCCGGCCATCCGGCTGTGGCCGAAGCTGCGGTCGAGGCGCTGCGCTGCTTCGGCCCGCACAGCGCCGGCTCGCCGACGCTGCTGGGCAACACGGCCCTCTCGCTGCAACTGGAGCAGGAGATCGGCGAGACGCTGCGCATGTCCGATGTGGCGCTTTTCCCCACCGGCTGGGGCGCAGGGTTTGGCGCCATCGCCGGCCTGGTGCGGCCCTACGACCACGTGGTGATGGACCGGCTGGCCCACGCCTGCTTGCAGCAGGGCGCGGCCGCGGCCACCAAGAACGTCCACCGCACCGACCATCTCAGCGTGGACGCGATCCGTGAGCACTTGCAGCGCATCCGCCAGGAGGACGACCACAACCTGATTCTGGTAATCACCGAGGGGCTGTTCTCCATGGACGCAGACATGCCCGACATCGCCGCGATCCAAGCGGTGTGTCACGAGTTCGACGCCGTGCTGCTGGTGGACATCGCGCACGACTTCGGCGCCATGGGGCCTGGCGGGACGGGCGCGCTGGGCTTGCAGGACATGCTCGGCCAGGTCGATCTGGTCATGGGCAGCTTCTCCAAGACCTTCGCCTCCAACGGCGGCTTCGTGGCCTCCCACAGCCCGGCCGTCAAGCAGTACTTGAAGTTCTACGGCGGCCCGCACATCTTCTCCAACGCGCTGTCGCCCGTGCAGTGCGCCGTGGTCAGCGCTGCGCTGCGCATCGTGCGTTCGGCCGAAGGCGATGCCCTGCGCCGGCAGCTCATGCAGGTGTCGCGCAGCCTGCGCGGCGCGTTGCAGGAGCAAGGGATCACCTGCCTGGGCGCGCCGTCCCCCATCAACCCGGTGGTCATCGGCGAGGAGCGGGTCGCCGCCGTGGCAGCCAGGATGATCGCCGAGCGCGGCGTGTTGGCGAATCTGGTGGAGTACCCGGCCGTGCCTCTGGGCAAGGCGCGCTTCCGTATGCAAGCCATGGCGACGCACACGACTCAGCAGGCGCAGCACGCGGCCGGAATCATCGCCGACGCCGTCCAGTTTGCCACATCGCTGTTCGGCACAGAGAGCTATGAGCAACATTAGCGCCAGATTCGCTTCAAACTGGCCCGCCACTATCCTTGGAAGGAGCAAGCACCATGTCCACCCTACGTAAGTTGTTCGTCTTTGGTCTGGTCACCCTGCTGACCGCTGTAGCGCTGCCGGTCAACCCGGCAGCGGCCCACTGCACCGCGTACCATCCCCATCACTGCGTCAACGACATCTACGACACGGTCAATCCGCCAGCGCCCAGCCCCAGCCAGGTTTACGAGTTCACGGTGATCAACAACTCCGGCGAGACGGTCTACGTCGCCTACGGCAAGTACCGGCCCTACAGCAGCCGCGCCGGCGACCTGGCCGTTGTCACCCCTGCCGCCTGGATCGCCGAGGGCTGGTGGAACGTGGCGCCGGGCGCGCGCCGCAACATCTACCGCTCCAACACGGACGATCGCATCTACTTCCGTATCGAGAACAGCAGCGGGACTATCGTGCCACGCAATTACGATAGTATGGCGGAGTTCTGCACATCGTCGTATGCCTTCACATCGATCGAGTTAGAACGGCAACAGCCCGGCAGCAATTCGAACTTCTCGATGCAGGCTAACGGCAAGAACACCAACGCCGCAACCTGCGCCGAAGCTGGCGGTCAGTGGGAGACGTTCTACAAGATGCGCGTCCACATGAACTTCACCGTGAACTGACTCATCTCGATATGCATTGGGCAAGGTTCCCCTGCCAAGCTCATAGCTGGCTGCTGATTTGCGCTCTTTTGCCTCCTCGCGAGCCTGTGCTATAATCGCAGCCATGTCGACGGTAACATCCTCCTCAGGCCGGCGCTTTCGCCGGTCTGTTGATTCTGCGACGGCCCAGCAGGACGCGGGCCGGGGCGTCTATCTGTTAGCGCTGTTGCTGCTCTCGCTCTTTGCCTGGGCGCCGCTGCTCTACCCTGGCTATCTCCAGGTTCACTCCGGCTTCCTGCCCGTCTTCAACCTGGCCGACCTGGCTGCGTCGCCCAACAAGCTGACCTGGCTGCCCTCCATCGGCGTGACGCCCGACCTGCTGCGGGGCGAGGGGCCGCTGGCCTACTGGCTGGCGCTGCTGCTGCGCCCCCTGGCCGGCGACGTCGGCGCGATCAAGGGCGTCTTTGCCCTCAGTATCATCGCCGCAGGACTGGGCCTGTTCGCCTGGACGCGCCGCGACCTTTCGGGTTTTGAGGGAGACTCCACCGCTGCGGATGGACTCGACGCAAACCCGAAAGGTCTGCTATCCACGCGCGCCGGCCTGCTGGCCGCGGCCGTCATCATGCTCTGGCCGCCGCTGCTGGCTACGGTCTACGTGCGCGGCGCGCTGGCCGAGACGGTGTTCATGGCGCTGCTGGCGTGGGCGTTGTGGGCGGTGGCGGGTTGCAGGTTGCAGGTTGCAGGTGGCAGGTGGCAGGTTTCACGTGCGTGGGCTGTTGGGCTGCTAACCGCAGCGCTGTTCTGGACGCAGGCCGGGCTGGCGCTGTGGGCCACGGCGCTATTGGTAGCGTGGGCGCTGTGGCCGGGCGCGCCTTGGCGCAGCCGTGGGCTCGCGGTGGGCGCCGTGCTGGCTGGCGCGCTGCTGGGCGGCGGGCTGTTCTGGCTGTTGCATCGCGGACAGGGCCTGGCCGGCCAACCGCTGGACGTGGCCGCGCATGCCGTCTATCCTTACCAGATCTTCTCCCCAGCCTGGGGCTTTGGCGTCAGCACGCCCGGCTGGCAGGACGGTCTGCCCCTGCAACTGGGCTTCGCCGCGCTGGGCCTGGCCGCGTTGACCATCGTCCTCGGCTTCGGCAAACGTGCTCACGTCTCACGTTTCACGTTTCACTCCCTGCGCTTCGCCGCCATCGCCGCGCTCCTCCTCATCCTGCTGACCACCACCCTGGCCCGCCCGCTGTGGCGCATCGAGCCGCTGGCCGCGACGTTGACCTACCCCTGGCAGCTTTTTACGCTGGTGGGGCCGCTGCTGGCGCTGCTGGCCGGCGCGGCGGTGGTGGTGGAGCGACGGCTGGCCGTGCTGCCGGTGTGGGCCGCGGCCGTGACTCTGGTGGTGCTGAGCAGCTACCCCTACCTGGCGCCGCGATTCACGCAAGTAACGCCCGACCCGGCCGCACCGGCCATCCTAGGGACGAACCAGGTGACCCTGCTGAGTCCTGGCGTGGAGTACGAGGCGCCGACCGGCGAGATCTCACCTACCCGGACCATGACGCTGACCGTCGGCTGGCAGGCCCTGCAGCCCATCGATTTCGACTACAACGTCTTTGTCCACGCCCTCGACGCGGCCGGCAACCG
>CAZVGR010000118.1:0-15965 GCA_964626845.1 uncultured Anaerolinea sp.
GCCGGTCCAGCCGCGCGCCGGCCGGCGAGATGTAGCAGCGATCCTCCCAACGCAGGCTGACGCTGCCGCCCGCCCCGCGCACGAAGCCATGCTCCACCAGCTTGCGCGCAACAGCGGCCAGGTTGACCAAACGAGAATCCAGAGACATCAAGACCTCCTTTCCTTCACAACCACTGCGCCAGGTCGGCCGTGCTGGCCAGCACCAAGTCGGCCCGCCGCAGGTCAGTGCGATCGCCGAAGCCGCACAGCACCCCCACAGCCAACGCGCCGGCCGCATGCGCCGATTGCACGTCGGCTGCCGTGTCGCCGACCATGACTACATGCTCAACTGCCACGCCCAGGCGCGCGGCGGCCCAACGCACCGGCTGGGGATGCGGCTTGATGCGCACCGTGCTATCGTAGCCGGCGACGATGGCAAAGCAGCCAGCCAGGTTATGCTGCGCCAGATACACCCGCACCTCGGCCTCGCTGCGCGTGCTGACAATGCCCAGCAGATAGCGACCATAGAGCGCCTGCACCAATGCTACTGTGCCAGCCACTGGGGTGAGCGGGTGTTCCAGGCTGTTCTCGTGGATCAACCCCCAGCGACGAGCCAAACGCTGCGCCGGCCGGTCGAGATGCAGCCAGTCCAGCACAGCCAGGCCGCCGTTGAAGTGGTCGTTGATCCAGCCGGCCAGATGGCGCGCAGCCCGCTGTGGATCACGACCGGGCAGCACAGCAGCCAGAGGCTGTAAGCGGTGGGCCAGGCGGGCTACTGTGGCATCATCCGTTTCAACCAGCGTGCCGTCCAGGTCGAAGAGCACGACATGCACCGGCCGGCCGCGCAGCATGGGGCCTGGTTTGCTGCGCGCAGCAGCGGCCAGCCTGGCTGGCGTGACCTGGGAAGTGGGGGAGGGCTGGCTGGTCGTGGACATGAGATGACAGCCAGTATATCCTACCACAAGTTGCAGGGATCGAAAAAGAGAAGAGTGAGCTGCGGCCCCGGCCGGACGGACCTACTGGCGAGGCAGATGGATAGTGAACGTAGCGCCCTGGCCTGGAGTGCTCTGAACGGCAATCCGTCCGTTGTGCGCCTCGACAAAGAGCTTGCACAGCGCCAGTCCCAGGCCTACGCCGCGCCGCTTGCGGGTAAACAACGGCTCAAAGATCTGCGGCAGGTCCTGTGGATCGATGCCAACGCCCGTGTCGGCGACAGAGACCATGACTTCGCCCGCAGGCTCCAGCGCCGTGGCAACCGTCAGGCGCCCGCCGTGCGGCATGGCCTGAGCGGCGTTGTGCAACAAGTTGTTGATGACCAATTGCAGTTGATCGGCATCGGCGACCAGGGTTGCTGGCTCGGCCTCGAAACGCGTGCAAACCTGGATAGCGCCGCCAAGGTTTGCTTGCGCCAGCATCTCGGCTAAAAACTGGTGCAGATCCAGCGTTTGTGGGACAGGCGGCTTGGGACTGGCAAAGTCCAGCAGCGTGCCGATAATGCGGTTGCAGGCCATGACCTGGAGATCGATGGCCTCAGCAGTTTCCAGCAGTTCCTCGACATCAGTCGGTTCTTCAGCCAGCAACTCGGTTAACATCCCTGCGCCGGCCCGCAACACCGCCAGTGGCTGGCGCAGCTCGTGGGCAATGCCGCCGCTGAGCTGGCCGAGCACGGCCAGCCGATCCTGGCGCAGCATGGCCGCATGAGCGGCCTCCAACGCTTCGGTGCGCTCTGCAACCATGGCCTCAAGCCGGTTGGAATAGGCTTGCAAGGCTTCTTCCGCTCGCTTCTTTTCTGTGACATCCCGGCTGATGCTACCCAACATGAAACCACTGCCGCTGGGAATGGGGAAAGCCTGCGTCTGAATCACGGCCGGGGCCTGGTCCGACCGCCAGAGTTCTGTTTCACGGATCGTGTTCAGGATGGGGGACTGCCCTGTGGCCAGTGCCTGCTGAGTCAAAGCACGCAATTGTTGGTATCTGGCTTCGGTTCGGACTTCGGGCTGTGCGACTTGCATCTGAACATCCCAGATGTAATTGCCGATCACATCAGCGGGCTTGATGCCGAAGAGCTGCGCGGCAGCCGCGTTCCACTCGATAACGCGGCCCTCTTCGTCGGTCAGAGCGATGGCGTCGCTGGACTCAGCAACCAGCAAACGGAACTTGGTCTCGCTGCGCAGCAGCTCGGCAGCGGCTTCCTTCAGCGGGGTGATGTTGCGGCCGACGCCTACCAGCCCGACAACACTCCCATCGGGGCCGCGCAGGGGGGAAAGCGCTGTCTGGTAATAGACCATGCCCTCAGCCGACGGCAAGTGCCACTCATAGACCACTGACTCGCCGGCCAGGGCGCGGTTGTTGGCAGCTTCGTGAGGTAGGGCGGCCTCCGGACCAAAGATCTCGCCTGTGGTGCGGCCCAGAAACCAATCGGGCGTCAGACCAGCGTCCTGAACCCATCGGCCGAACACCCCGGTGTGACGATGCTCCCGATCCAGTGTGAAGATGACATCATCCGTGGACGTGACCACCGTTCGGAAGCGTTCTTCGCTGGCCCGCAAGGCTTCCTCGGCCCGCACACGATCGGTGACGTCGGCAAAGATGGTGGCAAAGCGGCCGCGCTCAGGACAGAAAGCCACCACCTCGTAGATGCGTTCCAACGGAGCAGAGTACTGGGTGAAATGCACTGGCTGGCAAGTAAGGGCCACTTGCCCGTAGGTGGCGATCCACGTCTCAACGGCATGAGGCAGCACCTCGCGCACGGTCCGGCCCACAACCTGCTGCGCACTCAGCCCGGTGAGTTTTTCAAAGGCGGGATTGACCTTCAGAAAGCGGTAATCAACCGGCTGATTGTGCTCGTCGCAGATGATTTCGTGCAATGCGAAACCGTTGAGCATGCTGTCGAACAGGTCTTGGTAGCGCCGCTCGCTGGCCCGCAGGGCGTCCTCAGCCCGCTTACGCTCGCTGATGTCACGCAGGCTAACCACATAGGCCGGCTTTCCCTCCCAGACCACCTCGGTGGCGCGCATCTCGGCGACCAGCGTTGAACCGGCGCCAAAGCCCCGGCTGATATCCACCTCTGTTGCCTGGCCCGGCACAACTGGAAAACCAAAGGGCTGGTCAAGCCACTGGTCGGCCGCAATCTGGAATAGTTCCTCAGCGGCAGGATTGGCAAAACGCACCCCCCCATCCTGGTCGACGACCAAGATGCCATCGGCATTTTGGTCGATCAGAGCACGAAAGCGAACGTCCCTGGTCTTGATCTCAGCCCTGAGCTGCTGATTTTCCAAAAGCAGAGCTTCGATTTGTGCTGTCATGGCGGCATGGATGTCAATTTGAGGGCAGGTACGCCTACGCTGGCGACCAAACACGCTTTTCAACAGGATCAGCGGGTTACTACTCAGGCCCAGGTGCCGGGCACTTGCATTTGCGCCTGCTGACGAAGTCTGTGGAGCTGATTTCAGCCGTCCACGGGGTGCAAGTGCCCGGCACCTGAGTAGTAACGTCAGCGGAACATTTCGTCCAGACGTTCGATCTCCGAGAAAGAGACTTGATGCGGGTTTCCTGCCAGGATGCCGCTGACGTTGCGGAATGGCTTGCCGATATGCATGCCATCCTCGTCAATGGTAAACTCCCTGATTTCTTTATCGTGCCGGCTGCCGCGCATCTTGAGCACGGTGATGCCGCGCCGCATCTCGCCGTTCACTTCGACATAGCGCAGCAGAATGATGGAGTCTGTCAAGGTGGAGATGTGCGCCTCAGTGACCGAAGCGCCGCCGGTCAGAGTGGGCGTGGTCGCCGTAAACAGGCCGATGATCTCTTCGTGCTTGATGAAAGAAGTCAGGCCGATCACAAACTCACGGAAGCTTTTGATGGTGCCTACCCGCTCCAGAGCCGAAAGACTATCGACAGCGATGCGCATCGGCTTAAAGTCGCGGATAGTGTCCTGGATATTGATCAGATGGTCTTCCAGGCTGGAGGCCTCAGGGTAAACGCAGACAACTTTGAGCTTCCCATCTTTCTCCATCTGCTCGTAGTTGATGCCCCAGCCTGTGGCATTGCGGAACAACTGCTCGCGACTTTCCTCAAAAGCGAACAGCAGGCAGCGCTCTGCCAGCTTAGCCCCGCCAGCCATGAACTCGGTGGTCATCAGCGTCTTTCCGGTGCCGGTGGCGCCAGAGATCAAAACCACAGAGTCGCGGAAGAACCCACCGCCGCACAAAAGGTCTAACTCGACGTTGCCCGAAGTGACACGCAGGTTGCTGGAGTGCTGCTTGAGTTCAATAGCGGACAGCGGAATGACGATGATGCCACTCTGCGGCACGATTGTGAAGGGATATTCCCCTTTTTGGTGGGACGTGCCACGGAACTTAAGGATTTCGACGGTCCGGCGGCGCTTCTCATCTTCCAGCACGTTGCGCAGGATAATCACGTTGTCGGCGACGAACTCCTCCACGCCGTAGCGTGAGATGTCGCCGTATTCGTGGACGCGCTCGGCGGTCATCAACGCCGTCACCCCGAGACTTTTCAGCACCGACGCGATGCGGAACAGTTCCGTGCGTACAGTGCCAGGGTCATTCAGGCGGGAGAAGATGGCCCCCAGCGAGTCTAAGGCCACACGCTTGGCATTGACAGTCCGGATTGCGTGCTCGATGCGCGCCATCAGGCCGCCCAGATCGTATTCGCCCACGACCAGGTCTTCCTGGCTGCCATGAGGCGAGGCGTCGACAAATACCCAGCGCTGATCAGCTTCCCAGGCTGGGATGTCCCACCCTAACGAGGCCATGTTGGCGCGAATATCCTGAGGCGACTCCTCGAATGTGACAAACACGCCGTTATCTGTGGTTTGCAGGATGCCCTCGGCTAAAAACTGTGTGGCAAAGACAGTCTTTGCGCTGCCGGCCGAACCGGCAACCAAAGTTGTGCGGCCCAACGGCAAGCCGCCATAGGAGACGTGATCGAAGCCGGGCATGCCTGTGGCCAGCTTCTGGATGCGGCGGTCTGGCCTGCTGACGGTATTCATACGCTACCTCCAGTCGATGGTAATCCTTAGCTTAGTACGTCGTAAACAAAGTTGCTGAGGTGCCCGGCACTTGACACGAGCCTCTGTTCATGTACGAATCGTCGCCAAAGTGCCGGGCACCAATACGCAGCTAATTTGTTTACGGTGTACTCAGGCTGCTGTGAGCGCTGACGCGCAAGATAGCCGCCACCTTTTCAATATCCGACAGATCGCCAACGACGCGCCTGACAGGAGGTGGGTAGGTCTTGATCAGTGTCGGGGTTGCAAAGATTCTGGACTCCTCGGCAAGATCGGGATGTTCCAGAACATCGACGACAGTGATCTCGCACTCAAGCCCCAGGTAATCGCGTTGAAGCAAATGGAGATTGTCGATCGCCTTGTTGGTGCGAGGCGTGTCTCCTGTGACAAAAAGGGTCAAGGACAGCCTGTTCATGACTACTCCTTACCTTTTGGGTGCAGCTTTTGGCTGCCAAACGACTCTGTCCGATACAGCGAAAGCAGTTGCCCCATCAACTCCAGCACCAAGGCGCGCGCTTCTACCAAGTAGACATCGCGCAGCGCTGGCGAGAGATCAAGTAGCCGCCGTTTCAAGGCATTGACGTGCAGATCGAGAACATCGCGCGGGCCGGCTGCCACATGGCGCATGTCCTGCGCCAATTGACGCAGGCTGCCTGACAGCGGCTCCTCACCCTTGTAGGCGCGCATTTCCACAGCGCGGTCAAGCAGCAAGATGTAGCGCTCCACCATGCTATTGAACAGTCCAGGCAACGAGTCTTTCACGCGCAACATGCCGTAGCTCTGAGCAGTTAAGCTGGTCTCTGGCGACGCCATCTGCTGCAAGGTGGCCACTTCCCGCGCCTCGGCGGCGTCTCGGCTGGCGGTTTGCCGATCGCGCACGCTCATCTCGATGGCCAGCCGGCGGCTGGTGACATCGAGATGTTGCACGACAATGTGTCCCGGCTCGCCGCCGATCAAAGGCATTATCTGCACGACAAACCACCGCTCCTGGGTCGGGGAAGGACAAGGATACTCGAACTCCTCGAAAGGGCTTTCGCCGCTTAGCACCCGCAACAAGCCATCCAGCACGGCCTGCGCCCCCTCAGAACCTTCCTGGGCTCCCAATGTGGTGATTTCGACATAATTCGTTCCTACCCCGACCTTGTCCCATGAAGAAGCCCCATTCTCCTGTGCGAAGCGATTCCAGGCAGCGTTGACTGCGCTGATCCCGCCTTGCGGGGTCAAAACAGCAATCTCGTTGGGTAGCGAGTCAAGAACTGCTTGCGCCAAGCTGGGTGATACCGTCATAGGTTTCATATCGACTTTCGTAACCGGCCAGCCGCCTATCAAGGTGCAGATGTTACTATTCAGGCGTCACGCACTTGCGCTCGGTTTACAAGTAACTGCCGCCATTGGGTTACTACTCAGGTGCCGGGCACTTGCAGCCCACGATCGGCTGAATTCGGCTCGGCAGACTTCGTAATTAGGCGCAAAGTCAAGTGCCCGGCACCTATGGCTGAGTAGTAACGCCAGAGGAAGCTAACCACAAGTGCTTGTTCAATTTTATCCAAAGCGTTTGTCTTGTCCAATATCCGCCCCCTCAAGTGTCCCACAGGCAAGCTCAAGGCGTACAGCAGCACGAGAGTACCTGTTCGACCCAAAAACTGAGTATCTCAAAAAAAGAACTCCGCCAAGCCAGGCTGAGCGAGGCAAACGCCTGGCAGAGCCGGACTGGCGGAGATAGGAGCATGATGCGCGTCAAAGGTTGCGGTTAGTTGATGGGGCCAATTGCCTCTGGCGGCCAGTAGCTCAGCCACGCCCTGCCCACGATGTTGTCCACGTGGACCGGACCGAAGGAACGGCTGTCATTGCTGGCTCGCCGGTTGTCGCCCATCACGAAGACATGCAGAGGCGGTACCACGCGCGGCGCCAGATTGCCGCGCGTCTCCTGGTTCAGGTAGGGTTCGTCCAGCGCCTGGCCGTTGACGTAGACCTGGCCGTCGTGGATCTCCACCTGATCGCCAGGCAGGCCGATCACCCGCTTGATCAACATCTCATCCCCTGGCCGCACCCGCAGCACAACGATGTCGCCTCGCTGCGGCGTGTGCAGCCGGTAGGAAAGCTTTTCGACCACCAGCCGCATGTCGCTGTGCAGGTTGGGTTCCATGCTCTGGCCATAGACCCGCGTGGCCTGGGCCAGGAAGATGTGGATCAGCAACGCAATCACGATGGCCGGGACAACGGTCTCGGCCACCTCGCGCACTATGCCCTTGGCGCGGCCGGGCTGATGGGCTGCCTCTGGCGCAGGCCCATCCACGCCGGCCACGGCTATGGCGGGCAGTTCATAGTTCTGGCTGCCTGGGTTGGCATAGTCCTGGGAAAGTCGTATTTCTTCGTCACTCATACGGTTCATACTCGCTCGTGTTGTGCAAAACCAGGGAAAAGCCACGCATTCGGTTACTACTCAGGCCCAGGTGCCGGGCACTTGCATTTGCGCCTGCTGACGAGGTATGTGGAGCCGATTTCAGCCGCCAATGAACTGCAAGTGCCCGGACCTGAGTAGTTGCCGCATTTGTTAGCGGCGGCGAGGGCGCTTGCGGTCGCCAGAGCCGCTGTCCATCAACTCGCCCATAGAGGGATCGTTGTCGCGCCCTGAGCGCTCAGGAGGGCGGACGCTGGAGCGAGGCTGGCCGCCTCCGCCGCTTTGGCCGCCGCGGTAGCCGCTGTCGCGCCCACCACGATCGCCGCCATAGCCGCCGCCACCGCCGCGATTGCCGCCGCGGTCTCCGCCGCCGCTGCCCTTGCGGTCACGCTCGCGCGCTTCCTCGGCTGTCCAGCCTTCCAAAACAGCCTGCCGGCTGAGGCGAATCTTGCCAGTGGCCTTGTCGATGTCAATCACCATGACCATCACCTCATCGCCGACCCGCACCACGTCTTCCACAGTGGGCGCGCGGTAGTCGGCCAGTTGCGAGATATGGACCATGCCGTCGATGCCAGGCATGATCTCGACGAAGGCGCCATAACTCTCGGTGCGCACCACCTTGCCGGTGTAGATCTTGCCGATGGAGGCTTCTTCGGTCAACGCCTCGATCTGGGCAATCGCGCCCTTGATCTTGGTGCCGTCAGGCGCCGCCACGTAGACCGAGCCGTCGTCCTCGATGTCGATCTTGACCTCATACTCGTCCTGGATGGCGCGGATCACCTTACCGCCGGGTCCGATCACCTTGCCGATCTTGTCAGGGTCGATGTGCAGGGTGATGATGCGCGGCGCATAGGGCGAGAGTTCCTCGTTGGGCTGAGGCATTACAGCCAGCATCTTGTCCAGGATGTGCAGCCGGCCTAGCCTGGCCTGCTCCAGCGCCTCTTGCATCATCTCCAGGCTGATACCCTTGATCTTGATGTCCATCTGCAAAGCAGTGACGCCGTGAGCGGTGCCCGCCACCTTGAAGTCCATGTCGCCCAGGTGGTCTTCCATGCCCTGAATGTCGGACAGAATGGCATAGCGGCCGCTCTCCGGGTCAGTCACCAGGCCCATGGCGATGCCTGCCACCGGCGCCTGGATCGGCACGCCCGCGTCCATCAGGGCCAGCGTGCTGCCGCAAACCGAAGCCATAGAGGTGGAGCCGTTGGAGCTGAGCACCTCGGAGACCAAACGCAAGGTGTAAGGGAATTGTTCCTTGGGGGGGATCATGGGAAGCAGCGCCCGCTCAGCCAGCGCGCCATGGCCGATCTCGCGGCGCTTCGGGCCGCGGTTGGGCCACGTTTCGCCGGTGGAGAAGGCCGGGAAGTTGTAATGGTGCATGTAGCGCTTGGTCTCTTCCGGCGCCAGGGTGTCCAACTCCTGCGCCTCGCGCGGGGTGCCGAGGGTGGCGATGGTCAGCACCTGGGTCTCGCCGCGGGTGAAGAGGCCAGTGCCATGCACGCGCGGCAGGATGCCGGTCATGCAGCTAATGGGCCGAATCTCCGTGGTCTTGCGGCCGTCGGGGCGCAGGCCCTGATTGAGGATCTGCTCGCGCACGCTGTGCTTGAACACGGCGTCGAACGCTCCTTTCAGCTCGGCCACATCGAAGCTCTCGTCCAGTTCCCCACGGATCTCGACGCTCAGCTCATCCAGAGCAGCGCTGCGCTCTTCTTTCAGATAGCCGGCCTGCAAGATATCGTCCATGCGCTGGCCGACCAGGGACTGAACGGCGGCCTTGACCTCGTCCTTGGGGGCGGGAGCGATGAAATCGAACTTGGGCTTGCCCATTTGCTCGCGCATGCGCTGCTGCATGGCGATGAAGTCCTGGATGCTGGCATGGGCGAACTTGAGGGCCTCCAGCATCACATCCTCGGGCACCTCGTCGGCGCCGGCCTCGACCATCAGAATGGCGTCGTGGGTGCCGGCCACGCGCAGGTCCAGGGTGCTGGTCTCCATCTCGGCCGCGGTGGGGTTAGCCACGAAGCCGCCGTCGATGTAGCCGACACGCACTGCGCCCACCGGGCCATCCCACGGCACGTCGCTGATAGTCAGCGCGCAGGAAGCGGCGTTGATGGCCAGCACATCCAGCAGATTCTGGCCGTCGGAGGCCAGCGCGGTGACGATGACCTGCACCTCGTTGCGCATGCCCTTGGGGAAGAGCGGGCGCAGCGGCCGGTCGGTCAGGCGTGCGGTCAGAATGGCGCCCTCGGAGGGGCGGCCCTCGCGGCGGAAGAAGGAGCCGGGGATGCGGCCGGCGGCGTAGAGCTTTTCCTCGAAGTCGACGCTCAGGGGGAAGAAGTCAATGCCCTCGCGCACGGAGCGGGAGCCGGTGGCCGTGGCCAGCAGCACCGACTCGCCAGAGCGCAGGGTGACAGCGCCGCCAGCCAGCAAGGCCAGCGTGCCTGTTTCCACGACGATCTCATGGTCGCCGATATGACTGTTGAATTGATATTTTTGCACTTGCATGGGTAGTCCTTACCTCAAATGGATTGGTGGTTATCTGGCCGAGACAGTTCAATGCCCGACCCTCTTCTTTTGCACCCATCCGCCCGGCTCAAGTCAGCGCCGCCGCTCGCACTCGCGAACACGCCCGCAACAAACGGCCATAGCAGCCCTTTTGGGTTTCTGAAAACCCGAAGGGTCTGGGTCGGTCATTGCGGGCGCCGGCTGACCCGGAGGTCAGGGACTGGGGAGTGGATCCGAACGAGTCGGGTCCACTCCCCAATACCTGAACCGTCCACAGCATCAGTCCGGCAGAGAGCAGCTCAATCCAGAACGAATAGATGTTGTCTACAAAGCAGGTCGGGTAGCGGGTCTGGAAAACACCCGTCTACCCGACACTTGGTTACGAACCTCGGTTACTTGCGCAGTCCCAGCCGCTCGATCAGCAGCTTGTAGCGGTGCTGGTCCTTGTGGCTGAGATAAGCCAGGTGGCGCCTGCGCTGGCCCACCAGCTTGAGCAGGCCGCGTCGCGAGCCTTCGTCGTGCTTGTGGGTCTTCAAATGTTCGATGAGCTGGTTGATGCGCATGGTGAGCAGCGCAACCTGGACCTCAGGCGAGCCAGTATCGCTGGCATGAACCTGATATTCTCGCGTAATGGTGTCCTTTTCCGTTTTCGAGAGAGGCACGTTGTTTCTCCTTATCGTATGGCACAAAAAGAGCCGGGATACCGCTGGAACACCGAGGCGCATACCCCAGCACAAGTTGGACAGAATTATAACATAAGTGTCAGTAGCACACAAGTTCGCGCCAGCCGCCAAACAACTTCATTTGACAGCGATTGCAACATCCCTTACAATCGCGTAAGGCGGTTTTGGAACGGCCTGTAGCCGGGCAGAGAGGCCATGATTGTATCCTATAGAAGGAGGCGCAAGGAGGATTGCCGCCATGAACCGCGAAACACCTTGGTCTCGTCGTATTCGGGTGATCCTCAGCATCGCCTGCCTGGCGTCCGTCGCTTTCGCCATCCCAGGTGAGCCGATCCAGGCCCAGGCGGGCGGCGGCCCGTTGCCCCTTTGTCCTGATGATGGATTCTGGAGGCTATTTCCTTCGCCCAACTACACCCACGACGGCACGATCTTCTGGCTCACGCGGTCGCGTTTCGCCGGAGAAAAACACATGGTTGTGCTCAGGAGCGTGGATCGAGGCGCAAGCTGGTTGCAGGTGTTCGATTTTCCCTATACTGTAAACAGCGCCTTGTTCACAGCGTTCGACATGGCGCCCGAGCCGGAAGCCACTGGGCTGACAGCCTACCTGGGTTTGATCTACTCAAGTTGGATCAACGGCCAGTACCATTTCTACCGGACAACGAACGGAGGGGACACCTGGGAGCCGCGCACAGCGCCGTGCAACGAGAATCTGCAATGCTACGATTATACGCTGCGCGCCGCTAATCGCCCCGGCGTCTTGTTCCAACCGCGTTTTCGGACCGAGTATTACCCATCCCTGCCCGCAGGGGTGGCGCGTTCAGTGAACGGGGGCGCCACCTGGCAGCAGGTGTGGTCAGAGACGGCGGCAGGCTCGGTGGTGGTCTCGCCCAATTATGATCAGGACGAAACTGTGTTCGCCTCCTTGACCGCAGTGAGCCCGTCGCTGAACACGCGCCTGATCGTCTCATACGACGGCGGCGAGACCTGGAGCGCTGGCGGCCAGGGCCTGTGTCCTGATCGCCACTTCGAGAATCTGGTGGTGTCGCCCGGTTTAGCAAGGGATCACACACTGCTGGCGGGCGCTTGGAGTGATTCGTCGCTATTCATGAGCCAGGATGGAGGCGCCACCTGGCAGGCTATCTTTCCGCCGGGCGGCCCCTACTGCGGCAACAGCCCCTATGGCGCCATCTATCCCCAGTTCTCGCCTGATTTCCCAGAGGACCCAACGATCTACGCAGCCACCTCACGCGGCCTGTATGCCAGCTACGACGCCGGTGGGAGCTGGACCATGCTGACGCCCAACACGTCCTACAATCTGGTCGTGCGCCGTGTGCCGGAGACAAACACTCCAACTCTCCGCGTATCGAGCCAGGGTTCTTCCGATCTGCCGGAGGATGTCTATCACGTCTTTCTGCCGCTGACGGTCGTCCAGGGATCAGGTCCCCCCTACAAGCCGCACACCTTGTTCATTGGAGCATTTTTCTCGTGGCCCACTGGTGCAGCACAATACCGCTCCGACGACGGCGGCCGCACCTGGCAGTGCATAAACATCTCCCTGGTACGACCGCAGGTCTATATGCCGCTGCTGCGCGTCCAGCCGTGAAAGCACGGTTAGTCAGTCAGCCGCCGCAGCACTACTAACGTCACATCATCATACAGCGGCGCCTGGCCGGTGTGGGCCAGCACGGCGCTGCGCAGCGCATCGACTACCTGTTGGGCGCTCTCGTGGCGGCGGCCGAAGAGCAGCGCCTCCAGCCGGTCCTGGCCGAAATCCTCCTCCGCCTCGTTCAGCGCGTCGATCACGCCGTCGGTGTAGAGCACGAGGAGGTCGCCCGGCGCCAGCGTGACCGCGTCCCGTTCCAGCACCAGATCTTCTGTCACCCCCAGCGGCATGCCGGCCGGCCGCAGCATGCGGATGGCCCCATCCGCAGCCTGCACGTGCAGGGCCAGGCTGTGGCCGGCGTTGGCGAAATCGACGCGGTGGCTGGCCGGGTCGAGCACGCCGTACCAGGCCGTGACGAACATGTCCTCGCGATTGTTGGCGTTGACCCAGGCATTAGCGTGCAGCAGCGCCTGGTCTGGCGCAGCGTGGCTCTGGGCCGACACCCGCAGCAAGGTGGAGGTGGTGGCCATGAACAGCGCGGCTGGCACCCCCTTGTCGGCTACGTCGGCCATCAGCAGCCCCACAGCCCCTGGCTGTAAGGGGATAAAGGCGTAAAAGTCGCCCCCTACCTCGCGCGCAGGATCCCACGTGTGGGCGATCTCATAACCCGGCAAAGCAGGAACGGCATCGGGCAGCAGGCTGGCCTGGATGCGCTGCGCCACTTGCAACTCCTGAGCCAGCCGAATGCGCTCCCGTTCCTGCGCCAACAGATGGAAGTTCTCCAGGTTCAGGCTAAGCTGCTGGGCAATGCCGCTCAGGATGTCCTCGCGGCGCTGGCTCATGCCATAGGAGAGCTCGACGCTGTCTACCAGCAGCGCCCCTCGCACCTCGCTCTGCACCAGCAGCGGAGCCACTACCAGCGTCTTGCTGCCCACAGCCTCGCGCCAGGCTGCCGGCACCAGATCGCTCTGCGAGGCGTCGTCCACCCGTTGCACGCGGCGGGTGTGAACCGCCAAATCTAGCAGGGGCAGGTCGCCAACCCGCAGGCGCGCGGCGTCCAGTCTGGCCGGCGTTTGGCGCCGTCCCAGGTAGTATTGGGCGACGACAAACTCGTCGCTCTGGGCGTCGCGCAGCAGCGCGGCGCAGCGATCGACGCCCGCCAGCAGCGGGGTCAACCGCACCACCTGTTCCAGCATGTCGTCGACAGAACGGGCGTTGGCCATGGCCTGTGACACCTCCAGCAGCGCCCAGGAGATCCACGCCTCTTCCTCGCGTGCGCTGGCCAGGCGCACGTTCTCGATGGCGGCCGCAGCCTGGTTGGCGACGCCGTTGAGCATCGACAGCCGCTTTTCGTGCAGCCGGATCGGCATCTCCTCGCTGTCCAGGCTGACCAACAGACAGCCAATCAGGCGATTTTGCGCCAAAAGCGGCAACAAGATCAACAGATCGCCCGGCACAATCTGCCACAAAAGCGGCGGCAGCATGAAGTCATCCGCCGGGGTAAGCTCGACCGGATCGAGGGTTTCTTTGAGCAGCATCAGCGCTGGCACCGGATCAGCTTCCGGCCGCATACGCAGCCGGCCCGGCTCCAGGTCGTCCATGCGCAGCCCAAATTCGGCCGCCAGCTCAAACAGCTCATTCTCCTCATCGTGCAGCCATACGCCGCAGCTCGCCACTCCGGTCAACATAGGCACGATGCGGGTGATTGCGCTCAACACGTCGTCCAGCGTGTTGGCGCGGCTGGCCACGTGCGCCACCTGAAGCAGCACCGTAGTCATCCAGGCTTCCTCTTGCTGAGCGCGATAAGACCAGGCCGAGTCCACCGCAATGGCCAGTTGGTTGGCCAGGGCGTGGAGCACGAACAGATCGTCGTCGCTGAAGCCATTCAGATCGCGGCTCTGTACGTCCAGCACGCCCAGCACCCTGTCCTCCACCTTCAGCGGCACAGCCAACTCAGAGCGGGTGTCAGGCAGCAAGCGCGGATCGTCCGGCAGATAGCGCGGCTCCTGCGACACATCGCCAGCCAGGAGATACTGGCCTGAAGCCGCCACCCAGCCGATGATGCCAGCGCCAAAGGGCAGGCTGCGTCCTTCGGCTTTCCAGCGCTTGTTCAGATCGTGGCCAGTGCTGGCCCGAAAAATGGCGCGGTGTTCCTCATCCTCCACCAAAAAGACCTGCACATGATAAAAGTCGAAGCGCTCCCGGATCAACTCGACCACTTTGGCCAGCAGCGCGTCCAGGTCCAGCTCCGCCGCAACAGCGCTGTTGACCTCGGCAATGGCGGCGAGCTGTTCCACACGCCGGCCCACGGTCTTAAAAAGCTGGGCGTTGACGATGGCGCTGGCCGCCTGGTTGGCGATGATGCTCAGCAGTTGCAGGTCGTCATCGTCATAGGCGTCGGGCTGGGCGTGCTGCACCGACATGGAGCCGACCACATGGCCGCTGGCCACCAGGGGCACGAAGAGGGCTGAACGCGGGGGATTCTCGGCCTGGTAGCTAGGCTGCGCTGGCAGATGGTCCATTTCGGCCAGGAAATCGCGCACCAGCAGTGGCTGCTGGGTGGACCGCACCCAGCCCACGATGCCCGCATCCTGCGCGCCAGGAAAAGCGGTCGGAGCGCGGCGCACCCCGTCCTGCACCCACACTTTGAGGTGAAAGCTGTTTCCCTCGAACAGACCTAAGTGGAAACTGTCAGCATCTACCAGGTAGGACACCTGCTGGTAAACCAGCTCGCACAGGCCGGCCAGGTCAAGCTGTGCGCGCACGATGGCCAGGCCGGCCTCGGTCAGCGCCGACAACTCCGACACAGACAGATTCCTGCGCTTGGCGCCCGGTTGACGAGATGAGGCAAGGGGAGGCTGGGAAGTGGACATAGTCAAGCCGGCCCCTGAGTTGTCATCCAAACCGCTTGGTCATGGTGAGCAGGTTCCCCGCGACAGGATCGAAGTCGAAACGCACCTCATCCATCAAGCTGCGCATGAAGTGCATGCCAAGCCCCCCCAGCGGACGATCCGCCAGTACTTCGGTCAAAAGCGGCTCACGAACTTTGCTCGGATCAAAGGTTGCGCCTTGGTCAAGAAACTGAACCACAAACGCGCCAGCATCCACCCAACACGAGACGCGGATCAGGCCGTCGTCGCGACCGTCATAGGCATGCTCGATGATGTTGGTGCAGGCTTCGTCAGTAGCCAGCTCGCAGGCAAAAATGGCGTCATCCGACATGCCGGCTGCCATGCATGCTTGCCGCACGAAGTCGATCACCTGAGGCAAGCCATCCAGGTCGCTGTTGACGGTCAGTTCTGCGATCTCCATCGATAAACCGCGTTTACCAGCTTCCAACGGCCTCGACCTGTGTGTCATAGAGTTTGAAGAGCGGCAGCAGGCCAGCCAGGTCGAAAACCTCTTTGATGCGCCCCGGTACCGCGGCGAGATAGATATCGCCGCGGTTGAAACGGCGCACCGACTTCGATGCAGAGATCAGCACGCGCAGGAAGGCGCTGCTGACGAACTCCACCTCGCTCATGTCGACCACAAAGCGGTAGTGACCAGCGTCGATCAACTCCCGCACCTTGGCCTCGACCAGCGGCGCTTTGCTGCTGTCGATTCGTCCGTGCAATGTGACGAGGACGCAGCGCTTCAGTTCGTGGGTCTCGATGCTGAAATTCGTCATGGGGTGCTCTCCTTAATGCGATAGGGTGGTTGTTGAGGGTTGGCTGGATTGAAGTTGGCTGGCTGCTATCGTAATGCGTAATGCGTAATGCGTAA
>CAZVGR010000119.1:0-11247 GCA_964626845.1 uncultured Anaerolinea sp.
TCATTGCCCAACGAGAAAAACCCGGTTTCTGACCGGCCGGCTGAGCAGTTACCGCCTATGAGCTGCAAGCGCCGGCGCCTGAGTAGCCACCCCTACTCATCCAACATGACGATCAATCACGACGGTTCCATGAAATTTACCACCATTCATCGCCAGCGGCGGCAAGCGTTCGGTGTGCTGGCTGCCGCTGTGCTGTTGCTTCTGAGCCTGGCCGGCTGTCCTGCCAGGTCCACGCCGGCTCCGCTGCCCACGCTGCCGCCCACGTCGACGCCCGCGCCCACGTCGACGCCCACGGCTACCTGGACGCCTCTGCCGTTGCCGACGCCAGGGCCGCTGCCCACAGCCACACCGTCCTACCTCATCACCACGGCCGCCATCGACGAGACTATTGCGGTCGGCGATCTGGTCTTGACCGTCACGCGCATTGTCCCACCTGGCAATGAGCCAGCCCCCGACGCAGATGCTGAAGAGGCTGCCCCTGAGACCGGCCGCCAATTGGTGCTGCTGGACCTGACGATTCAGAACGTCAGCAGCCGCGTGATCGGCATCAACTCGGCCCGCGAGATTATCCTGAAGGACAGCTCAGATCAGGTCTACCGGATCAGCGCGCCCGCCCTGGCCACCATCGGAGGAACGACGCCCGACGTCGATCTGGCGCCAGGCGAGGTGATTCGCGCCCAGGTGGGCTTCAGCGTGCCCGTGGAGTCCAGCGATCTGACGCTCTCTTTCGCCGCCGACAAGTTCAATGCGGGCCGGATCTTTATCCGCCTGCCCTAGACCCTGTTCACGTACAACCGGCTGACTGGGCTGGTCGGCAAGACCGGCTCAAGCATGCATTGATTTCTTGACAACTGGTAGCTACTCAGGTGCCGGGCACTTGCAGTTCATGACGCCAATGCAAGTGCCCGGCACCTGGGCCTGAGTAGTAACGACAACTGCTCGTCTCGTATATGCTGTCAAGCTGCGCCCGTTTCGGTTGTTGGGAGAAACGTTGCGGGTGCCGGGCGGGGCGCGGCATCTCTCAGGGGATGACAGCAACACATGCTTAGCTTTGCGCCATGAACAAATCCAGAGCCTCGAACAAGCCTCATGTCCTGCTACGCCTGCGCAACCGTCACTTCTTGCTGCTGGACGCGTTGATCCTGTGTGTTACACCGACGCTGGCCCTGATGCTGCGGGTGGATGGGACACAGTCGTTGGACAAGTATGTTCCGGCGATAGCGCTTTATACTGCTGTGGCGCTGCTGATCCGGCTGGGGGTTTTCTACCAGCTTGGCCTCTACGCCCGCTATTGGCGCTATGCCAGCATCGACGAGATGATCCAGATCGTGACGGCCGGTCTACTCTCGACTTTGCTGGTCCTGGCGGTCTTTTTCGGGGTACGTGTGCCTGGCCTGGCGTTGTGTACTGCGATCGAGCCGGCCTGTGCCCTGCCCCGTTCGATCCCCTTTATCGACGCCATGCTGGTGGTGCTGGCTGTGGGGGCCATCCGTTTCAGCGTGCGCGCGGCTGCGCTGCACAGCCAGCGCGGCCGGCGTCGAGCCACGCTGCACCGCGTCTTGATTGTGGGGGCAGGCGAGGCCGGGGCAATGATTGCCCGCGAGATGAACGCCAACCCCCAGATCGGCCTTGACCCCATCGGCTTTGTGGACGATGATCCTGGCAAGCACGGCATGCGCCTGCGCGGCCTGCCGGTGCTGGGCAGCCGTGACGCCTTGCCGCACCTGGTTGAGGAACATAAAATTGACCAGGTGATCATCGCCATGCCCACCGCGCCAGGCAAGGCCATCCGCGATGTGCTGGCCATCTGTGAGCGGGCCGGTGTGGCTGCCAAGACTATCCCTGGCATGTTCGAGCTGCTGGGCGGGCAGGTGAGTGTCAGCCAACTGCGCAATGTCGAGATCGAGGACCTGCTGCGCCGTGATCCGGTCGAAACCGACATTGCCGCAGTGCAGAACTTGCTGCGCGATCGCTGTGTGCTGATCACCGGCGGCGGTGGGTCGATTGGCAGCGAGCTGTGCCGCCAGATCATACGCTGCAAGCCAGCCAAGCTGGTCATCGTCGGCCACGGCGAGAACAGCGTTTTTGAGATCCAGCAGGAACTGCAGCGCCTGTACGCTGCCCAGGCCGCGCGCAGCGCCAACGGCTGGCGGCAACAGCCTCAGCCCCAGATCGTCTCGGCAATCGCCGACATCCGCTTTGCCGAGCGCCTGTTAGCCATCTTTCAACAGCATCGCCCGCAGATCGTCTTTCACGCTGCGGCCCACAAGCACCTGCCGTTGATGGAGGACAACCCCAGCGAGGCGATCACCAACAATGTTCTGGGCACCCGCAATGTGCTCGAAGCCTCGCTGGCCTGCGGCGTGGATCGTTTCGTGCTGATCTCCACCGATAAGGCTGTCAATCCCACCAGCATCATGGGCGCCAGCAAGCGCGTGGCCGAGCTGCTGGTGCAGCAGGCGGCCCAGCGCAGCGGGCGCCCCTATGTAGCCGTGCGCTTCGGCAATGTGCTAGGCAGCCGCGGCAGCGTTGTGCTGACTTTCAAGCGCCAGATTGCCGCCGGCGGGCCGGTGACAGTGACCGATCCGGAGATGACCCGCTTTTTCATGACCATCCCGGAGGCGGTGCAGTTGGTGTTGCAGGCGGCTGTGCTGGGCCACGGCGGCGAAGCCTTTGTGCTCGACATGGGCGAGCCGGTCAAGATCGTCGACCTGGCGCGCGACTTGATCAGCCTTTCCGGCCTGGAGACAGGGCGCGACATCGACATTGTCTACAGCGGACTGCGCTCAGGGGAGAAACTGTACGAAGAACTCTTTGTGGCTGGCGAGGACTATCAACGCACCGATCACCACAAGATCTTCATCGCCAACCACGGCAGCCATCTGTCGCCTAACGGGCTGGACCAGGCTGTGCGGGAGTTGATCGCCGTGGCCTTCAACGACGACGAGGCTGCGATCCGGCGCGGGTTGAAGGAGCTGATCCCTGAATTTCGCGCCTTTGCTGCTGACGGTCCGGCTGCCAAAGCCGCGCCGCCGGCCAGCGCTCCGAGCACTCCTCCGCCCGCCGAGCTGAGCTTTGCCGGGTCGGGAAAGGCCTGAACAGCGGCAGGCTGAGACAGCGGCTGCAGGGCGCGCTGCCAGGCCCTCACACATGGAGACGGCTTACAAATCCGATCAAGCCCATCTTTGGCGGGCCGCTTTCATCGTGCTATAATGCCAACCTGCCCGTGGGGCGACATTTCAAAAGGTAATCAAGTTTATGGATCTTCGTAGTTATTTCAATATTGTCCGAAAGTGGTTCTGGTTGGTGCTTCTCTGCTCGGCGCTGGCCGGCGCTGCAGCCTTTTTCTACAGCCGCCAGCAGACGCCGATCTATCAGGCTACGTCCACGGCCTATATTAACCGGGCGCGCTCGGGCGGCAACAGCGACTACACCGACATCATCACCAGCGAGCGCATTGCGCGCACCTATTCTGCCATGTTGCAGGACTGGCCCACGCTGGACCAGGCCGCCATCGCGCTGGGCTACCCCGGCGGCATCGCCGAGCTGCGCCGCAATCATACGGTGGGTGTGACCGTCACGCCGGTCAGAGACACCCAGCTTATGCGGATTACGGTGCAATCCAGCCATCCTGAGGTGGCGGCGGCGGTGGCAAACATCTTGCCGGAAGTCTTCATGCAGATGAACTGGGAGCGCCAGCAGCAACGTTTTGCCGACACGCGCCGAGATCTGCAGATCGAGCTGACCAATACAGAGTCTAATCTCGAACAGACCAGGCTGGCGCTGCTGCAACTGGCGGATACAGAAGAAAACAAGAACGAGCGCGATCGCCTGGAACGGCTGGCGGCCCGCTATCAAACAACCTACAACAACCTCAGCAATAGCCTGGAGAGCCTGCGCCTGGCCGAGGCGCAGAACGCCGACAACATCGTTCTGACCACGCCAGCCAGGGCTGCCAACAATCCCATCCGGCCACGCGTGCTCTATAACACTCTGTTGGCGCTGATCGTGGGTGCGCTGTTCGGTCTGGGCATTGCCTTTCTGATCGAGTACCTCGACGACACGGTTAAGACCCCCGATAGCGTGCGCGACCTGACCGGTCTGGCCACGCTGGGCACAGTGGTCTTGTTGGACGGATCCAACGCCAATGAACGAGTGGTCGCGAGTATGGCGCCCAAGTCGCTGGGGGCAGAGGCTTACCGCGTCCTGCGCACCAACCTGCAGTTTTCAGCCCTGGACAAGCCGCTGTCGACCCTGCTTGTAACCAGTGCTGAGCCGGGCGAAGGGAAGAGCACGACCATCGCCAACCTGGCCACGGTGATGGCCCAGGCTGACAAGCGGGTGATCTTGGTCGATGCCGACTTGCGACGGCCCTCCCAGCACAAAATTCTCAAGCTGCCCAACAACGTCGGCCTGAGCACAGCGCTGCTGGACAAAGGCCGCGATCCGGCTGTCTACCTGCAAGACACCGATGTGCCCAGCCTGCGCGTCATGACCACCGGCCCGATCCCCCCCAACCCGGCTGAGATGCTCAACTCAGCCCGCATGCAGGAGATGATCGAGATCCTCAAAAGCGAGGCCGATGTGGTGTTGTTTGACACCCCCCCGCTGCTGGCTGTGGCCGACACGTCAATTCTGGCCAGCCAGGTGGACGGCACGCTGTTGGTGGTGTGGGCCGGCAAAACGCGCGGCGAGATGCTGGTGCAGGCCACGGAGCGCTTGCTGAGCCTGGGTATTACGCCGCTGGGCGTGGTGCTGAACAAGTTGACGCAGCGCAAGGGCGGCTACTACTACAACACCTACTACTACGCCAGCCGCTACGGCGCCGACGACGAAGGCAAGACGCAGCGCAAGTCAGGCATTCGCCGCCAGCGCAGATCCAGCCAGCAACGTAAGGCCGAGCAGGCTTCCTGATCCTGCTGGCAGCGAGCCACAGGCGCTGGGCACTTGGTATTCAGAGCAAGCACGCGGTTTGCAACCGGGTGCAATGCTCAGAACAGCCGCCAAGTGCCCAGCGCCTTTTTTGTTGGAAAGGGCAGTGGTATGAGGGTTAAGTCCTCCCGGCCGGTCAATGCGCTCTACCTGGCAGTGCTCGCCGTCGTGCCCATCCTGGCCTTCAGCGCGGCGCTGCCGCCTTGGATGCCCATGGCCGCGACTGTCTTCCTGGGTCTGGCCTTCCTGGCGCGCGCGGTCTTGACCGGCCATCTGCTGGGCCACACGCCGGCTGACTGGCCGCTGCTGGCGCTGTTGTTGCTCCTGCCAGTTGGCCTGTGGGCCAGCCCCGATCCCAGTGTCACCTACCCGCTCACCGATGCCCTGGTGGCAGCAGCCGCGCTGTTCTGGGTTGTGGCAGCGCAGCGCAACCACGCCTGGCTGCGCCACAGCGGCTGGCTGCTGTTGTTGGCCGGGCTGGCGCTGGCGATCGCCGTGTTCGCCGCTACCTCGTTTCCGGCCAAGCTGCCCTGGGTCCAGTTCGATGTCAGCGCCATCCAGGCCCGCTTCAGCGGGCTGCTGCCGGCCGGGCGCTTCAACCCCAACCTCAGCGGCAGTCTGATGGGGTTGTTTTTGGCGCCTGCCCTGGTGTTGACCTTCGCAGGCAGCAACTTGCCCCAGCGAGCCGCGGCTGCGGGGGTCAGTCTGCTGCTCGGCTTGTTGCTCATACTCAGCCAGTCCCGCGGCGCGATGCTGGGCGTTCTGGTCGCCATTCCCGTTGTCACCAGCGCCGCCAACCGGCGTTGGCTGTGGCTGTGGGCGCCCCTGACCCTGGCGGGAATAGGCGCAGTGCTGGCCTTTGGCGACCGCCTGGGGATCGCCGCCTTGTTGAGCGACGGCAGCAGCGGCGGCGTTGTCAGCACGCTGCAAGGACGCCAGGAACTGTGGAGTCGAGCCTTGTACTTGATCCAGGACTTTCCCTTTACCGGCGTCGGCCTGGGTATGCCAGAGCGAGTGATCAAGCTGTTATATCCCCTCTTCCTGATTGGCCCTGACAGCCAGTGGATCCACGTTCACAACACCTTTTTGCAGATCGGCAGCGAGATGGGCATCCCCGGGCTGATCGCCTTCAGCGCGGTGCTGCTCGCTGTGACTGCGGTTCTGCTGCGGCAAGCCTCCGCTACGGGGAGCTATCGCGGCTTATCCCTCGCGCTGCTGGGCAGCATGGTGGTGTTCGTCGTGCATGGGCTGGTGGACGCCCCTCTGGCCAGTCCCAAGCTGACCATCCTCTTTTTTGGGCTGATGGGGTTGATGGCCGCGGTAGGCGGCAGCAGACGCCGCACGCCCAGATCTGTCGCCCCAAGCTCGCCTTCATAGCTGCTCCGGATCGCTACAGAGAAATCGGATCTCTGACCGGCCGGCTGAGCAGCTACTTACACGCTTGCAATCAAGCTTTCCAGCGTCTGCGCAGGCTGGCCGAAGCGCGCCCAGTCTGATGGCACGCGGCGCTGGCCTTGCTGCCTCAGCCCGGCCACGTTGCTGCTGCTCACCGGCAGGCGGATCATCGGCACACTTTCGGCCAGACGCAGCCCGGCCAGCACCGGCTTCGTGGGCACGCTCACCAGCAGCGAGCGCTGGCCGGCTTGACGCTGAATGGCTTCGATCATGGCCCGCAGCGTCACCGGCTCCGGCTGCACCAGGTTCCATGTCCGGCCACGCAGCCCCTCCCCGTTGCTGGCAATGAGATCGCGCAACACCGCGCACAGCCCATCGATGCCCACCACGTACAGCAGTTGTTGCCCGCCGTCCAGCAGCGGCGTCACCGGCAGCCGCGTGGCCGAGCGGCGCATGCGGGCGTACATGCCGCCGTCGCCCACCACCACGCCCAGCCGCAGCGCCACCTCGTCCGCAGCCGCAAAGCGCTGCTCCAGCGCCCACTTGGCCCGGCCGTAATCCGTCGGCGCGTTCTCCTCGGCCGACAGCGTGCTGAGCAGTATCTGCAGGCCGGCGCCGGCCGCGCGGCCCTCATCCAGCCAGCGGCTCGTGCCCGCCACGTTCAGCCGGTAGGCGTCGGGGCCGGCTGCCAGCGCGGTGTGGACGATGGCAGCGACCGGCTGGCTGGCCAACGCGGGCAGCAGCGTGTCGCCCAGGCTGGCTGAAAAGACGTGGCGGTAGCCTGGCAACGCGGCCGCGCTGTGCGACGCACCCAGCACGGCCATGCCCGCGTCGTGCAGCGTCTGGGCGAGATGGCGGGCGATGAAGCCGCTGGCGCCGGTGATCAAGACGGTCGTCATCGGGCGGCCTCCGCGGCGATGCGCATGGCGTTGGCCATCATGCCCAGCGACATGTTCTTGGCCGACAGGTTGGAGAAGCTGGCCGAGTCGGCCACGTAGACCCGTTCGGCGCTGTGCAGCCGGCCGCTGGGGTGGCACTGGTACGGCCCTGGCGCGGCGCGCATGGGCAGCGTGCCGGCGTAGTGGATGGCGTGGCCGGTGACGGGCTGTTGGATCAAGGCCGGGTGCGTCCACAGGCCCAGGCTGCGCAGCGCGCTCAACAGCGGCGCCAGCCTGGCAGGATCGGCCGGGAAAGGCTGGCCCTCGATGCGCAGGCGGCCATCGTCCAGCAGCCTAAGGCGCGACGGCGGCTGCACCCAGGCGGGGAAGTAGAGCTGCAGCATCAACATGGCCGGCAGCAGGTGGCGGATCAGCGCCAGGTTGGCCCGCGCGGCCAGGGGGAAGCGGCCAAAGAACTCGGCGCGCAGCGGCGCGGTCAGCTCTAACAGGCTCCCTTGCAGGATCGTCTGGTAGGCCGCCGACTCCCAGACCAGGTTGAGCTGCACCAGGCCAAAGGCGTGGGTGTCCAGCCGGCGGCCCAGCGAGGCGGGTAACACCACTGGAATCTGTAGAACGGGGTTTTCCAACAAGGGGAGACGGGCAGCAAGATCGCCCGCGCTCTGCAAGGCGATGCGGGCAGTGTTGACCGCGCCCGCCGCCAGCAGCAAGCGTTGGCCGGTAATCTCTACCGTCTCGCCGCTGCGCACGTCTTTGGCGACCACCGTGACGCCGCCGGCTGTCTCGCTCCAACGCTGCACCAGCAGCCCCGGCCGGTAGTCGATCTGCCCGGCGTCGATCAGCTTGCGCAGCGTGACGGACGGCGTGTAGACGTAAGGCTGGGCCTGCCAGAACTCCAGGTTGCTGTAGTCGCAGGCTGGGCGGCCGTCTTTCGGCGCAGTCAGCACACCGGCGCGCGGCCGGCCCAGGTAGATGCGCTTTGCTCGCAACGATTTACGACGGCGCCGGTAGGCCAGGGCCACGCGGCGGGCGTTGTAGGACAACTCCAGGGGAGGCTGCAGGCCGGCCGCGCTGCCGAAGAACTCGGCCAGGTCGTCGTCGGCCCCGCTGATGCCGATCTCGGCGGTCAGCGTGTCGAAATACGGCTCCAGCTCAGCCAGAGTGATGGGGAAATCCTGCAGGTCGGCGCTGATCCAGCGGTACAGCCCCGCGCCCCAGGCGTTGCCCAGCCCGCCCAGCGCGAAGCTCTGGATGGCCTGGAACTCCTGCTGGCTGAGCGGCCCCAGCGCGGCCGCGTCGCGGGTGACGAAGGCCATGCGCGGCGCGTTGAGCTTGGCCACGGTCGGCTCGTCGGTCAGCACCCCGGCCAATCCGCGGTAATCTGCGCCGATGTGCAGGTCGAAGCTGTCGTGCTGCTGGCGATAGCGGTAGAGGTTGCCCTGGACGCGCGGCGCGCCGGACTCGTCCACGTGGCCCACGTCCAGCACGACGGGGCGGTGGCCGCGCCGCGCCAGTTCCAGCGCGGCCGCGGCGGCCGCCGCGCCTGCGCCGACGATGATCAGCTCAGCCATGCGTCCCTCCTCGCAGCAGCCACAGCCCCTTGGCCGCCTGCCGCGCCGTGTGGGCTGCGGCCCAGGCCATGCTGGCCATGCCGGTCAAAAAGCTGGAGCGCTGGTTGACGTAGAAACGCTGGTTTTCTGGCAAGGTTTCGGCCAGGGCAACCATGGCCTGCACTTTGCGCGTCAGCAGCGGCAGCCGGCCGGTGAGCCGGCCCGCCAGCTCCAGCGCCTCCAAGTCGGCGCCGGTTTCGATCGCGTCGTAGTACTGCGCCAGCTCGGCCGGGCTGGCGCCTGCATTGAGCCGCTCGACCACGGGCAGGAAGCGCTGCACGAGAATAGGCGGGATCGCGCGGCCAAACAAGGACCGATAGATGGCCCGGGCTTCGGTATCGAATAAATGGTGATAGCTTGCCGTCATAGCCTGTTACGCTCAGGCCAGTCTCCGACCGAGCCGGCCTGGGTCACTCTAGCTCAGGCCGGTCTCCGACCGAGCCTGTCCGATGTCCGCCGAGCTGCTTGCGCCAGTTCAGCCGCAAAGCCGGCCACGATCGGCGCCGGATTGTCGCTGCCTTGCTCCGCCAGCCTGACCAGCGCGCTGCCGACGATCACGCCGTCGGCGATCTGTGCCACCTGGGCTGACAGCGCGGTCGTGCTGATGCCAAAGCCGACGGCCAGGTAGGGCGGCACGGCCGGCGACTGGCGCTGCGCCTCGGCCCGCACCCGCTGCACGAACGCGCTCAGGTCGTCGGGCAGCCGGTTGCGCGCGCCGGTGATGCCGGCCACGCTGACCAGGTAGACGAAGCCCTGGCTGCGGGCCACGCCCAGCTCGATACGGTCAGGCGTGCTGGTGGGGGCCAGCAGGAAGACCGTGGCCAGGCCGTGCTGCCGGCAGAGCGCGATCAACTCCTCGGCCTCCGGCTCGTCGGGCGGCAGGTCGGGCACGATCAGGCCATCCGCGCCGGCTGCGGCCGCGCCGGCTACGAAGCGCTCCAGCCCGTAGGCCAGCATGGGGTTGGCGTAGCCCATCAGGCAGAAGGGCTTGTCAGGGACAGCCGCGCGCAGCTCCCGCACCATGGCCAGGCAGCGCTCCACGGTGACGCCGTTGTCCAGCGCCTGCTGGGCCGCAGCCTGGATCACCGGCCCGTCGGCCAGGGGGTCGGAGAAGGGCAGGCCCAGCTCGAACAGGTCCGCGCCGGCCGCGGCCAGCGCTTCGATGATCTGGGGCGACTGCTCCAGCGTGGGATGGCCCAGCATCTGGTAGGGCATGAAAGCCGCGCGGCCCTGGGCGTGGGCTTGAGCGAAAGCAGCTTGAATGCGTTCGACGCCGGTGTGGTTCAATGGGAGCTCCTTTGGTGACACGTAACTCGTAACTCGTAACTCGTAACCGGAGATGCCGTACGCGAATCCGGGTTACGTGTTACGCATTACGCATTACGTGTCATGTTGCGCAGATATTCGTCATAGACGGCAAAGTCGCCAGCCGAGAACAGGCAGAAGAGGATGCGCTGCAAGGCTGCGTCGCGCTGCACGTGATCGATGGCCGCGCCGACGGCTACCGGGCAGGCCAGTTCGATGGGATAGCCATAGACGCCGGTGCTGATGGACGGGAAGGCGACGCTGGCCACGCCCAGTTCCTCGGCGCGTTGCAGGCTGGTGGCGTAGGCCGAGCGCAGCAGCTTCGGTTCGCCGCGGCCGCCGCCCTGCCAGATAGGCCCGACCGCGTGGATCACGTAGCGCGCCGGCAGGTTGCCGCCGGTGGTCACGACCGCCTGGCCGGTGGCGCAGCCGCCGATGCGCCGGCACTCAGCCATGATGGCCGGCCCGCCTGCGCGGTGGATGGCGCCATCGACCCCACCGCCGCCCCGCAGGCCGCTGTTGGCCGCGTTGACGATGGCGTCGACGTGCAGCTTGGTGATGTCGCCCTGGTGCAGTTCGAGGGTGGTCTGGTCCAGTGTTAGCTGCATGCTGCGACCTCAGATGATTGGCTTCATCTCTTCTCCAACGTCTTCATGTAGCGCCAGCTCTGTACCACTCCAACGCCGAAGAACAGGCTGTAGACGGCCAGCAGGGCCCAGGCATAGCTGTCCACGTCCAGGCCTGGCACGCGGTACAACACGATAGCCGCCAGCGTTGTGGCGATGCCGGTCAGCAGCAGCCGCCGGCCAAAGTGGGCGTTGACTGCATACCAGACCGCGGGATCGTCGAGAGTTTGCGGCACGCGGAAGCCGTAGAGCGCGTTGGGCTTGACCTTGCCCTTGATCAGCGGTACGGCGATGACTGCGGACAGCAGGCCGATGACGACGTAGAGGATGAGGATAGATTCCATACTTCAGGACCCCACCTTGGAAAGGTGGGGCTTCGACGCTGGGCAAGCTCCACAGTTCAGTGTGGAGTCTGTCATGCCCGCGGACGCTGCGGCGACGTTGTGGGTTGGGCAGGACCCCACCTTGGAAAGGTGGGGCTTC
>CAZVGR010000119.1:11347-15940 GCA_964626845.1 uncultured Anaerolinea sp.
ACCTTGGAAAGGTGGGGCTTGGCCGTCGGCAAGCTCCACAGTTCAGTGTGGAGTGTTGCCATGCCCGCGGGCTTACAGGATGCCGTCGATCTGCGCCAGCTCGGCCTGGCTGAATGACAGGTTGTCCAGCGCGGCCACGGCCTCCTCGATCTGGCCCACCTTGCTGGCGCCGATCAGCGCGGAGGTCATGCCGGGATGGCGCAGCACCCAGGCGATGGCCATTTGGGCCAGGCTCTGGCCGCGCGCCTGGGCGATGGCGTTCAACTGCCGTACCTGGGCGACGCGCTCGGGCGTGACCTTGTCGCCCCAGTGGAACCGGTTGTCCAGCTTGGCCGCGCGCGAGTCGGCCGGCACCTCGCGCAGGTACTTGTCAGTGAGGATGCCCTGGTCCAGCGGCGAGAAGCAGATGCAGCCAATGCTCTCCTCACCCAGCGTTTGGAGCAGGCCGTGCTCGATCCAGCGGTCGAACATGTTGTAGCGCGGCTGGTGGATGAGACAGGGGGTGCCGAGCTCGCGCAGGATGGCGGCGGCCTGGCGGGTCTGCTCCGGGCTGTAGGTGGAGATGCCCACGTAGAGCGCGCGGCCGCTGCGCACGATGAAGTCCAGCGCGCCCATAGTCTCCTCCAGCGGCGTGTTGGGGTCGGGCCGGTGGCTGTAGAAGATGTCCACGTAGTCCAGCCCCATGCGCTTGAGGCTCTGGTCGATGCTGGCCACCAGGTACTTGCGTGAGCCCCACTCGCCGTAGGGCCCGGGCCACATGTAGTAACCGGCCTTGTTGGAGATGACGAGCTCGTCGCGGTAGGGCTTGAAGTCCTGCGCAAAGATGCGGCCAAAGGTTTCCTCGGCCGAGCCGGGGGGCGGGCCGTAGTTGTTGGCCAGGTCGAAGTGGGTGACGCCCAGGTCGAAGGCGCGGCGCAGCATGGCGCGGGCGTTCTCCAGCGGATCGATGCCGCCGAAGTTGTACCACAGGCCGAGGGAGACGGCCGGTAATAACAGGCCGCTGCGGCCGGTGCGGCGGTAGGTCATGGAGTCGTAGCGGGTGGGGGAGGGTTGGTAGGGCATGGTGTGTAGCTCGTGTGTTGGGTGGTGCCGTTTTGGTTGCGCAGGCGTTACTTGGCGAAGAATTCGATGAACGCTTTGACCCGCACTTTCGAATCGTAAGTTGCCTCGATCTTGTCACCGTTTGAGAACTGGATGCGGACTTCATATGTGCCGAAGCCACCTCGCCCTTCGGAGGTCGTGCGACCGTCCAGGAAGCGCACAGCGTCTTCAGCCGTTGGGAACACAAAAGTTCCCTCCAGAAGTGGGATCACGATAATGCGGGTTACGCGTCTGGTGCTTGTCTCGGGTATTTCAGCCTGACCAAGGCCATGAGAAGGAGATTCCGTCATGGTTACTCCTCGAGCCAAAATGCACATGCCGCATACCAACCTATGGCATAGGCTCAGAGACTCTACGTCACTTGCAGCTTCAATTTCGCTTCTAACCGGCGCTTTAGCGAAGTCACGAAGTCGTCTTTGTCTGGAGCCCCTGGATTCTTGCGCATCGCCTGGTAGACTTCATCGACAGAAACGGAGATGATGCGCTTCCGTTTCAACGTCAGCCGGTCTTCCATGGGCTCCAGATCGTATAGAGCGAAGCGGGTCGCGTCGCTTGGATCGTAGCCGGTAAGCTTCAGACCATAGCGCGCCGCTAAGTTATCGTAGATGTACTCCTGCATGACCCAATAGCTCTTCACGCCCCAAGCCTCGTACACCAGGCCCTTGTTGAAGAGCTGAGTGACTAAGCGCTTGATGGTGTCGTAGGTGTTCATGCCGAAGCGATAGGAGCGGGGGGCGAGATCTTGCCCATCCATGAAGTCGCTTAGCGCTTGCACCAGCGCGCCAGTGCCGGTAGTCGAATCGGATTGGAGTTCGACCGTGACAAAGTCATCGATTGCGGAGCTCATCAGCTTGTGGTGAGCGAGCACGTAGTCAATCGAGCCGAAGCCTGGCAGAGGAACTCCTGCGAATGTCGTGATGTTGTCCAGATCGCCAAAGTAGTGCAATGCAATGTCTTCCAAGACAAAAGGCGTTTTCGCAAATCTCCCAGGCTGCTCAAATCTCCGGGAACACACAGTGTAGACTGCTTCGCCGTGTTGCACGGAGCAGATACCAAAGGGGAAGTCGAGCAGACGGCTTGTCCTAGTGCAAATGTTGTCCTGGAACCGGCACCAATGGCGTAGGCGCGCATCCGCGGCAGCATTTGTACTATCGCCAATCAGATATCCGAACACCTCGGCTGGTCTTTCAGCAATGGGTCTGTCCATTGGTAACTTTCGTGATCATCGAGTTTTTTACCCGGCGTCGCCTTGACAGCGGAAGGTCAGAGATTTTCTACATGTTCTGATCCGTTGAGGCTATCCTGTAGTCTTGACAATCTCGGGGCAACCCATTTTGAGTGCCAATACTCAACTAGATCAGTATGAGTAAATTGCCCCCACTCGATGTCATCGGTCTTTCCCAATAGGTAATCCTGCCAATTGTGGGCCAAGGTACATCGATAATAGCCGCGCTGCCAACCGATGCTCATTATCTCCTCGGAGAGACCTAACTCAAGAAGGCCACGCCTCAGCACGCGCATTTTCCAATTCGGACCCTTGCCGTACTTGTAAGTGTCGAAAGCTTCTTTTGGGACTACTTGCTTTATCAGTTCCCAACTGCCATTTGCTGTTACATGCAGGTGACTTTGGCCCTTCGTATACCCCACAAACTTCCAGTTGTGCAATCGTGTATAGATGGCTGATTTGCCGAAAGCACCAAGCGTATCTACATAGACGAGATGCGCAGCTTTGTTCTTCTTGCTGATGATCGATACTTGGTCGCGGTACTTATCGTGAAAATCCTGCCTAACTTCTGGTAACATTACGGCAAGTGCCACCAACTTCGCGCCAAGAACTCTGTTGTAGGGAGGAATCGCACCAAGGATATATGCAGTCATGCAATTGTATAAGCGTTCCTGCTTTTGCTCTTTGTCCCAACCGATTGATTTAACATCGCGGGTCTCTAGGCCGATAATTGGGTCGCAGAGTCCGATTACCCCGATGAGTTTACTGTTGAACTGATCAAACACGAAGTAACGAAGTCTTCTCCCATATCCAGCGGTAACTGGTATCGTCCAGTTTGATGTCGCATAAGCCCACAATCGGCTATGTTCCTCCTTTTGCTCGACCAATACGAGACAAGGATCGATTTGCTGAATGTCAATATCCTCAGGACGGGCAAGGTATTTCTGCACCTTCACAAAGTGCTGACTACCTTTCCTGTTGCTATGTTCTGCCAGCTTGCGCTGGACAGCCCTAAAATCATCAACTGTAAGCTGGTTGGATTTTGCGTTCCACTGAATTCCGTAAGCTTCAAGCTTTGCCAGAATCTCAACTCGAATCGCTTGTTTATCTGGTTGCATCAGAGCGCTCGACAGCCTCCATCGATTTAGCGTCCGAACCTGGAGGTTGCGTAGACGAAGGGTTCGACGATTTTCTCGAATTCATTGACTCTCACCGGGAGGGCGAACGCCTGGTCTGAGGACACCATGTACAGGTTGCCGGCAATGGTTTCTCGCTGAATGAAGTTGGAAATCACGCCATCATAGTTGATATTGGACTTCACGAGCGCTCGAATATCATCTGAGTTACCCATGTGAAACGCAAAGAAGTTCTCAGCCTGGGTTCTGATTTCTTCTGATATGGCCGATGGTCGTTGCGTAATTGCGACAAGTCCTAGGCCAAATTTGCGTCCCTCTTTTGCGACCCTTACAAACGGGTTCGCATTCGACCGGACAAACTCCTCCGAAAGAACATTCTGAGCTTCTTCAACAAACACCACTGCGTTAATGACTTCTCCAGGCTTGTCCGAGGTGAACTTCTCCTTATTGTTGTCAAACAGCTTGCGTACCAAGATCGTTGAGACAATACCGGCGTCCATGTTGTCTTTCAGCGAGAGATCGATTATCACAGTCTTGCCTTGCTTCAAGTGTCCAAAGACGTCTTCTACGAGAGATGATTGTCCGGAATGCAATCCTTTTCCGTCATCGATTAAGTGACGGATTCTCTTTCTGATCGCCATGACGGTCTTGCGAGCGGATGCGTCTGGTTCATTCTTCTTCATCTCTCCGAAGAAGTCAGAGAAGTCTCGGTGCAGTCTACTCGGTTCTCTTACATATTGATCGATATTTCCGATAAAATCGCTGACCCCTTCTTCATCAAGATACAATAGGAACGACTTCATTACTTCAGAAAATCCGGCGCCAAAGCTAAGTATGTCACCCACTGTCAGGTGCCTATGCATATTGATAAGCACCTTGCCTCCATACCTGAATCTGTTCTGGCTCAGATACTCGCTGGGTAGGGTTTTGTCGGAATAGACCACAACGTTGTTTCGCACTGCATCGGTGTCAATATCGCCCAAGCCATAAGTGCTGGTGCCTCGAAGGAAGTATTCGCCGTTCAAGTCAAAAATCAGTTTCCCATACGACGTGTTTCCGGTCATGTGATACAGGAGTACTGTCCATTCGCTTAAATTTTTGGCCTAATCGGGAATTTGCTGATAAGCTCAG
>CAZVGR010000120.1:0-15721 GCA_964626845.1 uncultured Anaerolinea sp.
TCACCCCGCCCGGCTTGATCGACTGGCGGTAGCGGATGCGGTAGGCGGCCTCGACGCAGGCCCACGGCTCGGTCAGCGCGGCCTGCGAGTAGCCCGACTGCGGCGGCGCGGGCAGCAAATAGCAGCCGTGATCGCCGCGCAGCACCGGGTCGCCCAGCACGCTGTACTGCGACTGGCCCCCTTGCAGCATGTAGCCGTAGGCCAGGTTGTGGCCGTGATAGTAGATCTCGGCCTGCACAACGTAGCGCTGGCCGACGGCGAACTGCTGGCGCAGGGTCTCGCCCACGCCCACCACCGTCAGCGCCACCTCGTGGCCCAGCACCACCGGCTCGGCCCGCAAGTCGCGGCCAAACAGCCGCGGATGAGCGCCGCCCGCGCGGATCACCTTGACATCCGAGAAGCATATCCCGCACGCGTCATGCCGCACCAGCAGCTCATCCGGCCCAAACGCCGGCATGGGGACCTCGATGGGTTTGCCGTCCAGTCCCAAATGCTCAAAGCCCTTGCCATACAGCGGCCACAGCCAGTAGCTGTCCGGCAAGGGCGCGTCAGCTTGTCGATACGTCGTCAGTTTGTCAGTCATATTACTATTGACACTCTGGTTGGCAAGACGATCCTCCAATGCGCGGCGAAAAGCCGGCCCCGACTGATAGCGCGTCATGGTCGCTCCTGTCTCGGAAGTTGCCCAATCAGTTCAAGCGCGCGGCGTATGATCCCGGTCACTCGCGGCCCGCGGGGTGCGGCAGCCGAGAGCAGGAGAACCGGCGTCACCCGACCTTGCGAGACGGCCTCCTGAACTGCCTGTTCGACCAGTTCCACCGCCAGACCTGCAGTTGCTACATCGACAATAGTGCGCGCTATTGTTGTTACTGGTAGCGCATCGTAGTAAGTGATCTCGTTATCGCTGATCTGGTTGGTATGCATCTGCAGACCAGGGTGGCGGCGCGAGGCTGTCGGTGATACGGTCACATGAATAGCCGTCGGTAGCGCGTCCGAAAGCTCGTAGAATGCTAGCGCGCTCTCGTGAGAAATTACCGAGTTGGGGCCCGTTTCAAGCCAGGCCACAAACAAATCTTCGTGTGCGGATCGCGGGAAAGGCGCCAGTCGATAGACGCCGCGCCGGACACGTTCCAGGCGGCCAGCCGCGACATAGCGCGCCAGGCGCTTCCGGTCTACTCCGACCTCCTCGGCTTGAGCAGTCGTGAAGTAGCCGGCTTGAGCTTCTGCGATTTGGTATAGCGTGTTGTAGGTTTCAAGTTGCATGGCGGGCCTATGTGCAGATAGTCATCGATTTAGACGACAAACTGCACATATGATACGCCACCAAGCCCTATTCTGCAAGACCAGTCTATAGTGCGGTCGCGTGCCCAACCCGCTCAGCATGACAGCACCTTGTCTACTTGTCTACCAATCAACCAATCACCTAATCCATCTGCTGCCCGCCGGTCACATTGATCGCCTGTCCCGTCATGTAGCTGGATTGATCCGACGCCAGGAAGACCAGCACGTTGGTCACGTCGTCGTAGGTGCAGCCGCGCTTCATGGGCACCTGGTCGATATAGCGCTGGCGCACCTGGGCCTCGCTGATGCCCCACTTCTTGGCGTACTGGCCGTACAGCGAGTTGACCCACAGCGGCGAGTCCAGCAGATTGCCGGGGCAGATCGCGTTGCAGCGCACGCCGTACTCGGCCAGCTCCAGCGCGATGCTCTGCGTCAGGCCGATGCCGCCGAACTTGCTGGCCGCGTAGGCCGAGTTCTTGAAGCTGCCCTTCTTGCCCGACTTGGAGTTGATCTGGATGATCACGCCGCTGCGTTGAGCCTTCATCACCTGCGCGGCGTGTTTGGCCAGCAGGAAGTAGCCGGTCAGGTTGACATCGATCACGGCCCGCCACTTCTCAGCCGGGAACTCGTCCACCGCCTCGGCGATGAGTATGCCTGCGTTGGAGACGGCGATGTCCAGCCGGCCGAACTCGGCCACGGTACGCTGCACGGCTGCGGCCACATCGGCCTCGTCGCTAATGTTGACCCTGACTGCCAGGCTGCGCCGGTCGGTGCGGGCCGCGATGTCGGCCGCCACCTGCTGCGCGCCCTCGACATTCAGATCGGCTACCACCACGTGCGCGCCTTCGGCAGCCAGCCGGTGGCAGATCGCCTCCCCCAACCCCTGCGCGCCGCCGGTGACGAGCGCGATTTTGTCTTCTAGTGTTCTTGGCATGGGAATTCACTCCTGCAAAAATGACAAAATGACAAGGTGACAGGGTGACAGGGTGACAGGGTGACACACGCTCACCTTGTCACCCTGTCACCTTGTCACCTTGTCAGGGAAGCATCACCCTAAAAAACTCCGCCTCCGCCTCCACCGTCCACTCGCGGCCGTCCTTGAGCCGGGCGTAGACAGTAGGCAGGGTCTCGGCCAGGTCGGGCAGCGAGGTTAGCGGCAGTTCCTTGATGTGCGGGAAGATGACGACCTTGCCGGGGAAAACGGTGTCGCGCACCGCGGCCAGGCCGTCCTTGGCCGCGCTGAGCGAGCCGACCGCGGCCAGGGAGCGGTTGGGCGACAGCTCGCCGCTCTCAGCCTGGTGCAGCATCAGGCGCAGGTCGTCGATGGTCGATGCCGAATGGCCGATGACGCGCGCGTCCTTGAGATAAACGTCGCTCAGATCAAGCTGGGTGGTGACGCCCCTGGCCACGCCGGCGAAGACGTTCATCACCCCGCGCGGGGCCAGCCACTGGGCTGCGTCGGCGATCACCGCCGGCACCGGGGCCAGCACGATGATGTCGTCGAAGCCGCTGGACTCAAAGCGCGCCATGCCCGCGGCGTAGGCCGCTTTATCCATCGGGTTGAGGCAGATGAACTCAATGCCCTGGGCCGCCGCCTCGGCCGCATAGGACTCGCGCAGGTCGTTGAGGCGCAGATCGCTGACGTCGCTACACACCATCACAGCCGGCGCGCCGGCCACCTCGATGGCCCGCTGCACGTGCATGCGCCCCATGGGCCCGCCCGCGCCGACGAACAGCGCGCGGCCGCCCGGCTTCAACGCGGAGCGTACCGGCACATCGGCGTAGGCGCGGGCCACGTCATGGCTCTGCGTGCCCACGTAGACCCAGCGGTTGTAGTGCACACGGCCGATGTCCACGTTGACCTTGCGGCTCAGCGGTTCTTGACCCAACAGCGCCACCACGCCGAAGTCAGCCAGATGCGGGCTGACCAGCTCGATCAGGTCGGGGTCGGGGTACAACAGCACGATGTCGTCAATGGGCGTCACGGGCGGATGGGCCAGATCATCCACGTCGAACACCTCGATGCCCAGCGCGGCCGCCTGCTCGCGCAGGGTGGCGTCGAAGGCCGCGGGTACGCCGCTCAGCAGCAGTCGCGCCGGGTGGCAGCACTCATCCAGGCCGGCGCTGATGGTGTAATCGTCCGCCTCCGCGCCGCCGCCGATGATCCACGCCGTCCCGCCCGGCTTGAGCATGGTGCGATAGCTCAGGCCATAGGCCGCGGTGACGCAGGCCCACGGCTCGGTCAGCGCGCTCTCGACGTAGCCGGTGCTGGGCTGGACGGGGATCAGGTAGTTGCCGCCGTCACCGTTGAGCACGCGCTGGTCGATGACGTTGTACAGCGACAGTCCGCCCTGGATCTCGTAGCCATAGGCGTAGCCCACGCCGTCCACGAAGACGTCGGCCTGGATGGTGAAGCGATCGCCCACCTGGTACTGGTCAGCCAGGTTCTCGCCCACGCCGACCACGGTCAAGGCGATCTCGTGGCCCAGCGTCACCGGGTTGGGCCGCATGGTGCGGTAGATGCGCGGGTGCTGCTCGCCCAGGGTGATGATCTTGATGTCGGAGAAGCACAGCCCGCAAGCGTCGTGGCGCACCAGCAGCTCGTCAGGGCCGTAGCCGGGCATGGGCGCGTCGATGGGCTGGCCATCCAGACCCAGGTTGTCGAAGCCCGCGCCGTACAGCGGCCAGAGGCGGTTGCGCTCCGGCAGAGGGGCGTCGGCGCGGCGGAAGTCGGTGAGTTTGTCGGTCATGAAAGGGTCCTTTGGGGGAGACAAGTAGACAAGGAAAGGGGTAGATTGGTAGATTGGTACGTTGGTGCGGCGAAATGCCCCTTGTCTACTTGTGTACTTGTCTACTTGTCTACCTGTCTACTTGTCTACCTGTCTACCTGCTTACTTGTCTACCTGCCTCACGATTTCGTCTGGCGTTGCGTTGTCGTCCAACTGCCGCAGCATGGCCAGGCCGCCCGGGCCTGGCGGAATCAGGCGGCCAAGCTGCGTGTAGAACGCGTTGCGCTGGCGGCGGGTGGACAGGTGGGCCTGCGCCCAGGGCGATTGATAGCCCAGGCCCAGGGCGCGCTGTAGGGCGGTGTGGCCGTAGATGAAGTGCGCGCCGTCGAGGAAGGGCTGGCGCACGGGGGCCAGCTCCGGCGCGTCGAAGTCGTCCACCAGCTTATTGCCGGGGCTGTTCATCTCGGTGCCCACGTTGAGCGGCAGATCGAGCGCGCCGGCCAGACGCACCACGTCGTAGAGATGCTGCACCTTGCGCCGCCGCTCCTCCGGGTCGGCCAGGTTCCAGTTGCGGTCGGGGATGATGTTCAGCGCCACGACGCCCTGGTCGATCAGCAGGCCCAGCAGCTCCTCGATGGCCTGCTCGCCGGCCGAGGTGCCGTCCAGCCAGGCTGCACAGGGCAGCGCGCCGCAGGCCGTGATCAGGCGGTGAAAGGCCTCGACGCGCGGAAAGGCGTCGTGGCCGGGCTGGACGTAGCCCACGCCGCCGCGCTTCATCAACTTCGTGCGCACCGTGTTCTGGAACCGGGCCTGATCAGCCAACAGGGTTTCTACCTGCGCAGCTTCCATGGCTAGCCTTCCCGCCCAGAACGCAACCAGTTGCCCTGAGTTCCTCCGTGTTCCTCCGTGTTCCTCCGCACGCCGCTCCGCCGCCCGCACATAAGCCAGCACCATGTGACGCTCGGTGGCGTTGCCGGCCGGCGTTAGCGGCAGCACGTCGCGCTCGTAGTCCACGGCCACGGGGTCCAGGTGTGCGTTGACGCGCCGCACGATCTCCAGGTTGCGCTGCCTGGCGCGCGACCTCATGTCGTGCAGAATGCCGGCGACCTCGGGTGGAACCTGCCCGCTGGCGAAGCCGATGCCCATGTGGTAGTAGATGCCCGGCTCGCCCGGCGAGTTGATCTCCCGCGTGGCGAACTGGGGGATGAAGACCCGCGTCTCGATACCGGCGCTGCCGCGCACCCCCACCAGCTCACACGCGTCCAGGAACTCGTCCACCGCATCCAGCACGTCGAAGTCGACGATGCCCAGGAGCCGGTAGCCGTTCTTGCGCGCCAGCCAGGCCAGCCCGCTGGGCGAGTAGCCGTAGGCGTTGAAGGAGAAGAAAGTGTGGCAGTGCATGTTGGCCACGTCAGCTTCCGGCGCCAGCACGATCTCGCCGCGCCGCGCCGCTTCCAGCAACGCTTTCAATGCCTCCGCCCGCTCCGCCGGATCGAAATCGTTGAGTTGGGTTTCGAGGTCTGTGAGTTTGGTTTGCATGGCTGGTCTCGGTTGGTAGATTGGTAGATTGGTCGTGTGCGCACACGACCAATTTACCAATCTACCAATCTACCCGTCTCCTATCTTCTGCCCGCCAACGCCTGCCCCTCATACGCCCTGATTTCATCCAGCACAACCATGCCTACGGGCGCATCCTGTTGCAGGCAGTGATAATCCCACACCGCGCCGAATGGCATACCCTTGAGCTCCTCCAGCAGCGCCAGGCGGGCGGTGTAGTCGCCGGTTTGCTCCAGGGCACGCATCTGGTCGATCGGCTCAAGCAGGGCCAGCAGCAGGGCGCGCAGGGCATTGCGCGTGCCGATGACCCAAGCGGCCACCCGGTTGATGCTGGCGTCGAAATAGTCCAGGCCGATGTGGGTGCGGCCCAGGTAGTCGCCGCGCGCCAGCTCCTGCATGATGGCTTGCAGCTCGTCGTTGAGGATCACCACGTGGTCGCTGTCCCAGCGCACGCCGCGGCTGACGTGCAGCAACAGCTCGGGGATATAGAGCATGACGGAAGAGATCTTGTCGGCGATGGTCTCGGTGGGGTGAAAATGGCCGCTGTCCAGGGTCAAGAGTACGCTGCGGGTGATAGCGTAGCCCAGGTAGAACTCGTGCGAGCCGGCCACGTATGCCTCGGAGCCGATGCCGAACAGCTTGCCCTCGACCGCGTCCAGGTTGAAACGTGGATCGATCTTTTCGGCGAAGACTGCGTCCAGCGACTGGGCCAGCAGCTCGCGCGGCCGCTTGCGGTCTACCGGCGTGTCCTTGAGGCCGTCGGGGATCCAGACGTTGGTGACGCAGGGCGTGCCCAGCGTCCGCCCGAAGCTCTCGCCGATCTTGCGGCTGGCGATGCAGTGCTCGATCCAGAAGCGGCGCACGGCCGGGTCGTAGCTGGCCAGGGTGAAGCCGCTGGCGGCCATGGGATGGCCGAAGCAGGTGGGGTTGAAATCGAGGCCGTGCCCGTTGGCCCTGGCCCAGTCCACCCAGGCCGCAAAGTGTTCCGGCCGCAGATCGGTGCGCTCGACGCGCTGGCCGCCGGTCTCGGCGTAGATGGCGTGCAGGGCGAGACGGTGCCGGCCGGGGATAAGGCTGTAGGTCTTGTCCAAATCCTGGCGCAGCTCGTCGGCGGTGCGGGCCTTGCCGGGGTAGTTGCCGGTGACGGCCAGCCCGCCGCCCAGCTCGCCGCCCGCACTCTCAAAGCCGCCCACGTCATCGCCCTGCCAGCAGTGCAGGCTGATGGGGATGCCGGCCAGGCGCGCCATGGCCTGGTCGGTGTCCACGCCCAGAGCGGCGTAGCGCTCTTTAGCCAGGGCGTAGGCGGCTTGAATGGTGGCTTCATTGACGATCATGGCGGCTCCTTGTGAGCGCAGCAAGCGCTGATGGATTGCTTGGACTGGCTCGGTCAGGCCTACTGGCCTTAGCATGGAAAAACGCGCTTGAGTGTGATTGGCTGGAAAGGCACTAGTCCGAGCTGCTGGCACACCGCTGGGTGAAAACAGCGGGACTCGGTCGGAGACCGGCCCGAGCGGTAAGCTGGTTTTGGGCACAGAAAATTGCAGGCAGCTCGTGGCAGGCGCAAGCACGTGAGCCGCGCTTGCCACCTGCCACTTGCCACCTGCAACCTGTTACTTCCGCTTACCAGTTGAAGTCGTCGATGTTGTCGGCGTTGTAGATGAAGGGCAGGCCCAGCAGGACGTTGACGCCCAGCGCGTCATCTTCCTGGATGGTGTACTCGCCCAACTTGCCCGCGGTGAAGGTGTCACCCGGCGCGCCGGTGATCTGGTTGGTGGCCAGCGCGTTGAGGATGTAGATGGCCAGATAGCCCAGGTCGCCGGGGTTCCAGAGGGCGAACTGCGGCGCCGAGCCATTCTTGACATACTCGCGCATCTGGTTGGGGGTGCCCAGGCCGGTGACGAAAACCTTGCCGATCAGGTTCTGGTCGGTGACGGCGCGGGCAGAGGCCGCGATGCCCACCGTGGTCGGGGCGATGATCACCTTCAGGTCGGGATACTTGGTGAACAGCGCCAGGGCCTCGTTGTAGCTCTTGGTGTCGTCGTCGTCGCCATAGACCACTTCCACCAGCTCCAGGTTGGCGTACTCAGGCTGCTGCAAGACTTCCTTCATCACCTCGATCCAGGCGTTCTGGTTGGGGGCAGTGGAGGTAGCGCTGAGCACGGCGATCTGGCCGCCATCCGGCCCGGCCAGGTCGCTGGCCATCTGGATCTGGATCTCGCCGATGTCCTGCAAGACGGCCTGGTTGATGTGCAACACTCGGCCATCCTTGCCGATGGCCGAGTCCCAGGAGACCACCGGGATGCCGGCGTCCATGGCTTCCTTGCCGGTCGGCACCAGCGCGTCCTCGTCGTTGGCCGAGACAGCCAGACCGCTGACCTTCTGCGCGATCAGCGAGTTGATGAGCTGGATCTGCTGGGTGGCGTCGGCCGCGGCCGATCCCTGGTAGAGCACGGTCACGCCCAGCTCGCCGGCCGCTTCCTGCGCGCCGACGTTGGCGGTGTCGAAGTAGGGGTTGCCCAGGTTCTTGGGCACCAACACGAAGGTCAGCGGGCCGGCGGCCGGGGCTGCGGGCTCAGACGGAGCGGCCGGCTCGGCAGGAGCAGCCGGCGCCGCAGGGGCGACCGGCGCCGCGGGCGGGGCGCAGGCGCTCAGCGCCAGGCTGAGCACGATGATCGAGGCCAATACGAGGTAGAGTGAACGGCGTTTCATGTTTCCTCCTAGGTGAAACTGAACGGTTATTCAAGCCAGGCAGGCGCCTGAGACTTGCTACATTAGGCGCCCAACACCTGGGCGCGCGACCAGAAGAAGAACAGCACGAACAAGGCAAGCGCGGCGATCAGCGCCGCGGCCGCCGCCAGCGACTGACGGTGCATCTTGCCGCGCCCGGAAAGGCTGCGGACGACGTTGGGCAGAAGGATCGAGAGGATCAGCAGCAGGCCGATGACCATGCCCTGCACCTGGCCCTGGATGTTGAGCAGGCCCATGCCGAAGCGCAGCAGGCCGATCAGTAATAACGACAGCACCGCGCCGCCCATGGTGCCCACGCCGCCGTTGATGTCCACGCCGCCCAGCACGGCCGCGGTGATCACCGCCAGCTCCAGGCCCAGGCCGATGTCGGGGCGGGTGCTGCCGAAGCGCGCGGCCAGCACGATGCCCGCCAGCCCGGCCATCAAGCCGGAGATAGTGTAGACGATGATCTTGATGCGCGCCACCGGCACACCGGAGTAGACGGTGGCGTTCTCGTTGTTGCCGATGGCGAACAGGTAGCGGCCAAAGGTGGTCTTGTGCAGCACCAGGCCGAAGATGACCGCCAGCACCGCGAACAGGGCCACCGAGAAGGGGATCAGCGTGTCGGGCAGCCGGCCCTGGCCGATGAAGGTGAAGCTGGCCGGATAGCCGCGCGCGGCCTGGTCGCCCAGCAGCACGTAGGCGATGCCCCGGTAGAAGGCGTAGGTGCCCAGCGTGACCACCAGCGGCGGCAGCTTGACCCGCGCCACCAGCACGCCGTTGAACATGCCGCCCAGCGCGCCCAGCAGCAGCGCGGCCGCGGCCGCCGGCCAGATGGGCACGCCGCGCATGAACAGCCAGCCCATGAACGAGGCGCACATGGCCAGGTTGGAGGCCACCGACAGGTCGATGCCGCCGGTGATGATGATGAACACCATGGGCAGCATCATCAGTCCGATCTCCATGAAGTCGGACGAGGTGCGCGACAGGTTGCGCGCGTCGAGGAAGTAGGGCGAGAGCTGGCTGTTGAGCACGACGACCAGCACGATCAGGCCGACCAGCATCCACTCCCAACGCTGGAAGCGGGCCAGGAAGGAGCGGCGCGGCGGCGTGGCGCTGATGAGGGTGGTCGACGACGACGCAGCCGGCGCGGCAGTATCTTGAACAGCGACAGAGCGGGGCTCGTTCATCGTCGTCCTCTCCTCTGCGCGCGGCGGGCGATCAGGTTGTCCACCACCACTGCCGTCAGGATCAGCAGGCCCTGCAAGGCAAGCTGCCAGAAGGGGGAGATGCGCAGCAGGGGCAGCGAGTTGTTGATGACACCCAGCAGCAGCGCGCCCAGCAGCACGCCGGGCACCGTGCCCACGCCGCCGCTGATGCTGACGCCGCCCACCACCGCGGCCGCCACCGTCTGCAGCTCGAAGCCCAGCGCGGTGTTGGTCTGCGCCGACTCGAAGCGGGAGGCCCAGAGCACGCCGGCCAGCCCGCAGGCCAGCCCGCTCAGCACGTAGACCAGGAAGGTGATGCGCTGACGGCGGATGCCGGCCATCTGCGCGGCCTCGGCGTTGCCGCCCACCGCGTAGATGTTGCGGCCGGTGCGGGTGTAGTTGAGGAAGATGTAGACCACAATGGCGAAGACGATGGCGACGAGCACCATGTTGGGCAGGCCCAGCGGCGTGCCCTTGGAGAGCTGCTTGAAGGCCCGCGGCAGCTCGAAGGAGTTGATCCAGGTGCCCTCGCTGTAGAAGAAGACCAGGCCGCGGTAGATGCTCAGCGTGCCCAGGGTGGCAATGATCGGCGGCACCCGGCCATAGCTGATCACCAGGCCGTTGAAGGCGCCCAACGCCATGCCCAACGCCATGCCCAACGGGATCGAGAAGGCCACCGGGAACTCAGGGCTGGCCTTGAAAACAAAGGCCACCATCATGGCCACCAGGCCGATCATCGAGCCCACCGACAGGTCGATGCCCTTGGTGATGATCACCATGGTCTGGGCCAGCGCCACGATGGCCAGGATCGAGATGTTGAGCAGGATGTCACGGAAGTTGTTGAGGGTCAGGAAGGCCGGCGCGCGCAGCGTCACCAGCGCGGCCAGCGCCAAGATGAAAAGGAGGATGCCGGCCTCGCGGTAGCGCGCTACCAGGGCCAGCGCGCTCGCGCGGCGGGCGGGCGGCTGTTGCGCGCTCATAGGGCCTCTCCCGCGGCAATGGTCTGCGTCGCGGCTGCCATGATGGTCTCCTGGGTGGCCTCGCCGCGGGTGAAGCGCCCTGTCACGTGGCCCTCGCGCATGACGAGGATGCGGTCGCTCATGCCCAGCACCTCCGGCAGCTCCGACGAGATCATCAGGATGGCGATGCCCTGGCCGGCCAGCTCGCTCATCAGGGCGTGGATCGCAGCCTTGGTGCCCACGTCGATGCCGCGCGTCGGCTCGTCCAGGATCAGGATGCGCGGCTCGGTGGCCAGCCACTTGGCCAGCACCACCTTCTGCTGGTTGCCGCCCGACAGCTCGCGCGCCCGCTGCCAGATGTTGTTGGCCCGCACCTCCATCTGGCGCGCGGCGGCGTAGGCGGCGGCTGATTCCTGCTTGGGGCGCAGCCAGCCGCGGCGGGCGAAGTTGCCCAGCATGGGCAGGCTGATGTTAGATGTGATATTCATGGGCGGGATCAGGCCGTGCAGTTGGCGGTCTTCCGGCACCAGCGCCAGGCCCAGGCCGATGGCCTGCTGCGGCGAGGTGATCGCGACCGGCTTGCCCTCGACCTCGATGCGGCCGCTGGTGGGCGGCTGCACGCCGAAGATGGCGCGCGCCACGTCGGTGCGGCCCGCGCCCACCAGCCCGGCCATGCCCAGGATCTCGCCCCGGCGCAGCTCGAAGCTGACGTTCTCGAAGACGCCGTCCAGCGTCAGGTTCTCGACCTTGAGCGCCACGGCGCCGGCCTCGACCTCCTGCTTGGGGAAGAGATTGGCGATGGTGCGGCCGACCATCAGGCGGATCAGCTCGTCGCGGCTGACATCGGCCAGCGGGCGGGTGTCCACGTAGGCGCCGTCGCGCAGCACCGTCACCCGGTCGGCGATCTCGAACAGTTCCTCCAGACGGTGGGAGATGAAGACGATGGCGGTGCCTTGCTGGCGCAGGCGGCGCACCAGGTTGAAGAGCTCGGCCACCTCGGTCAGGGTCAGCGACGAGGTGGGCTCGTCCATGATCAGGATGCGGGCGTCGATGGACAGAGCGCGGGCGATCTCGACCATCTGCTGCTGGGCGATGCTGAGGTTGCGCGCTTTCTGCTTCAGATCGAGATGTACGCCCAGCGAGGCCAGCAGTTGCTCCGCCTCGCGGTAGAGGGTGCGCCAGTCCAGCCTGCCGCCGGCCTTGGTGGGCTGGCGGCCGACGAAGATGTTTTCAGCTACGCTCAGATCGGGGAAGAGGCTGAGCTCCTGGTAGATGGCGGCGATGCCGGCCTGGAGCGAGACGCGCGGGTCAGCAAACTCGATGCGCTGGCCGTGCAGGAAGATCTCGCCGCCGTCCGGCTGGTGTACACCGGTGATCACCTTGACCAGGGTGGACTTGCCGGCGCCGTTCTCGCCCAGCAGGGCATGCACCTCGCCCGGCCGCAGGCTGAACGGTACCTGGTGCAGCACCTCCACGCCGGAGAAGCGCTTGCTGATATTTCTCAGCTCAAGGATGTTGTCGCTCATGGCTGGTCTGGGCTCACGCCGTCGCCTGGCAGATGGTCAGCGGAATGCCGGCCTGCTGGATCATCTGCGCCCATTCGGGGGTGATGCCGGGGTCGGTGTAGAGGCGGCTGATCTGCTCGATGCGGGCGAAGGGGGTCAGGTCCTCGCGGCCGAACTTGCTGGAGTCGATCAAGGCCGCCACGGTGCGGGCCGACTCCAGCGCCTCCCGCTTCAACTGCGCCTCCTCGATCTGGCGCTCGGTCATGCCGCGCTCCAGGCTGAAGCCGCTGCACGAGACGAAGGCCTTTTGCGTGCGCAGGTCGCGGATGATCTGCTGGCTGAGCAGGCCGGTGACGGAGGAGCCGTCCTCGCTGAGGATGCCGCCGATCAGGATGACGGTGTTGGTGGGGTTCTGGGCCAGGAAGCGGGCCACGTCCAGGCCGTTGGTCACCACCCGCAGGCGCTGGCGGTCCTGAATGGTCAGCGCCAGGCAATAGGCGGTGCTGCTGGCGTCCAGCAGGATCGAGTCGCCGTCCTCCACCAGCTCGGCCGCTCGGTGGGCGATCAGCATCTTCTCGGCTGCGTGCTGCTGGCGGCGGGCCTGGAAAGAGACGTTGTGGAAATTGTTCGGGCTGCGCACGATGGCGCCGCCGTGGACGCGCGTCACCTGACCGTCGGCCTCCAGGGCATTGAGGTCGTTGCGCACCGTGCCCTCGGAGACGCCAAGCACCTGCGCCAGCTCGGGCACGCGCAAGCCCGGCTGTCTGCGCAAAAGGTCGACCATCGACTGGCGGCGTTCGTAAGTGGTCACGGGGGGCTCCTGGGGTCAGAAGCGAGGAAACTTGAGGAAATCGACAAGGAAATGATAGCATGGTTGTTGGTTTTTGTCAATACCCCGGTTTTTCGACAAAAATACGAGTGTAACTCACAACCTTCCCCGCACATCCGGCGCGCTGATGTGGACATACACCGCGGCCTTGAGGCGGCTGGCGATGCGGGTGTGGACCTGTGCGGCCTTGCGCTCCACCCCTTGGGCGTGACCACCGTGGGCAGGTGGTGGTTAACCCGGTAGTTGACCAGTCGATAGAGCTTCTCCCGCACCCAGGCCATGATCTATTGTGCGGCTTGTTCGTCCAGAGCTCCGCGCAGGCGACTGCGCCTCAACGACCCGCTTGGGCGCCTGGCAGCAGACGGATCAAACCCGCCTGTTCGAAGTGGTGGTCGGACGTAAATGCGCGCAGAACCCCTCGCTCCTGCATGACGACAAAGCTGATGCAGTCGGTCAGTCCCCACTCTTTGTCTGGACGTTTGCTGAACAGATCCCAACCACGCTGCCAGAGCACCTCATCGACATGGATCAGGCTGGCAGCTCCCATTCTTGTCGACTGGTGCAAGGCATCGATGATCCGCAGGGCGAATGGACGCAGTGCCACCTTTGAGAACGAGTTGGCAACCTCGACCAGGACCGCATCTGTCGTAAGGATGTGTGCCCGCTGCCGCGCAAGCCCGTTGTTGACGGCGACTGCTGCGCTGTGAAGGTCGTCGTCACGGTTGCCAAGAGCGACGAAAGCTGAGGTGTCCCAAAACACTACCTCAGGCATCGTGCTTCTCTACCCCGTACAGATAATGATCGTGTTGGTCGGCCATGTCCCGAATCCCTGTCGACACGGCTTGCTCGTGAATCCGATACAGCGGCGCTTCGTCGGCTTTTGTTGTTAGCGACTCAACGAACTCCCAGAGCTCAGCAAGTTGCTCCGGGCGCAGCTGGTCGATGGTCTTGTAGATTTGGGATCGCGGCGGCACTGCAACTGTCATGGCAAGATACCTCCTGCTGGCGCTATCATCCAATCAGTCCCGATTATACCGGGGTATGCGCCCGATGCAAAAAAGGCATCGGCTTACCCTGCGCGGCAACAGCTTGGACGCAACCCCAGCCCTGTTGACCTACGCGATCTCTCGCTCCCTCCAGCTGGACGTCCTCACAGTGGGCAGGTTGTCGTTGACGCGGTAGTTGACCAGTCGATAGAGCTTCTCCCGCGCCCAGCCAGCGGTCGTCAAAGGGTCGGTATCATTGATGTGTGGCGACGCTTTCTAAAGCGGCAGGTGAAGAAGGATGCAGATACAGGGGTTTGACGGACTGGCGGCTTCGGGGTACACTGCTGAACAGAGATCGATGGAAAGCGAGGCACAGCCAGGCCTTTCACCCTGGATGGCCCTGCAATATTCCAAGAACTTCGGCTGAGGAACGATTGATGAATCAATTGACACTGACGACGACTGCGCAACGACCGCTCCGACCGCTCGTGGAGGCTGCATTGAACCAAGAATTGCGCATGCTGGAGGCTGCGATCCAACGCACGGAGAAAAAGATCCGTGGCTACGAAACTGCCCACGGCATGAGCAGCGCGCACTTTGTCCAACGCTACGAGAATGATGAACTGCCAGAGACCCTGGAGTTTGTCGAGTGGATCGGTGAGTACCGGCTGCTAAGCCGCCTGCGCGAGAAAGCCGATGCCTACCGGGGGATCAAATTTGTCCATTGAAAGCTACTTTCGACAGATCGGTGAGTTGATCGAAGCCTGCGCCATCGTGCAGTCGTCGAACGTAACCTACGACAAACGCTCACGACACACAGGTTTCATTCGCGGGGAGCTCTTCTTTATCGATGGCTCGACTCTGCATCTGCGCGAGTTCGTGGATGTGGAAGATGGAGTAGACCGCTTTACCTACGTCTACCAGTACATGGACGCTGAGCAGTCGCTGGTGTTTCGCTACGACAACACCGGCCATCACAGGAAGCTCAATCTGTCAACCTATCCACACCACAAACATGAGGGCAGTGAGCTGGCGGTCCTCCCGTCATCTGCTCCCGGCCTTGCTGAAGTGCTCGATGAGATCATGACGAAGGTTGATTATCCGTAAAAAGCGCACCCGTGGCCTACCACGATATGACTGAGATGGACGACGAACTGCGACCGGAATACGACCTCCGAATGCTCCTCAAGGATGGGGTACGTGGCAAATACGTGGAACGTTATGTGGTTGGAGCGCCTGGCCAGCGCCGTGGGCCGGCAATTGAGGATCGATCTGACCTAGCGCTTCGTTGGCTATGGGGAGCGATTGCCTGGCAGATCATCTCCCTCTTTCGACTTGATCGAATGCGATTTGAGCGTCCCACCCAACGTGAACACATCCGGCCGGCCAGGACAGCCTTACAGCGACGGCACGGCCGCCTGTTGCAAGGCGTCGATCTGTTCAGCCGTCAGCAAGGAGCAACTGCCGGTCGCAGCGTAGGCCAACAAAACGATCTGCGCCGCCTGTTCGATCAGCGTGCTGCGCAGCAGCGCTTCGTCGCTGCTCGACGCCGTCACGACCAGGCCCTGGTTGCGCAGCAGCGCCGCCGTATGCCCGGCGATGGCCTGGCCTGCGGCGTCGGCCAGCGTCTGTGTGGTCAGCCCGTCATAGGAAAGCAACGGCACGTGCGCCCCCACGGCGTGATAAAAGTCGGGGGAGATGGCGCCGATACCCAGACCTGCGCAGCCCAAGGCCAGGCAATAGGGCGGCTGGATGCGCAGCGTGGTCTGAGCATCAGGCCGAGCGCGATAACAGGCCAGGTGCAGCGCATATTCGCTCGACACGCGCGCCAACTGCCAGGTGTTCTGCCCCTCGACAGACATCGGCACAAAATCGGCCGCGCTCAGCCGGTCCAGCCGCGCGCCGGCCGGCGAGATGTAGCAGCGATCCTCCCAACGCAG
>CAZVGR010000121.1:0-2882 GCA_964626845.1 uncultured Anaerolinea sp.
ATCTTGCACTACATCTTGCGCATCCGTTGTAGCGCAAGATGCCATCTTGCGCCACCGCCTTGCGCATCCGTTGTAGCGATCGATTATACGTCCTCGCCCCCGCTTGTCAACGCCTCCATCGGCACCGCTGTTCGGACGGCCTTGCAGCGCGCGGCATGGAGAAGGCTTCACAACCGTTTGGCAAACGACCCCTTGTCGGTTAAAATAGCGCTGTCAACGGTTGTTCATCGGTCATGCGACTGATGCAGACCGCTCACTTGCCATGATCATCCCAACACGGAGGGAAGCCCGTGGCCCGACCCCGCCGCACCACCACCACCCGCAGCACCGGCGACTACCGCCACGACGCCGCGCGGCGCAAGAACAACCCGCCCGTGGGCATCGCGGGCAGATACTACGACCGGCGCACCTTCCACATCTGCCATGCCTTCTTCCCCAACAAGTCGGCCTGGCAGAAGCTGGCCCGCGCCCTGAAAGGCACGCTCAACGAGGACCTGTTCGACCAACTCACCGGCCGCGTCTCCCTCCCCTTCGAACCCGGCGAACACCGGCGCATCGCTGTGAAGGTGATCGATCAGAGGGGGAATGAGGTGATGCGGGTGGTAGGCATTCCAACGTAGCCTCCCGTGGGTATTGCGCTCAGGAGCATTGTTCATGGCCAACGACTTCCCATCCCAACCTTCCCTGCCTGACGATCTGCAAGCGCGCCTGGCAGCCGCCGGCGTGACCGACGACACCAGCCTGGCAGCGGCGCTGCAGGCCGACCCCGCCCTGGCGGCCGACCTGCAAGCCTTCGTAGAAAGCGCGGTCGAGGCGCTGCCAGAAATTGGCATCATGGCCCTGTTGGCCGCCTTCGCCCAGGTGGAAGGCGACGCGCAGATGGTTGAATTCTGGCGCGGCGTGCCGGCCGGGCTGGAGGAGCCGCTGATGGAGGCTGTGGCGGCAATCATCGCCGAGGCCGAGCAGGCTGGGGACGCGGACACGGTCGAGCATATGCGCAGCCGGCTGGAAGGCTTTCGCCAGATCCACGAGGTAGCGCAGCAGGCCGCCGAACTGCCGCCGGTGATGCGCGCCGTGATGAGCTTCGTCCAGGCGCCGGACGACGCGGCGGCCCAGGCGCTGTTTGCTCAGGAAAAGGCCCTGCTCCAGCCCTACGAGGCGCAGCAGGTCATGGATGCCCTGGTGGAACAGACGCCGCTGGATACTCCGGCAGAAGTGCGCGAGCGCCTGGCAGCCCGCAACGCGCTGCTACGCCGCCTGCGCGGGGCGGAGCCAAGGGTATCACAGCGAATGGGAACAACGAATGGGGAAGGAGGCGCGCCGGCTTTTGACAACCAGGGCGCCCAGGTGGGCGGGGACTTGTACCAGGCCGGCCGGGACCAATATCTCTTCTCGGCGCACGCCGAGAGTGGCGGGACCGCCTCGGTTGTCAACAACCTGTTCATTCACAACCTGGAGCGCCGCTGGCTCAAGCCCGCGCCGCCGCGTCTGGACCGCGACGCCGTGCCCCGCACGGCCGAGATGCAGGCCGTGTTGGACGCCCTGGCCGAGCGCGAGAGCGTGGCCATCACCGGGCAGGCCGCCAAAGCCCAGGCGCTGGCCGTGCAAGGCGCGCCTGGCGTCGGGAAGACCACCCTGGCGCAACTGCTGGCGCTGCAACTGGCTGGCGACGAGCGCTACCGCGACGGCGTGATCTGGCTGGAGCTGGGGCCGGACTTCCAAAGCCCCGAGCAGGCCCAGGCTGTGCTGCGCACGTGGGCAGGCTATGCCACCGGCTTTTTCGGCCTGCCGGACAACCTGAACAAGCTCTTCGTCTTCGAGCCGGAGGCGGTGCGCAGCCTGCTGGCCGAGCATGCGCGGCTGCTGGTGGTGCTGGACAACGTCTGGTCGCTGGCTGCGATCAAGCCGCTGCGCGCGGCGCTACCGGCCGGCGCGCACCTGCTCATCACCACCCGCCAGCGCGACCTGGCCCGGAACGTGGGCGGCGGCCTGGTGGAGGTAGGTTTGTTGAGCCGGGCTGAGGCCATGGCGCTGTTCGAGTTGCGCCTGCAGTGGCGGCCAGCCGAAGAGATCTCAGGCGACGGCTGGGCTGGCGATTTGATGCATGCTGTCGGGTTCCACGCCCTGGGGCTGGACGTGGCGCTGGGCGTGCTGCTCAGGTACGGCGACGGCGCGGCCGACTGGGAGACCACCGCGCGGCGCCTGATCGCAGCGGTGCATAGCGGCGAGGTGGAGCGGCTCAACCTGGGCGACGACGACCCCGGCCATAATGTCAAGGCCGTCATCCTCTTCAGCTACCAGGCGCTGCCCGACGACGAGACCCGCCGCCGCTTGCGCACGCTGGCGGCCTTTGCGCCCGAAAGCGAGTTCACCACCGCCCTGGCCGCCGCGGCCTGGGACTGCGACCAGGAGAGCGCCTTCGAGACGCTGACCGGTTTTGCCAACGCCGCGCTGCTGGACCGGCTGGGCGGGGGCGTGTGGCGGCAGCATGGCCTGCTGCGGTCGTTTGGCGCGGCGCTGCTGCGCGACGCGGGCGAGCGCGACCAGGCGGCCGCGGCCCACGCGGCTGCCTATCTAGACGCCATGCGGGCAGCCGACGACGAGCAGCGCTACTACCAAATGCTGCCGGCCATGCCGCAGTTGCGCCACGCCTTCGACTGGGCGCTGGCCAACGACCTGGAGCTGGCGTTGAACATCGCCGCCAACTGCGCCAACGTGCAGAAGCAGTTCGGCCTGGTGGGCGAGGGGGGCGACTGGTCGGAGCAGTTGTTGGCGGCCGCGCAGACCGGCCGCGCCGGGCCGGCCACGCTGGCGCGCGCCTTTGGGCACCGGGCCACCATCTTGAGCGAGCTGGCGACGCTGCCGGGCGAAGACCGGCGCCA
>CAZVGR010000121.1:2982-4296 GCA_964626845.1 uncultured Anaerolinea sp.
ATCCGGCCCGACAACGCCCCCCTGGACTACGCCCAAACCCAGAACAACCGGGCCACCATCTTGAGCGAGCTGGCGACGCTGCCGGGCGAAGACCGGCGCCAGCGCCTGTACGACGCCCTGGCGGCCTACGACGACGCGCTGCGCTTCATCCGGCCCGACAACGCCCCCCTGGACTACGCCCAAACCCAGAACAACCGGGCCAACAGATTGAGCGAGCTGGCGACGCTGCCGGGCGAAGACCGGCGCCAGCGCCTGACTCTGGCCTTAAGGTGTGCGCACGTTGCAGCGAGCTGGTTCGATCGGTTGCAGCACGACCAATACCTTCGGGTTGCGCGCAACACGCTCGAACGTGTCAAGGCTGCATGCGGCCAGGATTTCGCCGAGTTTTGGGCAGAGCTCGAGCTAGGTGATCCCCCGGATTGGCTCAACCGCGCACCGAGCGGCGATGGTGGAACTCAAATGCCGGAAGAGCTACAACAGCGGCTGCGCGCAGCTGGCGTCACCGATGACGCCAGCCTGCACGCGGCGCTGGAGCACGATCCCGAGCTGCGCTCTGCTTTCGAGGAATGGCTGGGTAGCCAGAATCCTGAAGCCATGATGCAGGCGACCATGGCCGCTCTGCTCAATGCCTTCGTCCAGGTCCAGAACGCCGAGCAGATGATCGCCTTCTGGCAGGCCGTGCCCGGCGAGATGGAGGAACCTTTCATCGAGGCTGTGGAAGCGTTGATTGCGCAGGCCGGGCAGGCGGGCGATCAGGGGACGGTCGAGCATCTACGCAGCCGGCTGCAAGGCTTTCGTGAGATACGCGCCGACGCAGCCAGCACATTGGCCGCGGGCGAGCCCATCCTGGCGCTGTTGCAGCAATACCAGGACACCTTGCGTGCCGCAGACGCCGAGAAGCCACAGGTGGCCCCCTGGCAGACGGTGGTCGACCTGGGCGAGGGTTTGCTGGCCATGCAGGCCGGCGCCGAGGCGCTGCTGGATTGGGACGGTTTGCGTGACCGCGTGGCCAGCGACTACAACACCCTGGGCAACGCGCACGATGTCGCGGGCGACCCCGCAGCCGCGTTAGCCGCGTTCGAGCGCGCGGTTGCGCTCCAGCCCGATTTCGCCATGTGGCAGCGCAACCGGGCCGGCACGCTGATCGATTTGGGCCGTTTGGACGAGGCCCGCGCGGCCATCGACCAGGCCCGGGCGCTGGAGCCGGACGCCGCGCGCCTGGCGCAGCTCGAAGCGCAGTTGGCTGCGGCGTGGGAAAGCGCCGGGGGATGAAGTCCCCCGGCTACAAAACGGCGCCCGGTGAACCGGGCTGGC
>CAZVGR010000121.1:4396-15263 GCA_964626845.1 uncultured Anaerolinea sp.
CGGGCGAATTCATCGCCCGGCGGTCGCCGGCTGGCGGAGGCGTGGCATGGATGTGATGCGTGCGCCGCCGTGGGATCGCCGGGGGATGAAGTCCCCCGGCTACAAAACGGCGCCCGGTGAACCGGGCTGGCGTGTGTGCGGCGACAAGCCCCGTTGACGGGCGAATTCATCGCCCGGCGGTCGCCGGCTGGCGGAGGCGTGGCATGGATGTGATGCGTGCGCCGCCGTGGGATCGCCGGGGGATGAAGTCCCCCGGCTACAAAACGGCGCCCGGTGAACCGGGCTGGCGTGTGTGCGGCGACAAGCCCCGTTGACGGGGCGCTGCACCGTAGCCGGGCGAATTCATCGCCCGGCGGTCGCCGCCCGGCGCGGACCTCGCAACAAAGGAGAGCTCTGTGCCCTATCATCAGTTGTTCTACCATCTTGTTTGGGCAACCAAGAACCGAGAACCCTTGCTTACCCCGGATGTCGAACCAATCGTCCACGACCTGTTGCGCTCTAAAGCGATTGGCTTGGGCGCTACTGTGTTCGCTCTCGACGGCTGGTTGGAGCACGTTCATATGGTTGCCTCCATCCCGCCCGTCATCGCCGTATCCAAGTTCATCGGCCAAACCAAGGGCGCTACCTCCACCCGCTTCAACAAGGGCGGGCATGGCACGCTGCTGTTCTGGCAGGACGAATATGCAGCGTTCACCTTCGACGCCAAGCGCCTGCCCAACTATGTGGCCTATGTACAACGCCAGAAGGAACACCACAGCCAGGGCACGACGATCCCGCTGTTGGAGCGCACCGCGGGTCAACACACAAGCTTGCTCATGGTTGGTGAGGAGTTGGCTGGCTACTGGGCCGAGGATGAAGGCTGGCGGCGCGAGTTGATGGAGGCGGACGTATGACCTCCAGCGCCAATAAACTGCTGGCCGGCGCCCTGTTGGCCGGCATGGGCATCATCACCGGCCAGGCGACTCTCATTGCCACGGCAGGCGGCGTGGGCGTTAACTGGCTGGCCGAGGGGCTGGCCGGCCTCTGGCCGGCGTTGGGCGGCAAGCCATCTGATCCACTGGCCAAGGCTTATGCCGCGGCGATCCGCGACGCCATAGACGCGCTGCAAGATGACTATCGCCGCACGGTCGATGCGCGCTCAGGTCGGGCAGCCTTTCGGCTCGTAGCCGAGTGTGCCGACACGGTTGCCGGCGCTGAGTTTCCACCCGAAACGACCGATGTCGATGCTGCGCAGCGCGCACTGGGAGCTGGCCTGGCCGCGTTGCTGCATGGCCACGACGAGCGCGAGGCCGCGTACCTGCGGGATCACTTGTTGGCGGCATGCGCAGCCGCCTTTCAGCGCCGGTTGGTGCAGGACGAGGCGGCCTGGCGAGCCTTTCACGGCCTGATTCTTCAGGCCTTAGCTGCCAACAGTGTTGAACTGCTGAGCCGACTGGAGCGCTTCGCTGACGTCCTGGCCAGTTGGAGCAATCCGCAGTCCAGTCTGGCGCAACTGAAGCGCATCGAAGCACAACTGGAGGAGTTGTCTGCCCGGCCTGCCACAGCGTCTCCCTTGCAGTTCGACAACCGCGGCTTGCAGGTCGGCGGCAGCGTCTACCAGGCAGCTCACGATCAATACCTCTTCTCTGCCCACGCAACGGGTGCTGGAACCGCCGCGGTCACCAACATCATCGGCGCGCCAGCCCCCGGTAGAACGGAAGCGCCAAGCCCGCTTGCGCCCGCAAGCGTAAGCATCCTCTTCCTGGCTGCCAACCCGCTGGACATGCAGCGCCTGCGCGTCGACCAAGAGGCGCGACGCGTCGACCTGGCGCTGCGCCAGGCGCGCTACAGCGACCGCTTCCACCTGGCACAACAGTGGGCCGTTCGTGGCGAAGACCTGCTGGACGCGCTGCTACGCCGCCGGCCGGCCATGGTCCACTTCGCCGGCCATGGCGACCAAGCTGGGCAGTTGATGTTGGAGAACGCCGCAGGTCGCTCGGCGCCTGTCCAGCCGGCGACTCTCGCCGCATTGCTGGCAGTTGCCGGCGCCGTGCGCTGCGCCGTGCTCAATGCCTGCTGGTCGGACGCCCTGGCCGGCGCTCTGTTGTCAGCAGTTCCCTGCGTGGTGGGCATGACCAGCGAAGTGGGCGACGCGGCCGCCATCGCCTTTTCCGCCGGCTTCTACCGAGCCCTGGCCGAGGGGGAAAGCGTGGCTGCGGCTGTGGCGGCTGGCCGGGCCGAAGCCGTGGCCGAAGGTGGCGAGGAAGCAGCCCTGGCCGTCCAACTGCGCTCTGCCGATGGCGTTGACGCCGCTGCTATGTGTTTCATCTGACGTGCTTTCGCCAACACTACGGAGTCTCTTCTTTGAAGCGTTTGCAGTTGCCCAACAACACCATCCCCGAAAAGTTGCCCTGCCAGGCGTTGCCTGATACTACCGGCATAGACTGGTTGTTCGACGAGGACTTGGCCAGTCTTGCTGTCCGGCGCGCCGCTGCCGCTCAAAGAGTCCTTCCTGGTCAAGGCGCTGCCGGAGCGCGCCGCGCTCAAGATCGAGTTCCCGCGCGTCGAGGGCTTCGTCTGGCAGGTGCGCAGCCGCATCACCGCTGACGTGGACGCCATCCCCGTGTTGACCATCGAGCCGGGCAAGGAGCCGACCGAGACCACACTTGCACCTGACGCAAGTGCAGGTGTCTCCGTGGCGCGGGTCGGCTACCACACCGCGTTCTCGATGAACGCACCGGGCGAGGCGCTGCTGACCACGCGCGCAGCCTTCTACGCCGAGAACCGCTCGCAGCGGGTCGAGTACCTCATCGCCGGCCGCGTCGTCGAGGCGCTGTTGGCCCACGAGCGCTTCAAGTTCCACGCCCGCCAACTGCTCTTCCCCCAGGCCCTGAGCATCGTGCGTGACTACCTGGAACGGCGCGTGGTCTACAACGGCAGCGACCCGCGCGAGCTGGGGCTGGAGACCTACGTGCAGTTGATCGTCGAGCGCCTCTCCGACGCCATCCGGCCGGCCGACGAGGCGGGCAACAGCCTGCTGCTGCCGCGCATCGAACGCTTCAGGCCGCGCGGCTCCACCGAGGAGGTGCTCTTCCGCACCACCCGGCCGGTACACGCGACGAGGAAGAGCCACATCAGCCACGTGGTGCTGGACACGGCCACCTGGGAAGCGTCCACCGCCTTCCACCTGGAGACCTCGCCGCTGGTGGCCGCCTATGCCCGCACCGACCATATGGGCTTCGCCATCCCCCACACCTACGCCGGCGCGGGCCACAACTTCTTCCCCGACTTCCTGGTGCGCCTGGCGGACGGCGCGACGCTGGTGCTGGAGGTCAAGGGCTACGAGGACGAGCAGGACCGGGCCAAATACGCCGCCGCCCGCCGCTGGTGCGAGGCCGTCAGCAACTGGGGGCAGATGGGCCGCTGGCTGTTCGACCACTGCGCCAGGCCGGGCAGAGTCAAGGCCGTCCTGGCGCGCTGCGCATCCTAATGCGCCCGGAGGTAGCAATTCGTATGAACCAGACGCTTTCCATCCACCCTTCAGCCCGTATCGGTGTGGTCAGCCTGACCGTTGCCGATCTGGCCCGCTCGCTCTCGTTCTATCGCAGCGTCCTCGGACTGCGCGCCGATCATGCTGCTAACGGCGGCGCGCTGTTGGTTGCTCAGGGCGACACCCCGCTTCTGCACCTGGTCGAACACCCCGGCGCGCAGCCTAAGCCGGCCCGCGCCACCGGCCTATACCACTTTGCCATCCTGCTGCCCGGCCGGGCCGACCTGGCCCGCTGGCTGCGCCACGTGTTGGAGAGCGGCTGGCCGCTGCAAGGCTGGTCGGACCACGGCGTCAGCGAGGCGATCTACCTGGCTGACGCCGACGGCAACGGCATCGAGATCTACCGCGACCGGCCGCGCGCCGAGTGGCCCGTGATGAATGGCGAGCTGCAGATGGTCACCGACCCGCTGGACGCGCAAAACCTGCTGGCGCTGGTCGACGGCGCAGAACCGTGGCAGGCCATGCCAGCCGGGACGACCATGGGCCACGTCCACCTGCACGTGCGCCAGATCGCCGAGGCGCAGGATTTCTACTGCGGTGTGCTGGGCTTCGACCTGATGCAGCGCTACGGCCCCAGTGCGCTCTTTGTCTCGGCCGGGGGCTACCATCACCACATTGGGCTGAATACCTGGGCCGGCGTCGGCGCGCCGCCCGCGCCGGCCGGCTCAGCCGGTCTGCGCTATTTTACGGTGGTTGTGCCGGATGCTGACGAAGTGGCGGCGCGGGTTCAGGAAGCGGGGATTGCGGTGGCGCCGCAGGCGGACGGTTGGTACCTGCATGATCCGTCGGGGAATGGGATTCGCCTGAGCAATTCTTCGTAAACAACTTATCGGTGTGGCTCGGTCGGAGACCGGCCAAAGCGCGGAGGTATGGCTCGGTCGGAGACCGGCCAAAGCGCGAGGGTGTGGCTGGCGGTCAACCGGACGGCTCGCCCCTGCTGGCAAACCAGGCCATGAACTCATCGGCGGCGGCGTAGGACTCCAGCACCGCCTTGCCCCCCAGGCGCTCGATGCGCAGCGCCTCCTGGGGATCGAACAGGGTGATCAGCACCGGCACGCGCGCGAGATAGGGCAAGAAGTCCTCGCTCTTTGCCAGGCGTTTGATGGTGGAGACGATCACCTTGGCCTCCGCCGCCGCGGCTGTCTCCAACGTGTGGTGACTGGACGCGTCGCCATGCACCGCGCTGGCCCCCAGCCGGCGCACCTGCTCTACCACGGCAGCGTCATCGTCGACCACGACCACGGTCTCCCCCTGGGCCAGCAGCCAGTTCAGCAGCGGCCGGCCGCGCTCGCCGCAGCCCAACAGCAAGACGTGGTTGGCATGAGGCAGCGGGGGCGTGTCCTTCTGCAGGTGAGCCAGCCAATGGATCAGGCGGATCGTGACCCGATCGGTGGCCAGCAGGGGAGTGGCGATCATGGTCAGCACGGTGGTCAGCGCCAACACGCTGAGCAGGCTGTTGCTCAGGTGCCCCTGCTGCACGCCGATCAGGGCCACCACCAGGGAGAACTCGCTGGTTTGCGCCAGCAGCAGGCCGCTTTCCAGCGCTGAGCGGGTGTTGACTGCGGCGCTGCGCGCCAGCAGACTGACCAGGATGGGCGTCAAGGTGAGCACGACGGCAGCCAGCGCCAGCGCCAGCGCCAGCTCTTGGAGCGTCGGCAAGGCCAGCAGCGCGCCCAGCGTGACGAAAAAGAGGGCCAGGAAGAAGTCGGTCAGCGAGGCCAGCTGGCCGCGCAGGATGCCGCTGACCGGGAAGGAGGACAGCGCCACGCCGGCCAGGAAGGCGCCGATGACGATGGGAACCTGCAGCAGAGCCGCCAGGCCGATGAAGGAGAACAGGCAGGCCAGGGCGACCAGCAGCTTCTCTTCCTCGTCCAGGTCGAAGCGCAGCAGCAGCCAGGGCGTCGCCCACCGTTGGGCCAGGTAGGCCAGCAGCATCAGGCCCAGGGTGGCGTTGACGCTAACCAGCACGGCCGTTGCGCCGCCGTCGATGCCGTTGAGCGCGGCGATGCCCAGGATGATCAGCCCGTCTTGCAGCAGCAGCACGCCGACCACCAGGCGGCCAAAGGGTTCAAAAAGCTGTTGGCGCTGTTTCAACAGGCGGATGACCACCAGCGTGGAGCTGGCGGCCAGCGCCAGCGCGATGTAGAGGGCGGTGAGCCAGTCGAAGCCCAACAACGAGGCGGCGCCCAGGCCGATCAGCACGAAGGCCAGGAACTGCCCCAGCCCGACGCGGATGGCGGCCTTCTGCTGCGCGCCCACCCGGGCCGGGTTCATCTCGGTGCCAGCGCTGAAGACCAGGAAGGCCAGGCCCAGCAGCAGCGCCTCCTGGAACAGCTCGCCGTTGGTCACCAGCCCCAGGGCCGCCAGGCCGATGCCGCTGAGCACCAGCAAGGGCACGCGCGGCAGCTTCAGCCATTGAGCGACGCCCACGGCCAGCGCCGCCGCCGCCAGGATAATCAGCAAGACGCTCATGCCGCCTCCTTGCTGGCGCCGGACAGCACTGCCACGGCTCCCTTGATCCATGCCTGCTTGGGATCGATCAGATAGTCCACGTCCAGTTGTTCCAGATCGGCCACCACCGAGGCGTCGAAGGCGTGGATGGCGGTGGGCACGCCGGCTTGCTGGCAGCGGTAGGCCAGCAGGTTGTTGGTGTTTTCGATGTGCAGGGCGGAGATGGCCAGCCTGGCCTGGCTGAGAAAAGCCTCCTCGGCTACGGCGGGATAGTCCATGTTGCCGACCAGCGTGCGATAGGGCAGGCCAGCCAGCTTGCGGGCGTCGGTATCGATGGCCAGCACCGTCTCGCCCTGCTCATGGAGCCGGTCGGCGATGCGCCGGCCCATGGCGTTCATGCCCAACACGACCACGTGGCCGCTCAGGGTGTCCTGCGGCTCCTCGTCGTCGGCCTGGGCGGCGCGGAAGGGCCGCAGCAGGCCGCGCGCCCGCACCCACTTGTACAGACCCTCGCTGTACAGGATCATGTAGGAGCTGGCGGCAATGGTGATCAGGCCGATGACGGTGATCAGCGACAGGATCGACTCGCCGATCAAGCCCGCGCTCAGGCCAACGGCCGCAAAGATGAAGGAGAACTCGCTGATCTGGGCCACGGTGACGCTGGTCATGAAGGAGGTGCGCTCGCTGTAGCCGCCGCGAGCGATGATGATCATGAAGATCAGCGGGTTGCCGATCAGCACGAACAGGGCCAGGATGACGGCCGGAACCAGATAGGCTGTGGCCGCGTCCAGTTCCATCTGCACGCCCAGGGAGATGAAGAAGATGGCGATGAAGAAGTTCATCAGCGGGTGCAGGCGCCGGCGCAGGTCGTGGGCCATCGGCAACTGGGCCAGGCTCAGACCGGCCAGGAAGGCGCCGATCTCGGGCGACAGGGACAGCCGCTCGGCCGCTACGACGAAGGCAAAACACCAGCCCAAGCTCCAGATGAGCGTGGTTTCGGCCGAGGAGGCGGCCCAGGCCATGGGCCGCACCAGCAGATAGCGGGCCGACAGCAAGGCCACTGCCAGCATGATGCCCACGCCCAAAAAAGAGCGGCCGATGCCCAGCAGTATGCTGCTCAGGCTGGCGCCGTTGGGGTCCCCCAGGCCGGTGAGGAAGGTCAGCACGATGATCACAACCAGGTCCTGCACCAGGAAGATGCCGACCGCGATGCGGCCGTACAGCTTGTGCAGGTGCTTCTTCTGGTCCAGCAGCTTGACCACCACCACGGTGCTGCTGAAGGTCAGCGCGGTGGCCAGGAAGATGGCCTCCATGGTGGTGAAGCCCAGCAGCAGGGCCAGCACAAAGCCGATGGCAGCCGTGAAGATCACCTGGCCGATGCCGGCTGCCAGCGCCACTTTGCCCACCGAGCGGATGTTCTTCAGGCTCAGCTCCAGCCCCACGAGGAAGAGCAGCAGGACGATGCCCAACTCAGCGGCCACGCCGACGGCCGTGTACTGGTCGCCGTCATGGCCGCTGGGCAGCGACAGCAGGTTCAGCCCAACGGGGCCGAGCAGCAGGCCGGTCAGGATGTAGGCGACGATGCTGGGGATGCGCAGCCGACGGGAAACCAGGATCATAGCCGCCGCGGCCACGATCATCACGCCGACGCTGCCGACGACCCCCAGTTGCGCGCTGATGGCTTCAATCAAAACGGGTCAACTCCTTCAGTGCGTCGAAGCCGGCCTGGAAGCAGCCCATGGGTGCGGCCACCAGGCCCGCGCCAACCATGCCCACACCCGGATCCTTGTGCGCGATGCCGGTATTGAGGCGGGGCGTGACGCCTGTCTCCACCACGCGGCGCACGTCCACGCCCACCGGCGTGCCGCGAAAGTTCAGCGCCGGGATGCTGAACGCGCTGTGCTCGCCGGCTGTGATCTCGTACATGGCCAGGGTGGTGTTCAGCGCATCCTGCGGCGTGCCGCCCACGAACTGGACGATGGCCGGCGCGCCGGCCAAGGCAAAGCCGCCGATGCCGCCGGTCTCGGTGATGGCGCTGTCGCCGATGTCGGGGTTAGCGTCCTCAGCCTTGTAGCCGGGCAGCCACAGCCCCTCGACCAGGGGCGCGGGCGCAGTGAACCAGCGCTCGCCAGTGGCGCTGACGCGGATGCCCCAGTCCGTGCCGTTGCGGGCCATCACCGTCACCACCGTGCAGCCGGGGATGTTCTCGGCCGGCAGCAGCATGGCCTTCATGGCCGGCATGGACAGGTTGAGGAAGAAGTGGTCGTTGCCGTCGATGAAGCGCAGCACCGCGGCCGCGGTGGCGGCATCGCTGGTCTCGGCCAGGGCCGGGCCGACGGCGCGGATGAAGAGCGAGGTGCCGGCCTTGTTGCGGTTGTGGCACTCGTCGCCCATGTGCAGCGCCTGCGCGGTCATGCTGCGCAGGTCGATGGGGCCGGTCTTCCCCAGCGCGCGCTGCAAGGCCGGGTAGAGCACGGCGTCCATCCACTTCAGCCGCTGGATCACCTCTGGCCCGTAGGCGCCGTAGCGCAGCACCCGGCCCAGCCCTTCGTTTTGGGTGGCGTAGGCGAGAGAGCCAAATGCCTCGTTGCGCACGATGAAGACCGGCATGGAGGGGCTGATAATGCCGGCCATGGGCCCGACGGCGTCGAAGTGGTGACAGGGGGCGAACTCGATCGCGCCGCTGCCGGCCAGCCCGGCTGCCGCTTCCGGCGTCTCGGCCAGCCCTTCGTAGATCAAGGCGCCGATCACCGCACCGCGGGTCGGGCCGGACATGCGCTCCCAGGCGATCGGCGGGCCGCTGTGGGTGATCAGCCGGTCGTGGAAGCCGGGGATCACGTCGCGCGCCAGGCCCATACCCACCAGCAGCGGCCGGCCGGCCGTGATGCGCCGCACCGCTTCGGCGTTGGCCTCGTCCACATCCACGCCTTGCAGTATATCCAGTTCGACATAACCGTCAGCGGGCGGCTGCCAGTCCACGGCCGTGACATCCACGCCCTGCGCAGCCATGCTCTGGGCAAAGGTCTCCAGGCCGACGTTGATGGGCTTCAGTTCCTGCGCGAACAGGTCTGTGATTTTGTTCATGGGGGGGGCTCCAGGGGAGGTAGATTGGTAGATTGGTAAATTGGTGGTCTCGCGCGTCGTCGGGAACCAATCTACCAATCTACCAACCTACCAATCTACCAACTTACCAATCTACCAACCTACCAATCTACCAACCTACCAATCTACCAACCTACCAATCTACCAACCTACCAATCTACCAATCTACCCATCACCTTCAAAATCCACCGCCACCGCCGTCTCCATCACCGCGCGCATGTGGGCCAGCACGTCCTGGTGGATGGGATGCACCTGGTACAGCTCCATGTCGGCCAGGCTGGCGAAGCGGGTGATGAGGGCGATGTCGTAGGCGCGCGGGGAGGGGACGACGTTGACGCCGACCTCGATGGCTTGCAGCGGCGCGATCTTGCCGTCCATGCTGCGCAGCACGTGGGCGGTTTTCTCCACGGCTTCGGGGCTGCGGTCCTTCAGCTTGAAGAGCACCACGTGGGTCAGCGGTTTCGGGGTCTCGGTGCGCTGCGCTACTCGACCGGCGTCGTCCATGGTCAGCGGCAGGCGCATGATCAGCTCGTCGTCGATCTTGTCGCCGGTGTACTCGAAACCGAGGCTGGCGTAGAAGGGGCCGGGATTGCCCTCGCCCTCGCCGTGGCTGACCAGCAGCTCGGTTGCGCCGGGCCTGGTTTTGACATAATCGATGAGCAACGCAATCGCTTTGCGGCCGAAGCCATGCCTTTGATAGCGCTGGTCGATCAGCAGCCGCCAGAGGAAGTACTCCGACTCGGCCGGGTTGTCATAGAGCATCATAAAGCCCACCGGCGTCTCGTCGGCGTAGATGGCGCGGTACCAGGCTTCCTTGGTGAACAGGGCCTGGGCCAGGGAGATGGCGTTGGGCGCGACGAACTGCTCCTGCTCAGGCGTGGTCTTCAGGCTGGTGATGGACCGCGCTGTGTCGGCGGTGATGGGGCGCAGGGTCACAACGGCATCGCGGGTGACAACGGGGTCGGGGCTTTTGTGGGTCATGGTGTGGTGGCTTTCTCCAGCAGAGTCCTCATCCAGGCCGCATCTTCTTCAGGCAGCGGCGGCGGTGGCGGCGGGGTGGTGTAGTCGATGGACAGGTCATAGGCGGCTTCGTCGTAGATGGCGGCCAGCGCTGCGCCGAGCTCTAGCGGGACGTCTGGGTCGGGTTGTGACAGCGGCACAGGCAGGACGGGCAGTGGGTCCTGAAGGCGCATCGGCCAGAGTTCGATCATGCGAGCGCGTGAACGTGTCAGGGTCACCAGATACGGCGTTTGCGGCAACTCCGGCAGTCTGATGGGCTGGATACCGCGCCGGATCAGATCGATTTCCAGCAGTTGAACACCCGCCTGGTACAATCGCATACGTTTTTGCCGATAGTCGGATAGACCAGGCTCGCGTTTGTTGGCAGGCGAGATAATCTCGATGACCGTAATCAGCTTGTTGTCGTCAGCACGCCGTACCTCGACCGTTGCCTGTTTGAACTGGAAGGCCTCTGGCGCCTCCATGACTAGCGGCGCAGGGGGGATTGTTCCCCATGGTGTGACGGTATCAGGCGCGTGGTAAGCGCTCGATGTTTCCTGGCCATCATGGAGCACACTGGCATGTTTCGAGCGTAGTATCGCAACATCCGGGTAGGTGATGTTGATCTCACTGGCGTAGGACACATCCTGAATGACGGCAACTTCGATGCGAGCAACGTAGCGCGGGCGGAGCCGCGGCGTCAGCCTCCGGCTGATCTCAGTGGCCAGTCGATGATGGACGTCGGGCCAGAGCTTACCTTCCAAATAAGGGTCCATTCCAGGAAAG
>CAZVGR010000122.1:0-15146 GCA_964626845.1 uncultured Anaerolinea sp.
GTCGGAGACCGGCCACAGCAGTGTGAAGCTCGCTCTGGCCGGTCTCCGACCGAGCCAGCGTGCCCGCCTCGCTAATACCCGCCTCGACCTTGTCCATCGGCAGCGGTACGCCGATCACGCCGGTGGACATGACCAGCGCCGAGCCGGCCGGCAGATCGAGCGCAGCCTCGGCCAGCGCAGCCATGCGCGCCGCGTTGGCCAGCCCCTGCTCGCCGGTGCAGGCGTTGGCGTTGCCCGCGTTGATCACCACGGCGCGCATGGCAGTGGGGTTGGCCTGCAAGGCGGCGCGATCGTACAGCACCGGCGCGGCCGGGAAGCGGTTCTGCGTGAAAACGCCAGCCGCCGCGCACGGCGCATCGCTGACGATCAAGGCCATATCCAGCGCGCGGCCGCCGTAGGCCGCGGTCTGCGGCTTGAGGCCGCACGCAACGCCGGCAAAACGAAAACCAGGGACGGTCATCTCGGTCATTGCTTACCTCGAGGGACGGCTGAGCACGGTGCAGCCCAGCCCGTGGGAGTTGAGAAAACGCTGCACCGCGGCCATCTCCTCGGCCGTGCAGCCCAGCAGCAGCTTGATCTCCGCGTCGCGCTTGGCCGCGTCGGCCGTGCAGGCGACGCCAGTGACGCCGCGCTCAGCCAGGCTGCCTAGCCACACGTCGATGCCGTCGCCGTCGCTGGCAGTCGTGCCGGCCAGGTAGCCGTAGTCCAGCGGGTAGATCATGCCAGGCTGGCGCGGGTGCTCGGAGCCGCGGGGACGGTCGATGACGATCTCGCCCTCGGCCAGTTGGTCGAGGATGGCCCAGAAAAGCATGTCGTCGCTCATCCTGGCTCCGATGTCGATGGCAAACCCGCCAGCAGCTCGGCCAGATGCACGGCCCGGCAAGTGCTGCCGCGACGCTGGAGCGCGCCGGCGATGTGCAGGACGCAGCCGGCCTCGCCTGTCACTACCAGATCGGCCTTGCTGGCGTCGATGGCCCTGGCCTTGCGGTCAGCCATGGCGCCGGCGATCTGTGGCATGCCGGGTGGCGCGCTGAACAGCCCGCCGAAGCCGCAGCAGGACTCGGCGTCGGCCAGCGGCCTGATCTCAGCGCCTTCGACCCCGGCCAGCAGGGCGCGGGCCTGCTCGTCGCTGCGCAACATGCGCAGTTGCTGGCAGGCCGGCTGGTAGGTGACCTTGCCGTCGAACTGCGCGCCCACGCTGTCTCGGGTCACACCCAACACGTCCACCATAAACTCGCTCAGCTCGTAGGTGCGGGCGGCCACGGCCTCGGCGCGTTGCCGAAGGTCCGGCTCATCGGCCAGCAGGCGCGGAACTTCGTGCCGCACATGGGCCACGCAGACCGGCGAGGGCGAGACGATCAGCTCGAACGGCTCGAAGATAGCGACCCAGCGCCTGGCCAGCTCCAGCGCCTCCGGCCGCCAGCCGGCCTGATGCGCCAGCGCGCCGCAGCAGGTCTGCTCCAGCGGGAACTCGACCGCCAGCCCGTGCCCTTCCAGCAGCGCCACCGTCGCCTCCCCCACCTCCGGCCGGTACAGGTCGGCCAGGCAGGTGATGAAGAGGGCAGTGGGGGGTGGTAGATTGGTAGATTGGGACATGGTAGGTTGGGGTGGATTGGTAGATTGGTAAATTGGTCGCGCGTGCGCATGACCAATTTACCAATCTACCAATGCTACGATCGTCTCCTGCAACGGCAAAGTCGTGATCTCGATGCCGGCCTCGTGGACGAGCACGTCGATCTCCAGACGCACGCCGAAGTCGCCGGGGAGGTAGATGCCGGGCTCGATGGTGAAGGCGGTGGCGGGCAGCAGGCGGCGGGTGTCGTTGGTCTCCAGGTTGTCCAGGTGCGCGCCGTTGCCGTGGCCAGCCGAGCCCAGGGAGTGGCCGGTGCGGTGGATGAAGTAGCGGCCATAGCCGGCCCGCTCGATCACGCCGCGGCAGATGTCGTCGGCGTCGCAGCCGCGCACCGGCCGGCCGGCCGCCATCTCGCCCTGGATGTAGGCCACGCACGCGTCGCGCGCGTCGGCCACCACGTCGGCGATGTGCTGGTAGCGCAGCGGCGCCCGGTCGCTGCACAGCGCCACCCAGGTGATGTCGCCCATGATCGCGTCGGGGGCCGTCTCCCGGGCCCACAGGTCCAGCAGCAGGAAGTCGCCGCGCTGGATCGGGGCGTGGCGCTGGGCGGTGGGGATGTAGTGCGGGTCGGCCGCGTGCCCGTTGACCGCGACGATGGGGTCGTGGTCGGCCACCAAGCCAGCCTCGGCGATGCGGCTGGCGATCCACTGCTGCACGCTGTACTCGCTGATGCGCTGCCCGCTGCGCAGGGCCTGCGCGACGTAGGCGAAGGTCTCGTCCTTGATGCGCAGCAGGGCCTCGGCCGCGCGGCGATGGCCGTCGATCTGGGCGGGGGTCAGCCGCGCCTCGACGGCTTGCACCAGGTCGGCCGAGCTCGCCACCTCCACGCCCAGCCCAGCCACCATCTCCAGTGTGCCGGCGTCGACGCGGCTGACGTAGGGGATGGCGCAGCGGGGCGAGTACTCCATGGCGACGCGCCGCGCCGCGCCCAGCATGGCCTGAAGCTGCGCCTCCAGCTCCTGCCAGCGCACATAGCTGCGCGGCTGCACCGGCCAATCGCGGAAGGGCGCCAGCTCGATGGCATGCACCAGCCACTGCGGCTCGCCCTGGGCCGGAATCCAGTAGGCCCAGCGCCGGCTGAACATGGCCTGCGGCGGCAGCGGCGCTATGCTGGCCGCAATGGGGTTCATGCCGCGGAAGTCGAACAGCAGCCAGCCGTCGAGGCCGGCTTCGGAGAGCAACGCTTGAATAGTGGGCAAATCGTTCATGTTCGCCTTTGTTGCACAGAAAGTTGACTTAGCTAAGCAACTTAGCTAAAATAGGGACATGCAGCAAGTAACCATTCACGAAGCAAAAACCAATCTTTCTCGGCTGATCCAGGCGGCATTGGCCGGCGAAGAAGTCGTCATTGCCAAGGGGAAACAACCCTTGGTCAAGCTGGTCGTTGTGCCCGAGTTACGCCAACAGCGCCGGATCGGCGGCGCAGAGGGCATCGTCCTATACATGGCCGACGACTTCGATGCGCCTTTGGAAGATTTCTCAGAGTATATGCCGTGAAGTTGCTTCTGGATACACACGCTTTTCTGCGGCTGATCGGCAACCAGAAGCTGAGCCAGCGCGCCAGCGACGCCTTTCTCGACCCCGGCAACCAGCTTTTCCTCAGCGCAGCCAGTTATTGGGAGATCTGCATCAAACGCAGCATTGGCAAATTGGTCTTGGCCGAGGACTGGCAGCAAAGCGTCAAGCGAGAAATGCAGATCAACGATATCCGCTGGCTGGCCATCGAGAGGTCGCACTGCCAGGCTATCATTGAGCTGCCATGGATACACCGCGACCCATTCGATCGCTTGCTGATCGCTCAAGCACGCGAGGAGGGCATGGCCCTTTTGACGGCCGACGAGTACGTTTCACAGTACGGTGTTGCAACAATTTGGTGAACACGGGCGCGTGACATCAGGTATACACTCACGGCCACTCCCACGGCAGCGTGTTCTGGTAGATCCAGGCCATTGTATGCATCGCGCTGACCGTGGTCAACATCAGCGCGGCCTGGGCTAACTGACTGCGGTCAGACAGTACACGCGGCAACAGCCGCGCCAGCAGCAGCGTGCTGGGGATGGCCGCCAGGCTGAACAGGTCCCAATCACGCTGGCCGCCGTAATCCGGGTTCCACACCCAGGTGAACAGCCAGTAGAGCGCCGTGCAGAGAACCAAAAATCTGATCTGGGGTTCCACCGGCCGTGCCACCGCATCGGCGGCTGCGCCGGCCTGGGCGGTTGTTGTGCGGCGCCCCGCCAGCAGCGCCACGCCCACGATGGCCAGCCCGCCCAGCGTCACTGGCGCGGTCAGCATCTGCATGTTCAGCCAGTCCAGTAGGTGCGCCCAGGAGAACATGGTGTAGTGTTCCCAACGCGTTGTCGTCTCCAACAGCGGCACGAACATGCGTCCGTCGCCGCCGCCCGGCCGGTCGGTGCTGGTCAAGGCCGCCAGACCGTTGCCGCTCAATGTCATCAACAGCACCACCCCGCCGGCCACCACCACCATCGGCCACGCCACCTGCCACATCGCCGTCCACCACGCCTTTCCCCCTTGTCTCCTTGTCTCCTTGTCTCCTTGTCTACCCTTCCCCCACACCCACGCCACAACCAACAACGCCGGGCTGAGCACTACCGTCGACGGATGCAGCCCGATGGTGACGGCCAGGGCCAGGCTGGGCTGCCACAGCGCCCGCCGGCCAGCCATGGCCTCCAGCGCCAGCCAGAGGTAGAGCAGCACGCCGGCTGCGGCCAGCGAGTAGTTCTCGGCGTAGCCGAAGAAGAGCTGTATCGTGCCCAGCGTGCCCAGCAGGCCGACGATCACCAGCTTCTCGGTGCGGTTGCGCCCCACGCTATCGGCCAGGCGCAGCAGCACGTAGACGTAGAGCGCTCCGGCCAGCGGGCTGAGAATCCAGTAGGAGGGCCAGGCGTCCGCCCAGCCGAACGCCGCATCGCCCAGCGCCCACAGCCGTGCGTGTAGCCACACGTCCAGCGGCGCCTGCCAGGTGGTGGTCAAGCGCAGCGCGGGATCGGGATAGGCGATGGCGTTGACCAGGATATAGGCGTCACCCCAGCGGGTGTGGACGATGCGGAAGAGGGTGAAGGGGATGAGGGCAAGGAGGGAAAGAAGGGCGAAGAGGACGTTGCGATGGTGAAACGAGATGCGTGTGGTATCAAGGGCGCGTTGCGCTATGCGCAGGAGGGCGGCAGCGGTGTTGGGCAGGATAGTGAGGATAGCCAGGGTAGCCAGCAGCAACTGCCAGCCCCGGTGAAGATACGTGTATGGCCATACCCCCCAGGCGTTAGCCTCAGTAAACAGCGGCGCGATCAGATGCAGGCCGACCACAGCCAGGCAGAAGATGCGCAGCGCAAGGAGAACGCGGCTGCTAAAGACGGGTGACAGAGGCGACATGGAGCGAATCTGGGATACTGGGCAGCGTAATGCCAACAGCATCCGCCTTCCTTTGCGGTCTTTGCGCCTTGGCGTGAGCCAAAATCGAGAAGGCCGGCGCCTATTCGGCCGCCCGCAGTTGGCGCATGGCCAGCGGCAGCCGGATCAGCAGATCGCCGGCCACGACGCCGGCATCGCCCATTTCCTGCCGCGCCAGTTCGCCGGCCAGGCCGTGCAAATAGCCGCCCACCACGGCCGCTTCGAAGGGCGCCAACCCCTGGGCCAGCGCGCCCACGATCGCGCCGGCCAGCACGTCGCCGCTGCCGGCGGTGGCCAGGGCCGGGTTGGCGAAGGGCAACACAACCACACGATCTTCGGGCGCTGCTATGACGGTGTAGGCGCCCTTAAGCACGATCACGGCATTCCACTCGGCGGCTTTGGCGCGGGCTACGCCGATGCGGTCAGCCTGCACCTCGCGCGTCGAGCAACCGCACAGCCGCGCCATCTCGCCGGGATGCGGGGTGAGGATGGCATGCGCAGGCAGGTGCTCGTGCCAGCGCTGGCTCTGGGCCAGGGCGTTGAGCGCATCGGCGTCGATCACCCACGGCAGGCGGCGCAGCGCGTCGGGATCGGCGGCGCTGATGTGCGTCCGTCCCTTGGCGAGAAAGCCCACGCTGGGGCCTGTTTCGCTGGCTGAACCTGCGGCGCTTTCCGGCTTGGCGGCTGTGGTCTGGCCGGGCACGAAGCCCACCGCTGCCCGGCGGCGCTCGCCGATGCCCAACAGGCGCTGCACGAACTGCACGGCCTCCTTCTCCTGGGTCAGACCTGGCCCGACCAGCAGCGCGTCGTAGTCGCCCGCCTTCTCGGCCAGAGTCTTGACAGCTTCGGGGCCGATCACGCCCAATTCCTCCGGCAGGATCAGCCAGGTGGTCTCCAGCGAGGCGGCGGCCAGGATGGGGTGAATGCTGGGGATGACGCCCAGAGTGACCAGCCCGGCGCCCACGCGGTAGGCGGCTGCGCCGGCCAGATGGGCTGCGCCGGTGTAGTTGATGGAGCCAGCCACCGCCAGCGCCTTGCCGAACGTGCCCTTGTGGCCATCGGCCGGCCGCGCGGGCAGCAGGCTGCGCACGAACTCCGGCCTGGCCAGTTGCACGGCGATATCGGCAGTCAGGTCGGGATCGACGCCGATGTCGGCCACCTCTAGCCGGCCGCAGCTTGCCGGGCCGTCGGCAATGAAGTGACCGACCTTGGGGTTGGCGAAGGTGACGGTCAAATCGACGCGCAGGCTGGCCGGGTCCAGCACGCCCGTGTCACAGTTGAGGCCGCTGGGGCAGTCCACGGCGACGATCTGCGGCAAGCTGGCCAGCCCCACAACGGGCAGGCGCAGAAAATCGAAATCGGCGACCGGGTGCAGAGCCTGGGCCGCGCTCTGCGAGCTGGCCGGCTCGGTCGGTTCCTCGTCTTCTGCAGCCAGCATTTCCTCCCGCTTGCGCTGCGCTATGGCATGCTTTACAGCCGCTAGCAGATCGGCCAAAGCGCCGCTGATCGGCCGGGCGGCGCCGGTGCCCAGCAGCGCATCGACGAGAACGTCGGCGTCCAGGACCATCTCCTGCAACTGCTCGAAGCCGGGGTCATCCTCGACGTGGACGATGGACAGCCGGAGCTGGCGCGCGGCCTCGTAGTTGGCGTCGCCCTCCGGGTTGCGCTTCCAGCAGTAGATGCTGATGGGCCGTTGCGGCTGCCATTGGTGCAGATAGCGCGCGGCCACCAGGCCGTCGCCGCCGTTGTTGCCGGGACCCACCAGAAACAGCGCGCCGCCGCCGCTGTCCCAGGGGTGCATGTGGCGCAGCGTGGCGGCTGCCACGGCCCGGCCGGCCAGCTCCATCATGGCGTCGTAGGCATGCCCGGCCGCATCGGACGCCTGCTCGATGCGCACCATTTCAGCGACGGTGACGATTTTCATGGGCTGTGTTCTTTGGCGCGCGTCGCCAGCCACCATGCCAGCAACGCGGTCAGGGCCGCGCAGGTCAACAGGATGCCGGCATAATAAAGCTGGATGGCGGAGGAAGAGGACTCGCCGATGGGGTTGAGGGGATGACGCAGGACGCCGGTGCGCAGGTTGAGCAGCAGCACAGCCACGCCCAGCAGCAAGTTAGCCACGGCGCTGAAGCGAGGGTCGTCGATCAAACGGCGCACGACGATTACCAGCAAGCCCACGCCGACGATCTGCAAGGTCATGCGGGTGCGCGGCTCGTCGAAGGCAATCCAGACGCCCCAGGTCTCATAGGTGGGGATGATGCTGAGCGCGAAATGGACGATGAAGACGCTCATGCCCGCTACCTGGATGGCGTTGGACCAGCGCAGCAGGGCCGGTTGCTGCCGGATCAGATAAGCCAGCGCTGGCAGGCCGGCCAGCATCAGCGCATACAGGCCCACCCGGGCCAGCGCGCCGTGCAGGTAGATGACCTTGATCAGGTTACCCAGTTGGGCCTCGGCCGGAGAAAGGATGAGCAGCACAGCCAGCAGCGCCAGCAGCGCCAGTGCCAGGATCAAGACACGTCGAGAGGTCAGGAGGGATGATCTGGAGGGGTGGTTGATAGATGTGGACATGACGCGAGTATACCACAGCCGCAACCCTGCCGCCAAGCACCCGCCCCGCCCGGATGAAAAGCTGCCGCAGTTTGACCATAAGCACGGCGTAGACTATACTCTGTTGTAACCCGTAACCCGTGAACGGTAAACAGAAAACTGTCACCCAGTCACCCAGTCACCTTGTCATCCCATTACCATGCTAAGAACCGTCCCCGAAACCATCAACGAAGAAGTCGATCTCTATATCCGCACCTACTATTCCCTGCTGCGCAGCACGCAGCCGATCCGGGTGCGTTCGCTGGAGGAGACCCACGCTGGCATGCGCGCCAGCTTGCACCCGCGCGCCGAAGATCCGGAGCCTGACGTGCCGGCCCTGGCCTACGCGGCCATGCGCCTGCCGCCTTGCATCTACAGGGTCAAGCTGGTCTTGCTGGGCCAGTCTGATGAGGTCTTCTTGCGCCGGGCGGGGGTCAACGTGGGCGACTGGCAGCGAGTGTATGCTGTAGCCCGGCGGCGTAAGATGTTCTTTGACGGCCAGGGCACGCTGGCGGCTTACATCTCCAGCGTCAGCGACATCGACGATCTGATCCCGATTCTGACGGCCTATCAGATCGAGTGGAACAAGCTGCACCAGCGCTTACAGCCCACGGAGACCGGCGAGTGGCTGCGTATGCAGCCCAAGAAGAAGAAGCTCAGCGACAGCCGCTTGAACAAGATCCGCACTGCCTTGGGGCTGAGCGACGACGATTTTCGTATGTTGCAGCGCGCCTGGCAGGATGAGTTTTTCGGGGCGATGCGCAGCCTGGCTACGGAGCCAGCCGACCTGCAGCTTAATCTGTTGGCCGGCTCGGCGTCCGACTATCGCCAGGCCGTGCAGGCCTGGTGGCGCAGTGTGATCAAAGTGGCGGAGATCGGCCCCATCAACCAGCGCCCGATCTATTTCGTCTCCAGCAATCCGCACGCCTTGCCCAACCTGCTGAACGGCTACGCAGAGCATCAAAAAGCCCAGGTGCTGACCTTCTTGCAGGAACGCAACCCGGACAACCTGTGGCCAGTCTGGCAGCAGTTGGAGGAGGCGGGGAGCGCCGCGGCCCAGCAGAACCTGCTCTACTTCTTACAGCGCAGCTTTCTGGCTGCCCAGGCGCAACGTTATGAGGACTACTACCAGCACGAGCGTCAGTTGGGCATCCACCGCGTTGACAATCCGCACTATCTGGATGTCAGCGGCCAGGTGATTGAGCTGGCCAAGCTCGACCCGTCTCATTTCGACGCACGGCTGGCCATGCCGGGCTTGGAGCGCTTGCAGCACAGCCGCGCGCTGATCATCAACATCGACTACCCGCTGGGCATGGCGGCCTACCTGGTCTTCTCGCAGCTCTCGGCCGACCTGCCTGACATTCAGGGGGTCTACATCATGGGCAAGGCGGCCTCGCTCAACGGCCGCGTGGGCGACGTGATGATTCCCAACGTGGTGTATGACGAGCACTCCAAGAATACCTACCTGTTCAGGAACAGCTTCCGGGCCGGCGACGTGCGCCCCTACCTGCTCTACGGCGACGTCTTCGACAACCAGAAGAGCGTCACCGTGCGCGGCACCTTCTTGCAGAACCGCCAGTTCATGCACGTCTTCTATAACGAAGGCTACACCGACATCGAGATGGAGGCCGGCCCCTATCTGAGCGGCATCTACGAGGACATCTACCCGCAGCGCTATCCGGTCAACGAGATCGTCAACCTGTTCATCAACGCGCCCTACGACATCGGCATCCTGCACTACGCGTCGGATACGCCCTACAGCCGGCGGCAGAGCCTGCTCAGCAAGGGCCTGAGCTACTTCGGCGTCGATGCCACCTACGCCACCAGCATCGCCATCGTGCGGCGGATTTTGCAGGTGGAGTTGGCGCGGCTGGGCGGATAGTTGTATTAGATCCAGACCCTGGACACGCCGACCGAGATCCGCGCTGACATCCTGGTGTTGGAGGCGGAGACGGAGCGGTTGCTGGGGCGAGATTTTCGCAGAAGGAACCTAGTTCATGTCCCCACAGCGTTACTCAGTCACACCGCATCCCATCGAGACCCTGCTTACCTGGGTTAAATCGGACGAGATCGCTGTCCCAGAGATCCAGCGGCCCTTTGTATGGGATGCTATCAAGGTCCGTAACCTGCTCGACTCCCTCTATCAGGGTTATCCCGTTGGCTACTTGATCGCGTGGCGAAATCCCAAAGTGAAGCTGAAGGACGGTACCTCGGCGGCTGGAAAGCGTATTCTGATCGACGGGCAACAGCGGATTACGGCATTAATGGCTGCCCTCCTCGGCCGAGAAGTGCTAACCAAGGACTATGACACGGTTCGCATCCGCATAGCCTTCCATCCTCGAGAGGAGCGCTTCGAAGTCTCCAACCCTGCCATTAGCAAAGATAGTGCCTGGATCGATGATGTGGCTGCCATCTTCGCGCCTGATGCGAAACTCCTTCAGATCACCCGTGCTTACGCGCAAGCAAACCCTGGCGTAGACGAGGACGCTGTCTTTGACGTACTGGAAAAGCTGCGCAAAATTACCAACAACTATGTCGGTGTGATCGAGTTGGCGGACGATCTGGACATTGAAACCGTAACTGAGATATTTATCCGCGTGAACTCGGCCGGTACCGAGTTATCCCAGGCCGATTTTGCCATGTCGAAAATCGCCGTGAACGAGTCTTTCGGCGGGAACCTGCTACGAAAGGCCATCGACTACTTCTGTCATCTGGCAGCTGCGCCTGAGTTTCTATCACGCATCGAGAATGCTGACAAGACCTTCGCCGCGTCCGAATTCCTTCCGAAGATGCGTTGGCTCGCAGACACGAACGACGACATCTATGACCCCACCTACACGGACATGTTGCGAGTCGCGTTCACCTCGGAGTTTGGGCGCGGAAAGCTCCAAGATCTAGTAGCACTGCTCTCGGGTCGCAACTTCGAGACCAAGCAGTTCGAGGAGGCCATCGCCGAGGAGTCGTTCGGCAAGCTAAAAAAGGGCATACTCGCATTTATCAGCAAGACTCACTTCGAACGAATCACTATGATCCTACGGTCGGCGGGGTTTGTGACAAGCGACCTGATCGGTGGTCGAAATGCGATCAACTTCGCCTACATCATCTACCTGCGCGGAAGATCTGAGGGCATGCCAGCGGCTGACCTCGAACGGCTAGTTCGCCGGTGGTACGCCATGACGGTTCTTCGCAGCCGTTACACTGGCAGCCCAGAGACTGCCTTCGACTTCGACATCCGTCAGATCGAGGCACGCGGACTTGCGAATTATGCGGAGTCTGTGATCGAGAATGAGCTGCCCGAGAGCTTCTGGACGGGGATGCTACCTCAGCTCATGGATACCTCATCCGGTCGAAGTCCGTATTTTCTCACCTATCAGGCAGCGCAAGAGAAGCTTGGCGACAAGGGTTTCCTGTCTCGGGACATAACGGTGCGCGACCTGCTGCTTAACCGCAGCGACGTGCATCACGTCTATCCAAAGAAGTATCTGAAAATACAGGGACTGTCACGTGGCCGTTACAACCAAATCGCAAATTTCGTTCTTGCGCAGAGCGAAATCAACATCGCTATTGGCGATAAGCCACCGGAGCGCTACTTCAGGGATCTGGCCGAACAATGCAACGGCGGCACGAAGAAATATGGCGCCATCACGGATATGTCCAGCATGCGCGCAAACCTTCAGATGAGTTGCGTGCCCGAGACGATGCTTGACGGTGAGATCCTGGAGTACGACGACTTTCTTGAACAGCGCCGCAAGCTTATGGCGCTCAAGATCAAGACCTGGTTCGAACTGCTGTGATGACTACTACCTTTCCTTGCCTACCCCGCCTACAAATACTTACTCCGGCGTGTAGTGGCCTAAGATGAAGCGTTACGCACCAGGGTACACGATGCCCGTGGTCTGACCACAGTCGACGGTAGCTTGTGAGCATGTTATGATTCGACCGCAGGCCACTCCTCGCGACTAGATCAGGAAGGTGACACGATATGGAAACCCAGACCGCCTACCAAGCCTTGACACCCGAGCAGACGGTGCTTCGCATCATGCGCAAGCTGACCCCTGAGCGCGTGGCTGCGCTGGTGGACTTTGCCCGCTTCCTGGAATATCGCGCTGCCGAGGGCGTTGGCGACTGGCCGGAGGCCGACAGCGCAACCACCCTCCAGGCTGCTGACGCCGATGCGCGCTGGGACGAGCTTCTGGCCCGGCCTGAGGCCAGGCAGTTGATGCGGCAAATGGCGCGCGAGGCGCGCGAGGATTTCTACGCGGGTAGCACTACAGAGATCGTTGACACCGAAGACGGGCGGTTGGCGCCAGGATGAGATCGAAGGCGACCCCCAGGTTCTGGCGCTTTTACGGACGGCTGCCGAGGGGATTGCAGCGTCGCGCGCGCAAGGCATATCGGTTGTGGCAGGCCGATCCAGGCCATCCCAGCTTGCAGTTCAAGCGCGTCGACGACCAGGAGCCAATCTATTCCGTGCGCATCTCTGAGAACTATCGGGCGTTGGGGCTGCTGGAAGGCGACACAGTGATTTGGTATTGGATCGGCGGCCACGACGAGTACGAAAGGCTGTTGCGGTAACATGCCCCCTCTCCCCCCCTACCCCGCCTACAAAGACTCCTGTGTGCCGTGGCTAGGGAGGATTCCCGCGCAGTGGGTCAAGTTGCCAGGTAGGGCGTGTTACACAGGGAAGCAGGCGTTGAGCCACAGCCAACCGGTACCGTCTTAGCCCTGACCTACGCGCAAGCCGCGAATTGGACCTTTCGCAAATGCTCAGCCTGTTGACTATCCTGATCCTATTCGTGATTGCCTACGCCCTCGCCGGCTGGCTGCACCGCCGCGGCCATTTCGACGCGCGCAAGGACGTGCTGGCGGCCGGGCTGCTGGCGCTGGCGTGTGTCGGCTACTTCTGGCGCGTGCTGTTTGGCGACTCCTACATGCCGGCCGACGGCGGTGACCTGATCAGCTTCCTGTGGCCGACCTACCGCTTCGCCGCAGAGAGCTTGCGGGCTGGCCAATGGCCGCTGTGGAACCCCCACCTCTATAGCGGCGCGCCGCACGTGGCCGACATCCAGGCCGGCTTCCTCTACCCGCCCAACCTGGCGCTGTTCCTGACAGTCCCCGACTTCGGCGCGCGGGCCATGGAGGGGATGAGCATCCTGCACCTGTGGTGGGCCGGGCTGGGCATGTACGTGCTGTTGCGCAGCCTCGGTACCTCCGGCACTCGTGTCACCCTGAGGCTTGGCGAAGGGTCTCGGCCTGACGGTGGGGATGCTTCGGCGGCTTCGGTCAGCATGACAGGAGGGAAAGCAATGCCCCTGGTGGGCCGGGCCGCTGCCCTGGCCGCCGGCATCGCCTTCGCCTTCTCCGACCCGCTGTGGATCCACTTCGGCAACCTGAACCTGATCGCCGTGGCCAGTTGGCTGCCGTGGGTGGTGGCGTGCTATCACCGTTCACTGTTCACCGATCACCGTTCACTGGCCTGGGCCGCAGCCGGCGGCGTGCTGCTGGGCATTGCCACGCTGGCCGGGCACATTCAGACGACGCTGTTCATCGGCGTGGTCGTGGTGTTGTACGGGCTGTTCTGGCTGTACTTTGAGCTCCAGGAGCCTGGCGTCCAGTGGCGGCGCGCGGCGGCACGGCTGGCGATCAACACGGCGCTGCTGGCTGCCATCGGCGTCTTGCTGGCCGCGCCCGTGCTGCTGCCCGCCATCCAGTTGGCGCAATATACGGCCCGCGCTGGCTGGAGCTATCAGGAGACCGTCGGCTACTCACTATCGCCCGCCCAGTGGATCGGACAGGTGGTCCCCGGCTTTTTCGGCCGCGGGCCGCAACTGCACTGGGGGCTGTGGCCGCGGGTCGAGACTGGCTACATTGGTATTCTGCCGCTGGTTCTAGCCGTGCTGGCGCTGCTGGGCCGGCGCAACCGCCACACCTGGACCTTCCTGGGCATTGCGGGTGTGGGCTTCCTGCTGGCGCTGGGCATCTACAGCATCCCGCATGGCTGGCTGAGCCTGCTGCCCGGCTTCGACCTGCTGCGCGCGCCGGGCCGCTTCGCCCTCCTCGTGAGCTTCGGGCTGGCCGCGCTGGCCGGCGTCGGCCTGCAGGTGTTGCTCAGCCCCATCGGCGACTCCGAGGCATGGAAGGCGCTGACGCGGCTCAGCAGCGGGCTGGGCTGGGTCGGCAAGGCCGCCGCGGCCATCGTCGTTCCGCTGGTCTTTGCCGCCCTGCTGCTGACCCAGGATCGCGATCCGACGGTCTACCTGCGCATTGCCATTGCCGCTATTGCCGTCATGTTGGCTGTGGCCTTTCTCTGGGCCAGTTGGGCGCTGGTAGCCGCACGGCGGGCCGGATGGGCCCGGCCGCGCACCCTGGCTGCGCTGGCCCTGGTGTTGATCTTCCTGGACCTGGCCAGCACCGGCGCGTACAACGACCTGGGCGATACCGACCCTACTGAGAGCTTCCAGCAGCCAGCCATCGTCGCTTTTTTGCAGCAATCGGAGGACGGCCAGCCCTTCCGCATCGACGCACGCACCGGCGTCGACCAGATCTGGCAGCCCAACACCGCCCTGCTGTATGGCCTGGATGACGTGTGGGGCGGCGATAACCCCTTGCTGTTCGCGCCCTACGAGCGCTACTGGGAGGGCATGGGCAGCCGCTCCACCGGGCTGTATGACTTCCTGAACGCTCGCTATCTGATCGGGCGCAAGGACGTCGAGCTGGACTGGAGCAAGTTCGAGCTGGCCTTCGACGGCGCCCCCGATCTGAACGTCTACCGCAACCTGACCGCATCGCCGCGCGCCTTCATTGTCCACGATGCGCGCATGGCTGCCGGTGCCAATGCGGTCGAACGGGCCTGGGCCGCCGTGCAAGATCCTGCGTTCGATCCAGCCACTCAGGTGGTGATCGAGCCAGGCAGAGCCCAACTGCCCGTCACCACGCCGGCCGCCGGGCCGGAAACCGTGCGCTGGCTGGCGCGCTCCAACAACGAGTTGGTGTTGGAGGTGACGGCCACGGCCTCCGGCTATCTGGTGCTGAGCGAGGTTTGGTATCCTGGCTGGCAGGCTGAGACCGAGGTCGACGGCCGCGTGGAGCGCCAGCCGGTGCTGCGGGCCAACAGCACCTTCCGCGCCATCCCCCTATGGCAGGCCGGTACGCACATTGTCCGCATGCAGTTCACTCCCCCCCTGTGGCGCATCGGCCTGCTGGCCGCCGGGCTCGCGCTCCTTGCCCTGGCGGCCGCGGCCGGCGTTGCCTTGTTGCGCCGCCCATCGCACGCCTAGCACGCGTAGGTCCGGCTACCAGCCGGACACTCTGCCCCCGTTACAACGCGTGTCCGGCTGATAGCCGGACCTACATGCCGGTATAACGACAACAAGAAAAGACCCTGGCAGCGCCAGGGTCTTTTGTGCTTGTGACGCGAGCGGGAGCGATCAGGTCGTTTCGTTGCCGCGGCCCGAAAAGGCCACCACCAGCAGGATCAGAACCACCACGCCGATCATCAGCAGGATAATCACAAACCAAT
>CAZVGR010000123.1:0-15130 GCA_964626845.1 uncultured Anaerolinea sp.
CTGAGCTTATCAGCAAATTCCCGATTAGGCCAAAAATTTAAGCGAATGGACAGATGTTACGCATCCCTTCGAGAAACAGCGGATGATCGTCCACCAGCAGCACCCGCAGCCCGATCACCGCCATTTCATCCAGCGATAGCTCGACCGGTTGCTCTGCTTCGTCGCGGGTCAGGGGCACGCGCACCATCACCTGGGTGCCTGCATCGGGAGCAGAGTTGATCTGCAAGCTGGCCCCGATCACTTCAGCCCGCTCACACATAATCTTCAGACCAAAATTCCTCTCGCGCGCCTCGGTTGACGCCGCCTCGCCGGCCTTGCCTACTTCAAAGCCTGCTCCATTGTCGGCCACGATAACCGTGATATGATCATCGGCCTGGAGCAGGATGACTTGAGCCGTCTTGACCCCAGCATGCTTGCGCACATTGTTGAGCGCCTCCTGGATAATTTGAAACACCTCTTTGCCCGCAGCAGGCGGGAAGGGATCAGGCGACAGCCCGGCAGGATAGCTGAGGTGTACGTTGATGCCATAGTTCTGCTCGAAGGTTTGCAGATAGTTGCTCAGGGCGGTGCGCCACTCCTGGGTCACCACTTCCGCGGCGGGCAGACGCAGGTCCAGAATGTACCGCCGGATATCAGCATGAGCATCTTTGGCAACCTGGGCAAGCTGGGCCATGATGGCTTCGGCCTGAGCGACCTGCCCTGCTTCGACCAGGGAACGAGCGGCCTGCGCCTGGACATTGACATAGCCCATCACCTGGCCCAGGCCATCGTGCAGATCGCGGCCGATACGTTCCCGCTCGTGAAGGGCGGCCAACTCACTCTGCTGCATGCGCAGTTGCGCCTCGGCCAGCTTGTTAACAGTTACATCGCGACTCACGCACTCGATGGCGATCAACCGCCCATCGCTGTCCACAATATCCACGTTAGACTGCTGGAGCCAGCGCGGCCGGCCTTCGCTGTCAAGCACCTGATATTCATACTGTGGGGCGACCTTGCCCTCTGCCAGCTCAGCCAGACGTTCATGGTACCAGCCCACGTAGTCGGGGTGCAAAACGTCACTGATGAACTCAGGATTGTTCATAGCCCACTCGACGTCATAGCCCAACATGCGCTCCAGAGCCGGGCTGATATACTCCAGGTGTGCATCAGGCAGGGCCACGCGAAAGATGATCTCATCGATCTGCTCTACCAGACCGCGAAAGCGCTCTTCGCTGCGAGACAACTCGGCTGTACGCTCGGCCACACGCGCTTCCAGGGTCGCCACCATGTCGCGCAGCTCGGCCACCATGCGGTTAAAAGCTTCTGTGACCTGGCCCAGCTCATCATGCAAATGCACCGGCACATCCACGTCAAGACGTCCGGCGTTGACCTGACGCACACCGGCCAACAACGCCTCCAGCGGGGAGAACAAGCTCCAACGCAGCAGCAGTGGGACGGCCGCAATCACCCACACAGTAGTAAACGCCGCTGCCAGGGTCAGCAGCAACATCGGCGTATGCAGCATACGCCGCACGGCCAGGTAGTCTGCCTGGGCTTGCGCTGTAATATCAGGGCTGAGAGCTGGTCCAGCTCCAGGTTTCAACCACTGAAAGGTTTCTGGATACACCAACACCTGCGTCATCTCTATCATGCCCTGCGCATCCATCGGCAGGCGCCAGAGCGGTGCATTCGCTGTGGATGAAACGGCGTTCAGAGAAATATTGAGAAAGGGCAGCGCCAAGAGCCAACTGATCCCGCCCACCAAAAACAAAGTGACGACCAATACCACGCCCACCAGTCGCGCCAACAACATCAGCGGATCAGTCAACAAGTCGAACATGATCAGTGCGAACAGCGGCAAAATGAACATAGTGCCCAACGACTGGACAATCTGGCTCATGCTGGGCGAAATCCACCCTATGGAAAAACTGAGCTGCACTGCCGCCATCATCAACAACAATAGGCACAGGACAAAAAGCTCTATCAGGAAGACAGCAGAGCGACGCTCAAGACGGCGCAGACGCCTGAACGCAACGATGATCAGCCAAAACACCACCGCGACCAGCAGAATATCTGAAATCACAGGCCGGCTGCGGCTGGCGATGCCAGTGGCGGCGAAGTCCTGGAAGCGTTGAAAAAACACATAGATTTCAAACGGCAGGCGCACCAACACCAGAAAGGCCATCACCACCCAGACCTCACGCTTGTCCCTCGGGTCCCATTCAGGCACATGGTAGAGAAAGAGGAAGACGAAAATGCCTTGGACCGTCAAAACAAGGCCAATGAAGAAACGGGCATAGTCGCGCCAAGGCCCCAGCGAGGTCACCTCCACCCACAGCGAGGCAAGCAGCAGAGTGGTTACAGCAAAAACCCCGGCCGCCAGGCGCATCTGCAGCCGATTCTCAACCGGCTGGAACGACCGCCACAACAGATAGACAGCAACTAAAACGGTCAAAATAAACTGGCAGAAGTAAACCACCGAAGCGGGTGTCAGTAAAATCATCGGAGTCGAATTCAACGGCATAGGCCGGCAAACGCCGCCCCCATACGCTTGAGGAAACGGCGGCGTGGGGCGACAAGAGATAACAACCTGGTTTTGTCCAAAGTGGAAGGGATTGTAGCACGGCGCATCAAGCAAAGCAAGTCGGCTATGACGGCCTGGCTCAGAGCGAGGCGCGCGGTCAGATCGACGCGAACATAAAGCGCAGTCCAGCCTTATTCCCCGCCTGCAAAATTGTGAAGAAGCCCCGCCGCGGCCTGTCTTTCTAGCCAGGCCGCAGGTAGTTTACCCGCCTCCACGGCTTGACCTGAGCGGCCACGTCGTCGCGCAGCAGGTTGCCGCTGACATGCATGAGGGTGTCGCCGAAGTCGGGGTCGATGCCCATGCTGGCCAGGCAGGGGAAGTGGTGATGCAACATGCCGGCCTGGAATTCGGCCTCGTCGGCCAAGACGCCCACCAGCCCGGCCGCCACGTGGCGCGCGCAGCCGCAGCAGGCGTCGCGCAGCACCTCGGCGCCGCTAATCTCCCGGCTGGCCGGATCGACGGTCAACTCCAGGCTGGGCTGGCCGAAGTAGCGGGCGAACCCGGCGATCAGGGGGTCATCGTAGGCGATACGCTTGCGTCGCGTTTCGAGGTAGTCGCGCTCGGTGAGGGAGCAGAGCGGCTTGGGCGTGACGCAGGCCACGCCATCGTCGGCCAGCCAGCCGCGCAACTGGCGCGCCAGGCCGCGCGGCAGCCAGGTCTCGTTGTCCACGGCCGCCACCACCGCCCGCGCGCCAGTGATCTGGCACACGTCCGGGATCAGCTCGGCCGCCCCCTTGTGCTCCTGAAACGCCAGCACCAGGTCGGCCGGCGGCAGGCCGGCCGGTACGTAGTCCTCCGGGTAGTCGATGAAGGGGGGCAGCACGGTGGGCGCCTGCCAGATTTCAACCTGCCAGCCTTCGGGCGCGTGCCGGCGGATGTTGTCCGCATGACGGCGGCCATAGTCGCCGGTGATGATAGCCAGAATACGCATGATCTAAACCATGATGAGCAGCATAACGACGGTGGTCTCGGCGTAGATGCTGTGGGGCAGGTGGGGCTGCATGTGGACCCATGTGCCCGGCCCGGCGCTGCTGGCGTGGTCGCCCAGGGTAAGGCGGGCCTGGCCTTGCAGAAAGTGCAGGATAGCCGGGCGGGCCGCGGTGTGTTCAGATAACTCCTGACCAGCCGCAAAGCCAAACAGGATGGCCTTGAGGCGGTCGTCCGAATAGAAGGTGCGGCTGACGATGCTGTCGGGCGGAATGTCGGACAGTTGGGCCAGCAGGTCGGCGACGTGGAAAAACGGGGTTTCAACAAAGGTAGACATGTGCAGTTGCTCCTTGTGGCGCTTTAGCTATGGCCTATGATAACACAGGCCATGCTGGAAACACAGCGACATTAGTCACATCCCCGCAACCTGCCGCCAGTCAACCCCAACTTGAATTGTGCGCTTCCCTGTGCTACACTTGGCGCAATGCGCAAAGCCATCCCCTTCGCCTTCTACTTCCTCTACTTCGCGGCCGCGGCTGCGCTGATCCCGTTCTTCGTCCTGTACTACCAGTACCTGGGCTTCAGCGGCGCGCAGATCGGCCTGCTGGCCGGCATGGCACCGCTGATCGCCATGGTCGGCGCGCCGCTGTGGACCAACCTGGCCGACCGCACCGGCCGGCACCGGCTGATCCTGGGCCTGACCACCGCCGGCGTCATCGCAGTGGCGCTGATTGTTCCGACGCTCAACGCGCTGCTGCCTGTGGCGCTGATGATCGCGCTCTACGCGTTCCTCGGCTCACCCATCGTCTCCCTGTCCGACAGCGCCACCATGAGCATGTTGGGCGACGAGCGATCCCAGTACGGCCGCGTGCGCATGGGCGGCACCTTCGGCTGGGCCATGGCCGCGCCGCTAGCCGGCCTGCTGGTGGAGCGCAACGGCCTACAGATGGCCTTTTGGGGCTATGCGGCCTTCATGACGCTGGCGCTGCTGGTCGGCCAACGCTTGACGTTCGATAGCCCTGCCGCGGCGGGCGCGCCCGGCGCGGCGCGCGGCGGCATCCAAACCCTGCTGCGCAACCGCCGCTGGATCCTGTTCCTGGCCATGGCCTTCGTCTGCGGAGTCGGCTTTGCGTCGGTCAACACCTACCTTTTTGCCTACATGCAGGAGCTCGGCGCCAGCGCGGGCGTCATGGGGCTGGCGCTGACCCTGGCCACCCTCTCCGAACTGCCGGTGCTCTTCTACGCCGATCGCCTGCTCAGGCGCTTCGGGTCGTTTGGGCTACTGGCGCTGGGCATGGGGATGACCGGCGTCCGCCTGCTGCTGTTTGCGGCAGCCAGCGCGCCGGCCGGCGTGCTGGCTTTCCAGTTCCTCAACGGGCTGACCTTCCCGGCCGTGTGGGTGGCCGGCGTCTCCTTCGCCTACGACAACGCGCCGCCTGGCCTGAGCGCCACGGCCCAGGGGTTGTTCGGCGCCATGATCTTCGGCTTTGGCGCGGCCGCCGGCGGGCTGCTGGGCGGCGTCCTGCTGGAGGCCGTCGGCGGGCGCGCCATGTATCTGGCCTTCGGCGTGCTGGTGCTGGTCAGTCTCGCCGTGTTAGCGCCGCTGGAGCGCCGCCTGGCTCCGGCGCAGGCCAGTTAGCGTCGCAGCGCGCCAACGGCTTGCATCTCCAGGTGCAACTGCCGGTGGCAGGGCCGGCAGACGCTGATCAAGTTGTCGAGCCGGTTGGCGCCTCCCTGGCTTTCGGGGACGAGGTGGTGCAGTTCCAGCGGCACGCCCCGTGCGCCGCAGACCCGGCACGCGTAGCGGTCGCGGCGCCAGATGCGGGCGTGCAGACGCCCCTGCGCGCTCAGCCGCCAACGCCAGCGACGCCAGGCCGGCTGCATGAGGCTGTGTCCGTCGTCCAGCAGGCGGTGGAAGGCCAGGCCGGCGGCCGCCAGGCCGAGCAGCGGCAGCCAGGGCGTCGCCGCCAGCCCGGCCAGGATCAGCGGCCAGCGGTGCAGGATGTGCTGGCGCGCGTCCCCCTCCCCGCGGCGATAGTGACGCCAGATGGCCGCCGGCGACGCCAGCCCATGCTGGCGGATGTAAGCCGGCGCGTGGTCCAGGTCGATCAGCAGGCTGGCGGCCCAGGGAACCACAACGCGGCGGCCCAGCCAGGGATAGGCTGCGATGGCCGCCGCGCTGGAGAGGAGCATGTGGTGGCGTGGGTGCATGGACCTGCTGCATCCGCGCCCTTACTGCTGCAAGCTGCGCATGTAGGCGATGATGTCCAGCAGTTGCGCATCGGTCAGGGCCGGGTTGCCGCCCTTAGGAGGCATGTCCACGCCGACGGTGTTGAGCGGATCGCTGGCCGGCCGGCCCACCTTCAGGAAGGCCAGCAGTTCCTCGTCGGTCTGGCTGGCGATGAACTCGCTGGTGGTCATGTCCTTGCCCAGACCGGCAATGCCCTTGGCGTCCATGCCGTGGCAGCCGGCGCAGGTGGCGAAGGCTTCCTTACCCTTGGCCGGATCGCCGCGCACCACGGCGGGGGCGGCGGATTGTTGCGCGGCTGGCTGGGCGGCTGGCGCCGGTTCGCTGCCGCCTCCGCCGCAGGCTGCCAGGATTGACAGAACGAACAAGAGAAGGGTGACGATCAAGACGGACTTCTTCATGGTGAAACTCCTATGGTGGCACGAATGCGCAATCCGGCGGATTGCGTTACGGGATGTTGTACTCGAATACGACCTCGCCCAAAACCTCGTCGCCGCGCTTGGCGACTACGGTCACGGTCCACGGCCCTGACATGCTGAAGTTGACCTGGCCCAGGTAGCGGCCGTCGCCCTGGGCCACGGGGTTCTCGTTGCCGGGCGAGCCGTGGTCCATGGTCGGCATCCAGGGGGTGATCTCCAGGGTCAGGTCGTCCACGGTGGGCCAGTCGAACATGCCGCGCTTCTGCATGACGTAGAGCTCGAACGGCTGGCGGCCTACGGCCGGCGCGACCGGCTGCACTGCCGAGATGAAGATCTTCATCTCCTCCGGCCCCATGAAGGAGCCGTGCAGCTTGGACGGCCCTACCTCGACCGCAAAGGGCGCCGAACCACTGACGCCGCTGACCGTGTCGGTGAAGGCTGCGGTCACCTGCCAGCTGCCCAGGTCCGGCCCGCCGGGCATGGAGAAGATCAGCGCGCCGTCGTAGATGCCCGGCTCGCTCTCGCTTGGCCCCTGCACGCCGGAGCCGTGGTGGCGGCCGTCGACCATGTCCATGAAGGGGGTCAGCGTCACCTGGGCGCCGTCCACTGGCTGGCCGACCGGGTCAGTCAGGGCGACGGCAACGGCGTTGTAGCCGGCGTGCAGCGGCGCGACGCTCAACAGCCGCACCTGGTAGCCCTCGACCTCAGCCTCGCCCTGGACGATCGGCTCGGCTGCCGGCGCGGCGGCTGCCGCGTCCTGAGGCTGCGCCATACCGGCCAGGCTGGCGCCGACCGCCGTGGAGAGACTGGCATCGACCATCAGCTTGCCGGCCTTGTGCCGCTCCAGCAGGCCGTTCCAGTCAAACACCTCGCCGTTCAGCTCCTCGGCCAGGCGCTGGGCCGGTCCCAGTGCAGCGAAGGCGGCCGTGCCCTGGGCCATGGGCGTTTGCAGCGCGTGGCTGAACATGTAGATCGCCTTGGTCCCGTCCACCCACTCCTCGGTGTTGTAGTCATGCACCCACCAGGCGACCACGTTGTGCTCTGGGTGCTTGTCAGCCCAGATCAGCATGTCGCCGATGTCGTCGAACAAGGCGTTCTCGTAGCGGCCAGGGCTGATCTCGTAGGTGTAAGCGGCGGCGAAGCGCGGGTCGCTGATGATCATGATGCACTCGACGCAGACATCTTCGCCGTAGCGGATCTCCGGCGGCTTGATCTCCGCCGTCCCCTGCGCGCAGCCGGCAGCCAGCAGCGCGAGGGCGAGAAACAGGAGAACTCGAAGTTTCATGGTCAACACTTTCTTGTTATGTCATAGTGCCGTTGCAGGCATCCATGCGGGCACGGTCAGAGACCGGCCCGAGCAGGGAGGGCGTACCCATGCGGGCACGGTCGGAGACCGGCCCGAGCTGAGAGGGCAAACCCTTGCGGGCACGGTCAGAGACCGGCCCAAGCGCTGAGGGCAAACCCTTGCGGGCACGGTCGGAGACCGGCCCGAGCGGGTCAACCTCCTGACCAATCTACCAATCTACCAATCAGCCTGTTACCAATCCCCCCGCGCAGCCAGCCGCGCATAGGCCAGCAGCGCGGGCAGGACGATCCAGGCGGCCAGCACGGCCAGGAAGACGCCGATCAAGGCCGCGCCGTAGCGCTGCACGGCGTAGATGCCGGCCGGGCCGAGGATATCCAGCGTGGCGCGGATGTTCAGGATGGCGGACATCTTGAACACCTGCAGCGGGTTGCTCAGCGACATCACGAACAGGTTGGCGATGGGCACGCGCAGCGCCATGGAGGTGCCCATCATGCCCAGGTCGCCCAGGAAGACGAAGGCCAGCCAGAGGAAGAGGCCGATGCCCACGGCCACGCTGGCCCGGCGGGTGAAGGCCGAGACCAGAAAGCCGACGCTGAGCATGGTCAGGCTGAGCAGAAAAGCCAGCCAGGTCAACTGCACGTACTGGGCGGGGTCGGCCGAGCCCGCGCCGCCGATGGCCATCACCAGCCCGGAGACGCCGAAGCCCAGCGCCAGCGCGGCCAGCAGGCTGAGGGCCAGCCCCAGGTACTTGCCCAGGAAGATCTCGTAGCGGTGGACAGGCTGGGCCAGCAGATAGGCCAGGGTGCCGCGCTCCCACTCGCCGGCCAGGCTCTGCGCGCCCACGGTCAGCGCCATCAGCGGCACGATTAATAACACCAGGTTGATCAGGCTGGCGGCCGTGCGGCCAAAGCCGGCAAAGCCGACAATGCCCGCGCCGGCCAGGGCCAGGTAGGAGAAGGCCAGCGCCAGCACGGCAAAGGCCGCCGTGTACAGCAAGAACCAACGGTTGCGCAACGCATCGCGCAGCTCTTTCTGGGCGAGAGTCCAGATGGTGGTCAGGCTTAGGATCATGGTGAGTGTGTCCTGAGCGTAATGCGTAACTCGTAACTCGTAACCCGGAGTGTGCGAGGATGGGAGTTGGCTTCGTTCTGTGGGAGGCATATCGGCAAGGTGTAATGCGTAACGAGTAACTCGTAACTCGTAACCCGTAACCCGGAGTGTGCGAGGATGGGAGTTGGCTCTATCTTGCGCAAGGATATGACTCGCATACTAAAACCCGAATCGCACCACCTCCGGGTTACGAGTTACGAGTTACGCATTACTGCTGCATCTCAAAATCCACCACATCGATCGCCGCGTCACGCAGGGCATGGATCGGCGCGGCTTTCTGGCCGGGCACGACGTCGACCAGCACGCCGTGGTCGTTGCGCGCAGCGCTGAAGCCGCCCTGGGCCAGGGCCAGCAGGGCCGGGTCGATGGCGTCGCGGTGCAGGCGCAGCTTGATCTGGCTGCGCAGGCCGAGGCGCTGGGGCAGCTCGCCGGCCGGACAGGTGTTCACCTCACGTCCGTGCTCCATGACCAGCACCTGGTCGGCCAGGGCGCTGATCTCCTCGACGCGGTGCGAGGTGAAGAGGATGGTCTTTCCGGCCGAACGCACGCCCGCCAGCAGGTCCAGAAACTGGTCGCGGCCGGCCGCATCCAGGTTGGAGGTGGGCTCGTCCAGCACCAGCACCGGCGGATCGGCCAGCAGGGCCAGCCCCAGCGCCAGGCGCTGCTTCATGCCGCCCGACAGCGCGCCCACCGGCTTCTGGCCGTGCGCTTCCAGCCCCACCTGCGCCAGCACCTCGCCAGCGCGGCTGGCCGGCGCCCGCTTGAGCCGGGCGTAGAACCGGGCCGTGTCCAGCGCGCTCATGTCGTAATAAAAGGCCAGCTCCTGCGGCACGTAGCCCAGCCGCCGCCGCACGGCCTTGCCCTGCTTGTGCGCGTCCAGGCCCTCGACCTGGATGCTGCCCTGATAGCGCAGCAGGCCGATCAGGCATTTGATGGCCGTGGTCTTGCCCGCGCCGTTGGGACCCCACAGGGCCAGCGCCTGCTGCGGCGCCACACTGAGGCTCAGGTCGTCCACGGCCGTAAACTTGCCGAAGCGTTTGGTGAGGTGGGAGAATTGGATCATGGGATTTGGCTTTATGTGATGCGATTTGTGGTGCAAGCCGTAACGAGTAACGAGTAATACGTAACGTGCGCCTGCAACTTCGGTTCGATGGTGCGGTTCATGCATTTTTGTATAACGCGACTGCAATGCTCATACTTGCACATTCCGGATTACGCATTACGCATTACTCGTTAAGCCCGATTTCCTCATGCCAACCAACAACACCCCACCCGCCAGCCCCAACATGCCCAACGCCACGGCCAGGTTGGCTGCCAGCGGTGGCTCGGGCAGGCCAGGCACGGCGGGCGACGGGGGCGGCGCCATCAGCGGATGCTCGTCGGCCATCTTGGCGCGCGGCTGGAAGACGGGAAAGGCGCGCGCGGCCAGGTCCAGCGCATCGGTGGCCGGGCTGAGCTGGAACAGGCGCAGCTCCGGATATTGCTCCATCAGGTTCTCGTACAGGCTGGTGGAGCGGTAGACCAGGTCGCCCACCTGGTCGCCGTCGGCGTCGAAGCCGGCGTAGTCGCTCCAGTAGTTGCCCCAGCCGTCACGTGACCAGTTGTTGCCCCGCAGCTCGCCGCCGCCGGCGATGGCCACCTGCTCGCGGTTCTCCTGAAAGATGTTGGCGGTGAAGACGTTGCGCCGCACCAACGGCAGCATCTCGACGCCGATCTCGTTGTAGGCCAGCAGGTTGTCCTCGAACAGGACGAAAGCGTCGGCCTCGCGCGGGGAGTTGTCCACGTAAATGCCGATGCGGTTGTTGATCAGGCGATTGTCCTCGACCAACACGTCGTCCACGTCCTTGAGCGCCACGCCGTAGCCGCTGGGCCCGTTGTTGTCCAGCAGCAGGTTGTTGCGCATGGTGAAGCCGCGGCTGTACATCAGGTAGGCGCCGACCGAGTTGTTGCGCAGGATGTTCTGCTCCAGCGTCTGGCGATCGCTGAACATGAAGTGCAGCCCGTAGCGGCCGTTCTCGACCACGTTGTCGCGCAGGGTGCCGTCGCTGGAGAACCACATCACCACGTCGCGCACGTCGTGGACATAGTTGCCCTCGACCAGCGTGCGTGGGCTCTGCCAGACGCGGATGCCGTCGCCGCGGCGGCCGATAGGCAGGTCCATGCCGGTGACCCGGTTGCCGCGGATCACGCTGTCCGGCGCCTCCTTGAGGTAGATGCCGAAGAGCACGTTCTCCAGCCGGTTGTTCTCGATGGTGAGGCGCGGGGCGAAGCCGGTGATACCGGCGTGCTCGCGGTCCAGCGACCTGCCGCTGTTGCGGATCGTCAAGCCGCGCACGGTGACGTCGGGCGCGCGGACGGTGAACACGTCGCCCAGGCCGCCGCCGTCGATGATGGCGCCTTCCTGGCCTTCCAGCGTCAAGCCGGGGGCAGTCACCTCGACGGGGCCGGCGTAGACACCGGGCGGGATGACGATGGTGTCGCCCGGCTGGGCTGCGGCCAGCGCGGCCGGCAGGTCGAAGGAATCGCCCTGCGCGGCCGCGGGGCTGGCCAGCAGCGTCAGGAGGAGAATGGCGCGGAGGAGGTGGGACATGGTTAATGGTTAATGGTCAATTGCCAATTGCCAATTGTTAATTGGTGAATGGTGAATTGGTGAATGGTCAATGGGGAGAGTGTGTCGGAGTGCCTGCAAGTTCCTGTGAGTTCCTGCAAGTTCCTCCGAGTTCCTCTCAGCTTTGTTTGGCTGCGTCTACCAGCGGCTTGTAGGCGCGGCGGTGGAAGTAGAGGCCGGCGGCGATCAGCAGGCTGGCGATGATGGCCAACCAGAGGCCGGCGGCCGGGCCGGCCTCGGTCTTGAACTGGGCGATCATGCCGACGCCCAGCACCTTGGGTACGAAGGGCTTGACGCTGCTGCTCAGCGCGGCCGTGGGGTCCAGGTTGGTGCCGAAGCTGGCCAGCCAGTACTGCAAGTCCAGCAGGAAGATAGCCGGGAAGAGCAGCGCGGGCAGGGCCAGCAGCGCGGCCCAGCGGCTGTGTACGAAGACGGCGGCCAGCACCAGCAGCGCCAGCACGGCCACACCGATGATCGAGATCGACTTCTCGAAGGTCGCCGCCTCGGCCAGCGGCCGCATGCCGATGTAGTGGTTCAGGCCGTCGATCTCGCTCACGTCGCCCTGGATGTCGTTGAGAAAAGCCTGCACCGTCAAGCCCTTGGGATACTGCGGCGCAAACAGCGTCATCTCCCAATAGGGCAGGAAGATCGACACCAGCAGCAGCAGGGCCGCCAGCAGGAACAACACCGTCGGCAGCAGATAGCGCCCGCGGTTCGCCCGCATCTCCTCGGCCGGCACGCGCGGCCCGATGATCTTCTCGACGTTTTCGCTCATGACACAATCCTGCCTGACCCGTAACACGTAACCCGTAACCCGGAAAGAGCACCCAACTCACTCGCCCTCCGGGTTACGAGTTACGAATTACGCACACCGGCACTTGCGCCGAAGCGCAGCGCAGGTGCAAGTGTTACGTAAACCTACGGCTCCACCAACATATACCCCATCATCTCCAGATGCAGGGCCGAGCAGAACTCGGTGCAGTAGTAGGCGTAGGTGCCGCTGGTGGCGGCGTCGAACTCGAAGCTGACGGTGGCGCCCGGCTCGATGCTCAGGCTGACGTTCTGGCCGCCGAGCTGGAAGCCATGCACGGCGTCGTGGGCGGTCTCAATGTTGGTGATGTGCCACGTCACCTGGTCGCCCTTCTTCAACTCGATGCGATCGGGGGTCAGGTGCGAGCGGATCGAGGTGCTGTAGATGGTGACCTTGTTGCCGTCGCGTTCGATGCGCTCTTCGCCCTTCTTGGTGGCGTGCTCGGAGACCTTCCACTCGATGGCGTCCCAGCCGACCTCGGGGTAGACGTTGATGGCCTTGATCTTGTCGGCCTTGATCATCTGGGCGTAGTGCGGCTCGCCGACGCCCATGGCCATGTCGTAGATCACCTTCACCGGCCCGCCGCCGATGTCCAGCAACTGCAGGTTCTGCGGCAGCAGCGGACCGACCGGCAGGAAGCGATCCACCGCCCACTTGTTCAGCGCCACCAGGTACTTGCCGTCAGGGCTGACCGTGTCGCCCTCGGCCGAGGCGATGTGGCCGATGTTGTACTGCACCGGCGTCTTCTCGACCATGGCATAGCCGGCCGGGTCGTCGCCGCCCAGCGTCCACTTGGCCACGGCGCTGTCCAGGAAGAGGCTGGTGAAGGCGTTGCCCTGGCCGTCGAACTGGGTGTGGAGCGGCCCCAGGCCCAGCTCAACCTGCGCCAGCATGACCGAGTCGTAGTCCAGCACCGGGATGCCGTAGTCGTCAGGCGTCCAATTGCGGTCGGCGATAGCCTGCTGGATCTTGTCAAAGCCGTAGATGGTCACATGCGGGTCCAGCTTGCCGGCCACCACGATGTACTTGCCGTCGGGGGTGATGTCGACGCCGTGCGGACTCTTGGGCTCCGGCGCCAGGAAGAGGACGCCTTCCTCTACAGCCGTGGGGATGCGCATCACCCGCATGCCGTTGATCATCTCGTACTTGCCGGCTTCCACTGCCTCAGCCGCCTTGCGCCAGTTGAAGATGTGCAGGTAGTCCATGTCGCGCTGGCTGACGCCCGACTCGAACTGGGGATTGCCCTGCATGTTGCCGCCGGTGAACAGCTCGGTGTTGAAGGAGTTGCAGAAGCCCCAGCCGTCGCTGGCCAGCTTGCCCGCGTCGCACAGGTCCTGCCAGTAGGGCGGCACCTCGATGCTGAAGGACTCCTCGGGGATGATGCGCCCCTTGGCCCGGTCGAACTTCCATAGGGTGATCACGCCGCGGTACTTCTCCTTGTACTCCTCGATGGGCGCGTACGCCCAGCCCAGCGGGGTGGCGTACTGCGTGCCCTGGATGACGTACTCGGTGTTGGGCGTGACAAAGGTCGAGCCGTGATTGCTGATGATGTTAGGGTCCTTGACGATCTGCTTGGTGCGGAAGTCGCGCAGGTCGATGACGGCCACGCGGGCGTTGGCCTTGTCGTTGATGAAGACCCACTGGCCGTCGTAGTCGCCGGCGGTCTCGCTCAACGCTGGGTGGTGCGAGTCGCCCATGCGGATCTTGACGCCATCCACGTTGCCGGCATCCAGGATCGCTTCGGTGGCCAGATCGCCGATGCCGTAGCCCTGCCAGGCTTCCGGCGTGAAGACGCCGATGTTCTTGAGGATGCGCATGGAGGGCACGCCGATCACGATCAGGTTGCCGCTATGGCCGCCTGAGGTGAACAGGTAGTACTCGTCCCACTGCCCGCTGGGCACGTAGGTCTTCAGCGCGGCGTTGATGTCGTCGGGCGACAGCCCGCGCGCCTGGGCGATGCTCATGGCGTCGGCTGGCAGGCTGCCCTCGGCCAACGGCGTGGGCGTCTCCTTGTCTCTGCTGCAGCCAGCCAGCGCCGACAGGAGCAGGAGGAGAACCATGGTCAAGAGGATCAGTCGCTTCATGGGGGAGTCTCCTTTTGGGGTGATTGGGTGATTGGGTGACTGGGTGACAGGGTGACAAGGTGACAGGGTGACAGGGTGATAAGGTGACAGGGTGAACAGCGTCTTGTGCGATCACCTATTTCCGTTCACCGTTTACTGTTCCAGTCCCAACCGCTTGCGGATCGCCCGCTCCACCAGCTTGCCTGCGTGACGGGCGTAGAGGCGCTGCTGGTAGGTGACGCGTACGGTCCAGGGCTGGTCGCTGGTGTTGCGCATGGCATGGGGTGTGCCGGCCTTGACGAAGACGCATTTGCCGGCCGGGCCGGGGAAGTCGATGCCGTCGACCACAAACACGCCGCAGCCGTCGATCACGTCGAACAGCTCATGGGCGTGATCGTGGGTGTGCAGCGGGATAGCCGTGTGCGGCGGCAGCACCACCAGCTCGGCGCGCAGCTCCTCGTGGTCGAAAAGCCGGGTCAGGACGACGCCCTCCGGCCGGTGCGGCTGGTAGGCGTGGATGTTGAGTTCACCGAAGGGTTGGATCATGGTTGAGTTTGGTGCTTTCTACGATGTGAACGGAAGCGGCAGACCTTCAAGGTTTCCGAAAACCTTGAAGGTCTGCAGACAGTTCAATGGACCGCCTGCGACGCCAGCACGATCAGAAACGGCAGCGCGATGGCGTTCTCCGGACAGATGTCCTCGCAGACAGTGCAGTAAGTGCAGCGATCGGGATAGGCCAGGAGCGCCTTGCCCGCGACCTGCGCCAACGCCTGCGTCGGGCAGACGTCGACGCAGGCGTGACAGCCGGTGCATTTCTTTTGGTCGATAGTGGGGAGGGGGTCCATGCCGCGTCTCGATTCCTGGCGACCCAGCGGCGAGGTCCGCAGGTCTTGGCCGCGCCAATTCTGCCCCCACTCTACCCCATCTCTCTATGACGCGCAGCGACAAAAGTCACATCGGACGGCTCCATCTCACTTACCTGCTGGCCGAGAGCGCAATTCTCCCCTTACACCAGATAACTACACCGTAAACAAAGTAACTGCACATAGGTGCCCGGCACTTGATGCGACGATTC
>CAZVGR010000124.1:0-14939 GCA_964626845.1 uncultured Anaerolinea sp.
TCAGCGCGCACAGCCGCGGGTTGCCCAGGCGCATGAAGCGGCGCGGGGTGACGCCGTTGGTCTTGTTGTTGAACTTCTCCGGGTACAGCTCGGCGAAGTCGCGCAGGGTGAACTCGGCCAGCAGCCGCGATTGCAGCGCCGCCACGCCGTTGACCGAGAAGCTGCCCACAGTGGCCAGATGGGCCATGCGCACCCGCCGCTCCGAGCCTTCGCGAATGATCGACATGGCGGCAATGCGGCCGGCGTCGTCGGGGAAGGCCGCGGCCACTTCCTTCAGAAACGCAGCGTTGATCTTGTAGATGATCTCCAGATGGCGCGGCAGCAGACGCTCGAACAGGCTGACCGGCCACTCCTCCAGCGCCTCTGGCAGCAGGGTGTGGCAGGTGTAGGCGAAACTGCGCCGGGTGATGTCCCAGGCTTGCTCCCAGTCCAGCCCCTCCTCGTCCAACAGGATGCGCATCAGCTCAGGGATGCCGATCACCGGGTGGGTGTCGTTCAGTTGGATGGCCACCTTGTCGGGGAAACTGGCCCACTCGCTGTTGCGGAAGCGGAAGCGCCGAATGATGTCGCGCAGCGAGGCGGCGACGAAGAAGTACTGTTGGCGCAGGCGCAACTCCTTGCCTTGGGGTGTGGTGTCGTTGGGATAGAGCACCTTGGTGATGTTCTCGGAGAACACCTTCTGCTCCACAGCCCGCTCGTAGTCGCCCTCGTCGAACAACTGGAAGTCAAACTCGCGCGTGGCGCGGGCGCGCCACAGGCGCAGGATGTTGACCGTCTCTGTCTCGTAGCCAGGCACCAGCATGTAGTTGGGCTCGCCCATCACCGTCTCGCTGGGCAGCCAGCGCGCGCGCCGCCGCCCCTGCTCGTCAGTGTAGTGTTCAGTGCGGCCACCAAAGCCGACTTCCACCATGTCGTCAGGTTGGGCGAACTCCCACGGTGTACCGTAGTAGAGCCAGGTGTCGGGACTCTCCACCTGCCAGCCATCCTTGAATGACTGCTCGAAGATGCCATACTCGTAGCGGATGCCATAGCCCACGGCTGGAATGTCCATAGTCGCCAGCGAATCGAGGAAGCAGGCAGCCAGACGCCCCAGGCCGCCGTTGCCCAGGCCAGGCTCATGATCCAGGTGAACGAAATCCTGCAATCGCAGGCCGTTGCGCTCCGCCACCTCCGTGGCCAGCTCCCAGGTGTCGGTGTAGAGCATGTTCTGCGTCAACTGCCGACCCAACAAATATTCGGCTGACAGGTAGTAGACGAACTTGGGGTTAGCCGCAAAATGGGCTTTGGTGGTCTTGCGCCGCCGCTCCATCAGATAGTCGCGCACAGTAAGCGAGATGGTCTGGTATACATCCAGCTTGCTGGCCGATTCTGGCGTGGTGCCGCGTGCATAGTACAGATTATCCAGGAACGCCTGCTCGAAAGCATCGGCGTTGCGACCCAGACGGCTGTGGCGTAGATCGTTGGTCATTGGTGCCTCCTCGCTCAGGCAAAGTCTGCGAAAGGCCACACGCCACTCCTGGTGTGGCGTGGCGTGTGGTACAAATCAATCGACAACTCCATCCCTGACAGTGTTCTGTGCTTGCGTGGTTGCAAGTCGCATCGATTAGTTAGGCTTTTTGGCGTGCGATGGTCCTGGCAAACCGGCTCAACCCTGGCCGAACAGCTTGTCGCCGATCTCCGTCCACTTCTCCTTGGCCCAGGAGATGGCCTTGGCGGCGGTAACGACTGCGTGGGCCGAAGCGTAGGTCCTGGCCACTGCGTCCCAGTTGACCACGTTCCACCAGGCGGCGATATAATCGGCGCGCAGGTTCTGGTACTTCAGGTAATAAGCGTGCTCCCAGACATCGACGCCTAACAGCGGCACCAGCCCCTCGGAGATGGGGTTGTCCTGGTTGGGGGTGCTGGTGATGCTCAGCTTGCCCTCAGAGTCCATGACCAGCCAGGCCCAGCCAGAGCCGAAGCGGCCCATGCCGGCCTTGGCGAACTGCTCCTTGAAGGCGTCGAAGGAGCCGAAGGCCGCTGCGATCTCCTCGCCCAGCTTGCCGGCAGGGGCGCCACCGGCGTTGGGGGCCATGGAGGCCCAGAACATGCTGTGGTTGGCGTGGCCGCCGGCGTTGTTGCGCACGGCCATGCGGATGTCGGCCGGCACGCTGTCCAGGTCGGCCAGCAGCGCCCACACGCTCTTGTCCTGCAAGTCGGGGTAGTTGGCCAGCGCCGCGTTGGCGTTGTTGACGTAGGCGGCGTGGTGCTTGTCGTGGTGGATCTGCATGGTGCGCGCATCGATGTGCGGCTCCAGCGCGTCGAAGTCGTAGGAAAGCGGGGGCAAAGTGAAAGCCATAGTTCTGTACTCCTTTGGTGTTGAAATGGTCTCAAGCTAGAGCTGGCGGGCTTGTGGCTCGCCAGCTCCAGCTTAGGTCACAGTGAAAAGTTAGCGTGGCTCGATCGCCGAGACGTCCACCGTTAGACGCTGCGACGTTTGGCCATTGCCGAAAGCATCCAGCCGGTATTCCTGCAGGCCAGGATCTGGCGGGCAATCGTCCACCGAGCTGTTGGGATTCCAGTTGCTCAAGATGATGGTAGCGCCGCGCGTCAGGTTGACGCTGGTGGCGTTGCTGGTGCTCCAGCTCAACGTGACGCACTGGCCGATCCTGATTTGATTGGTGTTGACGTTGAAAGCGTTGATCGTCGGTCCAGGCTGTTGGTTGACCACGTTCACCGTCACCTGGCGCGACTCCTGGCCGCCGTCCTGGCGCACAACCCGCAAGGTGTAGGTGGTCGTGCTGCCGGGGCAGACTTGCTGCGATCCCTGGCCAGTTACACCCTGGTCGTTCAGGAAAACTGCCCGCACATTCTGCACATCCCAGCGCAAGGTTGTACACTGGCCGGCATTGATCGTGCCGTTGTCGACCCAGAAGTTGATGCTGGGCCCGGGCAGAGACCCCTGCACGTTGATGGTGATGGGGAAGTCCGACGCCTTGTTGTTGCGGTCAAATACCCGCAGTGTATAGGTGGTCGTGACCGTTGGGCAAACACTGCGAGCGTCATGTCCGCCCACACCTTGCTGGTTGCCGCCGTCGATAAAGAAGACCGCGTTGACGTTGTCGACGTCCCAGCGCACGGTGGTACACTGGCCGGCGTTGATCCAGTTGGCGTCAGCGCGCAGGTTCGGATTGATGCCAGGCGGCGGCGGGGGCGGCGGCGGGGGCGGGTTCGGATTAGGCACCTGAATCCCTACCCAGATCACCTCGCCAAAGGAACGACTGGTGTTGTCGCGCATCTTCCAAAAGCCCTGGTAAACCCCATAGTCGCGCGGCGCCACCAGGTTGACGGCAATGTCCACCGTTTGGCCGGGCAACACCCGGCGGCCAACATCCACAGCTGTGCCGCCCATGTCAGCGCCTGCGCGATTGCCTTTCAGGAAGCTTAGCTGGTAGTCGGCTTCCCAAGCGCAGGTGCCGCTGTTGCGCACCCGCCAGCGCTTGGTGAACTGCTGGCCGGGCGTCATCACGGCTGGCGCTGTCATATTCCGGTCGTCGTAGTTCAGATCGGCCACGTAGGCCATGCCGAAGATGCAAGGCGGCGGGCCAGCGGTGGGCGTTGCCGTTGCCGCGGGGGTTGCGGGCTGCTGTCCGCCAGTAGGCGGCGGTACAGTCGGGCGCACCCCCAGATAGAGCGAGGCCAGGTTGGTAAAGGTACCGTCTTTCTGGGTCTGCAAGAGCGCAGCGTTGAGCTCATCGATCAACGTCGAGCCTGGCCGCGTTGCAATGGCCAACTGCTGGCGATTGAAGTTCTCGCCCACAACCTTCAGATCATTGAAACGACGCCCGAACTGATTGGCTGGCAGCCTGCCCATCAAGGCCACATCAATGGCGCCGTTGCGCAGATCGCGAATGATCGAGCTGGTGTCCTGGAAGGTCACAAGGTTGGCCTGTGGACTCAGCCCCGCATCGACGACGTTCTGCTGCACCCAGGATTGATAGGTGGTGCCGTGCTGCACACCCACCCGCTTGCCGGCCAGATCGGTTGCCGAGCGCACCGAGCCAGTGTAGGTGGTGCGAGCCAGAGCCGCGTCCTCGCCGACGTAGTAAAGGTTCGTAAAGTCTACGATCTGCCTGCGGTCGGGCGTCACCGAAATGGCGGCGATTGCTGCGTCCACCTGCCCCAGCCGCAGCGCATCCAGCAGGCCATCGAAGGCAAAGTCGTTGAACTCCACCTCGACGCCCATGCGCTTGCCCAGTTCTTTCATCAGGGCAATATCGAAGCCATCCAACTGATAGTTGCTGGAATAGAACTCAAAGGGTTCGTAGTCGGCGGCTGTACCGACGACAATCTTGCCAGCCCGCTGGACGCGGCTCCAGTCGTCCCCGGTGCGAGGCGGCGCCCCGGCTTGGGGGGTAGGAGCTGCCAGCGCTGGCAGGGCCAACAGCAGCGCCAGCGCCAGCACCATTAGCCCAGGGAACACAAGGCGTCGTGTTCTGATCATGGTTTTCTCTCCTTGCAGTAGGACGAGCGAGGTGGTTGAATGACCACATTCTACCACGATGTCTATTGTATGAAAAACAAGCCGCTGTGCGCAGTGATCTTTCTTCCGTTATCGGCCAGGAATCATGTTCTATAACAAAACACTCGCACATCCTTAGCTGGATGTGCGAGTGTTCGGGGTACATCATACGCTTTTAACGGCTGCCGTCCAGGCTGTCATCCTTACTCAGCCGCCGCGGTGGCCAGACGTTCGGCCACCAGCGCCTGCGCTCGTTGCTTCCAATCGTCGTAGTCGATCTCGCGCATGGGCGGGGCCTGCACGATCTCGGCCAGACGTGTGTTGTCCAGCTCAGCCAGTTGCTCATAGGTGGTGATGCCGGCCTCGTACAGGCGCTTCTCGAAGGCTTTGCCGATGCCGGGCAGCGACTCGAAGTCGTCCACGTGATCGCCATCCCACAACAGGCCGACCGTGTCCGTCTGCTTGGCCCACTCATAGGCATCAGCGCGCGTTTCCTCGAAGTCGATGCGCGGACGCTGCAACTCGGGAATCCGCAATATCTCTTGCATGTCGGCGTCAGGCAGGCTGGCCAGCTCCCAGTAGGTGCCTACCCCAGCCTGGTACAGCCGCTGCTGGTAGACCGAGCCAATCCCTTTGACGTCGGTCAGCGCTTGAATGCGCGGGGAGAGCACCGGCTGCACGCCAGCCACGATGGCAGCGCTGGCAGCGCTGGTCTTGAGTTTCGGCAGCCTGGCCAGCGCATCAGAAAGACTTGAAGCTGCGTCGAAGCGCAAAGCAGCGCTGCGCAAGACCTCGACCTCGCTCAAATCTTCTTCCATCTCCTCGATTTGTTCCTGCAAGATGGCGCGTTCTTCGGCTACACTGGCCACCTGCTGTTGCAGCGCCTCCAGTTGGCCGCGCACGTCAGCCAGTTCAGCCTCGCGCTGCTGCAAGTTAGCCTGCATCTCCTCCTGGCTCAGGGCGATGCCATCACGCTCGGCCTCTATCTCAGCCAGGCGCACAGACAACGCTTCGACCTCAGCGCTGCGCTCGCCAAGCTGCGCCTCAATCTCAGCTTTGACGCCGTTCAGCTCATCCAACTGGGCCTGCAAGGCTGCGGCAGCCGCTCCGCCGTCAGGCAGATCGGCGATTTGAGCTTGCAAGGCCAGCACCTGTTCGTTGGCTGCGGCCAGCTCATCTTCCTTGTCTTTGAGGGCAGCAATCGCAACTGCGCCGGCTCCCACAGCTCCCAGCCTGACGGCCTTGTCGCCCAGAACTCGCTGCGACTCCTCTTCGACCTGAGCCAGGTCAGCCTGAGCGGCTTCCAGTTGCGCCTGAGTAGCTTGCAGTGTCTGCTGTAGCTCATCCTGAGCGCTGTTCGCTGCGTACAACTGCGTTTGCAGATCGGCTACCTGGGCATGCAGGGCCTCGATCTGGGCGGTTAGCGCCTCGATTTCAGCCTTGGCCTCCGCTTCAGCCTGTTCCTTGAGCGCCAGTGCAGCCTCTACGCCGGCAGCTTGAGCGGAAAGCTCGTTGACCTGGCCTTGCAGGTTGAGGGCGTAGTCGTTGTAACCGGCCAGCTCGGCTGTCTTTTCTTCCAGCGCAGCCTCAAGCGCGGCCTTTTCCTGGCTCAGCCCGTCGAGTTGCGCCTGAAGCTCTGCCAGGCCGCTGTTGTTGTGTTCGACCAGCGCGGCCACGCCTGCCGCCAGGGAGGTCAAGCCGACAACCTTGACAGCGGCGCTCTCGCCTTCTGTCGTTTCATCGCCGCCAGCTTCGCTCGCAATCTCTTCGACGCCTTCAGCTTGAGGCAGGTACTCGCCAGGCACGATCGCTTGCAGGCGGCCGGTTGCCTCTTGCATCTCGCCTTGCAGCTCGCTCAGCAGGCTGTCGCGCTCGCCCACTTGCTGCTCCAAAGCAGCCGCAGTGGTCAGCGCCGCGGCAAGCTGCGCCTGCACATCGGCGCTCTGGGCATTCAGCGCTTCAATTTGAGCGTTGAGCTCGGCGATTGCCTGCTCCTTTTCGCCCAAGGCGCTTTCCAGGCTGGCGCGCTGATCTTCGACCGAGGACAGCAGCCCAGTGGCTTCTTCAGCCTCGTGACTCTTCTGTTGGCTCAGGTCCACCGCAGCGTTCACTGCGGCGGCCACTGCGCCCAGACCCAGCATCTTCGGCGCGGCGCTGCGCGTGGCCGTGACGATTTCGCCGTCATCGCCGATTTCCTGAACAGTCTCAGTCTCTTCTGCCGGCGTCTCCGCGCCAGCCAGCGTGAGCTGAGCCATCACGTCTTCGGGAAGCACCATGCGCAGTTGCTGGCCCACGCTGTCGATCTGCTGGGTTAGCTCGGCCAGTTCGCCCTCGCGCGTCAGAAGCTGTTCTTCAACTGCAACCTTTGCGGCCTGCGTGGCTGCCAGTTCTTCTTGCAAGGCAGCCGCCCGCTGGTTGAGTTGCTCGATTTGAGCGTTCAGCCCTTCGGTCTGCGACTGCAAACTCTCAATCTGGTTCTCCAGGTCCTCCAGCGTCTGCACCTTCTCGCTCAGGTCAGCCTCTAGCGCCATGGTCGCAGAGCTGGCTGTATCCAGGTCTACCTGAAGCGCGGCAGCGCGGCTGTTGGCCTCAAGGGTCAGGGCCTCGCTTTGCTGGCTGCGTTCGACCAGGGCTGATGCTGCTGCTGCCAGCGCGCCGAGGCGCATGGCGCGACGCTGCCGAGGGTCTTCTACTTGCTCGCCGGCCAACTGCGGCTGGGCCTCCTCGGGCAGAGCAGCCAGCAGGTCAGCGCTCAACCCGGCTAACTGCTGCTCGATGTCGGCCAGTTCGGCATCGCTGTTTTTAAGGCCATCCTCAGCCTGAGCGCGGGCCAAGGAGATGCTGTCGATCTCGGCCTGCAACGCTTCGAGGCGCTCCGTTAGCGCTTGTACTTCAGGCGAGGGCTGCGCCTCTTCTGGCTCTTCAACTGCCAGCAGCGCATCCTGGTCGGCCTGAAGCTGCGCCATCTGTTCGTGCAGCGCCTCAATCAACTGATCCCGCTCCACCAACTGGCCGCGCAGGTCGATGCGTTCGTCTTTGAGCAGTTCAAGCTCGGCGCGCAGTGCGCCGAAGTCGGGGAATTTCTGGCCTGTCGTGGCTGCCTCGACCCACTCAGTGGGCAGGGCCGACACAATCGCCATCAAGCGCTGATTTTCCTGGTTGCTCTTCTCCAGAGCTGTGGCCAGTTCAGCGCCGGCTGCGGTCAGGAAGCTCAGGCCAGCGCGCATCGCCGGCATGTCAGCAGGGTCGGCCCTGGATAGGATTTCGCTGACAGGGCGTGCTTCGCCTGAGCTTTCTGCGGGTTGGGGCAAGGTTTGCATGGTTGTCCTCCTACGCCGGACGTGAGGCCATCAGGGGCGGACAGGTCGAACCGCAACGCATGACAGCCAAGAAAGGGGCGGTCTGGTGCAGATCAGCTCATTGACCCCTTGCCCGCTCTCATTGCCTCCAACTCGGCCGTCAGCGCAGCGATGCGATGGTTGGCTTGTGTGAGGGCTTCCTCCTTCATGCGCAGCATGGTAGTGGTCATCAAAGCCAACTCACCGGCCACCTCACCGCGTGCGTTCTGCAGCTTGTTCTCCAGGCTCGTGTTGACGCTGCTGAGAGATGACACGTCACGACGCAGCTCCGCCAGCTCTGATTGGGTGGCGGCCAGGAGGCTCTGATGGTCCATCAGTTCACGTTGCAGCTTGACAGCTCGCAAATAGGCTTCGTTGAGCGCCACCTCTTTGTTGGTCATGGCCTCCGAGGAGCTGGCCAGTTCCTGCTTGACCGTAGCCAGATCGGCTGCCATGGTCTCCAGGTTGGCTTTGAAGGCGTCGCGCTCCAGCTGGGCCTGCTCGAATTGAGCAAACAGACCGGCGTAGTCCCCACGCAGTTGCTCGTTCAGCCCCTGGATCTGCTCGATCTCCTGGGAACGCTCCAGCAATCCTGCATCCAGAGCAGCCCTCTGGCTGGCTGTAGCATCCAGATCAGCCTGCAGCGCAGCGATTTGACCTTGCGCCGTGTTGTAGCGCATCTTCTGAGCTGCCAGGTCGGTCTGCGCCTCCTCTGCCTCCTGGCGAGCTTCTTTAACTGCCCTGTCACTGCTTGCCAGCTTGCTGCTGAGGTCAGCAGCATAGGCTTCGGATTGTCGAATGCGCCCACGCATTGGCAGATAGAACAAGAGCCAGCCCAGAATCAGGCCGATGACGCCGCCAATGAGCAGGGGCTGCCAGTAGGTGGTTAACCAAGTCGCAATGTCCATTGTCGCCTCCTTGCGAGAAAGAAGAATGAGAGGAAATCGATGCAAAGCACGCTAATTATATCCAGCGTCCATGTATTTGCCAAGTGTATATCAAGCTTGGGTTGGTAGTACCTTGTATGGTAACATTAAGTTGAGCGCGATACAATCCGCCAAAGGTACCAGAAAGGGTGCAAATTTGCTGCCGTTGGTTCCAGTGACGGGGATTGGGGCGCTCAGCAATGCTCCAGGACGACCATGAAGTCCGTCCGAACGGCCACGGCAGCGCCGCCAATGCCAGCCAGACCGATCGCACAAATACAGCGCCCGCATGGTCAAGTTTGTAACTCGTCATGCGGGCGCTGAGTGTATCGATGGACGTGCTGTGGGCAGGCCCGTTGAGTGTTAGCGGGGCATAATGCCAGGTCCAAAGACCAGGATTGTACCGCCGCCGCCATCGCGGAAGATCAGATTGTTGCCGTTGATGTCGTAAGTGGCAACGCTGCTTAACGCCTGGAAGAAACGGGTCTCCTGCTGGTTGATCGCATCGTCACACATGACCTGCGTGCTCGACGGATAGCTGATCGACACGTTGTTGCCGTTGGTCGAGAAGCCAGCATTGTAGGTGTTGCAGCCGCCGCTGCCGCTCACCTGACCGTTGTTGAAGTCGGCTGTGATCATGGTGCCAGGAACCAGCGGCTGGCCATAGAGCTGCAACAGACTCCATGAGCCTTGCAGCGGCGGCACCGGCGGAGGCGGTGTGTCGGTTGGCTGAGGCTGAACGACCTGCACCCGTGCGTCTTGCGACACCATGGTGCCCGCCACGTTGAAGGCCTGAAGCTGATAGGTGATTGTACCCGCGTTGCCGGGGCAGTCCTGGATAGAGCCGTTGACCGGCCCGTTGTCCTGGATGATTGTGCCGTCGCGGAAGAAGCGGGTGAAGGCCGTGCCGCCGCCCGTATTCCATGATGCCACAACACACTCGCCCAGATTGATCTGGCCCGGCTGAACCGCAAAGTTGCTGATCACCGGCTGCGCCACAGGGGTGGCTGTGGGCGGCACAGGGGTCGGCGTCGGCGGGACTGGCGTCGCTGTCGGCGGGACTGGCGTTGCTGTCGGCGGCGCCGTGGTCACGTTGACTGTCTGCACAGCCTGGCTGCTGCCGCCAGGGCCGCTGGCCTGCAAGGTGTAGGTCATTTGGCCGGATCCGGGCGGGCACTCGGGGAAATTGCCGCGTACCGGCGCGCCATCCCAAATCGGCACATTGTTGCGAGACAGGACGACCCGGCTCGTGTTGCCTTCCACGTTCCACTGCAGCGTCGTGCATTGGCCGACGTTGAGCTGCTGCGGGTTGGCGCTGAACTGTGAGATCACCGGCGCGCCGATCACTGGCGTCACCACCACGGTCTGTTCACGGGTCTGTACCGTGCCATCGCGCATCTCGACGCGCAGGAAGTAGGTGGTGGTCTGCTGCGGGCATTCCTGGCGGCTGCCTGTGCCTGCAACGCCGTTGTTCTGCCAGTTCTGGCCCTGCTGGAAGTAGAAGACCGCCTGAACGTTGCTGGTGGCCCAGCTATTAGTCACACATTGGCCCTGCTGGATGTTGTTGCTGGTGGTGGTGAAGCTGATGCCAGGCACCGGCGTTTGGGTCGGCGCCGGGGTCGGTTGCGTCGGCGCAGGCACGCGGATGCCCACCCAGATAGTCTCGCCGAAGGCCACGTTGCTGGGGTTGCGCATCTGCCAGAAGCCCTGGTAGACGCCTGGCACGGTGGGGGCGATCAAATTGACGCTGAAGTCGTAGGTCGCGCCAGGGGCGACTGTGCCCTGCACGGCAACCGGCTGCCCGCCCATCTGGGCTGCGGCCACGTTGCCGCGGTCAAAGGCCAGCACATAGCGGCTGTCCCAGGTGCAGGTGCCGCTGTTGCGCACCCGCCAGGACTTGACGAAAGGCTGGCCGGGCGGCACCACAGGCGGCGTAGTCATGTTGCGGTCGTCGAAGGTCAGGTCTGCCACCCAAGCCATGCCGTCGATGCAGGCCGGCTGCGGCCGCGGTGTGGGCGTCGGCAGGTTGGGCGCAGGCGTGGGCGTTGGCTGCTCAGGCTGCGGCGTCGGCACTGGCAGGATGTCGTCAGGCTTGATGTTGAGGTACTCGCTCATCAAATCATCTACTACGCCTTCATTCTGCAACTGAATCAGCGCTTCGTTGATTACCCGACGCAGTGGATTTTGATCTGGCGCCACGGCAATGGCGAAATTCTGTTTGTGCAGCCCCTCGCCAATGTTGCGCACCCCGCCGTTAGCCTGGAAGGACAGAGCTGGCTGCCGGTCCAACAGCACAGCATCAACACGGCCGCGCTGCACGTCGTTGACTGCTTGTTCGATATCGGCGTAGACCAGCAAGTTGGCCTCAGGCAGCAGGCCTGTTTCAATCAAGCTATCGCGGGCGAAAGTCTCGTAGACAGTGCCGCTCTGAACGGCCAGACGAATACCGGTCAGATTGTCTTCGATCGTCAAGCTGGTCAGGGGGCTGTCGGCGTCGACCAACAACGCGTCAGCGCCGACATAGTAGATGTTGGAGAAGTCCACTAACTCCTGGCGTTCGGGGGTGACCGATATCGCAGCGATTGCGGCATCGATCTGCCCCAGCAGCAGCGCATGTCCGAGTCCATCGAAGGCGAAGTCGTTGAACTCGACCTCAACGCCCAGCTTCTCGCCGATGGCTTGCATCAGGGCGATGTCGAAGCCAGTCAGTTGAAAACGTTCGTTGTAGGATGCAAAGGGGGGATAGTCGGCTGATGTACCGACAACGATCTTGCCGCTCTGCTGAACTTTGGCCCAGACATCCATCAGTTCTGGGGCTGTAGTCGGGGCAGGGGTCGGTTCTGGCGCCACGGTTGGCTGCTGCTGAGACCCTCCGCAGGCGGCCACAAGCAGCGCAAGCAGAACCAGCACAGCAGTAGCGATGAAAGTGCGATGAGAAGTCTTCGTCATGTGTTTTGCTCCTTGGTAACGGTGCTGCTTGCTGATCGGTTTACCGGCCGTTGCAAACCCTGGATGCAAGCAAGCTATGGGTGGAGATCGCTTGTGAAGCAGTATACCTTTGAGCGCGCAAAGCGACAAAACAGACCGTATTCGTAACTATCCAGTTATTGGCGCTGGGCGCTTGGATCCATGCGGACAGCATAGTCTGCAAAGTTACTTCGAGCGACCCATTCGAGGTCAGCCACAAACAGCGATCCGCTCGGCGTCTGGTCGAAAAGCAGCGCGATCTCGGCGATGTCGCTCAGATCGACGCCGTCGATGGCGCTCAATGGCAGGCGGATGGTGGTCAGCGGCACGCGGCCGGTGAAGAAGCCGGTCTCCGTGGCCGTCACCTCCTGCATCTCGCCGGGCGGGAAGGCCAGCGCCGGCTCGTCCGGCCTGGTCGTGATGGCGGCGCGGTTGCCGGCGCGGTCGGTCAACTGCACGCTGAAGGCTTGCGGCTCGCCGGCTGCATTGAGCGGCGAGGCCGGGTCGACCGCCGCGCGCAGGCTGAGGGTGGTGTAACCGCTTAAATCGCCGGCGCCGTCAGGCAAGGCGAAGCGCAAAGCCGCGCCCGGCTCCTCCCACCATACCACCGCATGGGCCGGCTGGCCAGGGACGGTCACGTAGTTGCGCCGGCACGGCTCGCTGCCGGGCAGCATCCAGGCGCTATAGAAACCCTTGGGACAGAAGTGCGTGGTTGCGTTCTCGGCGGTGACCTCGCCGCCCAGCCGGTTGGTCGCGAGTTCCTCCTCCTGGGCCGGAACCAGGACCGTTTGCCGGTCGGCGGCCGGCGCCAGGAAGGCCACGCGGGCCGGCAGACCGTACAGCTCGTCGGGCGCCGGCGTGGTCACGTCCAGGCCCATGCGCGCCTTGGCCGCGTCGACGGCCGCAGCGTCCTCGGCGAAGAGCGTGGCGAGGAAGTCGCCGGTGTAGTCCACCAGCCAGGCGCGCTGCGCCTCGCCGTCCAGCAGCGTCGCGCAGTCAGACCGGTTGCGGTGCGTGACCATGTCGCCCGGCAAGATGGTGTTGAAGTTGTTGTGGTTGGCCCGCTCCAGCCAGGCCGAGGCCGCCCACTCAGTTTGATCTGGGGCCAGCCGGGGGCCTTCGAAGAAGAACTGGCCGGATTGTTCCGTCACATCTCCGTCGCAGCCCGACAGGATCGTCGCCAGCGGCGCGCTGACGCTGGTCCACGGGTCGAGGAAGGTCGCCGCGCCGGCGATCAACAGCACGCCCGCCACCGGCCCGTAACCCTGGCTGGCGGCCATCAGCTCCGGGCTGTTGGCTAGGCCGACGCCGGCCTCCCCGCCGCGCGAGTGTCCCAGCAGCGCCAGGCGGCCCAGATCGGCGCGGCCGGCCAGCTCGACGCCGAAGCCGTTGGCGCCGCCGGCCGCAGCCTCGGTCAGGGCTTGCATGGTCAAATCGAAGACCTGCACCAGCCGCTCGCCCGCTACCGGCTCGCCGAAGCCGAAGGTGTGCTCGGCGTTGAAGTTGGGCGCCAGGGCCACGTAGCCCTGCGCCGCCAGCGCCTCGGCCAGGTAGGCGAAGCCGCTGTAGTTGCGCTGCTCGACCTCAGGGTCGCACGGCCAGCGGTCCACGCCCATCTCGTCCGTGGGACAACCAGGGTGGGTGCCGTGGATGATCACGACCACCGGGAAGAGGCCTGCGCCCTCGGTCGGCGCGGCGATGACGCCGTTCAGCCGCACGGGCATGTTGCGGAAGCGGCTATCCTCGGGGAAGCCCTGCTGGACGATGGTCGTCTCGCCCAGGTTGTACTCGACCGCCGCGGGCGCCGCAGCGGGCTGGCTGGGCTCAGTTGGCGCGGCAGCCGGCGGCAGCGTCGCCTCCGGGGCCGGCGTCACAACCGGCGGCGCCACGCAAGCCGCTGCCAGCAGCAGCGCGAATACAGGCAACAGAACACGGGTCATGCGCTTGGTCATCGAATCGTTTCTCCTTGAACTTTCATACCAGGTAGTAGGGTTGGTGGTAGCGACTTATGAACCGTTACTACTCAGTCATAGGTGCCGGGCACTTGAATCTGCGCCTACGACGATGTCTGCCGAGCAGATATGAGCCGTCCATGAGATGTGCAAGTGCCCGGCACCTGAATAGTAACTATGAACCTTAAGATCTGATTCCGGCAATAGAGCAATGCGTGTGCTCATGCGATCCCGCCGGAGAACACCTGCACTTGCGGCGCAGGTGCAGGTGTTCTCCGGCTAGATAACAGCGCCCGTTGTTGAAGATTAACGAATTATCCCGGATACCTCGGTCGGTATGCGACTAGCCTGTCACCGCTGGCCGCCGGGGGATCAATCCCACCGGCTACAAAACAGCGCCGGATCAATCCGGCTTGGCGGCGCATCAAGCCCCGTTGACGGGGCGTTGCTATGTAGCCCGGTCGATTGATCGCCGGGCGGCCTCGCATGAGGAACGACTCGCCGGATTGAGCTATTGCCGGATCATTGACTTAATTTTCATGAGTCGCACTCCGGGCGCCGTTCAAATCTCAAGGCGTAAGGCCAAAGAGCTCCAACAGCGTCGACAACGCTACGCTCACGCCGCCCAGCAGGGAACCCAGGACGAAAGTTACAATGAGCAGAACGGCAAAGAACGCAATGGGCAGCAGCAGCGTGCGCCAGCCCTTGGTGTCGTGCGCAGCGGCTGCGGCGACCCAGACGGCGAGTGTAACCAGTATCGTTGCCAGTGTTTGAACCAGCGGCGCGATCGGTGGAATGAACTCCAGCAATTCGATGAAATGAACACTTTGGGCAAACCCCAGGGCGCGCAGGGTGCGGGTGTATTCACCCTTGCCGCTCAACAGCCGTCCTGCGGCAAACACCGCCAGGACCGTCAGCGGCCAAAACAGGACAGGCAGGAGGAGTAGCCGGGCATCGAAACCAGCAGGCACGAAGAGCATCTGCACCAGCGTGGCCAGCACCACGATCAGCAGGGCCGGGCCGGTCATCAGGGGATCTTTCGCCACCTTGCGATAAGTGGAGCGGTCCAGCGTCAACGCACCGAAGATATGCCCCACCCACACACTGACCTGGCCGATGCCCTGGATCAGGTTGGCCAGCGACCAGGCGCTGATCTCGGCTCGGCCGGTCTGCGGCGCTTCGACCCTGGACGGCGCTGGTGTGCCGCGCACGGCGTTGAGGATGTGGTAGACGTCGGTCGAGTTGCGCGTGTCCG
>CAZVGR010000125.1:0-14638 GCA_964626845.1 uncultured Anaerolinea sp.
GAAGCGGCCACAGCCGCTGGGAACACGCTCCGCCAGGCCCTGAGGGGCCTTCGTACTGTCAGCCAGGGATTTCCAATCCCTGGAAACGGGCTCAGCCCGGTGAATGGAATTCACCGTCTGACAGCACGAAGCGGCCACAGCCGCTGGGAACACGCTCCGCCAGGCCCTGAGGGGCCTTCGTAACTGTCAGCCAGGGATTTCCAATCCCTGGAAACGGGCTCATCAATCCCAAATGACCCTCTCCCAAAGGATAGGCGCGCCGACGGCGCGACTATCCTTTTTTGGTACGGGCGAGGGATGTTCTGGCGCGGCGACTTCTGAGATAATGGAACTATGGCGTCCAGAACTGTCCTGTTCTATGGCCGTTCGCTGTTGCTGTCGCTCATGGCCGAGGGGCTGGCCCACAGCCCTGGCCTGCACGTCCTGCGGGCTACCACCTGGGCCAGGGCACGGCGCGCCCTGGCGCAACACCCGCCGGACGTGCTGGTGATCGACCTGCACAACTCCTGCGAAAGCCACGTTCTGCCCCTCTTGCTCAAGAACCCCAACTTGCTGCTGATCGGCCTGGACACTGAGCGTAACCAGGCCGTTCTGTTATCCGGGCAAAAAGCCAACTCGCTGACGCTCAACCAGTTCGAACAGATCATACGAAGAGCAGCGCCGCTCCCAGGAGGATCGCTATGAAGCTCGCCCGTCAGGCCCTCACCCAAGTGACGTGCTTATTGCTCGCCCTGCTGCTGAGCGTTGTGGCCGCGGCGCCGGTCGCTGCGGCCGGCGCCGCGCCTGGCTCGCCAGAGCAGGCCATTCGCCGCGCCTGGGAGGCGGCCCACGACGCCGGGGCCTACCATTTCGCCAGCGATGTGGTGCAGACGACCTACCCAACCCCCTCTGTACGCAACGTCGGCCGCAGCCTGACCCGCAACGAGCTCCACCTGGATGGCGATGTCGATCTGCCGGCTGGAAAGCTCGTCATGCGCCTGTGGACTGAAGGCGGCAGCGTGGCCAACCCCGCCAGCGCGGCCGAGACGCGCATTGAGGGCGACCAGGCGTGGGTGCGGCAGGCCGGCGGCGCGTGGCAAGAGGCGCCCGACTTCAGCGGCGGCTTCGCGCCCGGCGGCGACTTCCTGAGCTATCTGCGCGGCATCAAGAACGTGCGCGAGCTGCCCGTCGAGACTGCGGCTGCGCTGGCCGGCATCTCCACGCCGGTGCAGACGCGCTACGCCTTCGACTTCGACGGCCCGGCCTTTGCCGCCTACATGCGAGATCAACTGGAGCAGCAACTGCGCCGGCGGGGCGAGCTGCCGGCCGGTCTGCGGCTGGACTCGTCGCGCGTCTACCAGGGCCTGACCGGCGAGGGCGAGATCGCGCTGGACGGCCGCGGCCTGCCGCTGCTGCTGAGCGTCCACCTGCTCTACCCGCCCGACAGCGACGACGAGCGGGTCGAGGTGGAGATTGTGACCACCTTCTCCTTCGATGCCAGCGTCGTGGCTGCGGCCGCCAGCCCGCCCAGCGCAGCAAACGCCGTCCTCTCCCTGGTGGCCCACGTCTGGGAGGCGCCTGTTGCGGCCATGCTCTACCCGGCGCTGGCCGCGCTGATGGCGCTCTGCTGCGCGTTGCTCATCGTGGGCCGGCGCTCTCCCAGGACCTACCGCGTCGTGGTGGTGAGCGTTATCTTGGCCATGGTGTTGGTGCCGCTGATGCAGGCGGAGCGCGCCAACGCTTTCATGGCGCGCCAGAGCGCCCGGCAGGCCCAGGCTGAGGCGTCCAAGGCGCAACAGACAGCCGCCGCGGAGGCCAGGGCGCAACTGGAGAATACGTGGGATCCCCACCGGGATCCGCTCCAGGCGGCGCAGGCCGCGGCCGACGCGCGCGCGCTGGTGGAGACAGCGCAAGCCATGACGCCCGCGGTCACGACGCAACCGGCCGCGGCCACATCCGGCGCGACCGAGGTCGACAGCGACCAGGATGGGCTGCCGGATACGCTGGAGGTCGCCATTGAGACCAACCCGTTGCTGGCCGACACCGACGGCGACGGGCTTGACGACGGCATCGAAGTCAAGCTGGGGACCGATCCCACGCAGATGGACAGCGACGGCGATGGCATCTACGACCACATCGAGGTGCAGGGCTTTCTGGACCGGGCCGGCCGGCGCTGGTACCTCAACCCCCGCCACCCAGACAGCAACGGCGACAGCCGGGTCGACAACCTGGAGTGCCCGGCCCTGGTTGGGGTCGCCAGCCTGGCTTCAGACGCCGTCGTGGACTGCGACAGCGACGGGGACGGCCAGCCCGACCCGTTCGACCTGGACGACGACAACGACGGCGTGCCCGACCATCTCGACATTTCCCCGACGCGCAGCATTGGCCGCGACGGCCTGCCCTACAACCCGGCCGCGCCGCAACCCTTCGACTACGACCGTCCCTTCAGCCTCAAGCTGGAGAGCCTCACGCCCGGCATTCCGGCGCTGGTCGACGTCCAGATCCGGCCGGAGAACCCCAGGCACCTGACCTACGCCATGAACGTGCTGGACTGGCCGGCCCGCGACTACGAGGGACAGGTGCAGCACGTGAAGAACACCGTATTGGTCGGCCAGCCCGTGGGAGATTCCGCGGTGCAAAACCTCCCCGGCGACATGCGGCTGATCCCGATGCTGGAGGTCGAGATCAACGGCAACAGCCAGGTGCCCTTCGCCACCACCACGCCGGCCATCGACGTCGAGCTGACCGGCGTCATCAGCGGCAGCGTGCGCCTCAGCCAGAACGCAGCGGACAGCAGCAAGACCGACCTGGCCTTCACCTTCACCGACACGGCCCAGACCTACCAGGTGGGCATCTACGACGGGGCCTGCCCGGCGCGGGGCGACATGCTCTTGCCGGCGGCGCTCAGCGTCAGCAACGGCGCGGCGGTCACCATCGCGCCCGCCAACCTGCCCATCACCCAACTGGCGGACGGCAAGCACGTGCTGGCCCTGGCCGGCGGCGACAAGCAGGCCTGCCAGCCGATCAGGAACATCGTCAATGGGCCGTACAGCGACAAGATGATCGACCCTGCCCCCTTCCAGCCCTACGGCATCAGCATGCGGGAGAAGAACGATACCGGCGCGCTGCTGATGTACGCCCCGCTGAACGTGGTGCGCGATACGGTCGGCGATGCCCACGCGGCCTTCTCGGCCCGGCTGATCTACTCGCCGCAGACGGCGGGCGCGTGGGAGCAGGCGCAACAGATGCGCGTGGTCTGGGTGGTGCAGATGCTGACCGACGAATGCGACGCGACCGGCTTCACGCCCACAGCCGCAGCAGAGGACGACGATGCGCTCTATTCGGAGGAGCGGGCGGCCTGGTGCCAGACGCATCGCACACCGGACATCACCCGGATCGTCCACACCTACAACGAGTCCTGGCACCTGACCGGACTGACCGCGCGGGAGGACCTGGGGTTGGACGTGGCCGTGGCCTGGGAAGTACCCGAGAACGACTCAGACCGCAACGCCGACGACCGGCTCTGGCAGTTGGCGCACGGGATGCTTGGTTCCTTCCTCATCGGCCGCGACCAGGACGACAACAACGCGCGCGACCTCACCGTGGCGCTGCGCAACGGCGGCGACTCCACCGTCCAGGATCGCTTCGACAGAAACGGCAGCGTGCCGGACGGCGATGAGCGACGCTGGGGCATCCCGCGCGATGCCATTGGCGTCGAGACCTTCTCCTTCGAGCACATGGACTACGTGGGCCTGCTGGCGGCCCAGGAGACGCGCGGCGTGCTGGAGGACAATTTCAGCGCGCAACTGCCCATCACGCCCACCCTGCTCTTTGCCCGCGAGGAGACCTACGTGTTGGCGGACCTGGAGAGCGCTGCCAGCATTGTGAACAACACCGTGTCGCTGGACTTCGCCGGCCGGACGTCCAGCAGCGTGGCGTCGCTCAACTGGACGACCTATCGCTACAACAACAGCCAAGGCCCGGACGGCGCCATCGTCGGCTGGGAGACCTACCCGATCACGGAGCTCTGGGACAAGCTGGAAGTGCAGTACAAGAACGGCTTCCGCAACCTGCCTGCACACGCCAACCCCTATGGCCAGACCGAGGACATGATCGTCGGGCAGATGCTCCTGGCCCGCAGCCTGTACATGAGCCTACACCAAGGGATGAAGAACGTGGTGGCGTTCGGGTCGCTCAACAACGGCGTCCAGCCCGACATCCAGTTGACCGCGCTGGAGACCGCCAGCGCCGACACCGACACCAGTCTGCTGCAATGGGCCACGGCGCAGATCGGCGCCAGCTACTGGATCATTGTTGACTTTGTGGTTGACTTTGCCGACGCCTACCTGAAGGCGTGGCTGCCTGGCTTAATGACAGGGTACGGCGTGACATATTCCATGGCCACGTCGGCCAGAATGCAGCAAGCCATGGGAGAAGGGTTCAGGGGGATTGGCAATGCCTGGATCGAGTTCCTGGTCAAGTTCGACTGGCTCTTTGGATCGATCAAGAAGATGGACAGCCTGGTCGGCAAGCTGGGCGTTGGCGCGGGGGCGATCATGCTCTTCGCGGTGGCAGCGGCCGGCGTCGGCATGGCTATCTACGGCGCGATCAAAAGCGGCGGCGATCCTCTGGAGATCATCAACTACGCCCTGACCGCGATCGGCATCCTCATCGCTCTGAAGGAGGCGCTCAAGGCGTTCAAAGACGTGGTCGACTGGGCCAAGAGCGCGAGCGCGACCGCGACGGGCTTCGTGCAGAACCTCAGATCGCCCACCGGGGTCACCGGAGCCATCGGGGCTGGCCTGGCCATCGCGACTACCTGGGCGCTCTTCGCAGTGCAGGTCGCGCTGTCGGACATGACGCGCGAGGAGATCGGCTACGCCACGGCATCGGCCATCGGCGCAACTGCGGTGGCCATCTTCATGTTCATCATCTCGCTCATCCCTGTAGTGGGCGCGCTGATCCAGGGCATCATCTTGCTGATCGATACCCTGGTCACCCTGCTCTGTAAGGTGTTTGGCTGGGATCAGGAAGAGCCAGGGGACAACGATCCCTACAACGATGCGGGAGACTGGCTGTGCGGCGGCATCCAGGGCCTCGTCTCGAAGTTCATCGCCTGGATCATCTATGCCAGCAACGACCTGATCGACTGGGACGTGGCCAGCCGGCTGGAGTTCAAGGAACTGAACGCCAACAAGCTCGTGCGTCCCGAGCTGGGTCTGTCAGCGGGCAACGCACTCAAAGTTGGCGTCAGCCTGACCAACACCATCCAACTGGCTGACCTGCCGGACAACGTCGGCGGCGGGTACTGGTGGCAGTGGAGCGAAGACAACCTGCTCGACGCCAGGTTTGCCTACAAGATGCAGATCGAGCCAACCGACAGCTCGCAGTTGGAGAACATGGACATCCACGACAGCGCCGCAGACGAGGACTGGAAGGGCGACTGGACAACGGTTGATGTCACGCCCCCGGAGCTGGCGCCCTTTGGCGTCCACGTGTATGAGCACTACATCGCCGAGACCGTGGCAACGGTGGACGTGCCGCTGCCCGCGGCTGGCCTCAACAAACGCTTGCCCGCGATGCTCAGCGAGGGCTATGCGACGCCGGTGCAGAACTGCTACGTCGGCGTCTGCGTGATGGAGACCCGCAAAGACACCAACCACTTCCCGTTGGCCGACAGCCTGGTCTACGACATCTTCCCCGCGACCCTGGACGAGTTCTACACCCTGACGCCGGTGGGCGCTAACTCCTACCGGCTGGACTGGGGCGAAAACACCGAAGCCATGGCGCTCTCGTGGCCGCGTCTGCAGGATGCCGACGGCGATGGGCTGACCTACGCCTCCGACCCCAACGACGCCCAGTGGGACACGGACGGCGATGGCCTGAGCGACCGTTTCGAGCTGCAAAACGGCAGCTCGCCCCTCTTGCCTGACACCGACGGCGATGGGCTGAGCGACACCCACGAGTTCCGCGCCGGCGCCAACCCGCGGCGCAAGGACACCGACGGCGACGGCCTGTGGGACAGCGAAGAGGTCCTTCACCAGGATATCTACGACGAGGACGGCGACGGCGACCGGACCGAATGGGTCGGCGGCTGGCGCTTTGTCTATCGAATCTCCGCGGCCGGGCAGGAGAGCATGTGGGTGATCTCCGACCCGCTGCGGGTCGATAGCGACTATGACGGCCTGACCGACGCCCAGGAGAAGCTCTACGGCTTCAACCCCAACGTCTGGTCCACCGACAAGGTGCTGAGCCTCAGCACGGGGCTTATGGAGCAAACCGCGGGCAGTTGGAGCGCCTCGGACGGCTACGTCAAGCCACAAGACACGCTGCGCTACACGGCCACGGTCAAGAACGAGCTGTTGGGCAGCTACATGCAGGGGCTGTTGTCGCCCCTGTTCCCGGTCGCCGCGAGCCCGGCCGACCTCATCCCCCAGCCCTTCGTGCTGCAGCCGGCCCAGGAACGCGGCTTCGAGGGCGATGTCACGGTGGCCAGCACGGCTGCCACCGGCATCTACAGCTTCACCCAATCGGCCGGCGCGCTGATCACCGACTGGACCGTGCTGTCCCAGGGCGCCAAGCTGTGGCTGCCCATGGAGGAGCCAACCACGCAGGACAGGTCGGGCAGCTACCCGCCCAACGACGCAACCTGCACCGGGTCCTGCCCATCAGTGACAGGTGGGCGCTACGGCAACGCGCTGGAGCTGAACGGCAGCAGCTACCTGCGCTCGCCCGCCGATCCCAACGAGGCGCAGTACGCCGTATCCGTGTGGTTCAAGACCAGCACAGGCAACGGCGCGCTGTATGCGGTCGACGTCACCAACGGCGTCAAGGTCTATCTGCAAAGCGGCAGGGTTTGCGCCCAATTGCCCTCGGGCGGCGTCGACAACGCCATCTGCAGCGACAGCGCTGTCTACGCCAACAACTCTTGGCGCCACGTGGTGCATACGTATGGCGGCAACGCGGGTGGCCAGAAGCTCTATGTGGACGGCGCCCTGGTGGCCAGCTCCGACGCTGCGTCGACTCCCGCGAACAGCGCAGGGGTGTTCATCGGCCACGGGCCCAGCGGCGCCAATTATACCGGCCTGATCGACGACGTGCGGCTGTACGACGCGGGGCTTACCGCGGCCCAGGTGCGCGGCCTGTTCGCGCGGCCCGTACTGGAGATGAAGTTCGACAGCCGCAGCCAGATCACCGGCGGCTACCGCTACAGCGATAGCTCAGCCTTCAGCAACGTCGGCGAATGCGGCGGCACCCGCTGCCCGGACGCTGCGCCGGGAGTCGTCGGGCAGGGTGTGGCGTTCGACGGCGCCAACAAGTATATCGCCATGACGCCCAACGCCAGCCTGGACTTGAGCGAGGGCCATTTCAGCATCGCGGCCTGGATCAAGCCCAGCTCGATGAACACCAACTGGGCATGCTGCGGCGACTGCGCCTACGACGCGGGCAGTCTCTGGTGCAACACGTGGCAGCCTGAGGCCATTCTCGGCTGGCACAGCGGGTCGGGCGACGCGTGGGCCGCACTGCAACGCCAGGTCGTCAACGACGAGGAGCTAGTCCCGCACAACCGGCTGCGCTTCGGCTTCGGCACGGCCGATGGCTGGAGCGGCTACTACGAAAGTCCCATCGACGTGATCCAGGACAACACCTGGAATCACGTGGTGCTGACCTTCGGCGACGGCATGATCCGGCTGTATGTCAACGGTGCGCTGAGGGACGCCAACGACGCCGTGTTTGCCGGCAAGACGCCCGGCGCGACGCAGATGTTCGACATCGGTCGCTCGGACAACCGGGGCACGGTATCGCTGAAAAAGGTGACGGCGTTCGGGTCAGAAGTGTGGGGCCAGGCCTCCGAAATCTGCATGGCGTGCAACGGCGTCGAGGTGTTCGACAACAGTATGCACCACGGCGACGAGGTTCTCCTGGACCTTGACTGTGACTTCACCGACTCCCTGACCCTGAAAGTCTGGGAGAACGACAGCGATCCCAGGTGCGGCAGCGCGCCCAACGGCAACGACTTCCAGTTTCGCACGACGACCTGGCGCGTCAGCGATCCGGCAACGCCGGCCGACTGCCCGTACAGCAATCCCAACGCCAGCGGCCTGCCCTACCTGAGCTTCGGCAATGCTGCCGGCGAGCCGACCGTCGGCAACCTCGGCCTCCAGGTGGACTACCTGTACGAGCACGACTCCTTGCCCTTCCGCGGCGCGCTGGACGAGCTGCAGGTCTACCGCCAGGCGCTGGACGCGAGCGCGGTGAAGGGCCTGTACGACAGCCTCAACCTGGCGCTGCGCCTCACACTAGACGAGCCGCCGGGCGAGAGCCGCTTCACGGACACCAGCGGCAACGGCCGGCACGGCGGCTGCACCGGCGCGGGCTGCCCGCTGACCGGCATGGGCGGGCGGGCGAATCTGGCGCCGTTGTTCACCACAGCCGAGCAGGATCGCATTGCGCTGGCCAGCTTCGGCGACTTTGGGACGACCTCCGTGTCGGCGTGGGTGTATCGGACCGAGAGCACCGCGGCGCGCGAGACGATCGTCTCCTACAAGGAAGACCAGGGCTGCGGCTTCACGCTGGCGCTGAACGAGGATGGCGCCAGCCACTTCCCCCAGTTCCGGGTCAGCGTCGACAACGCGGGCAGCGCCGCCTGGCAGGCCGTCCAACACGCCCAGGCGGTCCCGCTGGATACCTGGGTACACCTGGCCGGCGTCTACGACGGCGCACAGCTCCATCTCTACCGCAACGGGCAAGAGGTTGCCGTGGCGGACGCGCCGGGTGTGTTGAAGCAGTGCATCGGCAACACGGTCATCGGCGCCCGCTCCAGCGGCGACCAGCACTTCTTCGGCGGCCGCATCGACGACATGCGCATCTACAGCCGCGGCCTGGCCGCCAGCGAGATCAGGGAGCTATACGACCAGGCGCCGGCGCTCCACCTGCGCCTGGACGAACCACAGTTGGGCGCCAGCAGCTTCAGCGACAACACGGAGAACGCCAACCACGGCGCCTGCGTGGGCGCCGCCTGCCCGCAGACCGGTGAGGGCATCCAGGGCCGGATGGGGCTGGGCGCGCAGTTCGACGGCGTCGACGATGAGATCGTCGTGGCGGACAGCCCCAGCCTGCGCTCGACCTATTTCACGGTGGGCGCCTGGGTCAAGCCACAGCAGATCAGGACCGACCGGCCGCAGGAGCTGATCGTGCGCAGCTTCCCCACCTTGGGCGGGGACATCGGTCCGCAGCCAACGACGCTGGCCAACTACCGCCTCTACATCCCGCCGGGCGGCCTCGCGCCAGCGGCGGAGTTCTCCATGTTCTGCAGCGACGACATCGCCCGCGTCGCCAGCGATGTGCCGCTGATCAAGGACAACTGGAACCACGTCATGGCCACCTTCGACGGCGTCAGCATGGTGCTCTACGTCAACGGCAGCGAGCAGGGGCGCTGGAACGCCAGCGACGCCCAGTTCGACACAGCCGCCGCCTGCAACACCGCCGGGCCGGGCGTGCATGTCGGCGGCTTCAGCGTGGATCTGGGCGGCGGCTATTACAGTCGCAGCAACCCGTTCAGCGGCCGGCTCGACGAGGTAACTGTCTCCCGGCAGGCGCTGAGCGAGAGCGAGGTCAGCAGCCTGTACCGCTACCAGTTCGGCTGGGTCGAACAGCGCCAAAGCAACAACGTCGTCGTGGACGCCGACGCGCCGGTCTCCGAGCTGCAGACGCCGTCGACCTACCTGCCCGCCAGCGGCATGATGCTGCTGGCGCAGGCCAGCGACGCCACCTCTGGTGTGGCCGCGGTGGAGATGGGCTCCTGCAAGAGCCCCAGCGCCTGCACGCCCGGCGGCTGGACCAGCGCCGCACTCTGCACGGGCGACAACGGCAGCTTCTCCCAGCAGGATGCCTCCTGGTGTCCCTACTTCTCACCGGCCGGCGAGGGCAGGTATACCCTCCGCGCACGCGCCACCGACAAGGTAGGCAACCAGGCGGTCTCGACCAACAGCCTGACCGTGTACGTCGACGACCAGGCGCCCGTCGTGACTGGGCCTGTGGCGAACGCGCGGCTGAATGCCTACCAGGCCCCGGACCGGGCCAACGCCTGGATCGTGCATATCGCCGGCACAGTGAGCGACCCGGCTCTGGCCGACGGCTCGGCGGGCAGCGGCGTCGCCACGGACAGCGTGCGCGTCTCCCTGGTAGACGGCGCGCGCGGCGTGGTGGGCGCAGGCCCGATGCTGGCCACGGCCAGCGGCGGCGCCTGGTCGATCGACTACGTGCTGACCGAAAGCAAACCGGACGGCCTGTACACGCTGCGGGTGGAGGCGCCGGATCAGGTGGCTCTGCTGCCGCAGCTCAGCGACGCCCAGATTGCCCGGCACACAGCCATTCTCGAGGTCGCGGTGGCCGTCGACGCCATGGCGCCCACCGTGCTGGTGAACAAGGCGGGCTTGGAAACCGCCCAGATCACGCCAGGCGCCGTTCTCAGCGGCGACGCGACCGAGCGACCCACGCCGCTGTCTGTCCGCTGGATCACGCCGGACGGTTCGGGCGACCAGGTGAGCATCAGCGTCCGCTGCAACGAGGTGACGCTGCTCAGCATCCCGGCCGGCGCGTTTGTAAACGAGGCGCAGGTCTTCAACTGGGATGGGACGGCGCACAGGGGGTCTGCCTGCGTGGTCAACGTGACCGGGGGCGCGCCCGGCTCCGTGGCCGTGTGCGACGAAGTGATCGCTACCTGGGACGCCGGATCAACCGGCGCCGCGTTCAACGCCGACTCGGACGGCTGCCGGCCGGCTTCTGCGGTTGCCGGCGTCGATGGAGTGCAGACCGCTTTCGTAGCCACCTTCCCCGGCTCGCCCTTCCACAACGAGACTCTCGCCGGGCAGCTCCTCTTCCTGCCCCTGGGCGACACGCCCGACGCCAGCGGCACGCTGAGCTTCAAGGACCAGTCGGGCCGCGGGCACGACGGGACCTGTCCGGCAGGGCGCTGCCCGCTCCCCGGCCAGCCTGGGCATGGCGGCAACGCGCCGCGCTTCGACGGCATCGACGACGCGGTGCAGATACCCGACTCGCCCGACTTCGACCTGGGAACCGGGCCGTTCAGCCTGGCTTTCTGGGTCAAGCCCAACGGCAACACCCCCAACAGGGACATCTTCCACTGGAGCAACGACGATGGCGACGACCTGTCGCTGCGCCTCAACGCCGCCAGCCGCCTGGTGGTGGACCTGCGGCTCGACGGCGTCAGCAGCACCGTCATCGCCGACGGCGGGCTGATCGCGCCCAGCGTGTGGAGTCACGTGGCCCTGGTGCGCAGCAGCGGCGGCTTCGTCACCGTCACCATCAACGGCGTCAAGACCGCGAACGGCGAAATGACAGGCGACCTGAACGCGATCAATCCAGGGACGGCCATGTGGCTCGGCTCCAACCGGCGGGCGACGGTGAGCTCCACCTACAGGCCGCTGCCGGGCTGGTTCAACGACCTGCGGCTGTTCGACCGGGCGCTCTCGGCCAGCGAGGTCGCCGCGCTGGTGGGCGGCAGCGGGCCGATCCTGGCCCTCGACTTCGAGGAGTGGCGGCTGGCCGACGGAACAACCCTGACCGACGGCTCAGGGATGGGCCGCCGCGCAGTGCTGCGCACTGCCGACTCGGCCGGCAAGGCTGCGGCGGGCCAGGTGGGCGCACAATCAGTGGCGCTGGACGGCAGCAACGATTACGTCAGCGTCGCGGCGGATCCCGGTCTCGACCTGAGCGCCGGTCGCTTCACGCAGGCCGCGTGGGTCTACTCCACCCCCCAGGACGCCCTGGCCTATCCCATTTTCTCCAGCAGCGCGTACGGCGGGCTGGCCAGCCAGTATCCGTTCCTGGAGGTCGTCAACCAGACGCAGTTGCGCGCGGGCTTCGGCGATGGGAGCGCAGTGCGCAGCTTCACCACGGGCAACGTGCTCGCCACGAACACGTGGAACCACGTCGCGGCTACCTTCGACGGAACGACCTACACTATTTATGTCGACGGCAACAGCGTGTACACCACCGGCGACCTGGCCGGACAGAAGCCGGCGCTGGCGCAGCAGTTGGACGTGGGCCGCAGCGCAGACGAGGGCGGAACCGGCGCCAACCTGGCCGTGCTGACCTTCGTCGCCAACACCTGGAACACGCGCGGCTACCAGGTCAAGGTGGATGGCAACGTCGTCTGGTCCGATGTGCCGACCGTCGGGACAGCCTATCCGGTGACCGGCTTGCCCTTTTACTTCCGCAACACGAGCCAACTGGAGGTGCTGCGCTACGTCCTCAACGGCTCGACGCTGCAAACGCAATCGCTGGGCACCTACACACTGGGCACGGCCGCGGGCTCGGGCTACCAGAACTTCGCCAGCGGCGGCTACTCGACGACTCTGTACTGGTCCGTAACCGCAGCGGACGCGGCGCGCTTCTTCCGCGGCCGCCTGGACGACGTGCGGCTGTGGGCGCGCGATCTGTCCGCCGTGGAGGTGCAGGCGCTGGCCGCCAGCGGCTACCGGACGGCCAGCCTGGCCCCCGGCGGCGACGGCGCCCCCATGACGCAGTGGACGGCGGGCGTGCCGGCGGGCCTGGAAGGGGCTTATCGGCTGGACCTGCGCGGGCGGGACATTGTCGGGCACAGCGGGCCGGCCAGCGTGGCCGCCTGGCTGGGCGGCGTCGACACCCTGGGGCCGCGCGTGGCGCTGACCCGCACGCTGCAAGGCGACGGCGCCATCCACTATCTGACCACCGCGCAGGACTTCAACCTGGCCGAGGCCAGCTTCAACACGCCGTGCGGCGCAGGGGTGATCACGCAGCGGCAGAACTTCGATGCGCCCTGGTACCGCACCATCTTCGGCAGCACCGAACGGCTCAACACCTTGGTCGCAGAGTGTACGCTGCCCGGCTTCGTCACCAACAGCGAAGTCGGCGCGTACGACACGGCCGGCCTGGCGCAAAGCGCGGCCGTCACGGAGACGCTGGCGGTGGTGGCCGACGGCGCTGCGGGCCTGCAGATCGTGGACGTGTCTCAGCCGGCCAACCCCGTGCTGTTGAGCAACCTCGCCGGCTTCACGTCGGCGCGCGGGGTCGCGTTGCTGTCATATCCGGCGGCGATCGAGGCTGGCCAGCTCCGGCCGGTCGGCCAGACCGCAACGCCGACGCCGCTGCCCATGGCGACCGCCACGTCGACGCTGGCGACGCCGCAGCCGCTCCCGACCGCGACCGCCACACCGGCCGCCAGTGCAGAGCCAGCCATGAGCGCGACGCCGGTCGCTGCGCCGGTCTCCCCGCAGCCCGAACCTACGGGCACGCCGCCGGCCAGCAGCATCCGCGCTGGCAGCAGCAAGTCGTTGGCAGCGCTCAGTTTGCAGGCTGGGCCGGAGCAGGGCGCTGCGCAGGCGCCACTGGCCGTTGCGCCGCACAACGACAGCGCGCTGGTGAACAGCCCGAGCTCCGCGTCGACGACCATCGTCTCCATGTCCACCGGCGGCCTGCAGGGCAACGCCGACGCCGGGACGGCTGCCATCTCCGCAGACGGCCGCTACGTCGCGTTTGAATCTAGCGCCGCCAACCTGGTCAGCGGCGACACCAACGGCGCGTGGGACGTGTTCGTGCGGGATACCCTCCTGGGAACGACCGGGCGCGTCTCGATCGCATCGGGCGGCAGCCAGGCCAACGGCGGCTCCTATTTGGCCGGCATCTCGGCCGACGGCCGCTACGTCGCTTTCTCCTCCAACGCCACGAACTTGGTTGCCGACGACACCAATGGCACGGACGATCTGTTCACGCATGACCGGGATTCGGGCCAGACCCGCCGCGTCTCGTTGAAATGGGACGGATCGCAGGCAACGGGCGTCTATCCCGATTACACCCAGGCGGCGCTATCGGCCGATGGCCAGCGCATGGTGTACAGTTCGGGGGCGTCGGACCTGGTGCAGGGCGACACCAACGGCATGGCCGACGTCTTCCTTTATGACGCCGCGGCCAGCCCGCCCACCAGGCGGGTCTCGCTCGGCCTGGGCGGCGCCGAGGCCAATAGCTGGTCCACTGACGCCTCGATCTCAGGCGATGGGCGCTACGTCGTCTTCACTTCCTACGCCAGCAACCTGGTCGCCAATGACACCAATGGCAGGCCCGACATCTTCGTCTACGACACGCTGCTGGACGTGACCGAGCGCGTGTCGGTCTCCAGCGACGGCGAGCAGGCGAATGGCGCTTGCGCGCACGCGACGTTGTCGGCCGATGGCCGCTGGGTGGCCTTCGACTCTAACGCCACCAACCTGGCCGAGGGAGACAGCGACAGCGACCCCGACGTGTTCCTGCACGACCGCCTGACGGGCATCACCTACGCGGTGAACCCGGCCGATGACCTGGGGTACGCGTTCTACTACCCTTCGATCTCCGCCGATGGCCGCTTCGTCGCCTTCCTGTCGGATGTCGAGTTCTTCGCCGGCGCCACGTCGGAGAACCATGGGGCCACCCGCTGGGACGACGACCTGTTTGCCTATGACCGGCAGACGGGCGCGTTCGAGTGGCTGTCGCCGGTGCAGGCGGGCTATGAGACCTACAACGCCTATCTGTCCACCGGCGTGGGCGGCGTGCTCTCGCAGGACGGCAGCCGCGCAGTGTTCTATGCCGACGAGGACAACCTGGTGATCCCGGACAGCAACGC
>CAZVGR010000126.1:0-13802 GCA_964626845.1 uncultured Anaerolinea sp.
CGCAGCCGGCCCAGCATCTCGCCCGCGTGCTGGGCCATGAACTCAACCGCGCCGAAAGCTTCCCGCACCTGCTCATCGGTCAGCTTGCGGATCTGATCACGCGGGCCGCGGGTGACGCGCTCGGGCTGGCCCGGCTCGACCAGGGGAATGGTCGTTACCTGGATGGCTAGAGACTGGTCGGATTGGTCACTCTGGGTCATGGCTTTCCTCCACACTGAACTGATGCCAGAAGCACACCGTGGTCAAAGCGTCGATCAATCCGATGCTCTGGCCGGCGCACACTGCCAGAAGGATACCACAAATCGCCCCTGACGACAATGACCTGGATCATAGTTAGCGCCAACTTCGCGGATTTTGCCTGCGTGCTGGCTTTGCGTTTTGAATTCTGCGCCGTTTCGTCGTACAGTCGCTTGGCAGGCGGACTGGAAGAGGGTATAATTGGCTACAAAGCCACGATGCTGGCGAATTTGTTCATGTCGACACGGCGCATGACTGTGGAGAGACGGTATGGCAACCTCTACGATGACCTTGCTTCAGGATAGCGCACAGCGCTTGTTTCCCAACCTTGACTTCGACCAGGTCTTAGCCCAATTGCTGCTGGAGCGCGCCCAGAAGAACCTGATCAAGTACCGCACTGCGGTTCGAGACTTCGAGGCTCGGTATGGGGTCGATTTCCCAACGTTTCGGCAGCAGGTTCTTGCTGGCCAGCCTGCGTTCAAGGTCGAGCAAGACTATTTCGACTGGGATCTGGCTGTCACGGCAGTTGACGACATGGAAGACGAGATCAGACGGCTACGCCGTCTTGTACGACAGAAATGAGCGTACCTGCGACGCTCTACAAACCGCTAAAAAAGAACACAACGAGATCTAGAGCACCCATGCACGCTGTCAGACTCGAAACCGTCATACCGCGAAATCGCAAACTGGCCATTACCATGCCCGCCGAGGTTCCTGTCGGCGCTGTTGAGCTGATCATCGTGAGCAAGCAGAAGGCGCAGCAGAGAAACACGCAGGCGTTATTGCAGCACCTTCGCCAGCGTCGCCTTGCCCCTGAACATCGACGCAGCGCGGCCGAGATCGACGCGTACATCGAGCAGGAGCGCATGGCGTGGGATTAACTTCTCCAGGGATTTCCAATCCCTGGCTGACAGCACGACACCTGCGCCTGCGCCGTGCCGCAGGCGAGGTGCAGGTGAGGCCCCTCAGAGCGTGTTCCCAGCGGCTGAGGCCGCTTGGTGCTATCAGACGGTGAATTCCTATTCACCGGGCTGAGCCGTGATCGACGATGCTACACGAAGCGACGCTCTTCAAACCCCTCAAGAAGAACTACGTCCAATGCACGGCCTGCGAGCACTTCTGCGCGGTCGAGCCGGGGGGCATGGGTAGATGCGGCATCCGGCGCAACTACGACGGCGCGCTGTATCTGGTGGTCTACGGCGAGGCGGCCGCGCTGCACGTGGACCCCATCGAGAAGAAGCCGCTCTTCCACTTCCTGCCCACGCAGCCAGTGCTCTCCCTGGGCACGGTGGGCTGCAACTTCACCTGCCAGTTCTGCCAGAACTGGGAGATCAGCCAGAGCGGGGATCTGGCGGTTGTGGACGACACCAGACCTGCCAGGTTGCGGAAAACCTGGCAGGTCGAGCAGGCGGAGGCCATGCCAGCCGACCTGGTGGCGCACTGCCGGCAGCGGGGCATTCCTATGCTGGCCTACACCTACAACGAGCCGACGGTCTTCTTCGAGTACGCCTACGACACGGCCAGGCTGGCTCACCAGCACGGCATCCGCAACGTTTTCGTCAGCAGCGGCTTCGAGTCGCCGGCCGCGCTGGCCATGATCGAGCCCTACCTGGACGCGATCAACGTCGACCTGAAGGCCTGGAGCGACACGTTCTATCGCCAGGTGTGCGGCACGCGGCTTCAGCCGGTGCTGCGCAACATCGAGCACATCGCCACCAAGACTAAGATCTGGATCGAGATCACGACGCTGCTGATCCCCGGCCTGAACGACGACGAGGCCGATCTGCGGGAGATGGCCGCCTGGCTGGCCGGCGTCTCGCCTGACCTGCCCTGGCACATCTCGGCCTTCCACCCCGACTACCAGATGCTGGACCGCCCGCCCACGCCCCACCGAACCTTGATCCGCGCCTGGGAGATCGGCAAGGAAGCCGGGCTGCGCTACGTCTACGTGGGCAACGTCCGCGACGGCGATCGAGAGTCCACGTTCTGCCCAGCCTGCAACGCGCTGCTGGTCAGTCGCAACTGGTACACGGTCCGCCAGCACTGGCGCGAGGCGGGCGTGTGCCATCAGTGTGGGCTGCGCGTGCCGGGCGTTTGGAACTGAGCAATGGTCAATGTTCAATTGCCAATTGTCAATTGTCAATGGGGCGCGCCTTTGGTCATTGACAATTGGACATTGACCATTAAACATTGACAATTTCCGAGGTCTCCCCATGAACCCACCCACCATCCGTCCCCCCGCCGTCGCCGGTACGTTTTACTCCGACCGGCCGGAGAGGCTGGCTGCGGCAGTGGAAAACCTGCTGGATCAGGCCCACGACGCCGGGCTGGGGCCGGTGCGGGCGGTGATTGCCCCCCACGCTGGCTATCGCTACTCCGGCCCCATCGCGGCCAGCGCGTTCCGCCAACTACGAACTGACGGCAACGGCCGTCAGCCCACGGTCTGGCTGCTGGGCCCGGCTCACTACGTCTACGTGGACAGTGTAGCCCTGTCGCCGGCCGATGCCTTCGAGACGCCGCTGGGCCGGGTGGCGCAAAACCACGCGGCCATCGACGCTCTGCTGGCCCGCGGCCCCGCCTACCAGCTTGACCCGCTGGCCCACCAGCCGGAGCACAGCCTGGAGGTGGAGCTGCCCTTCCTGCAAACCGTGCTGCCCAACTGGCAGTTGGTGGCTATGCTCTGCGGCCAGCCGGATGTCGACCAGGTGGCGGATGACCTGGCTGATCTGCTGCGCGCCGACGATCTGGTGGTGGTCAGCTCTGATCTGAGCCATTTTCACCGCTACGAAGTGGCCCAGGCGCTGGATCGGGCTTTGCTGGATGCAGTGGTTGCCGGCGACATGCCGCGCGCGGCCCAGGGCGAGGCCTGCGGCCTGCAGCCGATCCTCGTCCTGATGCGCCTGGCGCGGCTCAAGGGCTGGACCCCGCACCTGCTGGACTACCTCAACTCCGGCGACACCAGCGGCGACAAGAGCCGCGTGGTCGGCTATGGCGCAGTGGCGTATGTGGGGTAGCCTGAGATAGCACAGCGGATACCACAGCGAATGAAGAACAGCGAATAGACTGGACGCGTGGCGTGACTCGATGCTCCTGCGGCGTCGCCAACCCACCAACCTACCGATCTACCAATCCACCAATCTACCCCTCCCCAGTTTACCCCTATGGTCATCGGCATCGCAACTATCGAACTGCACATCCCCATGAACGACTCGCTGAAGGGCAAGCGCAGCGTGATCAAGCCGATCATCGCCCGCCTGCGCAGCGAGTACAACGTCTCGGTCGCCGAGGTGGACGACCAGGACTCCTGGCGCAGCGCCGTGATCGGCGTGGCCTGCGTCTCGTCGGACAAGGACTACGCCCACGGACTGCTGATGAAGGTTGTCGAGAGCGTCGAGCGCTGGCGGCTGGACGCGGAGCTGGTCGATTACGAGATCGAGCTGATCAGTTAGCCAACGATCGTCATTGCGAGTGACCCATCCCGCCGCAACAGGATGCGCCTTGGCAATGAACTCCCGCCGTGTCATCCTGAGCGGGTCTGCCACGCGATTCTCACAGCGACGAGACACCAGCGAAGGATCCCGGCGTGGGGGTTCATAAGTAGGGCTGCCGAAGCAATCCCGACTTGCCAGCACGGGATTGCTTCGCCGCAGACGGCTCGCAATGACAAAGGAGTGGTCACCAGGCGTGCTCGCGGCCGTCCCAGGTCAGGAACTTGCTGGTTTGTTCGGGGAGCAGCCCGTCGGCCAGGGTGATGATGCCGCGCGCCGACTCGCCGGGGGTCACCGGCGCGTGGCTGCCACCCATGTCGGTCTGCACCCAGCCGGGATGCACCACCACGGCGATGATGCCCTCCTCTTGCAGATCGAAGGCCAGGGAGCGGGTCAGCATGTTCAGCGCGGCCTTGCTGCTGCAGTAGCTGTAGCAGCGGCCGCTGGCCCGGCGGCTGAGCGAGCCAAGCTGTGAGGTGATGTTGAGGATGCGCGGCTGCTGGCCGCGGCGCAGCAGGGGCAGCAGCTCGCGCGCGACGATCAACGGCGCCACGGCGTTGGTGTGCAGCGTCTGCAAGAGCACCTGCGCGTCCAGCGTCTCCGGTCGCTCGTTGCGCGGGAAGACGCCGGCGTTGTTGATCAGCACGTCCAGGCCATCGACCAGCGCCCCAGCCTGCGCCGCAACGGCGGCGATGTTCTCCTCGTCGGTGACTTCCAGGGCCAGCACATGGCAGCGCCCATCATGCTGCGCGGTCAGCGCGTGCAGGTCTGCGGCCGCGTCCAGGTTCCTGGCTGTGGCCAGCACCACATCGCCCCGCTCCAGATATTGCCGCGCCAGCTCCAGGCCGATGCCCCGGTTAGCGCCGGTGATCAGAATTCGTTGCATGGGAATAGCGCCTCCAGTCCGCGCCACAGGTCGTCGCGCCAGGCGATGTAGTTGTGCCCGGCGTTGTACTCGCGATAGGCCACGTCGTAGCCGCGGCCGTGCAGCAGGGCGGCCATGCGGCGGTTGCTGTCCAGCAATTCCTCGTAGCGCCCCACGTCCAGCCAGATGCGCAGCGGCCGGCTGGGGCCGTGTTCCACCAGCTCCACCGCGGCAGTCGGCAGCTCGCCCAGGTGATACGCGCCCGACTGGCTCAGCACGCGGCCGAAGATGTGGGGCAGACGCAGCCCTGTGACCAACGCCATCAACCCACCCATGGACGCGCCCATGACGCCGAACACGCCTGGTTGCTTCGTTATGTCGATCAAGTCCAGGTGTTGGCTCGCGGCCGGGAGCAAAACCTCATGGACAAAGGCCAGCGTCCCGTCGCTGCTGCCGTACTCAGCCATGCGCGCGCTGCGGCCGTTGGCGATCATGGCCAGGGCGATGGGCCGGATACGCTGCTGGGCGATCAGGTTGTCCACCACGGTGGCCAGGCTGGCGCGGCGGAAGTAGTCCGGCCCGTCGTAGACCAGCAGCAGCGGCACAGGGCCGGCGACCGGCGGCCGGTAGAGGATCAGCCGGCGCTGCTGGCCGGCCACCATGAGCTGGGTGGGCAGGTCCAGGCGGATGATCTCGCCGTGGGGCACGTTGCGCTGGCGCAGGGCCAGCGGCGTCGGCCCGCCCTGGGGCATGTAGAACCAGTGGTTGTACTGGCCCATGCCGTTGGCGATGCGCCGCGGGCTGAACGGATCGACCAGGCGCGCCTCGTCTGTGCCCAGGCAGTACTCCATGTAGGCGTCAGGGGCCAGCTCCAGGGCAGCGGTCCAGACCGGCCCAGCGGCCGGCTTGCCGCGCGCGCCTTTGACCCGCTGCCACGGCAGCGGGCTGGCCTCGTCCCAGTCGTTCCAGTCGCCGCGCAACAGCGGCGGATCGCCGCCCTGCCAGACGAAGGTGGCCGTGTTGTCGTCGATCACTGGCGTGCCCTCCGTCTGGGCGCGGGCCAGCCAGTCCTGTGCGGTGAGTGTCTTCATGGGGCCTTCACGAGCTATTGCCATTGCCGTTGCCGTTGCCGGGCTTGCTGTACAGGTGGAAGGGCACGTCGATCACCACTACATCTTCGTGTTTGCGCAGCCGGCGGCGCAGGATGTTGGCCGTCTGGTTGTGCAAAAGCTGGCCGGTGAAGGTATCGGAGACAAACTCCGGCACTACCACAGTCACCAGTTGGTTGGGATGCTCGACGTTGTTGACGTGCTCGATGTAATCCACCAACGGGGTCAGGATGTCGCGGTACTCGTAGTCGATGATCACCAGCTTGCAGCGGCCGGTGATCTCGGGGAAGCGGTTCCAGCGATCCTCGAAGCGCGCCCGCATCTCGCTGTCGGTGCTGATGCACAGCGCGCGCACGTCGTCGCTGATGCGCAGGGCATAGCGCAGGGCGCGCAGCGTGCCGCGATGCACGTCGGCCATGGGCACCACCACCACATCGGCGATGGCGGTCAGCTTGTCCATGGTCAGGTTGCTGGTGGTGAGATGTTCTGCAACGGTCTGATAGTGCTTGTTGATCGATCGAAACAGCAAAACCAGCAGGGGGATGGCCACCACAACCACCCAGGCCCCCTCGATGAACTTAGTGGCCACCAGAACCACCGTGACAATCAATGTCGCAATGCCGCCCACCAGGTTCATCACCTGCTTGCTGCGCCAGTCGCGCTCGAAGTGAATGCGCGTCGCCCAGGTGCGGGTTGACTCGCCCGGCTTCAGTTGGCCCACCCGGCCCATCAGGCGCACCATGCCCAACTGCGACAAAGTGAAGCTGAGCATCACGCCAATGGCGTACAGCGGCAGCATGGCAATCTCGTCGGCGCGGAAGAGCACGATCAGAACGCCGGCCACGGAGGCCAGCATCACGATGCCGCCGTTGTAGACCAGCCGGTCGCCGCGGTTCTGCATCCAGCGCGGCATGAAGCCGTCTTTAGCCAGATAAGAAGCCAAGCGTGGGAAGGCCTGATAGCCAGTGTTGGCGGCCAGGATCAGGATCAGCATAGTAAAGAACTGCACCCAGTAATAGAGCACACCCGTGCCAGCGATGCCGCGGGTCATCTGCGACAGGATGCTCTCCTCCTCCATGGGGATCAGGTGCATGTTGGAGGCCAGGAAGGAGATGCCCAAAAAGAGGCTCATAGCCATGACGCCCATGACGACCATGGTGATGATTGCGTTCTTGGCGCTGGGCAACTTGAAAGCCTGCACACCGTTGCTGATCGCCTCGATGCCGGTCAGGGCTGTGCAGCCCGCGGCAAAGGCCCGCAGCACCAGCCAGATAAAGAGAAAGTCGGTCGCGGCCACCGAGGGCGCCACCGTCTCGGTGATCTCTGGCAGCGGCGCGGCGCCGAACAGACCCATGGCGCGCGTCAGACCCATGACCACCACCAGCAGCACGCCGGCCACAAAGGCGTAGGTCGGCAGGGCGAAGATCGATCCGCTTTCGCGCACGCCGCGCAGGTTGATCCAGGTTAATACTACGACGGCCAGCAGTGCAATCGGCACGCGGTACTCGAACGCAGCCGGCACCGCTGAGGTGATGGCGCGCACGCCGGCAGATACTGACACCGAGACAGTGAGGATGTAGTCCACCAGCAGCGCGCCGGCTGCCAACAGCGACGGCGTCTCGCCCAGGTTGTCCCGCGCCACGATATAGGCGCCGCCGCCGTCCGGGTAATGGCGAATGGTCTGGACGTAGCTGAAGATGACCAACACCACCAGCACAAAAATGCCCAGGGCAATGGGCAAGGTCAGGGCCAACGCGGCGCTGCCCAATAGGATCAGGACCGTCATGATGGCCTCGGTGGCGTAGGCGTTGCTGCTGATCGGGTCCGAGGCGAAGATGGCCAGCCCGCGTTTCTTGTCCAGGCGCTCGTCCACGTCAGCGCGCGTGGGGAAAGGCCGGCCGATCAACAGCCGCTTGATAGATGAAGTAGAGACGTGCATCGAAGACTCCAGTCTGGAACAGACCAAGAGAATTGCACACAGAAAGGCCGGGCACACGGCAATCTGGCCCATGCCCGGCTCCAGGTGTGTGGCGCTGCCGCAAGGCCTATGCCTGACAGCGCAAAGTCAGACGGGCGCCCCATTGATCGGGGCGCCGCGCTGATATGATTCTACTCCTGTGCAGCCTGCTTTGGCAAATCCGCTATTCGCGCGACTCTGTGCATAGAGCGCGGCGTGCGGCGGGTTTCGATACGTCCCTACTCAACCAGCCGCTGCTTCAGCCGCTGGATGCGCGCGTAGGACTGCTCGATGCGGCCGCGGCTGATCCGCCCCTGCTCGACCGCGCCCCACAAGATCTGCACCGTCTGGCTGACCACATCCTCCTGGTACACCACGTTGTTAGAGATGGCCAGAATGTCCACCCCGGCGTCGATAGCAGCCAGCACAGCATCCTCAAAGCCATAGTGCTGGCGAATGGCGCCCATCTGCATGTCGTCGGAGATCACCACGCCATCATAGCCCAGCTCGCCCCGCAGCAGGCCCTGGACGACCGGCCGGGAGAGCGTGGCCGGGTAGGCTGCGTCCCAGGCCGAATTGAAAACGTGGGCGGTCATGATGCTGTCGGCCAGGCCAGCCTGGATCAGCTCGCGGTAAGGCTGGAGCTCATCGCTGGTCCAGGTGTCGGTGATGTCGGCCAACCCGTGGTGCGAGTCGGCGGTGGAGCTGCCATGCCCGGGGAAATGTTTGGGGCAGCAGAGCACCCGCTGTTGATGGTGGGCTTGGATGAAAGCAGCAGCCAGCCGGCTGACCAGCGCAGGATCAGCCCCAAAGCTGCGCCCGTAGCGGGCAATGACCGGATTGCGCGGGTTGGTGTTCAGGTCCACCACCGGCGCCAGGTTGAGGTTGATGCCGGCCTGCGCCAGCATCTGGGCCATGGCGCTGGCGGCCGCGGCCGTCTCTGCGTCACCCAGCTCGCCCAGCTCCTGGTGCGACGGGCTGGCCGGGAAGCCGTGGCGCGGGGAGAGACGGGACACCAACCCGCCCTCCTGGTCCGCCGCCACCAACAGCGGCATGGAAGCTGCCGCCTGCAAGGCAGCCGTCAATGCGCGCACCTGCTCCGGCGACTCGACGTTGCGCACCGTCGACCGGGCCGGTCCGTCTCGGGTAAAAAGCACCACACCGCCCAGGTGGCGCTCCCGGATGTCCGCCACAATCGGATGTTGGTCGTCCACAGCCAGCCCGCGAAAGCCCACCAGCAGCATCTGCCCCAGCATCATGGTCAGCTCTGGGTCAGGGGCAAGGGTGGCGGTGGGCGACGGCGTGTTGGTGGACGTGGGCGACGGTGTTGGGGTGTCCGTGGCGGTGGGCGACGCCGTCGGCGTATTGGTTGGCGTTGGCGACGCCGTCGGCGCCTTGGTGGGCATGGCAGTAGCGGTGGGCGACGGAGTCGGGGTCTGCGTGGGCGGCGCAGTGGGTGACGGCGTGGCCGTTGCCGTCGGGGACGGGCTGGCGCCCAGCGCGCCAACCGGCTGCGGCGTCGCAGCAGGCGATATGCCGCAGCCGGCGAGCAGGCTGGCTGTTGCGCCCAATCCGGCCAGCCGCAAAAACTCACGGCGAGTCAGACTGGTGGCAGGGCGTGGTTTGATATCCATGTAGCGGGGGCTAGTCCCCACGTCACGACCACGTTTCTCAAGAATCTGGACACAGATTCTCAGAATTAACGTTACTGCTCAGGCAGGGCTTAGAGAAACCGGGTTTTTGCTGCGGAAGCGGCTATCATAGCCCCGAGCAATGCGTTTGCAAGCTCAGAAATCATTGCCCAACGAGAAAAAACCCGGTTTCTGACCGGCCGGCTGAGCAGTTACGAATTAACACAGATCTGAGTGGTTTGAGCCTCAGATCTGTGTCAATCTGTGTTGATCTGCGTCCAATTGACAGGTCTCGTCAACGCGCCCGCACGTTGCTGGCGCCGGAGGTCTGGATGCGGCCCATGGTCGGATCGCCGCTGTAGAGCACCATCGAGGCGCCGCTGGCGTCAGCGTCCAACCGGCCGCTGGCGTTGACCTCGGCGCGACTGGCCCCACTGACCTGCACGTCCACGTTTTGCATACGGAAGTTGGCCAGGTTGGCCTGGCTGGCGCCGGAGACATTGATGCGTCCATCCTGGCCCTGGCCGGTCAGCTCCAGCCGGCTGGCGCCAGAGACTTCAGCGTTCAGGTTGCCAGCGTCGATATTGCCGCGCAGACTGCTGGCGCCTGACACATTCACGCGCAGGTCTTGGCCCGACTCGAAGCCGTCGATCCTGATCTGCGTAGCGCCGCTGCCGACCACACCAGTCAGCTCTGGCATCGTGATGCGAGCTCGCATGGTGGTATTGCGCAGCGACAACAGGCCGGGCTGAAAACCGACCTTGAGTGTATCGCCAGTCTGGCTGATCTGCAAATACTGCTCCAGGTTGTCGTCGATGGTGATGACCACACTGTAGGACTCGCCCTGGGTGATATCAGCCTGAAAGGCGTGGCTGAACTCGACACGGCTGAAGTTTTGGTTGGTCTGTTCCAGGGTGACCAGGTTGCCCGAACCGGTCACCACACGCCCTGCATCGCCCACCATCAGATCAGGCAACGAGCAGGCTGAGAGAAAAAGAAGAGCGAAAGCTGCCAGCAACAACATGAGACGGGACATGAGCGTACCTCCGTGGCAAAAGTTAGTTACGACTGTCAAGTTAGCACCAGCTTACCATAGAAAGCGGCCGCTCGCCCCCGCCGACTGGCCAGAAGCTAACCTGGCAGGTTGGGTAAATACCAGACTGGCCTGACACATAGCCACCGCCATTCATGCCCTCACTTTGACAAACACCGCTTCGGGGTGTACCATGAGATCGCCGATGCGCCGGACGACGGCGCGTTTGACCAGACTGTTCAAAGGAGAAAACTACTCGCCATGAAACGTGCTATACTGCTTTTAACGCTGTTCACTCTGGTGCTGGCCGTTGCTGCTTGCGGCGGCGGCGATGAAGCGCCGGCTGCGCCGGCTGCCGAGGCGCCGGCCGCTGCTACCCAGGCTGTTGCCCAGCAGCCAGCCGCGCAGGCTGCAGCCACCAACACCCCCGTTCCTCCCACTGCCACCCCAGCGCCGACGGCAACGCCTGAGCCGGATGAGGAAGAGCCTGTTCTCAACGAAGAACAACTGGCTGCGCTGGAAAAGCTGGAAAGCTACCGCCTGGTCGTGTCCTTCAACAGCAAGGGAACCGACAATAACGGCGATCCCATCGACGAAAACGTGCAGATCACCACCGAGTACACCAAGGATCCCCAGGCGCGCCGCCTGATCATGAACTTCGTCGACAACACAGACCCTGACGCCGAGCAGGAGCCGTTGGAGTCCTTCCAAATCGGCAACGACATGTACATGTTCGCCGGGGACGATATGGGCTGGATGCGCATCTCCACCGAAGAATCGCCCTTTGCCGACCCTGAGCTCTCGATGATCACCAGCGGCAACATCTTCAGCAACCTGGATCAGTTGCGCCGCGTGCGGCCCGACGAGAGAATCGGCGGCATCGACAGCCGTCATTACCGCTTCGATGAGCAGGTGCTCAGCCGAGTCTTCGGCGAGGACGTGGGCGATGTCAAGGCCACTGGCGATGTCTGGATTGCCAAGGATGGCGGCTATGTCACCAAGTACGTGCTGACCGTCCAGGTCAACAACGGCAACGGCGGCATCTTCGACCCCAACCTGGCCAGCGGCGTCATCGAGATGAGCTTCGAGCTGCAAGACGTCAACAGCAACATCACCATCGAACTGCCTGAGGAGGCCGCAGCCGGCGCCAACCTGGTCGGCTTCGACGGCGCCTTCCCCATTCCTGACGGGGCGCGCATCCAGGCCGCCAGCGCCAACTTCACGATCATCGAAAGCAGCGCATCTGTTGCCGAAGTGCTCGCCTTCTACGAAGAGGCCCTGGCCCAACTGGGCTGGACCAAGGACGAGCAGGCGTCGATGACCATGGGCGACCTGGCCTCATACGCCTTCAGCAAGGGCGGTGTGCAGCTTTCCCTGGTGGTCAACACCGACAGCAACACCGGCAAGACGCAGATCATGGTCAGCGCGCAATAGCTGCTAAGAAGCTCGACTTCTTCGGAAGACGTCGAGCTTCTTCCCTTCTCGCGCCAGGCAAACAAAAACGGTGGACAGTCCGGGCTGTCCACCGTTTTTACTTGCCCTGGCTTGCGTTACTACTCAGCCATAGGTGCCGGGCACTTAACTTTGCGCCTAATTACGAAGTCTGCCGAGCCGAATTCAGCCGATCCTGGGCTGCAAGTGCCCGGCGCCAAAGTAGTGACTGGCTTACAGAGAGCGCCCGCTCACTGCTCGTCAATCAGCGCAGCATAGATCTCCAGCGTCATGCCTGCAATCACCGGCCAGGACAGACAGGCTTCGACATACTCCTGCGCCCGCCTGGCGCGCTCAGTAGCGCTTTGTGGGTCACGCAGCACGCGCACGATGGCCGTGGCCAGCGAATACACATCCTCGGCGTAGGTGGTCAGCCCGGTTTGCTCGTGCTGCACCACGGCGCCAAGCCCACCCACATCGCTCACCACCACCGGCGTGCCGGCTGCCATCGACTCCAGCGCGACGATGCCAAAAGGCTCATAACGGCTGGGGAACACGCACACATCGGCCACCACGTAAAGCTGATCCCGCTCTTCATCGCTCAAAAAGCCGGTCAGCATCACTTTGTCATGCAATCTCATAGCATCGATGCGCTGGCTGAGCGAAGGAAACAACGGCCCACGGCCGCCAATCACGAACTTGGCGTCGGGCGCTTCCCGCAACACCTGTGGCGCCGTTTCCAGCAACAGATCAGCCCCCTTTTCATAGACCATCCGCCCAACATTGAAAATGATGCGCTCCTCAGGCCGGGCATAGCGCCGCCGGAAATCGCTCAGGTCCTGACTGCTGAGCTGGCGCAGCCGGCCGCCGTCGATGCCGTTGGGGATCACACTGATGTGTTCGGCCGGTACATCGTAGAAGTCACGCACCTCATGCTGCATAGCTACACTGCACGTGATCACCCGCTGCGCCTGGCGCGCCAGCCGGCGTTCAGCCGCATCGATCGCGCGCGACATGTCGCTGTACAACGCGCCGCGGTAGCGCCCTCGCTCGGTAGCGTGGATCGTGGCCACTAACGGCAGGCCCAGCGCCTCTTGCAGCTCGATAGCAGCAAAGCTCAGCAGCCAGTCATGCACGTGCAGCAAGTCAAAGGGGCCATAAGTCTCGATCACCTGTTGAGCGGCCTCGACAAAGAGCGGGTTGCTGGCCAGCACATCATCGTAGACGCGGTCGTCGGACGGCAGGAGCGTCGCCACACGATGGATGTGCAGCCGGCCGAGGCTCTCATGGCTGGCCGGCGCGCCAAAGGCTGGCGTGACGATGTGCAGTTCCACAGCCGGATCGACTGCCAACAAGGCCGGCGCCAGATCTTTGACGTGCTGGCCCAGGCCGCCGCTCATGTAAGGCGGGTATTCCCACGACAACATCAGTATTTTCATGGTGTGTTAGCCACCTGGCTCAAAGCCTGCAACACTGCGGGCCGGGTCAGCGCAGCGCCTTGCTGGCCGGCTCGCTCCATGGCGTTCAACAAGCGGTTGGCCGCGTCATAGGCCGCTGCGGCCAGGTCATCGGCCTGTCCGCTGGCCCCGGGCGCAGCGGCCAGCGATACCCAGGGCAACCCTTCTGCGGCCAGTATCGGCGCTGCCGCCGCCGCAGCGTCGCCGTGCAGCGGGCCGATCACGCCCAGGACATCGCCGTCGATGGCCAGATTGGCGGCCCGCTGGCGCGCCTCGTCAGGCCGGCCGTTGTCGTTCAGCGCCACCAGCATCACCTGATAACCGGCCACGCCGCCAGCCGCGTTGCGCGCCTGCACGGCCGACCGCGCCGCAGCAAGCGCCACATAGCCATCTTCCCGGTACCGCTCCTCAAAGGGCGCAATCAAGCCCAGCTTCACCACCGGCGGTGTGCTGCCATAACAGCCGGCTGCCAGCAAAAGCGATCCGACTAGGGCCGTTAGCGTTAACAAGCGCTTCATACGCCGATTATATCCAAAAAGGCAACGATCCCAAGACTGGAAGTCTTTGTACACCGGACAACGGCAAAAAGAAAAG
>CAZVGR010000127.1:0-5812 GCA_964626845.1 uncultured Anaerolinea sp.
TACAACGGCTGCGCAAGGCGGTAGCGCAAGATGCCATCTTGCGCTACAACGGCTGCGCGGGGCGGTAGCGCAAGATGCCATCTTGCGTTACACCGGCTGCGCAAGGTGGTAGCGCAAGATGCCATCTTGCGTTACAACGGCTGCGCAGGATGTAGTGCAAGACGGTATCTTCGGGTCTCTCGACGCGTGGCTAGCACGAGCCGTCAGCCCAAGACCCGAAGGGTTTCGTGCCCCACACCTGAAGTGTACCTGCCGGCATGGCCGCAGACCGCCGCGCCCTCGTGCAGACTGGCGCAATCTGTTGCCAGAGGGTATACTAAGGTACCAATCGCAAGGTCCGCCACTTCCTCTGAGTTCCCCGAATTCCCCGGAACTCCCATCACCTGCCGGAGGCCATCTCATGTTCGACTTTATCACCGACGAACACCGTATGATCCAGGACGCGGCGCGCGATTTCGCCCAAAAGGAGATCGCACCCATCGCCGCCCATTTCGACGAGACTGGCGAGTTCCCCCTCGACACCGTGCGCAAGATGGGCGCGCTGGGCTTCATGGGCATCGAGGTGCCCGAAGCCTACGGCGGCGCCGGCATGGACACCCTGGCCTACGTTCTGGCCCTGGAGGAGATCTGCAAAGTTTGCGCCAGCCACGGCGTGATCATGTCGGTCAACAACTCGCTGTTTGCCCACGGCCTGGTCAAGTACGGCACGGAGGCGCAGAAACAGACCTACCTGGCGCCCGTGGCCAGCGGCCAGAAGATCGGCGCTTACAGCCTGACCGAGCCCATGAGCGGTTCCGACGCGGGCAACATGCGCACCCGGGCCGTGTTGAGCGGTGACGGGTCACATTACATTCTGAACGGCCGCAAGTCGTGGGTGACGTCAGCCCCCTACGCCGACACCATCGTGGTCTTCATGATGACCGCGCCGGAGAAAAAACACAAAGGCGTGACCGCCTTCATCATCGAAACGGACCAGCCCGGCTTCGCCCGCGGCAAAAAGGAGCCCAAGCTGGGCATCCGCGCCAGCGCCACCAGCGAAATCCTCTTCGAGGATTACCTCTGCCCGGTGGAGAACCGCCTGGGCGATGAGGGCGAGGGCTTCAAGATCGCCATGACTGTGCTGGACGCCGGCCGCATCGGCATCGCCAGCCAGGCTCTGGGCATTGCTGAGGCCTGCCTGGAGGCCAGCATCGCCTACGCGCGCGAGCGGGTCGCCTTCGGCCAGCCCATCGGCCAGTTCCAGATGATCCAGCAGAAGCTGGCCGACATGAAGTGTCGCGTCGAGGCCAGCCGGCTGTTGATCTACCAGGCAGCGCTGGCCAAAATGGCGTCGGTCACGACCGGGCAGCGCTACACGCTGGAGGCCAGCATGGCCAAGCTCTTCGCCAGCGACACGGCCAACTACTGCGCCACCGAGGCGGTGCAGATCCACGGCGGCATGGGCTACAGCCAGGAGCTGCCGCTGGAGCGCTACTTCCGCGACGCCAAGATCACCCAGATCTACGAGGGCACCAACGAGATCCAGCGCATGGTCATCGCTCGCAACCTGACAGGGCTGTAGTAGGCATCCTTGCGTCGACCAAGTGCCGGGGACTGGCGAGCAGAACGTGGGAAGGCGAGAACCCGTGGCGCCAGTCCCCGGCACTTTTCGGTACAGTGAACCCGGACCGGCGGCACAGCGTGCAACAGCCAGCCAGCCCGGCCGGGCGGTTCGGCCGGACAACGACCTGGCCCGTGAGGCGCTGATGGATCGACGCGATTTCTTGAAACTGGCAGCCGCAAGCGCAGCGGCGGGAGTTGGCGCAGCCGCGCTGGGCGCCGGCTGGGCAACCCTGGGCGAGCCCAACTGGCCGGTGGTGGAACGGGTCAGCGTGACCCTGCCCCGCCTGCCCGCGACTCTGGATGGCCTGCGCGTGGCCCAGCTCAGCGACCTGCACATCAGCCAGTACACCACGGCTGGCGATATCGACCGGGCGGCCGCGCTGGCCATGCGTCAATCGCCCGATGTGATCGTGCTGACCGGCGACTTCATCTGGCGCGAGGTATGGCAATACGCGGAGGAATTGGTGGAGCCGTTGCGCACGCTGTACGCGCCGCTGGGCGTTTACGCGGTGCTGGGCAACCACGACCACTGGGAGGGTGCGGCGCTGGCCGCGCGCGTGTTGGGCGAGGCTGGCGTGACGCTGCTGGTCAACCAGGCGCTGCGGCTGGATACAGACGCGCCGCTGTGGCTGGCGGGGCTGGACGACGTGTGGGAGAGCAAGCACGACATGCGCGCGGCCCTGGACGGCGCGCCAGACGGCGACTGTAAGCTGCTGCTGGTGCATGAGCCGGACTACGCAGACAGCGCCGCCGGCTACCCGGTGGACTTGCAGCTCTCCGGCCACAGCCACGGCGGCCAGATCAACCTGCCCCACTACGGCCGGCCCGTGCTGCCCTACCTGGGCCAGAGGTACCCGGCCGGGCTGTACCAAATCGGTGACTTAGCGCTATACACCAACCGCGGCATCGGCGTGATCTCGCCCCCCGTGCGTCTCAACTGCCCGCCCGAGGTGACGCTGCTGACCCTGCACGCTGCGTAGGTCACGTTTGCAACGGGACATGCTGCTGGCAAACAGGCGAGGATCGCGAGATCACACCAGACGACGACGGCATCCTCCGCAGCCTGCGCTTCCCCGGACTGTGGCTGGACCCGACGCGCTTCTGGCAGACCGATGTGGCCGGATTGCTGGCAGTCTTGCAGCAAGGGTTGGCGACGCTGGAGCCGGCCACGTCACAGAAATGACATTTCTTCGGAAGAAATGTCATTTCTCCTGTCGCTCCGCCCACCACAACACCGCTACCACCACAATCCCCAAACCCAACAGGGCCAGCAACTTATAAATACGGGGGCCGATGCTCAAGGCCAGCAGGCCGAAGGCCGCGCAGAAGGCGTAGTAGCCCAGCACGATCTGGCGCTGGCCCAGGCCCAGATCCAGCAGGCGAAAGTGCAAATGGTCGCGGCCGCCCGCGCCGGCCGACACGCCGCGCCGCCGCCGCCGCCAGATCAGCCAGGCCACGTCGACGATGGGCAGGCCCAGCACCAGCAGCACCGTGGCCATCCTCGCGCCGCCGATGATGCCCAGCGCGGCCACGGCAAAGCCCAGGAAGTACGATCCGCTGCTGCCCATGAAGATGCGGGCCGGGTTGAAGTTCCAGGGCAGGAAGCCCAACGTGGCGCCCAGCAGCGCCAGCGGCAGCACGGCCACCGAGAGCTGCGGCGGGACTGCGCGCCACAGCATGTGCCCCACCAGCACCGCGGCCAGAATCGCCGTCACCCCGGCCGCCAGCCCATCCAGCCCGTCCAGCCAATTGAGGGTGTTCATTGCGCCCAGGAACCAGAAGGTGGTCAACGCCCAAACGACCAGGTCGGGGAAGACGATCTGCGCGTTGGTGAAGGGGTTGTTGACCCGCTCGATGAAGATCAGCGTGGCGATGGCGACGGATGCGCAGGCGAGCTGCACCAGGATCTGCCCGCGCCAGCTCAGCTCGCGCTTGTCGTCCCACAGGCCGAAGCCGAAGGCCAGCGCGCTGCCCAGCAGCAGGCCGGCCAGGCGGGTCGTCTCGTCAGGGTCGGTGCTGGGGGGCAAGCGATCAGGGAAAACTATGAAGGCCAGCAGCAGCGTGCCGGTAAACGCGCCGAAGAGGGCAATACCCCCGGTGCGGGGGATCTCGCCGCGGTGGGCGCGGCGGCCGCCGGGACGATCCACCAGGCCCCAGCGCCGGCCCAGCCGGCCGGCCAGCGGCGTCAGCGCGGCCGCCAGCAACAGCGCAACGCTGAAGATGACCAGGTAAGTGAAGACGGGCAGAGTGCTCACGGGCGCGATTATACCACAGCGTACGCGTAAGCCGTTACTGAGCTCATCGGCGCCCAGTTGATTTTCTATGCTGCCTGGGTATAATCACGATGGTACCTTTGGCAGTAGATGAACCTGCTGCGTTTAGATGCAAGGAGAGAGCATTTGATGCCTGAAACAGTTTTACTCAAGACTACGGAAAGCCTGATACTTGAAGCGGTTCCTGGGAACGCTGACTTGGACACGAAAGTCCGTCAGTTGCTGGAAACTGAGTACCTACGGCGCATGTCAAGCCATCGCAGAATTGACTCTCTGATGCGCCAAAAATACGGGATGACCTTCGATCAGTTCCTTGCTAATCAAGTAACCGCTCGCATGAACTACTCGTGGGAGGTCGAGTCCGACGCCATGGAATGGGAGACCGCCGTCGATGGATTCGAGACGACTCAACACAAGCTTGCTGAGCTTCGACGGTCCTTTCATGCGTGAATTGGATATTCTCCAAACAGAAGTCATCGAGGCAGCCAATCGAACCTGGTTCATTCAAGCTGTCGAAAACGGTGCCCGCTCAGACAATACGCTTTCAATGCGATTGATCATTCGGCCCGGTCTATTTGTGCAGCTATTCTTTGGCGAGAGATCAGGATCCTTATACATGGCTTTGATTGAGGGAAGACAACGCATTTTTGGAGTGGATCGTGAGCAAGGCGCCTGGCATGTTCATCCCTTTCGGGCCATCGAAAGGCACGAACCGATGATCGACGACTTCAGCCACAGGCCTGTTTTGCGGTTCCTGGCCAGGGTGGAGGAGATAATTCTCGCCCATGACCTTCTCTAAAGGCGCTTCGTTCAGCGTACTTATCACACCCAACTTCACATCTGCAGACTGGGATGCGTTCGTCGCCAGCCACCCGGCCGGCCATCTCCTCCAGACCAGCGCCTGGGCGGAGCTCAAGGCGCGCGTTGGCTGGCAGACGGAGCGGGTGGCGTTGGCCGAGCACGGCCGCATCGTCGCTGGCGGCCAGGTACTGCTGCGCCGCCTGCCCTGGGGCCAGACGCTGGCCTATGTGCCCAAGGGCCCACTGGTGGACTGGCGCAACGCGAGCCAGACGCGGGAGTTGCTGGCCGCGCTGCGCGAGGCTATTGCGCCCCACCGCCCGGCGCTGCTCAAGCTGGAGCCGGACCTGCCCGACTCGCCACAGCTCGACCTGATCTGCGCCAGCTACGGCCTGTTGCGCGGGCATCCGGTACAGCCGCGCAGCACCATCCACCTGGACCTGCGCCAGGGGACGGAGGCGGTGCTGGCGGGCATGAAGCAGAAATGGCGCTACAACGTGCGCCTGGCCGAGCGCAAGGGCATCACGGTACGGACGATGGATGCGACCGATATGGAAGCATGGCACACAATGAACGCCGAGACCGGCCAGCGCGACGGCTTTGGCGTCCACCAACCGGGCTACTACCAGGCTGCTTTCGAGCTGTTTCCGCCCGACCAGGCCCGCTGGCTGCTGGCTGAGTTCGAGGGGCAGCCGCTGGCTGCGATCGTTGTCTTCGCTTTGGGCACGAAGAGCTGGTACATGTGGGGCGCCAGCAGCAGCCTGGAGCGCCAGCGCATGCCCAACCACGCCCTACAGTGGGCCGGCATCACCTGGGCCAGCGAGCGCGGCTGCGCCAGCTACGACCTGTGGGGCATTCCCGACGAGGTCGGCGCCAACCCCGCCGCCTACGCCGAGGATTACGCCGAGCAGCAGGGCGGGTTGTGGGGCGTCTATCGCTTCAAACAGGGCTTCGGCGGCCAGATCGTGCGCTACACCGGCGCGTGGGACCTGTCCGTGTCGGCCCTGGGGCGACGGATGTATTATTTGGCGCGGCGGGTGAGGGGATGACAGGGTGACAGGGTGACAGGGTGACAGGGTGACAAGGTGACAAGGTGAGGGGGGTGACAAGATGACAGGGTGAGGGGGTGACAAGGTGAG
>CAZVGR010000127.1:5912-13728 GCA_964626845.1 uncultured Anaerolinea sp.
GGTGACAAGGTGAGGGGGGTGACAAGATGACAGGGTGAGGGGGTGACAAGGTGAGGGTGATAGGAGGAGGGAGCAGGATGACAGGGACAATCCGGTGATTGCTGGGGGAACAGGGCGCAGCCTGGCGGCGCACCGATCTCTGCTTCTTCTCTGCGCTCTCTGTGTCTCCTCTGTGCCCTCTGTGTCCCGCTCCTCCTCTCGCTTGGGATATCGGCGTGGGTGATTGCGATACTTGTGAAACGCGAATCAGAATTTGACTAGAACACTCGTTCGTGCTACAATTCCGAACAGATATTCTAAACCCAATGCGCAACGCGCCGACCAATCTACCAATCTACCAATCTACCATCCCCTACTACCGAGGCACACCATGAAACTCTCAGATCGCCAGCAGCGCATGTACGACTTCATCCGCTCCTTCACCGAGGAGAACCAGTATCCGCCCACGATTCGCGAGATCGGCGAGGCGGTGGGCATCAGCTCCACCTCAGTGGTCAACTACAACCTCAACAAGCTGGTCGATGCCGGGCTGATCGAGCGCAACAAAGAGGTGTCGCGCGGCATCCGCCTGCAAGACGCCATGGCCCGCATCCTGCCCGGCCGCGGCATCCCGATCCTGGGCCACATCGCCGCCGGCCAGCCGATCACCGTCTTCCCCGAAAGCGTGGAGGCAGCCGACACCCTCGACCTGGCCGTGGACGTGGTCAGCCGCAGCGAGGGAGTCTACGCGCTGCGCGTGCAGGGCGACTCGATGATCGACGCGCTGGTGGACAGCGGCGACCTGGTGATCCTCAACGCCCAGAACACGGCCAACAACGGCGACATGGTGGCAGCCTGGCTGCTGGACCGCGAGGAGACGACCCTGAAGTACTTCTTCCGCGAGGGTGACAAGGTGCGCCTGCAGCCGGCCAACGAGAACTATGACCCGATCATCGTGTCAGCCGACCAGGTGGAGATCCACGGCAAGGTGATCGCCATCGTGCGGCGGCTGGAATGAACCGCTTTGAGGTCGAGCCTTTCCGCCCCGCGGCCGGCCTTGGCAATCCGCACGCCCAGACGCTGCTGGCCACGCGGCTGCCAGCCGGCCGCGGCATCACCTTTGAGCGCGTACGTATCGACACGCCCGACGGCGACTTCCTGGATCTGGATCTGCCGCAACTGGCCGGCATCGACCTGCCAGCCGGCGCGCCGGTGGTCTTGCTGCTGCACGGGCTGGAGGGCAACGCCCGCCGCCCCTACGCGCTGGATTTGTATCGCCAACTGGCTGAGCGCGGCATCCGCAGCGTGGGCATGAACTACCGCTCGTGCAGCGGGGAGATGAACCGCACAGCCCGCTCCTACCACGCCGGCGCCACCGACGACGTGGCCCTGGTGCATGGCTGGCTGGACCAACGTTTCCCCGGCGCGGCTAAAGGCATGGTGGGCGTCTCGCTGGGCGGCAACATGCTGCTCAAGTACCTGGGCGAACGGGGCGCGGAGGCGGCGATCCGTCTACGCGCCGCCGCGGCTATTTCACCCCCCTTTGACCTCAAGCTGGGCGGCGAGCAGATGGAGCAGGGCCTGGCTGTCCGCTACGTAGCCCACTTCCTGGCCAGCATCAAGGCTAAACTGCGGGCCAAGGCCGCGCTGGTCGCCCCGCACATCGACCTGGAGCAGGCGCTGGCGGCGCGCACCCTGCGCGAGATCGACGAGGCCATGACCGCCCCGCTGCACGGCTTTGCCAGCGCCAACGACTACTATGCCCGCAGCAGCTCGCGGCGCTATCTGCCCGGCATTTTGGTCCCCACCCTCATCCTGCGAGCAAAAGACGATCCTCTGATCCCTGCCGGCGACATCCCGCACGATCTGTTCAAGCACAACCAGGCTCTGGTCGCAGGCATCACCGAACAAGGCGGCCACGTGGGGTGGATTGAAGGCTGGCCGCTGGCCTATCGCATGTGGGCGCAGCGCCAGGTAGCAGCCTTCCTGGCCAGCTATCTGCTCGGTTTGCGGTGATTTCACCGCAGGCAGCGGCTTGTGGTACACTGACGTTCGGCTTTTGCCAAAGCTGTTTCGTCGCATCAATCATCCAGCCGGTGGGCCGGGCGTTGGCTGCGACGCCTGCCTCAGCCAGCCTCTGGCCCGCTGGTTGCCGCTGCATCTCACATTGGATTGCTATTATGACCTCATCAGGGTACGTCGTCGAGGGTCGCGCTCATCTGCTGGCCCGCATCAAGGTGGTGTTCGACCTGCTGCTGGGCTTAGGGCTATTCCTGAGCGGCGCGCCGTTGACGCTGCTGCTGGCGCCGGCCATCGACCTGCTGCTGCTCATCCCCTATCTACGTTACGTCAAGCGCAGTCCAGCCTTGCTGACATTCAGCACGCTGACCATCTCGGCTGGCTTGCTGGCAGCAGCGCCGCTGGCGCTGGGCGCGCCTGGGCTGGCGCTGTGGACACTCTTTCCTGTCATCCCGGCCAGCGCGGGCTTTGTGCTGGCTCGCCGCAGCTTGCTGTGGCAGATGGCGCTCATCACGGCCGGCGTGCTGGCCTTCGGCGTTTTCCTGCTGCTGCAGAGCGCACAACCCCTGGTCTTCGATCCGGCAGCCATCGCTGTGCTGGCTGCGACCTGTCTGGCCAGCACGCTGCTGTTGACCTGGTTCATGACACGCGCCCTGCGAGCAGAGTCGGGCAGCCGTGACATGCTGGGCCAACCGATCACCGTGGCGCGTGGGGTCATGGTGACTCCTCTCAGTTGGGTGGTAGGCGGCGTGCAAGTAGAGAAACTGCGCCAGGAACTGGCCGATCTAAAGAGTCAACTTACCCCGCGTTGGATCGTGTTGGATCTGGCGCCAGCAGGTCAGCTCAGCCGGCACGATCTGAGCGCAATTGAGCGGGCGGCCGAGCAGGTTAGCACCCCGCACTGCACGGTCGTCATCACGCGCCCACCGGTGGACGCCATCAGCCACCTGGATCTGGCCCAGCCAGCAATAGGACGCATCGAACGCTTCGCCACAGTGGCGCAAGCCGTGGAGGCTGGTCTGCGCCGCACAGGCTGGACCCAACAGACCGAGCAAGGCCGGCGCGTGATTACAACAGGGTGAGGAAGAGGCAGGGGGCGGGAACTGCGTCTTACGCTTCGCTCTCGCCGGGGGTGTGCGCGCCGGTGCTGCCGCCGGCCAGGCGCCCCAGAAGCCAGCCACTGGCCACCACCACAGCCAGGGCCACGATCTGAACCAGACGCCAGCCATCTCCAACCAGCACCCCCGCGGCCCGTAGCGGCTCCAGAAAAAGGCGCAACGCCGCGTAGCCGAACAAGGCCAGCAAGGCCAGTTGGCCGGAGCGCAGCGCAGCCCGGCGATCGGCCCACAACAGCAGCGCCAGCAACAGCGCCAGCGCCAGCGCCTGATACAGCGCAACCGGATGGCGACGAACACCAAAGGCATCCACGGCCCAGGGCAGATCACTCAATGCGCCCAACTCCTGGCCAGCCAGGAATGCGCCCAGGCTGGCCACGGCCAGCGCCAGCACAATCCCCGGCGCAAAGATGTCCAACATGCGAGCAGGTGGCAGGTGATGGCGATAGATGTAGATGGCTGTCATCGCCACAGCGCCAATCACGCCAGGCAAAAACAGGAACGCCCCGGGGCTGAGTGACAACAACTGAAGCGGATCGACACGGTAGACCTCGAAATAGGCGACCGCATGTCCCAGCCGAGCCGTGACGATGCCCACAAGCAGGGCGTAAAACCCGGCGTTGTAGACATGATCACTGTCGATTCCGTGACGGCGCGCCTGGCGGGCAGCCAGCCACAGCCCAGCCATATAGGCCAGGAGCAGAAAGATGCCGTAGGTTTGCAGGCGCAGGGGGCCAATGGGGATAGTAGGGTACATGGGGCTGCCTAAGGGTAGATCGTGCGCAGATTCTGCGCCAACACAGCGTCGCTCATGGGGCCGATGAAGGTGTTGCGGATTACGCCGTCGCGGTCGATGAAGAAGGTAGTGGGCAGCGAGTTGACCAGGTGCTGCTGGCTGACGCCGGTGCGCTGATCCAGGGCTACAGGGAAGCTCAGACCCAGTTGCTGCATGAAGCCGGCGGCCGTCTCCGGCGGCTCGCCCTGGTTGACCCCCAATACCACCACGCCGGCCGGGCCTAAGCGATCGTGCAGCCGCTGCAGCTCCGGCATCTCGGCCCGACAGGGCCCACACCAACTGGCCCAAAAGTTGAGCACCACCGGCTGGCCGTGCAGGTCAGCCAACGAAATGGTATCACCGGCCAACGCAGGCAGGGAAAAGAGCGGGGCAGGATGGCCGATGGCCGGCGCAGGCGGCAGCACGGTCGACTCACCACCAGCCGGCATGCGCCCCCAGACGATAGCAGCCAGGCCCAGAAGGGCGATAAGTGCAGTTAGTCTATACCAACGAGTTTCGTTCACAATTCACTTCCAACGCTACAAGCCCAAGGGATCATGCGACCGAAACCGAATTATAAGCATTACTCGACCAACTGCAACTAGCGCCGCCGTGCTGTCAGGGGCTGCGGCGGGAACTGGTATTGCATCTACAGACATTCATGCCAACCTGTGGCAAGCTAGTGCTAATAGTGAACGACTTTGCTCCTCTTATTGATGTCCCATGTCCAACTCTGTTACCCAAGATCGAACCATGCCAGGCACGCGCCTTTTGCTGCGCATCTCCGTTCTTTTTCCCACGGCCAGTATCTTTGTGCTGGGGCTGACCAGCCACTGGCGCGAGGCGGGGATGCTCGACGGCCATGTGCTATGGCTGGTGTTGGTGGCGTTGACGCCGGTAGCAGTGGTCTACCTGCCCATCGTTGAACAGAAACTGCGGGAGTCCTACCTGCCCGTTGCTCTCAGCGTCTATCTGGTCTGCCAAAGCTTGCTCAGCAGCCTGCTGCACAACTGGAGCCTGGTTCGCTTCGACATCGTGCAGATCGGCCCGCTTTACATTCTGGAACCCGGCGTGCTGCTGATCATTCCACCGCTGCTGATCGCCTGGCAGTACGGCTGGGTAGGCGCTCTGCTGGCTTCGGCTGCCGTCGGCACGATCCATCTGCTGGCGGGCTTGGCGCTGCACCGCCTGCTGCCCGACATGGCCCAATTGACCCCCATGCCCCCCATCCTGCGGCCGGACATGCTCTACTTCCTGCCCTTGCTGGTGGCCTACCTGGGCATTCTGTTGCGCCGGCAGCAGCGCAGCCAGGCCGAATCGCAGAGCCAGTGGCGCGAATACGCCGCCACCGCCGAGGTGCTGGCCGTCGAGCGAGAGCGGCAGCGGGTGGCCCAGTCGCTGCAAGACACCCTGCTGCGCTCACTCTTCAACCTCAACGAACAGATGGATGCGCTGGGCAGCGCGCTGGGCGCCTTGCCCGATGCAGCGGCCGAGCGGCTGCGCAAAGCGCGCCAACAGTCGCACACCGCGCTCTTTACGGCCGACGAACTGATTGAGGACCTGCAGGCTGCGCCGCTGCACGACATGGGACTGGTGGAGGCCATCCGCACTCGGGCCGACATGGTGTCCGAACGCCACGGCCTGGAGATCGACTTCCACGCCGCCGACCTGCCCAAGGCGCTGACCCAACAACAGGAGATCGTGCTCTATCACGTGGCCGATCAGGCCTTGAACCATGTGGCCGGCCATGAGGACGTGCAGCGCGTTCATCTGCGTCTGGCCGTCGTCGACCACTTCGTTGCGCTGACCGTGCATGACGACGGCCAGTGCCAATGCCAGGCACACAACAGGGGCCACTCCGACCTGGAGGGCCTGGAGACCTGCACCAAGCTGATCGGCGGCCATTTCTGCTTCGACACCCAGCGGGAGGGCGGCAACACCCTGGCCGTCTGGCTGCCCTGCGGCCGCAACTAACCCCTAACCTCGCTCTGGCCGGTCTCCTAACCTCGCTCTGGCCGGTCTCCTGACCGAGCCAGCTTCGCCTCCTTGACCCACGGCTGGGGGATGCCGCACAAGAACCTGAGCGGCTTGCCTGGGCTGCTGCGATACTGGTGCTGTACACCGCCTGGCACGAAAATCACATCGCCCGCCTTGACGGGATAGTCTGTATCGCCGATGGTCACAACCCCTTCCCCTTCGACGACATAGTTCTGGTGCTCGAACCAATGGCTGTGGTGCGGCGTGTTGCCGCCCGCCTCCAGCTCAATCACCCGCAGGGAATAGGTATCAGAGCCATCAGCCTCGCTGATCACCCAGCGAATGGTTGCGCCGTGCGCACCTTCGTCATGGACAGTCTGGGCAGGGAAAGCTTCAATGGGCTTAGGTTCGGTCATGAGTACCTCCGTGTGAAATCCGGTCGAAATGCGACTGCAAACGCCATTTTAGCGCGCCCGCAGCCCGGCAACAAATCAATCATTGACGAATGGCAGCGCCTGCGGTAGAATGCACGCTGCCTGTCTTCTGATGCACGCGCCAGACTACTTCACATCTTCTCACACATCTAGAAATCCCTCATGACCAACACTGCGCCCCGGCGCGCTTTCTTCCGTAAATCCCTGGTCGTTCCCACCGAGCACGGCGCCTGGTCGTGGCTGCTGGTGCCCTGGCTGGTCGGCGCCGTCGTCGGCCTGGCTGCCCCCGCCGACGCGCCGCTGCCCGGCCTGGCCCTGCTGCTGACCTTGGTCGGCGGCCTCAGCGCCTACATGATCCGCCAGCCGGCCACAGCGTGGCTGCGCATCCGCCAGGGCCGCGGCCGCCAGGCCGACCGCCCCCTGGCGCTGGGCTGGGCCGCTGGGTTCAGCCTGACCGCGCTGCTCTGCCTGCTGGGGCTGCTGGCCCTGGGCCGGACCGCGCTGTGGGGGCTGGCCTTGCCCTTCGCAGCCATTTTGGTCGCCTATCTGCTGGCCGCGCTGGCCGGCCGCGCAGCCATGCGCAGTCTGTGGATGGAGCTGGCCGGCGCAGTGGGTCTGGCGCTGACCGCGCCGGCCGCCTACATCGCCGCCAGTGGGCAGTTGACGCCGGTTGCGCTGGCCTTGTGGGCGCTGCTGGCCTTGCAGAACGCCATGGGCGTGCTCTACGTGCGCCTGCGCCTGGCCGACAGCAAGCAGCGCGATGGCAACCGCAGCCTGACGCTCTGGGGCCACGTGGCTGCTTTTGCCGCCGTGCTAGCCAGCGGAGCGATCGGCTGGACGCCGCTGCTGGCCGCGGCCCCCTTTGCCGGCTTCCTGGTGCGGGCCTTGTGGGCCGTGCGCCAGCCCCGCCCCGTGGCCAACATCAAACGCTTCGGCTTCAGCGAGGTCGGCGTCGAGCTGCTGGGCGGCGCGCTAATCGCAGCCGGCTACCTGCTCTCGCCGTAGGACGATTTGGAAAATCGTCCGCCCTTCCCACGTAACGCAATCCGCTGGATTGCGCCTGAACAATCCGGCGGATTGTTCTACGAAGCTGACGGTGTGCTTACGCCCCTTGCTGGCCAGACGATTTGGAAAATCGTCTTACGAGCTTGGCGCGTCCCTTCATGCGAGTTGATCCAATGACCGAGCCAACGAGCTTTCCCGCCGACGCCCGGCGCGCCGCGGAAGCCGTCCATACGATCCTGTTGCAAACCTACGGCCACCCCGACTGGCGGCCCGACTTCGAGCCGATGGACGAGCTGATCCTGACCATCCTCAGCGCCAACACGTCGGACGTCAACAGCGGCCGGGCTTTTGAGCGCCTCAAGGCCACCTATCCGGATTGGCAGGCCGTGCTGGATGCGCCGCTGGACGAGCTGACCGACGTAATCCGGCCGGCCGGGCTGGGCCCGACCAAGGCCCCGCGCATCCAGGCCGCACTGCGCCGCCTGCTGGCCGAGCGGGGCGAGTTTGACATC
>CAZVGR010000128.1:0-13550 GCA_964626845.1 uncultured Anaerolinea sp.
CGCCACCGGCCCGGACGTCGTCGCGCTCTGGCAGTTCCTGCCCGGCGCCGGCTGCAACCGGGGAATGTCGTTAGGCGGCAGCGCTGCGACGGCGCCAGACCAGCGCGGCGCCAGCCAACGCTGCGGCCAGCAGCGCCGCCAGCCACGGCCAGGCCAGGGCCGAACTGTTCTGGGTCGCCTCCAGCCCGCTCAGCGTTACCGCGGTCGGACCGACGTAAACCACGCTCACCGGCCCGTGCAGCGTGGCGGCGCCATTCAGGTCCACGTCCGCCAGCCAGTACCAGGTGGTCTCGCCAGCCGTGACGGCCTGGTCCTGGTAGGCGTAGGCGAAGCCCTGGGTGCTGCCCGGCCCCTGCGACGGGACGAAGACCAGCAGGTCGGCCGCCGTGGGCGCCTGCGCCGAAGGCGTGCGGTACAGGTTGAAACCGGCGTTGCCTGCCTCGCTGACCGTCTCCCAGGTCACCAGCACGTGGCCGGCCTGTGACTGCGCGTCGAAGCTGGCCAGGGTGATGGCCAACGGGTTCTGCTCCTCATACGCGCCGATGTCGTCGGCCGCGCCGACCGGCCGCGGCTCACCGCGCTGGTCGGTGGTCAGGGCGGTGTCGCCTGCGTCGAGCGCCGGGCTGCCCGCCTGCAGCGCATGGGTGAAGGTCGGGCCGCCGTTGTTGGCCAGCACGCCGAGGACCGGGTCCTGACCGGTGATGGTGCCCGTTCCGGTGAGGCTGGCGGTGCAGCCACTTGGATTAACGGAGCTTGTGCCCGGCGTTTCGACCAGGTTATGGCCGCCATCAACGAGGGTGCCGGGGCCGGGGCTTCCCAGAATCTCGATGGCGCAGTCGTCGCCGCTAACGCTGTTGGCGAGGATGCTGTTGCGCACCGTAACCGTGGACAGGACTTGCACCATCAGGGCGCTGCCTGCCAACGTAGCCTGATTGTTCACCAGCGTGCTGCTGTCGATGATCACCGTGCCTAATGCCCCGATGCCGCCGCCGTAACGTCCTGCCGTGTTGCCGCTGATGGTGCTGTTCTGCACGGTCAGGGTGCAGAAATCGCAATTGCCGATGCCGCCGCCATTGTATTCCGTCTGGTTGCCAGTGATGGTGCTGTTGGTTACTGTCAGGGTCCCGCCTGCGTTATAAATGCCGCCGCCGGGATCCCCGACAGCAATGACATTGCCGCCGGTGATCGTGATCTGGTTGATCGTCACCGTGCCACCGTTAAGCGTGAAGGGCCGGATGCCATCCGTGCCCTGGCCGTTCACGGTCTTGCCGTTGCCCTCGATCACCAGGCTCACCCCGGACGTGTTGTTGTCGATCGGGGTCGTGCTGGCCGTCAGGGCGATGTCTCCGCTCAACTGGATGGTGAAGAGGCACGACGGTCCAGCCGCAGAATTGAAGGCGGTAATCGCCGTGTTGAGTTCGGTTTCGTCGTTGACGGTGGTCACACCGCCGCAGGACGCGGCGGCCGGTTGCGCCGGGCTGGCCAGCGCCAGAATGACGGCCAGCGCCAGCGCGGCAAGGATGAGCCATAAGGCTCGTGAGGACATGAGTCGGAATGTGAGAGTTGACATGGTATTTCCTCCGAATTCTCCATCTTTGCCGGCAAGCCTGCCGGCCACGTACAACGATCCGTAGATATCCGGCCGCACGGACGGGTGCGATGGTGCAGCGATGAAGTCCGTGCGGCCAGCTTTCCCAAGGTTAAGAGCCGGCGCTAACCGGCGGCGAAGACGACCGGCAGATCCTGGCTGACAGAGCCGCCGAACTCCGAACTGACCGTCAGGGTGTAGATCAGCGTCTGGCCCGCCAGGCTTAGGTCGGCGCAGTCCTGGAAGGGGGAGAAGGCGTCTCCCTCGGCCAGGACGACCACGTTGCCATCCCGGTCGGTGCGCGTCAGGGTGACGCTGGCGATGCTGCTGCCGCCGATCGACCAGGTCAGCGTCGTGCAGGTGTTGGCGAGGCCGATCTGTGGCGGGTCGGCCAGGAAGCTGGTAATCTGCGGCGGCTGCTCGGGGGCAGGCGCCTGGGCCACATCGACCTGGGCCGTGCGCTGCGCCGAGCCGGCGAACTCCGAGTCCACCTGGATGCGGTACTGGACGATGCCGGTCACCGGCGGACAGTCCTGCTGCTGGCCGGAGGGCGCCAGGTCGCCGCCGATCACCTCGCCGTTGCGGAAGAGCTGCGCAGCCGCCAGACCTGTGCCGCTAAAGCTCCAGAAGATGTTGACGCACTGGCCTGCGCTGATCTGTTGCGGATCCACCGAGAAGGCGTCGATGGTGGGCGGCTGGGGAACGGGGGTGGCCGTGGGCTGCGGCGCGGGCGTGGCGGTGGGCTGCGCCGACACCACCGTGACGTTCTGGCTGCCCTGGCTGCTGCCGCCGGGGCCTGTTACCCGCAGCGTGTAGGTCATCTGGCCGGCGCCGGGCGGGCAGTCCTGGTAGCTGCCCTGGTAAGGCGCGCCGTCCCACAGCGGCTCGGCCTGAGGCCGGTTGCGGCTGAGCAGCACGTCGCTGATGGCCGCGCCGCCCGCGTTCCACTGCAGGGTCACGCACTGCCCGGCCAGGATCTGCCCCTGCGGGCTGGCGCTGAAGCTGTAGATCTGCGGCGCGCCGACCACCGGCGTCACGTTGACCGTGAGCTGGCGCGTCTGCACCGAGCCGTCCTGCATCACCACCCGCAGGTAGTAGGTGGTCGTCTGCTGCGGGCACTCCTGGTGGCTGGCCTGGCCGGCCACGCCGTGGTTCTGCCAGTCCTGCCCCTGCTGGTAGTAGTAGACCTCCCGAACGTTGACCGCATTCCAACTGATGGTCACGCACTGGCCCTGCTGGATATTGGTGCTGTTGGCGGTGAAGGTGATGCCGGGCACGGGCGTCTGCGTGGGCGCGGGTGTGGGCTGGGCCGGGGCCGGCACGCGAATGCCCACCCAGATGGTCTCGCCGAAGGCCTTGCCGTTGGGGTTGCGCATCTGCCAGAAGCCCTGGTAGCCGCCGGGCTGGGTAGGCGCGGTCAGGTTGGCGCTGAAGTCGTAGGTCCCGCCCGGCGCTACCGTGCCCTGCACGTAGACCGGCTGGCCGCCCATCTGGGCCGCGGGCACGTTGCCGCTGCGGAAGGCCAGGAAGTAGGTGTTGTTCCACGTGCAGGTGCCGCTGTTACGCACGCGCCACGACTTGACGAAGGGCTGGCCCGGCGGTATGATCGGCGGCGCGGCCATGCCCTGGTCGTCGTAGGTCAGGTCGGCCACCCACGCCATGCCGTCGATGCAGCCGGCCGGCGGCGGGAGGGTGGGCGCAGGGGTTGCGGTCACGTTAGGGACCGGGGTCGGCGTGGCCGGCTCCGGCGTCGGCGTCGGCACGGCCACGATCTCCTCCGGTTGGGCGTCCAGATACTGCTCCGCCAGGGTGAAGATCAGGTTCTCGCCTTGCAGCTCGGCCAGCGCCTTGTTGACGACCCGGCGCAGCGCGTCCTGGCCCTTGGGCAGGGCGATGGCGAAGCGCTCCAGCGCCACGTCCTCGCCTACGATCTTGACCCCGCCCTGCTGCACGAAGGCCTGGGCCGGCTGCAGGTCCAGCAGCACCACGTCCACCAGGCTGCGCTGCACGTCGCGCACGGCCTGCTGCACGTCGCCATAGACGTGCAGGTCGGCCTCGGGCACGATGCCCGCCTGCACCAGGTTGCTCCTGGCCCAGGACTCGAACACTGTGCCCCCCTCGACGGCGATACGCTGGCCGCGCAGGTCCTCCAGGCTGGCCAGCGTATCGAACGGCGCAGCGGCATTGGCCAGCGCCACGCCGTGGCTGATGAAGTAGATGTCGCTGAAGTCGACTCGTTCGCGGCGTTCCTCGGTGGCGGCGATGGCCGAGATGGCCAGGTCGGCCTGGCCGAGCTGCACGGCGTCCAGCAGGCCGTCGAAGGCGAAGTCGTTGAACTCGACCTCCACGCCCAGCTTCTGGCCGATGGCCTTGATCAGGGCGATGTCGAAGCCATCCAACTGGAAGTTGGCGTCGTAGGACTCGAAGGGCGGGTAGTCAGCCGAGACGCCGACCACCATGCGGCCCGCCGAGCGGATGCGATTCCAGGCGTCGACGGCCTCAGGGGCCGTGGGAACCGGGGTGCTCACGGCCGGCAGCGGCGTCGGCGTGGTGGTAGACGTGGGCTGGGCCTGGCCGCCGCAGCCGGCCAGCAGCACGGCCAGCAGGGTCATGGCCAAAAGGCCGAACAGAACAGGTTGTCGCATGCGCTTATTCCTCTCGATGAGAATGCAAAGTCAGCCTGATAAGATTACGCAGACGCAGCCCTCCTTGGCTGTCCCGCAACCTGTGGTATACTTGCGGTGGAGACGGTTGTTCGAACGTCAGTGACGATTCAGTCGCCGGGTGCGAGCACGCCGATTGAGTAGGCCGCTGTACACCTGCACTTGCGCCGGAGCGCAGCGCAGGTGCAAGTGTCGAAATCGGCGTCCTCGCACCCGGCGGCGTCCCGCTTGTCGAGCATCGCCAGTATAACAAATGGAGGATTACAGCGCTATCGCATTGAATGTGATATTCTCTCCGTGCCTGATGTGATTTATTCATCAACTTTGCGTAAGTTCGTCGTGTTCAAAGTGAGTTGCCGGAAGGCCCGCTGATTTCTCCATCCCCGCCGTCAGGCCAGGGATCGTGCCATGCTGTTGCCGTTCCACACCACGAAGCCCTCATATCCCGCCACGATCGTCGATCGGCCGCGCCTGTACGCCCGATTGGACGATTGGGCCACGGCGCGGGCCGTGCTGGTCCATGCGCCGGCCGGCTTCGGCAAGTCATCGCTGGTCAGCCGCTGGCTGGATGTCTCCGGCAACGCAGCGCGTGGGGTGTGGCTGTCGTTGGTCGAGAGCGACGCCTCCCCCCGCACGTTGGTGCGCAGCCTGGCCGCCGCCCTGGATACGATGATTCCTGGCCTTCAGGCAGCCGTGCAGCCCACGCTGGGCAACGTCAGGATCGCGCCTAAGCGGGCCATGAACAGCCTGCTTGCAGCCCTGTGGGAGACGTTTGGGGCGGCCGGCGGCGAATCAACCGACCAGCGCCTGCTGGTGTTGGACGATCTGCATTTGATCGCCGATTCCGAGGCTGCGCCCCTGCTGGCAGCTCTTCTGGAACAGGGGCCGCCCAGCCTGCACTACGTCCTGCTGGCCCGGCTCGGCACATCCCTGCCCTTGACCCGCCTCTACGCGAGTGGACAAGTGGTGGAGGTGACCGCGTCCGATCTGCGTTTCACCGCCGGCGAGGTCAGTCAGTTTCTCCGCTCCTACAATCTGACGTCTTCGCCCGACGAGCTGGCGCAGATCATGCAGCGCACCGAGGGCTGGATCGTCGCCCTCCAGCTTGCGCGGCACTCCCAGCGCGGGCATGGCACCATGGGCGAGTACCTGGGATCGCTGCGCGGCGCCAGCCAGTGGCTGGCGCGCTATCTGACGCAAGAGGTTCTGGCCCAGCAAAGCCCTGGGCTGCGCGCGTTCCTGCTGCGCACCTCGATCCTGGATGCGTTTTCGGCGCCCCTGTGCGAGGCAGTGGCCGGCATGGACGATGCCTACCGCTGGCTCTCCGAGCTGGAGCGCAACGAGCTTTTCCTGGTGCCATTGGACGGGGAGGGCCGGTGGTTTCGCTACCACCACCTGTTCCAGGAGCTGCTCCAGCATCGCCTGTTGGAGAGCGAGGGGAAGCCAGCCGTCCATACCTATCACCGGCGCGCGGCCGGGTGGCTCGCCAGCCACGAGCAGCTTCTCCCTGCCATCAGCCATCTCCTCCAGGCCGAGGACGTGGACCAGGCTGCAGCGCTGGTGGAAAGCCAGATACGCTCAGCCATCCTGGTCAACCCGATCCGCGCCGAGCAGTTGTTCGACGCCCTGCCCCCCGACGCGGCCTTGCGCCGGCCGCGCCTCATGCTGGAGCGCTGCCTGGCTTCGGTGATGGCAAACAGCAAGGACCTGGCGCTCCACGTCCAGAACGCGCAGCGTTCCCTGGCGGAGCACGCTCCATCCCCGGCGCAGCGGGAGGCGATCGAGACGGAGCTGCTGCTCTATCGCGCAATAGCTCACTTTGTGGGGGGGGAGCTCGAACCTGCAGCCGTTCTGGTCGACACGGTGCTCAGTCAGAAGCGCCACCTGGACGCCCTGCTGGCGGGCGTGCTGGAGTTCTTCCAGATGCGGCTGAGCGCACCCACGGCAGACGAGATCACTCAACGGCGGCATGCCCGGCGCGCCCTGGCCGTGTTCAAGTCGCTCAACCTGATCACGGGCCAGATCGCTGTGCGGCGCGAGCTGGCCATGCTTGACGTGCGGGCAGGACGGAGCGCAGAGGCCACGGCCGAGTTCGATAGGATCGTCGCCGTTTTCGGCAACGATCCTGCCACGCTGCGCGAGGAATTAGCCTGGATCCACATCTTTGCCGGGGAGCACGGCTACTGGCAGGGCGATTTCAATCGCGCTTTGGACCATGTCAAGGCTGCGATCGAGATCGAGTCGTACTTCCAGGAGGAACTGATCGGGTATCTGACCTGCCTTCAGAAGCTGTATGCCCTCAAGGCGGGGCGCGACGAATTCGTGGAAGGGACGACTCCACCAGTCGCTGTGTTCGCCAACAGGTATGACTTCGCGGATTGGCAGATTCGCTGGCTTTTGGCTGCGGATCGCGCCGTCGAAGCGTGGCAGGTCGCTAAGGAGTATCATGCCAGCCTGACCGATGACCTGATCAACCTTCCCTACAATCGGGCAACCCCCTATCTGCGCGCGTACATCGCCCGGGGTCAAAATCTGGAAGATGCAAGGCCGTTGCTCAGGCATGCGCTCGAAGCCAGCGTTGCGGCGCGCGATTTGCCAAAACAACAGGAACTGCTGGCATTTGCGGCGTGGCTGGAGCTGCAAACGGGACAGATAACGGCCGCGCGCGCCATGTTAGCTCAGGTGGAAGCGCTGGCGACCAAGACCGGTTACAAGCGCGTGCTACTGGACATTCCAGCTCTGGCAGCGGGATTGGCGGCTGAACATCAACCTGGCCACCAACCCGCTGCGGCGGCTGCGACCGAAGAACGACCTCTGCTCACAGCCCAGGAGCAGGCGGTTCTTGCCCTGTTGGCCGAGGATCTCACCTACGAGCAGATCGCCGCAGCGCTGACCGTCAGCATCAACACGGTGCGCAGCCACGTGAAGAACATCTACCGCAAGCTGGCTGTGCGCCGCCGTGATCAGGCGATCCAGCAGGCGCGGGGATTGGGTTTGGTGGGCTGAACTTCGTGCAGAACCTGCCAGAATACCGCAAGAATAGCTCGCAAGAAGCGGTGAATGTTGCGTGTTGCGCAACGCGCGGTATAATCCATTTATGATCAAGTCGTTCGAGCACAAGGGACTGAGGAGATTCTTCGAAACTGGTAACGCGTCTGGTATCGACCCCGCTCATCGACAGAAGGTCAGGATGCGCCTGGCTGCGTTGGATACTGCCTCCAGCATCGACGACATGGATTTGCCCGGTTTCCGGTTACACCCGCTGCGGGGCGACAAACAAGGGCTTTGGGCGATAGATGTCAGCAAAACTGGCGCATCACGTTCGAGTTCCGCGATGGGAACGCCTACGTTGTTGGCTATGAGGATTATCACTGATGAGCATGTATGATCCACCCCACCCTGGGGAGTTCATTCGAGAAGTCTACCTTGAACCGGCGCATATCAGCTCGCGCGCCGTTGCCGCCGCGTTGAAGGTGTCTCCATCGACGTTGGCGCGCTTGCTCAATGGACAGAGCGGTGTGACGCCAGAGATGGCCCTGCGTCTGTCGAAAACGCTCGGCCGTTCCCCGGAAAGCTGGCTGGCTATGCAAAGCAATTACGATCTCTGGCAAGCGCGCCAGCGCTTCAATCTGGATGCGGTGGAGAAGCTTGAATTGGCATTGTAATATGGTCCCTTCCCACATCACCCTCAAACTCCTGTCTGCCAACGACGCATCTGTTTTCGATCGCGTGGCTGAGGACGTCTTCGACGATCCGGTGCGCATGGACCTGGCCGTCGAGTTCCTCCACGACCCGCGCCATCACATCGCCGTCGCCATGGACGGCGGGGTTGTGGTCGGCATGGCCAGCGCCTTTCATTATATGCATCCCGACAAGCCTGCGCAGTTGTTCATCAACGAGGTGGGGGTGGCGCCGTCGCACCAGCGCCAGGGTATCGCCAGCGAGCTGATCGCGCTGCTGCTGGCGCACGGCCGGGCGCTGGGTTGTACCGAGGCATGGGTCGCGGCCGACGAGGACAACGGCCCCGCCCGCGCGTTGTATGCAAAGACCGGCGGTCGCGAGGATTCTGCGCTCGCCGTGGTCTACACCTATCCCTTGGCGCAGAATGAAGACGCCGGAGATGCCTGAGCGGTGGCGGTGATCGCTGGAAATTAACCACCATCTCTGTTCTTCTGCGGATACGAAATGAACACCCAACAGACACCCCATTCAATCGACGCGTACATCGCTGGCTTCCCGCCGGACGTGCAAGCGATTCTGCAACAGATCAGGCGCACGATCCATGAGGCCGCGCCCGACGCCCAGGAAGCCATCAGCTATCAGATGCCCACCTTCAAGCTCAAGGGCAACCTGGTGCATTTCGCCGCCTTCAAGAATCACATCGGCTTCTACCCCGTGCCGTCGGGCATTGCAGCCTTCCAGGACGAGTTGGCGGTCTACAAGCAGGGCAAGGGATCGGTTCAATTTCCTTTGGATCAGCCTGTGCCCTATGACCTGATCCGGCGCATCGTAGTGTTCCGCGCGCAGGAGAACCTGGCCAGGGCAGCAGCGAAAGGGCAGCGAGAGGAGCAAACACTTTGAACATAGACTTCACCCAGGGACAGTGGCTCAACCCGCCGCGCCGCAGTTCTGTTACGCCGCAGCAGGTTGAGATTGTGACTGATCCCAACACCGACTTCTGGCAGCGCACCTATTACGGCTTCAGAAACGACAACGGCCATGCGCTGCTGGTTGAGAGCGCTGCCAACTTCACGTTCACCGCCAAGGCAGCCTTCGAGTACCGGCGCCAGTTCGATCAGTGCGGCCTCATGGTCTATCTCGACAGCGACAACTGGTGTAAAGCGTCGGTCGAGTACGAGGATGCGAGCTTCGCGCGGCTGGGCAGCGTGGTGACCAACCTGGGCCATTCCGATTGGGCAACTGCGGATATGGCCACGCCTACCGCCCTGTGGTATCGGCTGAGCCGGCGCGGGCCAGACTTCCTGCTCGAGACGTCGCTGGACGGGCGCACGTTTCAACAGATGCGCATCTTCCATATGTACCTGTTGGGTGAAACAACTGCACAGATGGGCCAGATTGATCCTCCTGCGCCCGCCGAGAGGTCAATACGCTTCGGTCTGTATGCCTGCAGCCCCAATCCCTCTTCCTTCACGGCACAGTTTACTGACTTTGCCCTGGAGGACTGCCGCTGGTTAGCGCATGGTGTGGGCTGAGACGACTGCCATGACAACACCAAACACGATTACCCTCCCCAAGCACATCTACGACGAGATCATCGTCCACGCCCAGTCTGGCGCGCCAGAGGAGGTTTGTGGCATCCTCAGCGGCCGCGACGGCGCGGCCACGGAGTTGGTGCGCGCCCGCAACGAGGCTGCCAACCCGGTCATGGACTACTGGGTGGACGGTGCGACGCTGCTCAAGCAGTTCGACTTCGAGGAGCGGGGCGAGGCCATGATCGCCATCTACCACTCGCACCCGGCGGACCCGCCCTACCCCTCGGCCACCGACGCCCGCAACGCCTACTACCCCGACGCGGTCTACCTGATCTGCTCGCTGCTCCATCCTGAGCAGCCGCTGATCCGCGGCTGGCGGCTGATCCAGGAAGATCTGGCCCAGCGGCCGGCGGATCCGCGGCCCGTGCGCGGCAATCCCCGCTTCTGGGCGCAACACCGCCGCGGCCAGCAGGAAGACGCCTACGACCTGGTGATCGTCGACGAGGATGGCCGCGAACGCTGTATGCAAGTGCGTGTCATCGAACAGGACATCATCGTGGCATAGAGCACGGTCCACAGCCAAAAAACACCCATTGAGAGGCTAAAGACGCTCACGCCGGTTCGATGAACCGGCGTGAGTAAATTCACTGGAACAGCTTCCCCCCCCCGCTATAGTGGTCTTCAGGGTGAATACGCTTCGGCTTCCTCTTTGACCACCGACAGCTTCGGCGCAGGCGGGGCTTGCTCGAACTCCACCCGGTCGTAGACCTCGGCCAGGGGCAGCAGGCACTGGATCGACTCGATGGGCATCGCGGCGTCCAGGCCGGCGCTTTCAGTCAGCAGCCAGCCGCCGTCGGGTTGACGGGTGAAGCGCTCGATCAGGGGGCGATCCTGGCTGATGAGCACGTAGTCGGTCAGCATGTCCAACGTGCGGTACTGGGCGAACTTCTCACCCCGGTCGTAGGCCTCCGTGGACTTGGAGAGGATCTCGACGATGACGGTCGGGTTGAGCAGGACGTCCAGCTCTTTGTCCTCGAAGCGCGGCCGGCCGCAGACGACGCTGGCATCAGGATAGGTGTACAGCCCGGTGGGACTGACCTTGACCCGCATGTCGCCGCTGAAGACGTCGCATGGACGACCTTTCATCTGGCCGACAAACAGATAGGCCAGATTGACCGCAATCCTGGCGTGCTGCCGGCTGGCGCCGGCCATGGCGAACAGCTCGCCTCGGAAATACTCGTGCTTGACGTCGCTCTGCCGCTCGAAAGACAGGTAGTCGGCCGGCGTCAGGTAGATTTTTGGTACTGCGCTCATGGTTTGCTCCTTGCTCGGGTTTCCGTCATCTTTGCTCTCGCCTGAAGGTATGTTATCATATCTTCATCGGCCAGACCAGACTGTGCGTCGTTCTGAGATGCATGAAAGGACGTTCGATTATGCCCGCTGTAACGATCCAGATACCGGAAACCCTCTCGCTGCAATTGGGACCTTACCGTGACAACCTGGACGATTTGTTGTGGATCGGCCTGAACGAAGTGCGCAAAGAACAGGCGCTGGCGCTGTTCAAGAAAGGCAATATCTCGCTGTGGAAAGCAGCCCGCCTGGCAGGCGTCTCTCTGCACGAGATGATGCAGTACGCGGCCGGGCAGGGCCTCCGTGCTACAGTCGATGAAGAAACGATCCGCGAGGAACTGGCGTGAAGGCTGTCAGCAACGCCAGCCCACTGATCATCCTCGGCAAGCTGGGGCAGCTTGGTTTGCTGCTCAAGGTGTTCGACCAGGTAATCATTCCACGTGAAGTCTACAACGAGGTGGTGATCAACGGTCTTCAACTCGGCTCGCCTGATGCGATGGCGGTTGATTTCCTTGTACAACAGGGGGCGCATCCAGGTTGCTGACGTGGTCTTGCTCTCGCCTTTGCCCGGTTGGGCTGCACCCATCGACGCTGGGGAACTGGAGACCATCTTGCTGGCCCAAGAACAGCCGCCCGATTGGGTAATCATCGACAACGCTCACGCCCGCCGGGCTGCTCGCCAGGCCGGCCTGGCCGTCAAGGGTACTGTTGGCGTCCTGCTGGAAGCCTTCAGGCGAGACTATCTCTCCTTTCAGGACCTCGAACTTCTTCTTCAGACTATTAAAAGCCGGCCGGAGTTCTGGATCAGTGAGTCGCTGTGCGATCGGGCGCTGACACAGGCTCGACGCGAAGCGCGGAGTGGATGACGTGTGCAATCAAGGCTGACGGTGCTGCTCGCATCGATACCCAGCACCGTCAGTCCTCGCTTGTCGCTACATCCGAAACACCCCATACCGCGTTTCGCTCACCGGCGCGTTGAGGCAGGCCGACAGCGCCAGCCCCAGCACCTGGCGCGTCTCGGGTGGGTCGAGGATGCCGTCATCCCACAGGCGGGCGGTGGCGTAGTAGGGGCTGCCCTCCCGCTCGTATTTCTCCAGGGTGGGGCGCTTGAATTCCTCCTGCTCTGCGGGGGTCATCAGCGGCTGGCCGCGGCGGGCCAGTTGATCCTGCTTGACCGTCAGCAGCACGTTGGCGGCCTGCTCGCCGCCCATGACGCTGATGCGGCTGTTGGGCCACATCCACAGAAACCTGGGGCCGTAGGCCCGGCCGCACATGCCGTAGTTGCCCGCGCCGAAGGAGCCGCCGATGACCACGGTCAGTTTGGGCACCTGGGCGTTGGCCACGGCATGCACCATCTTGGCGCCGTCGCGCGCGATGCCGCCCTGCTCGTACTGCTTGCCCACCATGAAGCCGGTGATGTTCTGCAAGAAGAGCAGCGGGATGCGCCGCGCAGTACACAGCTCGACAAAATGCGCGCCCTTGAGCGCCGACTCGCTGAACAGGATGCCGTTGTTGGCCACGATGCCCACCGGATAGCCCCAGATGCGGGCAAAGCCAGTCACCAGCGTCGTGCCGTACAAGGCCTTGAACTCGCGGAAGCGGCTGCCGTCCACCAGCCGGGCGATCACCTCGCGCACGTCGTAGACCTCGCGGAAGGTGCGGGGGATGACGCCGTATAGCTCGGCCGGGTCGTACAGCGGGTCCTCGGGCGGAGCGATGTCCTGCTCCACCTGCTTGCGCGTGTTGAGCGTCGCCACGATGCCGCGCACGATCTCCAGCGCGTGCTCGTCGTCCAGGGCCAGGTGGTCGGCCACGCCAGAGATGCGGGTGTGTACGTCCGCGCCGCCCAGCTCCTCGGCTGTCACCTCCTCGCCGGTGGCGGCCTTGACCAGCGGCGGCCCGCCCAGGAAGATGGTGCCCGTGCCCTTGACGATCACGGTCTCGTCGCTCATGGCCGGCACGTAGGCGCCGCCGGCCGTGCAGGAGCCCATCACGGCCGCGATCTGCGGGATGCCGAGGGCGCTCATGGTGGCCTGGTTGTAGAAGATGCGGCCGAAGTCGTCCACGTCGGGGAAGACCTCGTCCTGCATGGGCAGGAACGCGCCGCCTGAGTCCACCAGATAGATGCAGGGCAGGCGGTTCTCCAGCGCCACCTGCTGGGCGCGCAGGTGCTTCTTGACGGTCATGGGGTAATACGTCCCGCCTTTGACCGTGGCGTCGTTGGCCACGACGAGGCACTCCCGACCGGCTACCGCGCCGATGCCGGTCACGATGCCGGCGCAGGGCGCGTCGCCGTCGTACAGATCCCACGCGGCCAGGGGCGATAGCTCCAGGAAGGGAGAGCCGGGGTCCAGCAGCCGGTCGATGCGTTCACGGACGAAAAGCTTGCCCTGCTCGGCGTGGCGCTGCTGGGCCGGCTGGCCGCCGCCGCTGCGCACCTGGGCCAGCCGGCTGCGCAGTTCCTCGGCCAGGCTGCGGTTGTGGGCCGCGTTGGCTTGAAACTGAGGGTCTTGCGGGTCGAGGCGTGAGTCGAGGACTTCCATAGTCCCATCCTTTTTCTGCTGACTGCCAGCATTGAGGCATAGATCTGATAATTTGCAGGATTATAGCACAGCGGCGTTGCCTTGTCCACGGGGGGTGGCCGCGCCTGACGCCTGTGCGCAGTCACATGGTTGACGCTGTGGGTAGTGTATGACTTTCGGTTGAAATTCAGTTCATCGTTTGTGGATGATTGAA
>CAZVGR010000129.1:0-13141 GCA_964626845.1 uncultured Anaerolinea sp.
GGTGGGCGTGGGGGTGGGCAGCACGGGCACGATCTTGTCGGGGCAGGAGGTGTCGGTTAGCACACTGACGTTGCGCCCTTGCCAGTTAGCCACATAGACCTTGTTGCGGGTCACGGCGATGCCCTGGCCGCCATCGCCAGCGCCCTGGCTCCCCACGGCTACGGCGCCCAGGTAAAGATTGCGGTTGCGGGTGTCGATCACGTAGACACGATCCGAAACGGCATCCACTGCGAACAGATGGCCGGTGCCTGGATTGAGGGCCAAGGCAGTAGGCGGGCCAGGCAGCGTCAGGGCATTAACCACCTGGTTAGTGGCTGTAGACAACACCAGGATGCGGTTGTTGGGACGGTCGGCCAGGTAGAGCAACGTTCCCTCCGGGTTCAACGCCAAACCCCAGAGCTGGCTGGCTGAACCAGGCGTAAAGTCGGCCAGCAGCGAACCGTTGCGCGAGAGCATGGAAAGCCGCCCGTTGATATGGGTCACATAGACCCGATCAGGCCGCGCGGCAACAAAGGCCGGCGCAGCCGCGATGGCTGTAGTGCGGATGACCGAACCGCTGATGGTGCTGAGAGTCTTCAGCGTCCCGTCGGCGAAGTTGGCCACATAGACCCGATCGCCGGCGCCGTCTACGCCCCACGGCAGCCCGCCGACGCCGACCGTGCCCACCAGCGCGCCGCTGCCCGCCTGGCTGATCGAGAGCTGGGCGCTGTTGCGGTTGCTGGTGTAGACGCGGTCGCCGACCACCGCCACGCCGTTGACGCCGCCTGATGCTAAAGATTGCAGGCTTTGCAGCGTGTCGCTGGCGGCGTCGATGACGGCCAGGCGCGGCTGATTGTAAAGCGCTACATAGACAAAGTTGTCATCGGCCGCCATGCCTTTGGGCTGGTCATTGTCCGGCAGCTCAAGCGTTCCTGCCAGCACGGGCAAGCAAGCAGCCGGCTCCGTCGGGGTTGGGGTGACAGTTGGGCTGGCCGTTGGCGTGGAGGTCGGGGTGAGGGTTGGGCTGGGCGTCGATCTTGGTGTTGCGGTTGCCGTGGCGGTGGCGGTTGGGCTGCGCGTGGCAGTCGGCGTGGCGGTGGCGGCGCAGTCGCTGTGCAGTTCCACTCGCAGACGATGGAAGATATCGCTCCCGCTGTCGGCGCTGGCCAGCTCCAGGTCCGCGCCGCTGGGCAGACTGTCGTTCAGATAGGCGTCCGTCAGGCGCAGGGTGACGGCACGCCACTGGCCAGTGCCGGTTTTGCCCACGCTGGCGCTGGCCTCTGTGCCGTCCATGCGCGCGTAGCGCAGCAAGAAGGCATCGCTGCCGCTGTCCAGGAATTCGATCTCCACATCATAGGCGGCGCAGCCTCCGGCCGCCTGCGGGATTTGCCCTGCGCCCGGCCACTCGTCTTCCACGTCGAACTGCAGCGGGCCGCTGGCATTGCTGCGGGCTGAGAGACTCTTGTGGGAGACCGGCAGACCGGCGCGCACCACCTGGCTGGGGGCTGGGTTGAGCTGGTAAACAAACCATTCGAAGTTGGGCAGCCAGCGACAGCAGGGCACGCGACCGGGTGGGTTAGCCTGGGCAGCGCCGTTGTCGCCGTCGGGGTAATAGGTGCCCGCCGTGTCACGCAGGACGATCCAAATGTCCGGCGTGTCCTCGACCGACTTGCCTGCGTAGCGGTTCCACAGTTGGCGCGTCTCTGCCGCCCCCGCTCCGGGCTGGCCGATGTCGGCTGCCAGGAAGTGCAACTGGGACATGTGTTTGTCCAGCGCGTTGAGCACGGCCCAGTAGAATTCTTTCGGGTCGTCACAGCAGTGCCCGCCGCCGATAGCGTTGACGCCGTGCTCACCGACTGTCAGGCGCGAGGGCCAGGTGAGCTTGAAGATGTTGGGCCAGTTGCGGTATTCCAGGTTGAAGGGGTCCGGGCTGTTGCCGTTGCCCATGTCGGGATTGACGCCGGTGCTCTTGATGCCTGCGCCGTAGGTTTCGAAGGCGTAATCGACGATGTTGCGTTCGTCACAGTCCTCACAGGGCGTGGCGCGTTCGTCGGGGGTGATGATCTGCCCGACGGCCAGCAGGGCCAGCGGCTTGCCCAGCGACTCACCCTGCACCGCCGGGGACAGCTCCTGCCCGTAGATGTCGATCATCGGTTTGAGCACTTCGTCGCGCCAGACGTTGGACGCGCCGTAAGCCTGGGCCGTGTTGACCACTGCGCCGTTTGAGTCGGTGCAGAACTGCTGGTTGCGTGCCGGACGCCATGTGTAGCCGGCATAGGCGCAGCGGTACATGTTCAGATCCATCCAGCCCAAAGGCGCGCCGGCAGGAAAGTTGTTGTAGTTGCGCGTAGGGTCCATTTCTCCGTCATGCCCGATGTTCAACTCGATGGAGTCGACGGTGGCCAGCAGGCCAGAGGGCATGGCGGCGAACTCCTGGTGCAAGGCTTGCATCAGGCCGCGCCATTCGCTCTGCACGGCGGGGCTGCGGTAGTTGAGGTGATAGGTCGTTTCGGTGCCCGTGCCGTTGACCAGCGGCTGGTAGACCGATCCGGGCTGGAGCATCCAGGCCGGCGAGCCATCGCTGGCAGCGGTGCAGGAGCCGCGGTTGGGCGCGTTGTAGCCGCGATCCGTCTTGGGCGTGAAGCCGATGATCGACCGCAGACCGGCCGCCGCGTTGGCGTCCACCCAACGGCGCACCGGCCCCAGGTCGTAGACGCCAGGCGCGGGCATCAACTCGCACAGCAGGAAGCGGTTCTGCATGCCCACAGCCGCGCCCGTCGCAACACAGCGCTGCCGGCAGAGGTCGCTGCCGCAACTGGCGCAGTAGAAGCCAGGCACGGTGCTGTCGATCAGGCCAGTCTCACCCTGGGGGAGTATATCCGCCACCGACCACTTAAACGGCGCAGGCGGCGGGGCCGGTGGGGCTGGCGGAACCAGGGGACTCCGGCAAGCGCTCAGCATCCCGGTCAGCAGCAGAAGCGCTAACGCAAGCAGGCCTCTGCGCCGCCACGAACGGCGGCGGTCGAAGATGGTAACATGGGCTGGGGTGAGCATATCTTTCGCCTTTTCTGAGGGACTGATTTCATTATAAGTGAGAGTAATGGGATGTCAAACCGGTGGGCAACTGGGCCAATGCATCTGTTTAACCAGTGTTTGGCCCAGCGGCAGTTCTGTGGCGCACGATTTCTCATTCTGGCCGTATATGGCTATTATAAGTGCCCGGCACCTGAGTAGTAACCGGCCAGTCAGGATTTGCAGATGGCAATGAGCCATGTAAGGAGACTAATGCCGCTTTTACCGCCCTTGCGCAAAGTCATCGTCATCATGTTGTTAGTCGTCGTGACCCTCAGCGCGTGCGCGCCGGCCGGCTGGCAGCCGTCGCGGCCCAACGGCATTGCCCTGGCGCCGGACGGCAGCATCTACGTCATGGCGCTGGCCAGCCACCGCGTTGTGCGTCTGTCGCCTGAAGGAAGACGCCTGGGCGCGTTTGGCCGGCTGGGCGACCGACCTGGCGACATCTACGAGGGCTGGGGCGCCGCGCTGGACGCGGCCGGCAACGTCGTCATCTGCCATATCTGGCGCGACCAGGACAACGATGTGGCGCGCGATAGCATCAAGGTTTTCACCCCGACCGGCCGGCTGGTGCGCGAGATTGCAGCGCCGGATAACGATGGCTCTGAAAGCTGTTACAGCGTGCGCGTCGACAACCAGGGCCGCATTTTTGCGGTTTACAACACCACCAATCACCTGCGCGTCTTCGACTCGCAGGGCAACCTGCTGACTACCCTGTGGGGCGTCACGGGTACCGGGCCGGGCGAGTTCATTGGCCTGCGCGATGTGGCCTTGGATGAACAGCGCGGCCTGCTCTATGCCAGCGACGCGGGCAACAGCCGCATCCAGCAATTCGACCTGAGCACTACGCCCGATGGCGGCGTCGCCCTGGCCTATCGCGGCAGCTTTGGCAGCTATGGCCGCAACCTGGGCGAGCTGGCCTATCCCCAATACCTGGCCGTGGACCAGGCCAGCGGCCGGCTGGCTGTGGGCGACATGGCCAACCAGCGCATTCAGATCTTCGACCCAGAGGGCAACGCGTTGGCTGAGCTGGCGCCGCCTGAAGTCGACCTTTGGCAGGTGATGGGGCTGGCCTTCGCGGCCGACGGCGCGCTGCTGGCCGCCGACGCGCTGAACGGCGTCGTCTGGGTCTTCGAGCCTGATGGCCGGCTGCGCCGCATGATCGAGGTGCCCTGATGAGTCTGCGCATTCCCGTCTTTATCAAAGTGATCACGCCGCTGCTGGCGGTGCTGCTGCTCACCACCCTGGCCTCCGGCTATCTGGTTTACCAGGAGGGCGCAACACGCCGCCGCGCAGAACTGGACCTGCGCGTGCAGACCATCGCCTCTGCAGCCGCTGAGCGTATTGACCGGGCCGCGCTGCAAGCTATCCAGATGCCATCGGACCAGGTCGGGCCGGAATATGCCGCCGTGCAGGCGCAACTGGTGCGGGTGCGGGACGCCGGCGTCGTCGATTGGGTCGGCATTTACCGGCGCGAGGGGGACAGGTTCTACTACTGGGTGGACAGCGACGCCACCGGCATCGGCTACCCATTCTTCTACCCCACGGCGGCGCATCTGGCCGCTTTCGACGATCCCAATCAGCCGCCGGTGCAGGTTGAGTACACCGACGAGTTCGGAGCCTATTACGGCTACGCTGCGCCGCTGATCGCGCCTGGCCTTGACGGCCAGCCTGAGGTGATCGGCTTGGTGGAGGCGCTGATCTATGGCGAGCGGCTGGCCCTGTTGCAGCAGGAGACGCGGCTGCGGGTGGGCGCCACCTTGATCGGCGGCGGGATCATGGGCGTGCTGCTATCGCTGCTGGCCATGATTGTCACCTTCAACCGGCCCTTGCGGCGCTTGCAGGATGGGGCGCTGAACCTGGCCGGCGGCGAGCTGGGAGCGACCATCGACCTGCGCTCCAACGACGAGTTGGGCGACCTGGCCGGCGCGTTCAACCAGATGTCTGCGCAGCTCAAGGTGCAGTACGATGAAGTCGAACAGCGCAATACCGAGCTGGGCATGGTCTATCAGATCGCCCAAGCTATCACCGCCAGCAGCAACAGCCCAATGGAGACGCTCAACACCATCCTCGACCGGGTGCATCAGATGATTCCCTTTGACGAGGGGGAGATCACGCTCTACGTGGCCGAGGAGAACGCGCTGCGCGTGCGGGGCTGGAAGGGCAAGGCTGGCAGCATCGACTGGCGGGAACGCAAGTACCCCCTGGGACAGGGCTTCACTGGCGGCATGGGCCAGAGCCGGCGCAGCTTCCTTTCGGCTGACATTACCAAGGAGCCGGGGGTCAAGCCGGTTTACGGCGACGTGGTGCAGAACCCGGTGCGCAGCTATGTAGGCGTGCCTTTGGTAGTGGGCGACCGGCTGGTTGGCACCATGGAGCTGATCAGCACCGAGGCGGGCCAGTTCGACGAGCACAGCCGGCAGCTTCTGGAGACTATCGCGCCCCAGGCTGCCGTTGCCATCGAAACGGCGCAGAAGGTCGAAGCGCGCGAGGCCGAGTTGCAAGCTCAGATCGCCCAGCTCCGGATCGAGGTAGATGAGGCCAAGCGCGCCCGTCAGGTGGCCGAGGTGACGGAGACGGAGTTCTTTACTCAGCTACAGAAGCAGGCCCAGGGGCTGCGCAGTCGCAGGAGCAACAAGGCAGAGAGCAGGGGCGCAGAAAAGCCCGATTCTTGAGCGCCGCTGGCAACGCAAGCAGCGCGTTGGGGCATTACTTCTGGCCCAGCCTGTTTTCGATCTTATCCAGCCGGGTCTGCAGGCCGGCGTTGCGGGTTTGGTGCGCTGCATCCTGTTCCTCCAGGAGCGCCTGGATTGCATCCAGCCTGGCCAGTAAGGCCTGAACATCCTCGACGCTGGCGGGCGCAGCCGCGGGGTTGGCGTTGTCGGTCCGCCGGGCGCGCACGAACCACTGCGCCAGGAAGCTGGTCAACACGCCGAACAGGCCCACGCCCACGATCATCACGAAGACCGCGATCACCCGACCGGCTGCCGTCACCGGGTACTTGTCGCCGTAGCCGACCGTGGCCATGGTCACGATGGTCCACCATTCGGCATCGCCGGCCGTCAGGATGTTGGCTTGGGTCGACTGGGACTCGACGCCCAGGATCAGCGTGGCCGCGGCTTCCACCACGACCAGGGCGGCAAAGATCGAGATCAGCAATGTGCTTTGGGCGCGCTTCTCGACCACGATCTGCACCATGTCGGAATAGTCGCTGCGGCGCAGGTTGCGGATCGCCCACCGGTACCAGACGATACGCAGCAGCGCGATGAAGGGCAGGGGCAAGCTGCCCAGCCAGAGCAGCCAGCCCCGCCGGCCCAACAGGAAGCGTCGCCGGTCCGGCGCGCGCAGCCAGCGATAGGCGCTGTCGGCGATGAAGAACAGACTGATGCCAACCGCGGTCAGGAGGATCACCCGACCCTCTTCCTGGTTGCGCAGCAGCACCCAGAGCACCGAGTTGGCCACCTGCAATACGGCCAGCGCCAGCGCGAACAGCTCGTAATTGGCGTGAATGACCAACTGGCGTTTATGATTGAGGACCTCTTGGTCCAACGATGGGAGCGGAGATGCGTTTGACATGGGCGTGTTTCGATGCTCAGGTTAGCTGATCCAACTCGCAACGGAATCGTCCTGCCAGCTTGGCCATTTTGCGCTCTGGTATGTGGAGGATGCCGTACTCAGACCGCAGCGCCTCAAGCTGTTGTTGATCGGCATCCTAGCTACCTGACAGTTTCTAGCAGAACCTCGTGGGCGTGGGTCGAGTAGGTTCTGGCGGCGTGTACTTACGATCTCCTGCATTCGCAGTGGGCTTCCACGAGCTAAGAGTCGCCGCCAGAACCGTATCGAGACCCGATGGTTGCGCGCGGACCCGCTCGCTGATCTCGCTAAGGCTGCGCCACTCGATCCAAGGGTCTCGATACGCTGGAATTTCATGCCCTCATGCGATGTGGCGTACCTCAACCCGCTACTCGACCAACGCTTGCTAGATACCTCAAAGTGTCAGGTGGCTAGATCGGCATCTACAACGCGCTGACTGGCGGATTGCCTGAGCGCTCAGGCCAAACGTACCTGTCTGTTCAGCCGAGCTGGATGGGGAAGGTCAGCGCAATGCCCAGGCCAATCAACAAGACGAGGAGGGACAGCACCAACATTGCCAGGTCGATCAGCCGCGACTGGAACTTGCCGGCAATGCCAGCAAAGAACAACACCGAGGCAAACACCACCGTCAACAGCACGTAGTGGTCGGAGATCTGGTCTGCATCCTCAGCTTTCGCTAGTTGGACAGCGGATTCGGCCTCCCAGCGCGCGGCCTCCTCTCGCTCGCTGAGCTGATAGTCCGGCATGGCAAAGGGCGAGGGCGGCGCGTCGGGGTTCTGCAAGGGCTCGGTGGCGAGCCAGGCATCGGTTGCCGTCTTCAGCGGCGGCGGAAAGCGCTGGTAGAGGAAGTCGGCCAGCAGATCGTTCTGTTCGCTGTAGGCGGCCGCCCACTGGACAAACAGGCTGGCGTGGAAACTGGCTTGCTGCAAGGCGGCGTTGGCGGCTTGGCTGGCCTTGATGGTGGCGCTGTTGGCGGCGGCGCGGTACTTGGTCTCGTCGCCGCCCCACAGCGTGGACTGGTAGGCGCACCAGGCGGTGGCCACGGTGGCCAGCGCCAGCACTACGGCCGAGAAGAACTCTACCCAGCGGTCAAAGCGGCTGACCTGGTCCTCCTGCGACAGGAAGCGCTGCGACCGCGGTGCAGGCTCGGGGGGCGTCTCGTCACTGTCATGCTGCGCAACGCCGCTCTCGATCTTCGTCGGTTGATCCATGGCTTATTGCTCGGTCGCTGGCGGCTCAGGCGGCGCCGGCTGTTCGGGCAGCTTGCTGCTGGTCAGGCCGGACAGCCAGCGCGTGGCCGGATCGATGTCGAGAATTAAGGCGCGCACAGCCATGGCCAGCGGTATGCCGACGATGGCGCCGGCCGGCCCCAGCACCAGCGGCCAGAACGTGACCGCCACCAGGTCGGTGAAGGGCGTCAGATTGAGCCGCGTCAGCACCAGCCGGGGCTGGATCACGTTCTGAACAAAGGCGTTGATGGCGATGTAGAGGATCGCCAGGAACAAGGCGCGCTCAGGTCCATGAGACAGCAAGGTCAGGACAGTCGGCGGGATCAGGCCCAGCCAAAAACCGATGAAGGGGATGAAGTTCAAAATGCCGGAGAGCACGCCCCACAGCAGGGCAAAGGGCACATCGAACAGGATGAACACGACGGTATTCAGCGCGCCGATGCAGGCTCCTACGGTCACCATGACGACCATGAACTGGCGTAAGTCAATGGTGAACTCCATCAACCGCCGGGCATAGGAGTGGCCGCGGCGGGCCGTCTCCTGCAGGCGGCCTGGCCAGAGGACGATGTCCACGAACAGGAAGGTGGTCAGCAGGAGCAGCGTGACGAAGCTGCCGACGAGGCTGCCCAGGGAGGTCAGCAGGCTGGCAATCCAGTTCAGCGGTCTGGAGGGGTCCGCCTGGCTGGCGAGGGCTGCCGAGCCGGCGCTGGCCAGCCCCAGGCTCTGCAAGCTCGCCTGCCAGCCGGCAACCAGCTCCTGCGCCTGCTGGGTGTAGGCCGGCAGCTCGCTGACGAACTGCGCGCCGGCGTAGATGAACAGCAGCGCCAGCAGCGCCAGCACTACGTAAACCACCACCAGCGTAATCACCAGGATGGCGCCCCGGTGCATGCCCTTACGCCGCAGCCAGTTCACCAGCGGATCGGCAACCAGCGCGATCAGGAAGGCGAAGGTGAGGGACAGGATGTACGCCGCGTACTGGCTCATGCCCCACAGCACGATGAAAGCGCCTGCCAGCAGCAGGATGATGCGCAGGGCCGGACTGAAAACGCTGGAAGATGTCATGAAGCTAGCTCCTTCCATGGCACTGCTTGAACTTCTTGCCGCTGCCGCAGGGGCAGGGGGCGTTGCGGCCGGCTGTGGCAAAGACCTGCTGTTGGGCGGCGTCGCGCCGGGCGTAGACCTGCATGATCTCGGCCGGCGCGCGGCCGCGACGCAACGCTTCGGCCATGAAGCGCATGGGCTGGTCGACGTGGTGGAAGAAGAGTTTGTAGCCGGCGCAGAGATAGTTCAGCCCCGGCTCGCCATCAGGGGTGAGGATGAAGCGGTCCTTAGGACAGCCGCCATGGCAGGCGAAGCGCACCTCGCACTCGCGGCAGTAGCGCGGCAGCGCATCGAACTTGTCCTGGCCAAACTTCACCTGCTGCGGCGAGGCGACCAGCTCGATCATCGGCGTCTCGGCGATGTTGCCCAGCCGGTAGGCCGGCTCCACGAAGTGGTCGCACGAGTAGAGGTCGCCATTGTGCTCCAGCGCCAGCGCCAGCCCGCAGGTCTTGGAATGGACGCACAGGCCCGACGGCTCGCCGACCCAGTTAGCCAGCGCCACGTCGAACATCTGCACGTAGACCGTGCCCACGTCGCGCCGCACCCACTCCTCGAAGACGCCGATCAGGAACCGTCCGTACTGCTCAGCCGTCACCGAGCGATCGGTCACGTACTCGCCGGTCTGGGTGTAGAGCGGCCGGTCGCGCCAGGATGTCCAGGGAGAAGGGGTGACAGGGTGAGGGGGTGACAAGGTGACCAGGTGACCGGGTGATTGGGAACCATTCCGGGGGGACTCGGTGACCAGGTCGCTGGGGAGGCGCTCGATGATGGGGATGTACTGCTGGAAACGGGAGCCGCACTCGTCGCGCAGGAAGCGATAGACCTCGGCCGGGTGATCGGCGTTGGCGTGGTGCAGGGTGGTCAGGGTGTTGTATTCGACGCCGTGCTCTTGCAGGTAGCCGAGGCCCCGCAGCACCTTGTCGAAGGTCGGCTGGCCGCCCTTGTCGACGCGGTAGGCGTCGTGCATGGCGGCCGGGCCGTCGATGCTGATGCCCACCAGGAAGTTGTGCTGCTTGAAAAATGCCGCCCAGGCGTCGTCGATCAAGGTGCCGTTGGTCTGGATGGTGTACTCGACGGTCGTCCCTGGCTTGCGGTAGCGCTCCACCAGCTCGATGCTGCGCTGGAAGAAGTCCAGCCCCATCAGCGTCGGCTCGCCGCCCTGCCAGGCCACCTGCACTTGAGGCGTCTGGTGCGCCTCCAGCAACTGCTGGATGTAGCGCTCCAGCATGGCGTCGGCCATGCGAAAACGGCTGCCCGGATAGAGCATCTCCTTGGACAGGAAGAAGCAGTAGGCGCAGTCCAGGTTGCAGGTCGCGCCAGTAGGCTTGGCCAAGAGGTGAAAGGCAGGGGGATAGTCGCTGGATGGGGTCATTGGAGCTACATCCCCCACACGGTGAGGCAGTAGTGGTCCTGGCAGTTGACTGGGCCTTCGGTGTTGAAAAAGCGCATCAGGGGTCTCCGGCGGTTGTGCAGAGGGCGCCAAGGGCGGCGTATCGGTCATTGTATCCCAAGATGGCACAGGCAACAATTCCAGTCTGCCGCAGCCTCAGGTGAATTCCTGGTTCTGACAAAACGGTGTAGCCAAACGAAACAGCCGTCAGATCGTCGATCTGGCGGCTGTTTCGTTGGCATAGTCCAGAGCGGCTGTCGACTGCTGGACAGAGTGGCGCAACGCCAGGTCTGGGAAAGGCCGTGCGTTGTCTAGTCCTCGATGTGGGCGGCGGTGGCGCTGGCGCCCGCCATGCCCAGGATGCCTGCTGCCGGACCGGCCACGGCCGCAGCCTGCTCCATGGCTTTCTCGGCCGCGCTTTCCGCACCGGCGGCCGCCTCCATGGCCTCGGCCGACACTTCGTAGGTCCAGATGTCGCCGCCAGCCATCTGCAAGTGGTCCTTGGTTGCCTGCACCTCGAAGTCATCGCAGGTGACGACCACGGCGTGCTTGCCGCTTCTCAGCTCTTCGCCGATCTTGTCGATCTCGGCCTCGGTCAGGTTGGTGGACTTCTTGAAGAAGCTGCCCAGCGCGCCGCCGGCTACTGCGCCGCCGACCAACCCGCCGATCAACGTCACGCCGCCGCTGAGCACGCCGGCGACCACGCCCAGGATGGCGCCCGTCTTGGCGCCCTTGCCAGCCTTGCGCCCAACATGGGTTTTGATCTTGCCATCGGGCGTTGCGGACATGGTTCCAACCGCGCCGAGCTTGACGTCCGCGCTGGCCTTATCCCAGTCTTGCAGGGACTGGGCCGCCGTGTCTGCGGCCTCGGCGCTGGCATAGAAGGCGATGACCACGTGATCGTTCTTGTTTTCCGACATGGGTTTTCTCCTTGATAGGGGTATCTGCCAGACTTCCGTCTGGACAACGGTCCGATCCCTCAGTCTCAGAGCATAGCGCCGAAACAACGGTGACACAAGGGCCAAATGGGTGTAGGTTGGATGTAAACACCTGGCGAAAGATCAGAGGAGAGCGTCGATCTCGTCGAGCTTGGCGCGCAGGTCGGCGGTAGCTTGCTCTTGTGCCTCTAACATCTGCTTCAGCTCGGCGATGCGGGCCTTGGGATCGGACGGAGCCGGCGCCTCAGCCGGCGTCTCCGCTTCCTTCGGCGCTGGCGGCGTGAGGAACTGGTTGGCCAGGAAACCGCTGAGGGTGCCGAACAGGCCCACGCCGGCGATCATGACGAAGACGCCGATAATCCGGCCCCAGTTGGAGGTGGGGAAGCGGTCGCCATAGCCCACCGTGGTGATGGTGACGAAGGTCCACCAGATCGCGTCGGAGGCGGTCGCAATGTTGGCGTCAGGCGCGTTCATTTCAGCGCGCAGCACGGCCAGCGCGCCAAACTGCAGAACGCACAGCACCAGGAACACCACTGTCAACAAGGCGTTCTCAGCGCGATGGGTGATGAACTCGTTCAACAGGTTGCGAGCGCCAAAACGAACGAACAGGCGAATGACGCGCCACAGCCGGAACAAGCGCAGGATTTTCGCGTTGGCCAGGGGTAAGCTTGAAAGCAGATCAGCCCAACCAAACTCCCGGAAGAAATAGCCGGATTTGCTTTTGGCGGTGAACAGGCGATACAAGAAATCGCTCAGAAAGATGGGCATCATGATGGCATTCATGATGGATATAACGTACTCCAGGCTCTCGTTCCTGACCAAGAGCAGAAGCACCATGTTCAAGATCGACAGGATCGACAGTGCGCCAATAAACAGCTCGTACCCGATCGGCTTGAGTTCCGCGTTCTTCTGCGGCTTGCTGGGCATGGGCAGCCTCCTGAGGTGGAATAGTCTGGATTGAGGGCGTCACGCAGGCGATAGAAGCAGCGCTCACTGCAAGTGCCCGGCGCCTGAGTCATAACGGGAAACATGCTATTCTAGCACTGCCTGACGCCGCCGCCAAACTAGCGAGCAGGACGGGTGTATTTCATGCCAGAGACGGGCTGTCACGATCTTCTCGCAAGCTCCAGCGCTTACGAGAAGATCACAGCCGTGGCCAGAGGTCAGCAGATGGGGTCAATCCACTTTGCGCACCGGCGGTGGATTCCACGAACCGTCCAGCGCAGGTGATTTGGGCGCGTAGAGGCGCATGGTCAGGTTCCACGCCCCTTCCGGCGCCGGCAGCCAGTTCGCCGTCCTGTCCGGCCCCGGATTGTCGTGCTGGAAGAAGAGATCCAGCGAGCCGTCGGCGTTGTAGTGCAGCGCGTCGCGGTCGCCGATGGCGAAGCGGTCAAGCTCGTTGGCGCACTGAAAGCCATCGTTGTCGTACATCGTGATCGACCAGAACGCGGCCACCGGCGGCAGCTCGTCCTGGTCGAAGTGCATCACGTAGCGCGCCGGGCTGACGTAGGGATTGCCGTCGGCGTCGGCGATGCTCAGCGGGTAGATCGAGTCAACCGCCTGGTTGGCGCCCAAGCCGACCATGGCCACGATGGCGCGCTTCAGGTAGTTGTCGCCGTAGACGCCCATGGTCTCGACGTTCATCTGCCAGCCGTTGACGACGCGCGCCAGCGTGGGCAGCTTGGTGCGCATGGATTGCTGCGCCGCGGCCGGCGCCGCGGTCAACGCCGCCTGAACCTCTGGCGCCAGTTGGTCCCAGTCGAAGGCTTCGCCGGCCTCCAGGCCCAGCAAGCGGCGCCGCGCCACCTGCGACCAGTCGGTGATGTGCGGCGGCTGCT
>CAZVGR010000130.1:0-82 GCA_964626845.1 uncultured Anaerolinea sp.
GCGCTTTCTGGCTCCGTGCAATCCTTTAATCCGTGGCAATCCGTGATGCAGACAGTGAAAGGCACAATCACGGATTAAACGG
>CAZVGR010000130.1:182-13120 GCA_964626845.1 uncultured Anaerolinea sp.
GCGCTTTCTGGCTCCGTGCAATCCTTTAATCCGTGGCAATCCGTGATGCAGACAGGAGAAACCCATGAGCAAGCTACTGACACCGAGCGAGATCGAACAAGAATTGACTAACCTTCCTGGCTGGATCCATGTGGGCAACGAGATCACCCGCACCTTCACGCTTCCCAGCTTTCCGGCTGCGCTGGCCTTCGTCAGCGCCGTGGGGCATCTGGCCGAGCGCGCCGACCATCACCCCGATATTCTGATCAAATATCGCAAGGTGACGCTGACCCTCTCCACCCACTCAGCCGGCGGGCTGACGGAGAAAGATTTCGACCTGGCAACGGAGATCAACGCCATCGCCTGAAATCACAGAGATCATAACCGTAGGTCCGGCCGCAGTCAACGCCCATCGACGCTTCATAAAGCGTCGATGGGCGTTGTTGTTGCGGCAGCCATCCGCAATAGGACTGTTGACAAAGCCACAAAAACAGGTATACTGCGTCTCATGCTTGTGCAGAATAGCACAGTGCTGCGCCCACAAACGCAGATGCTGAGCGTCGAGGATGCTCCCATGACGTGCGCCTTTATCGCAACCTACAAGATCGACTCTTATCTCAAGCTACGCGTCTTGCTCTCCTTGCAGAAGCAGCCGCAGCACAGCCTGTCGCTGGACGAGATGTGCGAGCAGTTCTTCGTGGCTGATCGGAGCGCGTTGGAACGGCTGATAGCCGATCTGAGCCAGCGCGGGCTGCTGATCTGTGACGGCGCGCGGTGGATGGGCAGCGCTCGACCGGATGTCACCCATTGCCTGGCCTGCCTGGCACGCACCTTCGACGATCCGTTAGCCCGCCAACGGCTGCTGGCTCAAGTTACGGCGCACAACGCAGGATATGTGAACTAACGCCATGTCTCTCATCGCAGATCTGCTGGCTAACACGCCCACCATCGAAAGTCACGTTGTCGATGTGCGCATCGGCGTGTCGTGGACGGCTGTGGTCGTCGAGGTGCAGGGTGAACGGCGCTGCGGTCTGGCAGCCACCCAGCCTGGCGCCAACTTTTCTGGCCTGCGCGTGCGCGACGCCGGCCGGCTGACGGCGCTGAGCAGTGGCGAGCTGTGCGAGCTGGCCCGCTCTGACAGCCCAGCGGAGATCGCAGTGGGCATGGCCGCCATCAACGCGTTGCTGCCGCGCGAGCCATTGCGATGGGTCGACGTCAACGCGGCTGAAATCCTGGCCGAGCGCGGCCAGGACACCCCGGTCGCCGTGATCGGCCATTTTCCCTTTGTCGATTGGCTGCGTGAGCGGGTACCGACCTTGTGGGTGCTGGAGCTGGACCCACAAGAGGGCGATCTGCCCGCCAGCGCGGCGGCGGAGTTCGTGCCCCAGGCTGGCATACTGGCCATCACCAGCATGACGTTGCTCAACCACACCTTCGACGGCTTGATGGCGCTGCGCCGGCCTGAAGCGCAGGTGATGCTGTTGGGCCCCACGACGCCGCTGACGCCGCTGCTGTTCGAGCGCGGTGTGGATTGGCTTTCCGGCGCCATTGTCGAAGATGTGGATGCCGTGCTGCGTGGAGTGAGTCAAGGCGCTGGCTTCCGCCAGTTGCACCGGATGGGCGTGCGGCTGGTGACGTTGGCGAAAGGCTTTCCCGCTTTCAGACGGTGAATCCATTCACCGCGCTGCCTCAATTGTCGAAAGGACCTATTCGTGAAAAGACTACTGCTGCTTCTTACTACACTGCTGTGCTTAACTGCTATGCTTGCTCCCGCTGCCGCTGCTCAATCCACCGCCGAGCCGGTGGTGCGGGCAGTGCTTTTCTACTCCCCCACCTGCCCCCACTGCCACACCGTGATCGAACAGACGCTGCTTCCGATGATGGAGCAGTACGGCGATCGGCTGGAGATCATCGGCATTGACATCTCCCAGCCCGGCGGCCAGGTGTTCTACAACGCATCCAGCGAGGCGTACAACGTGCCCGACTCGATGATGGGTGTGCCACGGCTGGTGGTGGGCGACCGCTTCCTGGTGGGCAGCTTGCAGATTCCCCAGGAGTTCCCCGGTATCGTCGAAGAAGGGCTGGCCAGCGGCGGCATCGACTGGCCAGCAATCCCTGGCCTGGTCGAGGCGATGGCAACCAACCAACAGGCCGAGGAGGCTGAGCAGGCGCCATCCCCCGCGGCTGAGCCTGAAGCCGATGCGGCCACCGACACGCCTGTGCCTACTGCCACCGCCACCCCCGAAGTCATCGCCATCACAAGCGAGTCGCTGCCGCCCATCGACACGGGTGCAGCCCCCACCGGCATGCCCGACGGCGGCTGGCTGGCCGCAGCGCTGCTGGGCGGTATGCTGTTGGCCCTGCTCTACGCTGTGCTACGCATCTGGCCGGCGCGGCAGGGGCTGTTTCAGACTGGGCAGCCGCTGGCGGCCGCGGCCAGCTCACTGTTGATCCCGATCCTGGCTGTGCTGGGCCTGGGCGTGGCCGGTTACATGGCTTATATTGAAATCACCCACGAGAGCGCTGTTTGCGGGCCTGTGGGCGAGTGCAACGTCGTGCAGACCAGCCAGTATGCCACCATTGCCGGCATCCCTGTGGCGGTGCTGGGGCTGATCTTCTATCTGGCGGTGCTGGCATTGTGGGCGGTGCAACGTTCCAGCGCAGGCCAATGGGCGCGGCCGGCCGCACTGGCCCTGCTGGGCCTGGCCGTCTTCGGCGTGTTCTTCTCCATCTACCTGACCCTGCTGGAGCTTTTCGTGATCCATGCGGTCTGCATGTGGTGCCTGAGCTCAGCGCTGATCACCACGCTGATCATGGTGGTCGTCGTGGCGCAGCTCACGCGCACAGCTCCCCCGGTAGACACTGCCCAACGCTACCAACAACCGCTTATCTCGTAGGGCCGCTGTTACTACCAGCTACAGGTGCCGGGCACTTGAATCGGCGCCTGCAAGGATATCTACCGGGCCTATTCAAGCTATGCATGAGCCGCAAGTGCCCGGCACCTGATGTAGTAACGGGCCGCTTTAGATTTTCGGCGCCCTTTCAGCCGGTCTCGTGACCGGGCCAATCTGTGCTGGCAGCTCGACGCGTCCCAAGGGACGCGTCGAGCGCGCAGATCAGCCGCCGTTTTTCATCAGGCGCGCTTGCGCATCAACGCGGTCCGCTCGAACTCGATCACCACCACGCCGTGCTGGTTGCGGCCGGTATGCTTGAAGCGCACGATGCCCTGGCCCGGCCGGCTGCGCGACTCGCGCTTGTCCAGCACCCCGGTCTCGACATAGAGGGTGTCGCCGTGAAACATGGGGTGGGGGTGCTTGACGCTTTCGTAGCCCAGGTTAGCCACCAGCGTGCCCTCGGTCAGGTCGGCCACGGTGAGGCCCACGGCCAGGCCCAGGGTGAAGATGCCGTTGACGATGCGCTGGCCAAACTCGGTCTGGCTGGCGTAGTGCTCGTCGATGTGCAGCGGCTGCGGGTTCATGGTCAGCGCCGAGAAGAGCACGTTGTCCATCTCGGTGATGGTGCGGCCCAGGCTGTGCCGGATGGTCTGGCCGATTGTGAGGTCGTCGTAGTGTTTGCCGGGCATGGTGGGGTGGTAGATTGGTGATTGGTAGATTGGTAGATTGGGAAACTCGTCGCTCTGCGTCTTGGGCATTGTAGCATAGGTCGGTTGGCGGATTAAATAGCGACGGCGGTGTTTGTAGTCGGCGTCGAAACGGGAGTACAATGGGAAGCACCATGACCATCGACTACCGCGACAACGCCGACCTCACCGTCGAGGCGGCCATCGACCTCTACAAGCGCTCCACTCTGGGCGAGCGCCGGCCGGTGGATCGGCCTGACATCTTCGCGGGCATGCTGCAGCACGCCAACCTCCTCATCACGGCCTGGGACGGCGAGCGGCTGGTGGGCATTGCCCGCACGCTGACCGACTTCAGCTACGTCGCCTACCTGGCCGACCTGGCCGTCGACGCCGAGTACCAGCGGCAGGGCATCGGCAAGCGTCTCGTCGAGGAGACCAAGGCGCGCCTCTGGCCGGAGTGCATGATCGTCCTGCTGGCCGCGCCGCTGGCCAACGATTACTATCCGCGGCTGGGCTTCGAGCACAACCCGCGGGCCTGGGTGCTGAAGGGCGCCTAAGCAGCCATTGGAGGAACGTCATGATTACATACGATTTGAAACCAGTCCTCGCCTTCCTGGATGATCTCAGCCAGAACAACAACAAGCTATGGTTCGACGAGAACCGACCGGCCTACGAAGCCGCGCGCGGCGCGTTCGAGCAGTTCGTCGACGGCATCATCGACGCCTTCAGAGAGGCCGACAACCTGCAAGACCTGGAGGCCACGAAGTGCATGCCGCGCATCAATCGCGATGTGCGCTTCTCCAAGGACAAGTCGCCCTACAAGACCAACCTGGGCGCGCTGGTGGCGCCGGGCGGCTGGCGGGCCACCGCGCAGGGCTACTACATCTCCCTCCAGCCCCACGGCCAGTCAATGGTCGGCGGCGGGCTGTACGACCCGACTCCGCAGCAACTGGAGCGCTTTCGCCAGGCCATCGTCCAGGATGCGGCCGGGTTCAGGCAGATCGTGCAAGCCCCGGACTTTGTCGATGTCTTTGGCGCTGTCGAAGGCGCGCGCCTCAAGACCGCGCCCAAGGGCTACGACCGCGAGCATCCCGCCATCGACCTGCTCCAGCTCAAGCAGATCCTGGCCATGCGCCGCTTCCAGGACGAGGAGGTCCTGACGCCCGACTTCGCCGGCCGGGTGGTCGCCGCCTGCTGGGCCATGCGGCCGTTTCTCAAATACCTGGACGGCGTATAAGCCGTCTGATCCCAAGACAGCCATCCATGCGCTGGGCGCACAACCGTTGATGAAGACAGTCGGGCTCGGTCGGAGACCGGCCCAAGCGGCTATTTTCAGGTTGGCGCAACAAGAACACTTCCTGAGGAACAACGTTATGACCCTCGCGCAAATCGTCATTCTCGCCTTCATGATCTTGGAAACATCCAACGTGCTGGCGCTGTACTTCGCTCCCGGATCCAGGTACGCCAATGCAGTGGGCGTCTTCAGCGCCTGGGAGAAATCCAAGCAAGACCCGGAGATGCATGATTTCGTCAGATACCTGGTCTATTGGGTTGCCGGCGCCAAGCTGATCTTCCTCCTGTTGCTGGGTGTGATCCTCATCTCTGCTGACCCGGATAGCCAGCGCATAAGCCTGGTGGCTTTGGCCCTGGCCACGGCGTCGTTCTTCTGGCGTTTGTTCCCTTTGATCAGAAAGATGGACAAGAACGGTCAGATCGAGCCCAGGAACTACTCCACCCTGTTGGGAGCTATGATCTCTTTCTTCATTGTGATCTTTCTCGTGGCAGCCATGATCTGATGCTTTCCCTGGTCTGGCGGCAACGAACACGCAAAGGTCAGACAGCGGCCGCTCCATCGTAGACAGCCCTTTGCCAAGATCAAAGAGCGCAGCGCTGCTGACCCTGGTTTCGGCGCTCTGCAAGGAGGTGCGTGATGAACACGCAGAAGTCCCCGTTCAATCGCGTTCTGCTGGCTGTCTTGGTTGTCCTGTACCTGCTCACCCTGGCCGCCTTCAACTACGCTAACTGGGCCGCCGATCCCGAATTCATGGAGTGGTGGATGCCGCTGGTCAACAGCCTGCTGCTGTCGATCCCGCTGGTGCTGTTGTACGGATCGATCTACGTGCTGATCGTCGCCTGGCGCGAGCGCAAGGCCCACGGCCAGGTCAGCCCCCGCCTGGCCAGGATCATCCACTGGGCGCCCCGCATTGCCGCCATCCTCCTCATCTTCTTCATCAGCCTCTTCTCGCTGGACGTGTTCGAGATGGAGGCGTCGCCGCTGGCGCTGCTGGGCGGCTTCCTGATCCACAACATCCCGTCCATCGCCATGCTGGTGCTGCTGATCGCGGCCTGGAAGCGGCCGGCGGTGGGCTTCGTGGCCTTCCTGGCCGCCGGCGCTCTGTTCGCCTTTTTCTTCGTGCGCGATGTTGGCTCTCTGCCCAACCTGCTGGTTTTCGTCTTCCCCATTTTGCTCATCGCTGGCCTGTTCTATGCCGACTGGAAGTGGATCACACCACAATCGCCCGGCCAGACCAACACTGCCCTGTAGGCGGAGTCCTGATCAGTCCAGGCCGGTAATCAGCGCCGCCATCTCCGCCAGCACCATGGCCGTCGCGCCCCATACCTTGTGGCCGCCCACCAGATAATAGGGAATCTGCCGCGTCGCGCCGCTGACGAACCATTCCTCCTGCGCGGTGTTGCCCTCGTCCAGAAAATGGGTGATGGGAACCTCTAACAGCTCGGCTACCTCGGCGGGCTGGGGACAGAACGCCGGCCTGCGCAAGGCATAGGCCACGTGGGGGTAGATGCGAAAGTCGCTGGGGGGAATGTAGAGCGGCGTCAGAGCGCCCAGCAGGCGCAAATCGGTCTCGCAGACGCCGATCTCTTCGCATGCCTCGCGCAGCGCGGTGTGCGCAGTGGACAGGTCGCCAGGATCGACGCTGCCGCCGGGGAAGCTGATTTGGCCGCGGTGGTTACCCACGGTGTCGGTGCGGCGGGTCAGCACCAGGTGCAGAGCGCCCTCGTTGCCGTTGGGATAGAGCAGCACCAGCACGCCCCCCTCCCGCGGCCGGTGATCGGGCGTAGGCGGATAGAGCGGCCGTGGATTGGGCGCCATGCGCACCATGGCCGGCAGGCCCGGCAACGGCTGGCGCAGAGCGGCTTCGATTTGCTCGATAGTTACCATGACGCCATTATACCGCCATACCAGCTAAACCCTCAACCCGGCGCGCTCACCCCAGCACCATGCGCACGTCCACGGCCAGCGCGCCCTGGCCGGCCGGGTAGACGAGCAGCGGGTTGACGTCGATCTCCTGAACCTGCGGATGATCCAGCGCCAGGCGCGCCACGCGCTCGATGACCTCGGCCACGGCGTCGATGTCGGCCGGGGACTGGCCGCGCAGGCCCGCCAGCAGCTTGCCGGCGTGGGTTTCGGCGATCATGGCCAGCGCCTCGGCCCGGCTGAAGGGGGCGACGCGAAAGGCCACATCCTTGAGCAGCTCGACGTAGATGCCGCCCAAGCCGGCCATCAGCAGCGGGCCGAACTGGGCATCGCGGCGCATGCCCACGATCAACTCATGGCCGGGCGGCGCCATCTGCGTCACCAACGCGCCTTCGATGCGAGCACCGGGCTGCCGTTCGGCCACACGCGCCAGCAGCGAATCGAAGGCAGCCCGCACGGCCTCTGCGCTGGACAGCTTGAGCGCAATGCCCCCCACATCGGATTTGTGGAACACGTCAGGCGAGACGATCTTCAAGGCCACGGGGAAGCCGATCTCCGCGGCCAGCCGGCCCGCCTCCTCAGCCGACCGCGCCAGCTCCGCCCGCGGCTGGGCGATGCCATAGGCCGCCAGGAGCGGCCGCGCCTCCGCCTCGCCCAGTTGGGCAGGGCCGGGGGGGAGGGTGAGCGGGGAATAGGGAGCGGGGAGCGGGGAGCGGGGAGCGGAGTCGGCGACCAATTTACCAGTTTCCCAATCTACCAATCTACCCCTCACCTCGACATAGCGCCACAGCGCGCCCAAGGCGTGCGCAGCCTGTTCGGGGAAGATGTAGCTGGCGATTTGGTGTTGGTGCAGCAGGGACATGGGCTGGCGCACCACCTCGTCGCCCATGAAGCAGGCCACCACAGGCTTCCCGCTGGCCCAATCGCCGTGGGTCGAGTAGGCGTCTGCGCCGTATCGAGACCCGTCCTCGCCGTATCGAGACCCCGCCGCCCGCGCGATCGCCTCGGCCACGGCCACCGGATCGACCAGGGCCTGCGGCACCAGGATCGGCAGCACGGCGTCGAAGGCGTCGCTGACCAGCAGCGCCCTCACCGCCTGCTCATACTGCGCCGGCTCGGCCCCGCCCAGCATGTCCACCGGGTTGGCCAACTGCGCTTCGGGATGGGTGAAGCTGGCCAGCACAGCCTGCGTGGCCTCCGGCGCCGGCGGCATGACCAGCCCGGCCTGCTCCAACATATCGGCCGCCAGACTGGCCGGCCCGCCGGCGTTGGTTACTACGGCCACCCGCGGCCCGCGCGGCAGCGGCCCGTAGGCCAGCGCCAACGCGTGGTCGAACAGCTCCTCCACCGTCTCGACCCTTAGCACGCCGGCCTGATGGAAGGCCGCGTCGTAGGCCGCCATCTCGCCGGCCAGGCTGCCCGTGTGCGAGGAGACCGCGCGCGTGCCGGCGGCGGTGCGGCCGGCCTTGATCACCAGAATCGGCTTGTGGGGCGTGATCTGCCGCGCCACATCGATGAAGCGCCGGCCGTCGCGGATCGCCTCGATGTAGGCGACAATGACCCTCGTGTTGGGGTCCTCAGCCAGGTCGAGCAGCAGGTCGGTCTCGGTGACGTCGGCCGCGTTGCCCAGGGTGGCAAAGCGGCTGAAGCCGATCCCCTTGCCGGCCGTCCACTCCAGGATACCGCCGCAGATCGCGCCCGACTGGCTGACGAAGGCGATGGGGCCAGGCTTGGGCATGGTGCGGATGAAAGTGGTGTTGAGGCCGGTGTGCGCGTCCAGCGTGCCGACGCAGTTGGGGCCGATCAGCCGCATGCCGTGTTGCCCGGCGATGCCCAACAACTGCTGCTCCAGCGCCAGTCCCTCCGCGCCCACCTCGCGGAAGCCGCCGGAGATGACGATGGCCGCTTTCAGCCCGCGCCGGCCACAGGCATCCAGCACGCCAGGGCAGGCCGCGGCCGGCACCATCAACACCGCCAGCTCCACCGGATCGGGCACGGCCGCGATGTCGGGATAGCAGGGCAGACCCAGGATTTCCTGCGCGCGCGGGTTGACCGGGATGACCGCGCCCGCAAAGCCGTAGCTGAGGCAGTTGCGCAGCACGCCGTGGCTCAGCTTGCGCGGATCAGCCGACGCGCCGATGACGGCCACGCCGCTGGGGTTGAAGAAGGGGTTAAGTTGGGACACGGACGACCTCCTTGTCGCTGTAGTTGCGCCTATCGTAGCACAGGATCGGGTGTGGCGCTATGACGGAGGTCATAATTTCATGGCTATGTTTGGTCAGCTGCTGTCTGAACAGTCACCTAACGATATCGGAGCAGGGTATGCTCCTCGATCAGCCGGGCCAGTTCGGCATCAAAAGGATGCCAGCCGGCCAGCCAGGCGCCCCACAGGCTGACCGCTGCGCCGAAGAGAATCAGCGCCTTGACGGACCAGGTCCGCACCCGCAGCCCGGCCAGCCCCATCGCCAGGATCAAGTAGGGCAGGAAATCGGCGGCGTAGCGGTAGCCGTACTGCACAAAGCCGGTGTTGGCGTAGAACAGGGCCGGCAGCAGGATCAGTCCGCTGGCGAGCAGCGCAGCCTTGGCGGTAAGTGTCCAGTTGCGCAGGGTGGGCAGCAGGAGCAGCGCCGGTGTGGTCAGCAGCAGGCTCATGCCCTCGGGGTGATAAGCGACGTAGGGGAAGACCGGCAGCAGCACCGGCAGGCTGGCCAGCAGCGCGTGCAGGTTGCGCTCCAGGTAGACGTAGTCGAACAGGCCCCAGCGCATGAAGGTCGGGTCGACGCGCCAGTCCAGGTATTGATAGCCGAACTCGGCCGGCTGGCCGAAGCGCGCCCAGTTGGTCCAGGCTGCCAGCAGCAGCACGGCCCCTAGCGCCAGGCCGAAGCGCAGCAGCGCCCGCCGCGCGCCGGCCGTCATACCCCGCTGCGTGCGCCAGATCTCGGCCAGGATGACCGGAAAGCCCAGCAGCGTGGCGCCGCGGGCCATGAAGGCTGCACCCAGCGCCAGCCCGGCCCAGCCCGGATGCCGTCCGCGATAGGCCGCCAGCAGGTAGAGGCAGGTGAAGAGCACGGCCACGATCTGGCCGGTGAAATAGACGTTGCTGGCGGCGCTGAGGGCCGCAACGGGTGTGCCAAAGGCCAGCAGGCCGGCCAGCCAGACCTGTTCGCGCCGGCCGTGGCCGGTCTCGCCGAGGTAGCGGGCCAGGGCCAGATAGAAGAGCGGTAGGATGGCCGCGGCCAACAGCAGGTGCAACAGGCCGTGGTAAACGCCGCGGCCGAAGAGGGCGACGAAGGGGGTGTACAGCGCAGCGGCGGCCGGCGGGTAGGGGACGAAGTAGCGCCCGCCAAACTCGGCCAGGTCGAGGTAGGGGGCAAGCTGCGCCGCGATGTCCAGCCGGCCGGCCAGCCAGGCCTCGGCCTGGGCGACGAACTCGTTGGGCGATCGCAAGATCAGCCGGGGCCAGGCCAACAGGCCAAAGATGGCCAGAGCAAGGCCGTAAAGAGCAAGCGCTGTTCGCAGGTTGGGACGTTTCACAGATGATTCCTGCCAGCCTCGGCAGTGCTCAACAAAAGGGCGTCCCCGCCCATCGTTCATGCAGCGGAGACGCCCTTCCGTTCAGAAAAAAGCTCCTCGGAGTGCCTCTTGGTTCCCCCGAGTTCCTCCAAAGCACTGCTAGAAGATGCCCAGCTCTTCCTTGGCCCACTCGCTCATCATCTCCGGCGACCAGAAGGGCTGCCAGACGATGTTGACGCTGATCTGGTCGGCCTCGGGGAAGTTGCGCTTGACCGTCTGCTTGACATCGTAGATGATCTGCGGGCCGGCCGGGCAGCCGGGGCTGGTCAAGGTCATGTCGATGTCGACGGTGTTCTCATCCACCTCGATGCCGTAGATCAGGCCCAGGTCGACGATGTTCAGGCCGATTTCCGGGTCGATGACACTGGCGCGAATGCGTTCTCGTACGTCGTTGTCTGTGATTGCCATAGTTGTCCTCCAGTCTTTACCAATCCACCGTCAGGTAGATGCCGTCGTTCTTGACCGTTACCGGAAAAGCCTCGATCGGCTCGAAGGCCGGCATGACCAGCGCCTTGCCGGTGCGAATGTCGAAGCGGGCGCCGTGGCGCGGGCACTCGATCTCGTAGCTGTCGATCAGCTCGCCCTCGCCCAACGGCCCACCGTCGTGGCTACAGATGTCCTCGACGGCGTAGAACTGCTCGTTGTCCACGTTGAAGACGGCGATCTCCACGCCGTCGATCTCGACGACGACCTTGCCGCCCATGGGAATATCCTTGCTCTCAGCAACTTTGACTGCACGTGACATGGTTGTTATGTTTTGCCTTTCTTTGGATGTGATCGTTGTCCGAACTGCGTAACACGTAACTCGTAACCCGTAACTCGTAACTCGGAAAAGCTTCCCATACACGCTCTGGGTTACGCATTACGTGTTACGTGTTACGCTTCACTGTCCTCGATGCCCCACACGCCCGCCTTCAGCGCCTTCAAGGGCAGCAGCGCGCACTTGAGGCGCACCGGGCCGATCTCGATGCCCAACAGGTCAAGGATGTCGTCCTTGGTCCAGCCCTTCAGCTCCTCCAGCGACTTGCCGATGATCTCCTCAGTCATCATCGAGGCCGAGGCCTGGCTGATGGCGCAGCCGCGGCCGTCGAAGGCCGCCTGCGTCACCACGCCATCCTCGATCTTCAGCTCCAGCGTGATCTCGTCGCCGCAGAAGGGGTTGTGGTCGAAGTGGCTGACGTCAGGGCTGTCAAGGTGGCCCTTGTTGCGCGGGTATTTGTAGTGGTCGAGGATAGCCTCGCGGTAGAGTGCGTCCATAATCTTACATGCCTAACACCGCATGCACCTTGTCCAGCGCCGCGGCCAGCCGGTCGATCTCCTCGAAGGTGTTGTAGACGTAGAAGCTGGCGCGCGCGCTGGCCGGGATGCCGTAGAAGTCGTGGATCGGCTGGGCGCAGTGGTGGCCGGCGCGGATGGCGATGCCCTCGGCGTCCAGGATGGCGGCCGTGTCGTGGGGGTGGATCTCGCCCAGGGTGAAGGCCACCGCGCCGCCGCGCTGGTCAGCCGCCGGTCCTAAGATGCGCAGCCCCTCGACGTTCTCAAGCTGCGCCATGGTGTAGGCTACCAGCTCGTGCTCGCGCTGCTGCACGAAGTCCATGCCCAGGCCGGCCAGGTAGTCCACGGCCGCGCCCAGGCCGATCACCTCGGCGATGGCCGGCGTGCCGGCCTCGAACTTCCAGGGCAGCGTGTTCCAGCGCGAGCCTTCCAGCCGCACCTCGCGGATCATGTCGCCGCCGCCCATGAAGGGGGGCATACGCTCCAGCAGCTCGCGGCGGCCATAGAGCACGCCGCTGCCGGTCGGCCCGCACATCTTGTGGCCGGAGAAGACCAGGAAGTCGCAGTTGAGCGCCTGCACGTCCACCGGCAGGTGCGGCACGCTCTGCGCGCCGTCCACCAGGGCCAGCGCGCCGACGCTGTGCGCCCGCGCCACCAGCTCGGCCACCGGGTTGATCGTGCCCAGCACGTTGGACATGGCCACGAAGGCGAAAAGCCTGGTGCGCTCGGTCAGCAGCTCGTCCAGCAGGTCCAGCCGCAGCGTGCCCTCCTGGTCGATCGGCACATAGCGCAAGGTGGCGCCAGTGCGCTGGGTGATCAACTGCCAGGGCACGATATTGGCGTGGTGCTCCATCTGGGTAATCAGCACCTCATCGCCCGGCTTGAGAGTCTCCAGGCCCCAGCTATAGGCCACCAGGTTGACCGCCTCGGTGGCATTGCGGGTGAAGATCACCTGCTTGCTGCTGGGCGCGTTGATGAAGCGGGCGATGCGGCCGCGCGCGCCCTCGTACAGCGCCGTGGCCTCTTCGCTCAGCGTGTGGACGCCGCGGTGGACGTTAGCGTTGCGCAGGCGGTAATAGTCGTCCATAGCCTGCAAGACGGCCAACGGCTTCTGCGAGGTCGCCGCGTTGTCCAGGTAGGCCAGAGGAAGACTGTTGACCTCCCGCTGCAAGATCGGGAAGTCAGCGCGGATGGAGTCGATGCTTCTCACAATGAATACTCAATTCTGTGACCTGTGGCTGAGCACACCGTAAGCAAATCAACTGCGTATCGGTGCCCGGCACTTTGGCGACGATTCGCACATGATCAGAGGCT
>CAZVGR010000131.1:0-12925 GCA_964626845.1 uncultured Anaerolinea sp.
CAGACCGTTGACGTACAGCTTGAGGTTGCCGGTGGCCGCATCGAAGGAAAGCGCCACATGATTCCAGGCCTGCTCGGTCAGGACGTCGGCGCTGGTCCATGCCTTCCAACCAGCATTGGTGCCGATGCCGAAGCGGATCTTGCGGCCGACGCGCTGCAACGTGGGAGATGCATCGGCCTCACCGCTGCGCCGGCCGAGGATGCCCTGGGGGAATGTATCTTTGGCGTCGTTGGCGCCATATAGCTGGGGATAGACCCAAGCAGCCAGCGTGAAGGGCGTGTTGCGCAGGTCCAAGGCTGGGCTTGCGGCCGTGCTGAGATAGTCATCGCCATGAAAACTGGCCGCCAGGCCGGCGACGCCATCGGCCGCGTGAGCCGGGCAGTAGGGGGAGACGCAGGAGACAGCCGTGCGGAAAGTCGATGCGTCGTACCAGCGATCACTGGCGTCGAAGTCCAGATGCAGCACCGGCTGATTGGACAGCGCCTCGACATCTGCCGGGGTCAGACCACGATCGAACAGGCGCACATCGTCAATCATGCCGCTAAAATTGCCGCCGATATTGACGCCCGGATGGGTCACGGCAGGCAGCGCGCTAACGCTGCCCGCAGCAGCCAACAGACCATCAATGTACAGCCTCTGGCCTCCAGCGCTGCCCTGCAAGGTATGCACCAGGTGATGCCACTGGCCGTCGGCGAAGTTGCCCTGGGCGACGATCATCTCCTCGTTGCCGTCAGGCCCAACGGCCACCGCAGGAATGCCAGCTTCGACAATCCAGATCTGGAGCAGATAGCCAGATTGCGCCTGCGGGGCGCTGAACAGATAGCCGCTGCCTGTGGTCTTGAACCACAACGACAAGCCATAGGCGGCCTGGGCAACCTGGACATCTGAATGCACAGCGCCAGCAGGGCTGAACTGGAGGGCGCCGCCGAAACGGCCGCCGGTTGGATCGGCCGAACAGCCTCCCGCGACCGTGCAGTGACCGTCGCGCGGGGGAATCTGGCCTGAGCTGTCGGCGTAGACCGTCGCGCCGGCCGCTTCGTCGAAACGCAGCCAAAGCCGCGCATCGCCTGAGATGTCCTGCCAATCGGTGATCAGCGCGCCGGCCACCTGGGTCAGGCTGTAGACGCCGGATGCAGCGGTCTGCAAGACATCGACGTTGCCGGCCATGGTCTGCTGCTGGAGCGGCTGGAGCACAAAGGGGCTGGGCGGCACCCCCTGGTCGTTGAGGATATCAGGCGACTCGGTGGAAAGCAGCCCCTGCGCGGTGCGGCTGTTCAGCTTGTTGTCGACCGTGGCTGTGTAAGCCAGCCGGGCGCCGGGCTTGACAACACCATCGGTCGGCGCCAGCGCGCCGCCCGACGTCTCCCACAGCTCAGATTGCAACACCAGAACGTTGGGATCCGAGGGCACGCGCGGGTGATAGCCATAAGTCTTCTCCTGGAAGTCGGTCAGCCCGTCGCCGTCAACATCCACCAGTAAAGGATCGGACCAGACCCATGCGTACTGGGGTGCGCCGTCAGCAGCCAGTCCAGTGATAATCTTCCAGCCGGCGACCTCCTGGCTGTCGGTCAAGCCATCCCCGTCGCTGTCTGCCAGGCGGGGATTGGTGCCGAGCAGCGCTTCCTGGTGATCGCTCAGGCCGTCGTGATCGCTGTCCGGCAACCAGGGGTCGCTGCCCGTTTGCAGCTCGTAGGCGTCGGACAAGCCATCGTTGTCGCTGTCCCAATGGCTGTCGGAGGGATCTTCGGCGAAAGAGAGGCTGTCGCCGTCGGCGTCGCGCTGGGTGGGGAAGGAGAGCGCTGCGTCCTGACTCCAGCCCAATGTCCAGCCGCTCCCCTCTTGCGCCAACTGATAAAACTCGTCCAGCGTGGCTGGCAGCACATCGAAGACCAACTGCTCGCCGATGTTGTAGTGGGCGGTTCCCTTTTCGGCCGTGATGTAGCACTCGGCAAAGACCAGAACTCCCCAGCACTCCTGGTCGGGCAGCGCGTAGGCCTCGGACAGGAAAAGCTCCACCGGCTGATTGACGCCAGCTTCAGGCAGCGGGAAGGCCTCTTCGCTCTCGATGGTGCGGGCGATGTAGAAGGGGCGTCCGCCGTCAATCTTCTTCCACTTAGACCGCATATCGCCCAACGACAGGTGCTTGTGGAACTCTTCTTCCTCCTCCTGCCAGCGATACTCGAAGGTCGAGCGGCGCAGATTGTCGTCGTTGAACTCCCAGAACCAGGCAGCCTCCAAGGGGCTGATCGGCACCGGCGCCAGGTCGATGGTGTTGGTCAGCGAGATGCGATAGCGCACGGCGTTGCCGTCCACAATACCCAGCTCAGGATGGACCAGGTCGTCGAGGCCAAAGTTTGTTAGCTGGAGGCGCGGATACCAGGGCGGCCCCTTGTCCTCGTCCGGGTCCATGTCCACCATGATGGCGCCGCTGTAGATCATCCACTTCAGAGTCTGTGAAATCAAGCCGGTGATGCCGCCGCACAACCATTGGCCGGCTTCGCTCTCCTGCTGCTCTGGCGACAGAAACGCGTTGCAGATCAGGGCCACCAGGGCGTCGATCATGGCCATGACAGCCCAGATGATCTCGCCCAGCGGCCCCAGCGCGGTCAGAATTGCAAAGATCAGAATCGTCGTGATTGAGCCGGCAATGGCGCTGGCCAGCGCGTTGTTCCAGGCCATGCTGCCGGCTGCCATGTGGCCCAGTCCCCATTCCAGCGCAAAGGCGGCCCAGGTGATGACCAGGCCAATGACGATCCTCACCACGATGCTCACTTTGTTCATGCGCATCCGCGCGCCGAAGCCTTCAATCGACTCCCAAACAAACTCTTTTACGCCGTGGGCCACCTCCTTGACGGTTTTTGCGACCGCTTTTACCAGGGACAGGGTGGCGAGCACAACCGTGGCGCTGAGCAGAATGCGGGCCGCCAGCTCAGCGCCGCTGACGCTGGAGCCGAGAATGAAACTGAGCGCAATGGTGGCCAGAGCGCCAGCCACCACAATGCTGACCCCCGCCAACGCGCCCCAGGAGCGGCTGGTGAAAAGCGTCTTCCACGGCGAGACGAAGAAATCGATCAGCGCCTCGCCAATGCTCTCGAACACAGCATGTTTGACGTGCCAGCCGTCCCACGAGTCGCCCAGGCCTTCGCCCATGGCCTGCCACCACTCGCTCAAGGCGCGCGATTGCAGATGGCGATAGGCCTGCATCATGTCCAGAACCAGGTCGCCCGCGACCTCCGCAATCTTGTCGGCCAGCTCCTCGCTGGCGGCAATCAGCTCTTCATCGGACTCGCCCTCCAGCTCGCCGCACTCCTCGCCGGCCGGGCAGGCCTGCACCCGCGAGGTAATGCCACTGAGCAGCGACATGTAATAGCCGCGCGCGACCGCCATCTTGCCGGCGTTGGCCGAGCCGGCGTCATCGGGGAAGTTGGTGTCGAAGCGCAGGGTCAGGCTATCGCCCAGCATGCTGTAGTACTCATCAACCGGGTAAGACTCCCACCCGATCACCTGATTGGAGATCGGGTCCACGCCTGGATTGTAGCGATACGGCCCCCAGATCAGCCCGGCCAGCTTCTCCTCTTTGTGGTCTTGGGGGTTGGCATCTACCGAAAGCACGCCATTGGTCACGCTGGCCGCAGCCATGCCCACGTTGCGGTAGCGTTCCTCGCGCGCATACAGCAGTGTGGGGCTGACAGTGGTCGGAAACTGTTGCAGAATGCGCGGGGTGACAGTGGCCGAGAGATAGGACATGTAATCTTCGTGCGGATAGCGCACGGTCTCGACGAACAACGCGTCGGTGGGAATGCCCCAGCGCAACACCTCGCGACGGTCTGCGCTCCAGCCTTTGGCGTTGGCGTAGTCTTCGTTGTCAGGTGTGCCGTTGCCATTTCTGTCTGCGCTGTCAAAACGACCGGCGATGGTGGTGTTGCCGCCGCGCAGGCCAGCGCTGTCCGCCTCGAAGACGGCCAGGTCGCGATAGGTGTCGCTGTGACAGACGCTGGCATCGCCGCCGTCGCGCAGCGTGACGTCCGTTTCACAATCGCGGCCGGTAACGAACATCTGCCCCAAGCCCCAGGACAGTTGCCACAGGTTCTCGTCGTCAGCCGGATAGTGGAACGGGTCCAGATAAGCGACGGACACGTCCAGGCCGTGATCCTCGCGCACCGAGAGCCCGGTGACATACCAATTCTCGTCATAGGTCTGCACCACCTGCAAGTTGTCCATCGTGCGGTGGGTTGTACACCAGCTCTTGAGCTGCTTGTCGTAGTCGTCGGGGTGTTCCTGGGCATAGTCATCGTCCAGCGGGAAGCCCTCTGCGTCGCAGGCGTCGGTCAGCATTTGCACAGCCCACAACACCCGCACATGGTGCGCCTGGGTCCAGGCATTGCCGTCAGTTCCGGGCCAATAGAGCATGCGCGCCTGAAAGGCGGTTCGGGCGCCGCCCGTGGCATCCGGCGCCAGGCTCAAGGGCACATAGGCCAGCAGCGTTCTGCCGCCAGTGGCCTGTGTATCCCCCTCCAGAATGCCGATGCCATAGGGGTCGAGCACCGACAGGTCGATCATCTTGTCGCTGTAGGGACCGTTGATGACGTTGGGAATAACGGTGCAAACGGACTTCACGCCTTGCGAAACCACCAGGGCGTGGCCGGCGTCCGCCAGCGCGGTCAACTTTTGGTTGGTCACTGTGGCCGCGCCGCCGCTGCTTACACCGGCGAAGCTGGCCAGCGGCGCACCGCTGGCCGGGCAGCCGCTGGTATAGATCTTGACATCGTGGCCGCCAGCCTGCCCGAAGGTGAAGGTCAGCGCGGTGTTGTTATGATTTGCGGCAGGCTGCGCCAGATTTACGGTGGCCGATAACTCGCCGCGCACGCTGATGGTGGCCGCCGGATCGGTCAGCTTCAAGGGAACGCTGCTGCCCGTCATCTCAATTTCCATGATCGGCGTTAGCCGCATATCACCGTACTGGCCTGCCAGGTCGCCGGACTGGCGCACATTCGGGTTGTCGCTGGTGGCAAAGGTTGTGTCCTTGACGTGCTGAATCTGCCCCTGGTCATCGCCAGCCGGCCAATCTAAAACATTCAGCGCGTAGGTCAGATGGCTGAGCGTCACCGGCCGCACCTGCAAGTCCACAAAGGTTGGATAGCCCGGCTGGAGACCTGTCACCAGCAGCGGAAATGGCTGCTCGCGATGATAGGCAGCATCTGCGTGCAGGGCTGCGCCGTTGTGTGCGATGCCGTTGCGATCCAGAACGTGATTGGGCGACAGGTCTATCCGGTCCGGCACGCCGTCGTTGTCGTTGTCGTCGTCGAAGGGATTGGGCACATTGTCCTGATCGGCGTCGCACTGAGCCCGGATCACATCCGGGGTGATCACGATGCCTTCGGTCAGCGGGGGGCACTCCATCGAGTCGATCTGACCGTCGCCGTTGCTGTCAGGATTGGTCGGGTCCAGGTACCACTGCTGGCCGGCGTAGCTGAAACCCTGGATCTCCACCAGGTCGGGGATGTGGTCGCCATCGGTGTCGGCGATAGTAGGAGCCGTGCCAAGGCGATCGACCTCCTGGCCATCGGTCAGCCCGTCCTGATCGGTGTCGGCCTCCAGGGGATTAGCGCCTATGAGGCACTCGTCGTAGTTGTGCAAGGCGTCGCCATCGGGGTCGGCCAGATCATTGGGATCGCACAGGTCGCCAGGCGCTGGGGTCGATACGGTCACGGGCTGGGCGTTGGGCGCTAAGAGCAAGGCTGCTGGCGCCTGAGCAGCCTCGTCAGCGGCCAGCGGATCACGGTGCGGATCCCACGACGACGTCCGTTGCGCCAGAATCTCCTGCACGATCTGTTCATCTTGTTGGGCCTGCTGCTGCTGAATCTCACGCGCTGCCTGGCGGTCGAAGAAGGCCACAGCGCGCTCGTTCTGCAGCAGGGGGATGACGACCATGGACAGGATCACCGCCAGCACAACAGCCGCATAAAGACGGCGCGAGCGGCGGGAGAAGATCAACAGGGCCGTGAAACCAAGACAGCACAGAAGCACGCCGCCTCGGCCAGTGGGCATGCCCCACGAGCGCGCCACGGCCTGGGGCGAGTCAAGCCCCAACGCGCGCGCACTGCTGTGCAGCGCCTGCGTCGCCCAGGCTGCTGGATCGTTCAGAACGCTGGGCGCAGACGACGCCAAAGCGGGGAAACCTGAAAAGTCGGTCTGGATCTCGGCCTCGACATGTGCGCCGTTGCGCTGCTCAGGATAGACCAGGCGCACCTGTAAGCGCAGCGGCATGCCCAGGTCGTCGATCCAGATCTCCCCGGTTCCGGTCATGTTACGGTACTCAGCCGCCGTATCCAGGTGGACATTCATCGGCAGCTCGCCCTTGGCGCGCAGTTGCTGCTCCAGTTGATCACGCAGATAGACGGCAAAGGCGGGGCCGTCCAGCTCGAAGGCAAAGCGTGTCACATCCTCCCCAGCAGCCGACACCTGGCGCACCTGTTTCATCGCCGTCAGATAGGCCAGCGGGTCGTTGCCAGGCGCGAAGCCGCCAGAGAAATCATCGGTCTCCTGCCAGGCAGCGCCGGCCGCGCGGATGTAGGCGCGACCGCCCTCGATGCGCGCCTCGACGCTGTTAGCCCGGCTTTGCACGCTGCCCGCGCTCTGCCACAGACGCAGACTCAGCCTCTGCGCGGCCACATCGACGTCCCCTTCCAGGCGGGCAGCCTGCTGCTGCGGCCCGCGCCCCGCGTTGGCCAGCATGGGGGCCGGATAGGTAACCTGCACCAGGTCGGTGGCGAAGCGATAAGCGCCAGCATCCTTGGCGCGCTGCCAGGCGCGGCGCACCGTGCGCTCAGCTTCTGTTGCGCTCAACGGTCTCTCGTCGCCGTCCGGTAACACCGAAGCAACGCGCTGGCTGGCTGGCTGCTGCCCACTCCAGCCCTGGTCTGCTTTGCGAAGGCCATCGGCAGCCCCATCGAGCCAGCCCTGCGACGCCTGCGAGGCCGCGCCTGGCGCAAAAGTCACCGGCTGGACGCCCGGATCAAGCTGAGGGGCCGAGCTGGCAGCGGCTGCCAGCGCAACCACAAGCACGCCACATAACAACAACGACGTACCCACTGCCAGTACTACACGCTGGTAAACAGACAAATGCTGCCGCATGGCTCTTCTCCTGTTACGTAAGCATTAGCGACTGTCCGCAATTCACTTTGCGCTCTGGCCGGTCTCCGGCCGAGCCATACCGATAAGTACACCGTAAACAAATGAACTGCATATCGGTGCCCGGCACTTTGGCGACGATTCGTACATGATCAGAAGCTCGTGTCAAGTGCCGGGCACCTCAACAACTTTGTTTACGACGTAATAAGGGGGGGCTATCGGCAATCGTTGGGTCCTGGCGGCGCAACGACGCCGTTGTTATCCAGCGGGCAAGAGATGCACTCTGCCAGGAAAACGAGCAGCGCCTGAGCATCGCCGAAGACAAGTCGCTCGCCGGTGTGGGGATTCTCCAATGAGGCGCGCCAAACCGGCAGCCCATTGCGACTGCCAGCCTGCCAAAGACGCAGCATGTATGCCAGATAGGTGGTCTGTCGGCCTGATTCACCGTCCATCAACGGGCGCCTCATCAAAATGCATCAGAACTGGTTTCATTAGACCACAACTGCGTGGCGAGAACGTGGCCTGCCAGGCCGATTTCGGTTGCTTTTTCGGGATAACTGGGATACAATGACAGTACTCTGACCGCAGGCCCATCATCCGCGCTGCTCGCCAGCCCCTGACTTTCAACTCCTTCATGCCACACCTCGCGCTCCACCTCCTTGGCGGCTTTCAGGTCATGCTGGACGGCCGCCCGGTGACGGATTTCAAGTCCAACAAAGTACGGGCGCTTTTGTCGTTTCTGGCTGTCGAGGCCAACAGACAGCACCGCCGCGAGACGCTGGCAGGCATGCTCTGGCCAGACCGCACCGACCGCGACGCGCTTAGCAACCTGCGCTACTCACTGGCCAGCCTGCGCAAAACGCTGGACGACCGATCGGCTGCCGTCCCCTTTTTGCTGATCAGCCACGACACAATTCAGTTCAACCTGGCCAGCGGCGCCTGGCTTGACGTGGACCAGATCGAGCAGAAGCTGGCTCGCGCCAGGCGCCATTACGCTGCCGCAGCGCAGCAGGCGGCGAACAGGCTGCCAGATGCCGTGATGGAGGACCTGCAATCGGCTGTGGCCCTGTACCGCGGCAGTTTTCTGCAGGGCTTTTCTGTGGGCGGGGCTGCGCCCTTCGAGGAGTGGGCCTTGTTGCGCGGCGAGCAGATCTTGCAGCAAGTGATCACCGGCCTGGGCAGCCTGGTGGCTGAGATGGAAGCGCGCGGCAACTACGCGGCAGCTCAGACCTACGCGCGTCAGCAGACAACGCTGGAGCCGTGGAACGAAGCCGCCCACCGCGCCCTGATGCGCGCGCTGGCCCTGGACGATCAACGCAATGCCGCGCTGCACCAGTTTCAGACCTGTCGCCGCATTCTGTGGGACGAGTTGGGGGTTGAGCCGGCCGAGGAGACCCTGGCCCTGGAAGAGGCGATACGGGGCGGGCTGGAAACGATGCGCCAGAGAGAGCGGGAGAAGCAGGGCGCAACAGGTCGGCAAAGCCAGAGCAAAAGCTTTTCCCCCGAAATCTGGGCTACGTGCCAGCCTGTATCACCCGCGCCGCCTGTGGTTGCCCGCGACCCCCAGTTGACGCACCTCGACGCCTTGCTAGGCCAGGCGCTGGCAGGAGCTGGGCGGGTGGTCTTCGTCACCGGAGAGGCGGGCAGCGGCAAGACCGCGCTGCTGGATGAATTCGCACGACGCGCCATGCAGACACAGGCAAACCTGTTGGTCGCACGCGGGATGTGCGACGCGCTGACCGGCATCGGCGATCCTTACCTGCCTTTTCGTGAGGTTTTGCAACTGCTAACCGGCGACATCGAACCCAAGCGGGCCGGCGCCACCCTCGCACCAGACCACGCCCGCCGCCTGTGGTCAGCGATGCCCGACGCGCTGCGAGCCATGGCCGAGCACGGCCCGCATCTGATCGATGCATTTGTGCCCAGGACAAGCCTGATCCTGCGGGCAGAGGCCTTTACACAGCAGTCCAGCAGCAGCAAACGACAGGCCTGGTGGCCGCAACTGCTCCAGCCAGCCGCGGCAATCGGCGAAGCGCCTCCTGGCCTGCCGACCCTTGACGCTCACCTCCCCTTGCAGAAAACCGATCTCTTTGAACAATTCACCCACGTCTTGCAGGCCCTGGCGCAGCAACACCCGCTCTTGCTGGTGCTGGACGACTTCCAGTGGGCCGATGCCGGCTCGATCAACCTGCTTTTCCACCTGGGACGGCGCATCACGGCCAGCCCGATCCTGATCGCAGTCGCCTACCGGCCAGATGCCATCACGTCGCAGCCAGGGGCAGGCCGCCACCCGCTGGAGGTCGTGGCTTTTGAGCTGCGGCGCATCTCTGGCGAGCCAGCAATCGACCTGGACCAATGCGCTGGCCGGCCATTCATCGAGGCGCTGTTGGACGTCGAGCCTAATCGTCTGGATGGCGTCTTTCGTCAACAACTTCTGCAGCACACCGAGGGACACCCGCTCTTCACGGTGGAGGTGCTGCGCAGCCTGCAAGAACGCGGGGAACTGGCGCGCGACGGGCAAGGGCGCTGGATTAGAAAAACCACGCTGCACTGGGACAAGCTGCCAGCGCGTGTGGAGGCAGCCATTGGCGAGCGCATTGGCCGGCTTTCCGATTGCGCCCAGGCCTTGTTGGCGGCGGGCAGCGTCGAGGGGGAAGAGTTCACCGCCGAGGTGATCGCCGATGCGCTGAACATCGACGCCGCAGCCGCGCTGCACTGCCTCAGCAGCGATCTGCTGGGCAGGCACCAGTTAGTAACAGCGGTCAGCCTGCACCGGCTGGGCGCGCGCAAGCTCTCGCGCTTCCGCTTCCGGCACCACCTCTTCCAGCAGTACATGTACAACCGGCTGGACATTGTCAGGCGAACACACCTGCACGAGGCTATCGGCCGCGCGCTGGAACTGCTCCACCAGGATGCGCCCGACGAGATGGAGGCGTTGGCGCCGCGACTGGCCTGGCATTTCGAGGCAGCCGGGCTGGCCGAACAGGCTGCGTCGTACCATCTGCGGGCCGGCAAGCGGGCCACCAAACTGGCAGCCCACGAGGAAGCCATCGATCACCTGACCCGCGGCCTGGCGCTGGTCGAGACCATGCCCGACTCGCCCCAGCGGGCGCGTCTCAGCCTGGACCTGCACCTGGCCTCGGTGTCGCCCCTCAGCTACGTGCGCGGCTTCTGGTCCGCGGAAAGGATCGCAGCCTTGGAGCGCGCCTATGCCATCTCAAAACATCCTCTCTTCAACGGCGGTGACGTGCGCTTCACCACCGCTGCAGCCGTGGCCTATTTCGCCCTGTGGAGCGCAGATCCGCGGCGCTCGGTGCGCATCAGCGAGGAGCTCCTGCACAACGCCCAGCAGACACAGAACGGCGCCATGCTGCGCTGGGCGCACATGTTGTTGGGCATGGCCCTCTCGACTCAAGGTCAACTGCCCGCAGCGCAAGAACATTTGGCCTTGGGCCTGGACAGCCAAGACGACCACGATGACGGACGGAACGATCTGGCAGTAGGGGTCGATGTGAGGATCTTGAGTCTGGCCTGGCGTGCGTTTACTTGGTGGCAACTGGGCTATGCCGAGCGGGGCGCGGCTGCGCTGCAAGCGGCGCTCACAACCGCCCAGGCCAGGGGTGAGATGAACACCTATATCCTGACCCAAGGCATGGCCTGCATGATCCACTTTGTATGCGCGCGCGACAGCACAGCGGCCTGGCAGCAGGTGCAGGCGTTGCGCCGCCAGCCGGAGGTGGGGGCGGTATTTGGCGTGTGGGCCGATAGCCTGACAGGCGCCGAGACGCCCGACGCGGCGCTGCAAGCCGAGTCAGTGTCAGCCATGCAGCAGGGGATGTTGCTGTTTGAAAAGACAGGCAGCGGCTTGGGGCGCGCGGCGCAACGTCTGATGCTGGCCCAGGCCCAGGGCCGCGCCGGCCAGGCGCAGGCCGGCATCGCGACCCTCGATGCAGCGCAAGCCTGGATGGCGAGCACCGGCGTGCTCGCCCTGGCCGGCGAGGCGCAGCGCCTGCGAGGAGACCTGCTCTTGTTGACGCAGCCCCACCACCCCAAGGCTCGCCAGTTAGCGGAAGCGGAGTACCGGGGCGCAATCGCCAGAGCTCGCCAGCAGCAGGCGCGCTGGTGGGAACTGCGCGCGACGGTTAGCCTGTGCCGGCTGCTGGCGCAGCAAGACACGTCCCACCGCAGCGCAGCCCGCCGGATGCTGGCGGAAATCTACGACTGGTTCAGCGAGGGCTTCGACAGCAAAGATTTGTGCGAGGCGCGCGAGCTGCTGGCCCATCTGGCGCAGGACTGACCACCCGGCGGCCGTCAGCCCGGCTGCAAGCATCAGCCGATCCATTCGATGAGAGTCGCCTCCCCTTGCCCCACCCCCACGCACAGCGTCGCCAGCCCGTAGCGCACCGGCCGGCCGGCGGCCGCGCGCAGGCGCATCTCGTGCAGCAGGGTCGTCACCAGCCGCGCGCCGGAGCAGCCCAGCGGATGCCCCAGCGCAATCGCGCCGCCGTTGACGTTGACGACAGCAGGATCCATCTCCAGCTCGGCCATGCAGGCCAGGGCCTGCACGGCAAAAGCCTCGTTGATCTCGACCAGGCCGATGTCGGCCATGCGCAGGCCGGCGCGGGCCAGCGCCTTGCGCGTGGCCGGGATCGGCCCCAGACCCATGGTGCGCGGATCGACGCCGGCTGCGGCCGAGCTGACGATGCGCGCCAGCGGCTTCAGCCCCAGCGCCGCCGCCCGCTCGGCTGAGGTCAGCAGCAGGGCCGCTGCGCCGTCGTTGAGGCCGCTGCTGTTGCCGGCCGTCACCACGCCCCCCTTGCGGAAGATCGGCCCTAACTTGCCAAGCTGCTCCAGGCTGGTATCCAGCACGATCTCGCCCTCGGCTGTGCGGCGATAGCGGGGATGCTCGTCGGTGTCCACGACGATGGGCGGCCCCTTGCGCTGTGGGATCGACACCGGTGTGATCTCCTGGGCCAGCCGGCCGCTGCGGATCGCATCGACCGCGCGGCGCTGGCTCTCCAGGGCGAAGGCGTCCTGCTGCTGGCGGGGGATCGGCCCGCCAGCCACGCCCCCCTGCACGCTCAACTCGTAGATGTTCTCGGCCGTCTCGCCCATCTGCTCCAGCGGGAACATGGCCTCCAGCCGCGGGTTGGGATAGCGCCAGCCCAGGGTGGTGTCGTAGATCGTCGCGTGGCCGGTTGCGAAGGGCCGCTCGGCCTTGGCCATCGAGTAGGGCGAGCGGCTCATGGACTCCACGCCGCCGGCGATGTAGACGTCGCCCTCGCCGGCCTTGATAGCGCGCGCGGCCTGGTTGATCGCGTTCAGGCCCGACGCACACAGGCGGTTGAAGGTCACGCCGGCCACGTGCTGGGGCAGGCCGGCCAGCAGCACGGCCATGCGGGCCACATCGCGGTTGTCCTCGCCGGCCTGGTTGGCGCAGCCCAGGTAGACCTCCTCTACCAGCGCGGGGTCGAGGCCGGTGCGCTGGATGATGGCTTGCAGGGGAACGGCGGCCAAATCATCCGGCCGCACGCCGGCCAGCGCGCCGCCGTGCCGGCCAACAGGGGTGCGAATCGCATCGATAATCACTGCGTTGGGCATGGGTCCTCCGGAGTTGCAGGTGACAGGTGGCAGGTTGCAGGTTGCAGGTTGCAGGTTGCAAGTTGCAAGTGGCAGGTGGTAGGTGGCAGCACTTGCAACCTGCAACTTGCCACCTTTCACTTCCGCCAATTTGCTTCGCCGCCCATTGTATCATAGAATCGGAGTTACTACTCAGCCATAGGTGCCGGGCACT
>CAZVGR010000132.1:0-12775 GCA_964626845.1 uncultured Anaerolinea sp.
TGGCGTGCCGGTGTTCCTTGCCGCGAATTTCGCGAATTCTGCGAATTGGGGAGGCGGAGGATGCTCTCATGCCCCAGGACGTTGCCGGACGACATCCTCCACCAGGGCCGTGAAGCGCCGACCGATGGCGTCCCAGTCTACGCCGTAGGTGCCTTCGGCGCAGCTACGATGTAGGCGAAGTCGCTCTCAAGATGGCCTACTTCCAGCAGCGCGTCCTCGATGGTGAAGAGCATCTCCAGCAGCATGGCCCCGGTCTCATCTCGCTGGAAGTTGCCGGCGATGTCGGCCAGCAGGAACTGTAGGATGGTCCCGCCCAGGGGCTTGTACTCCAGGAGGTGGAAGTGCTGGCGGAGCAGCGGCACGATCTCGGCCGAACGCACTGCCTCCGAAGGGTCGACGGCAATGACGGAGCGGGCGGTGGGCAAGTTGGCCGTGGTCTTCTCCAGGGCGACGCCGGTGCGGGCCGCCCGCAACAGACGGAGTCGCCGGCCGATGGCCGCCAGCAGATCGCCATCGCGCCATTTGTTCAGCAGGCGTTGCGGCAGGCCGGCGGGCAACACACCCGGCCGCCCCTGGCCTGACAGCCTGGTTTGCACCACCTGTGGCGAGAGTTGGCGATAGGCCGGCGGCAGCAGATCGAGACAGGCTTGGATAGCCTGGCGCTGGGCGGGCGGGAACTGGAAACGGCTGGGACCGACGTATTCATTCAGAATGAAGAGGCCGCCAGGCTTGAGCGCCTGCGCCACCTGGGCAAAGACGTGTTCCAACCGGTCGAAGTGATGCACTGAGGCATGGGCCCAGATGGCGTCGTAGCTTTTGTGGGCCAGGGCCAGCGAGTTGGCATCATTCACTTCATAGGCGATGCTGTCCAAGCCCTCGGCAGCCGCTGCACGCTGCGCTTCGGCAATGGCGCCAGGGGACAGATCTGAGGCCTCGCAGCGCACAAATGCGCCCAGTCCAGCTAGCCGGCGCTCGATTTCGCCGTGGCCGCAGCCCAGGCTGTAGCAGCAGGCTAAAGGAAGCCGGGTCGCAAAGCGCCGGCGTAGGGTATAAGCGAGCCAGTCTTCATCATCGTTGCCGGAGGCCATGCGGTTGAGACGATTTTGTACGGCAGTCAGGTCGGTCCAGTGCAGGCCGAGCTGGCGATCCCAGGACGTTGCCCAGTGCTCGGCGGTGCGCTGCAGGTCTGCTGTCATGCTTGCGTCCTCTGTTGATGTAATCGCAGCCCATCCCGATAGCCATGATAGATGTAGCCGCTGACGATCCAGCGATAGAACAAGGGCAACAGCCGGGACTGCGGCGCGCGGCGCTCCAGGATCGGGACCGACCGCTCCATGGCCCACATGACAGGGCGGGACGAGGCCACCTGACGAGCCAGCTTGCGCGCGATGAGCCGCGGCGGGTCGTTGCGCCACTGAATGGGACCCTTGTCGCGGAACATGGGCAAATGCTGGCGCAGATCAGGATACCTGGAGAACAACAGGGGCGCTTCCTGGGCGGCCTTGGCGATGACGCGGCACTGCACTTGCAAAGCTGTGCTAGCATAGTCGTTATGCAGGGCGATGGCCTCGACGCACTGCTGGATTTTTAAGCCATGTTGATGAGCGTGATAGCCGAATAGCACATCTGTCCATGCACCGCGATTGTCGCCGCCGATGCCTGGCATTCCACCGATTGCCCAGTAGTTGTCGCGACGGATAGCCATTGCGCCGGCAAGCACGCCGGTGAAGCTGCGTTCGCCAGCCAGAAGCTCCGCATGGTGTCTCGGTCCAGTTGCGGCCGATGCCAACAGGAAGGGAGTCGCAACAAGATCGGGCGTGCCACTGGTCAATTCTAAACTGGCCACAACGACTGAGGCAGGATCGGCTTGCAGTTTGCCAATCATGGCTTCGAGGTAGCGCTCCTCAACCAGAATGTCGTCGTCGAGAAGTAACAATATCTCGCCCTCGGCTCGTGCCGCGCCAAAATTCCGGGCGCCTACAGCCCCACTAGACTCACCGCGCACGTATCGCAAGGTGAAATCGTTCTGTGCATCCTGAAGCGCAAGAGCCGTGTCTTCATCTGTGCTATCATCCACCACGATCACCTCGAAGCGATCGACTGGATAGGTTTGCTGGCTGAGGCTGTCCAGCGTGCGCAGCAGCGAGTCTTTGCGGTTGTAGGTGGGGATGATGACGCTGACAGTGGGCGGAGAAGTTGTTGCCATGCTCAAGCGCTCTGCTCCAAAACGGTCTGCAGATGGGCCTCAATCTTGCTGATGGTTTGATCGATGCGGAACGCTTCACGCACGCGTATTTGTCCGGCTGCCGCCAATTGGGCCGCCAGTGTGGGTTCCTCAACAAAGCGCTTTATCTGCACGGCCAACGAACGGGCATCGCCCGCTTCGAAGACCAGGCCGGTCTGCTCGTGGGCCAGTAACTCACCGCTGCCGCCTGTGGCGGTGCCGATCACCAACAACCCTGTGGCCATGGCCTCCTGCACCATGCGTGAAAGCGCCTCCAACGCAGATGGTTGGACAAGCACATCGTACGCGTCCAGCAGTTGGGGCATCTGCTCCCGTTCTACAGGGGGATGGAATCGTATCTGCTGGCCCAGATCATGCTCCGCAACCAGTGACCGTAGATGAGCAACATAGGCAGGATTGCCATCGCCCACAACGTCAAGGAGCGCAATACGGTCGCGCTGAGCGTTGCTCAGGAGAGCCAAAGCCTCGATGATGTGGTGCATGCCTTTGTCTGGCTCCAGGCGGCCAGCGCAGAGTAGAGCCAGACGCTCATCAAAAGCGCGGCGGGGGCGGGCAGACGTGAAGTGCTCCACGTTCACCCCATTGTGGACCACCACAGCGCTGGATGGAATCAGGCCCTGCTCGACCAGACGCTGGCGCACATATCCGCTGACACAGATGACATGCTTATACTTGAGGGGAACAGGCTTGCCTTCACGGCGCAACATAGCCAGCGCGGCTTTCGCCAAGGGGCGCTTAAACAGCCGAGCGGATCCACGCACGGGCTGGGCTTGCCAATAGGCGATATATTCGTCCGGCAGCTCCGGCAGATAGCCGGCCAGGTAATACACGGTCGGCGCGTGCTGCTCGGCGGCCTGAAGCAGCACACGGGGTAAACCGATGGCGTGCCAGATGAAGATCACCTGCGGTCGAAAGCTCTCAACCAGACCCTTCAGATGGGTAATGGCCTCATGTTCTCGCCGACGACGGCCCACAAAGAACTGCCGGGCAGCAGACTGACCACGATGCCAGTCCGGATCGATAGTCAGTAGACGGTGGATTGGATAAGAGCGAGGAATCTCAAGGCCATCACGGCGCGTGCTGGTCAGCACGGCGATCTCATGGCCCTTAGCGGCCAGGCCGTCGGCCACCTCCTCGCAGAGCTGCATGTAGCCCCAGCCATGATCGGAGGGCGGATAGTGGTTGGTAATGAAGAGAATCTTCATCCTGCTATCTCCTCCAGCCAAGCTCCCATCTCATCCGCCATGCGCTCCAGCGTGAAACGCTCCAGCACCATACACTGGCCGGCGCTGGCCAACCGTGTACACAGCGCCGGGTCTCGCTTGAGAGTTGCGATGCAGGTAGCGAGCTTTCCAGCATCGTCGGGCGGATACACGAGGGCGTTGACGTTGTGGGTTAGCATCTCGACCTGCCCGCCCACAGGTGTGCCGACAACGGCCAATCCGACAGCCATGGCCTCCATCACCGAGCGGGCAATCGGCTCCTCGTAAACCGACGTGAACAGGAACACGTCATGACCGGCCAACGCATCCGGGACTTCGCTGCGCGGCACGCGGCCGCGAAAGGCGACATGGCCACCAACCCCCAACGCCTGCACCCGCGCCCGCAGCCCCGCCTCGTAGTCGGGATGACCGCCGCCCACCACGTCCAGATAGATGCCGTCCAGCGCACCCTGTTCGTGCAGCAATCCCAGCGCTGCGATAGCTGTGTGGACGCCCTTGTGCGTCACCAGGCTGCCTGTGTAGATCAGGCGCAGCGCACCATCGTTGGCGTTGCGTCGCGCCGCAGCCTGGAGAAACGGCGCCGGATCGATGCCGTTGTAGATCACGCGAGCGCCATGGGGCAGGACGCCGGCCTGATCCAACTTGTCGCACACGTACTGGCTGACACACGCCACATGATCTAACCGCAGGGGATAGGCTGCCTTCTCCTGCGCCAGAGTGCGCAACGCCCAATGCCGGGCGGGGACCATCAGCGCCCTGGTCACGGAGCGACGGCTCGTCTGCCGCCAGTAGTTCTCATGGGGATCAGGCTGCATGAACCAGTAGCCAGCCACGGCGTAGGCCACGCGGCCGGGCATCCACTGCTCGGCCCACCAGGCCACCTGGTGCGACAGGTTCCACATGCCCCAGATGAAAACGACATCCGGCTGGAAGGCATCAAGCGCCTGCCGGAGTGCGTCCCGGTTGGCCCGCTCCTGGCCGGGACGGCGCAGGAAGAAGTCCAGCGGCCGGTAGTAGTTGATGTCAGCCTGCAAATGTAGTGCGCGCGTGACGCCTTCCTCCGCCTGATCTGCATCGGCGATGCCATGCCGGCTGGTGAGCACATGGCAGTCATGTCCTCGCGCTTGCAGGTGGAGGAGGATCTCCTGGCAGTTCTGTTCCCATCCGCCCAGATCATGGGGTGGGTACAGGTTAGAAATAAACAGGATGCGCATGGTTTGTGCTAACGGGCGCTGTGGCCAACGGCTTCAGGGCGTACACGGCGCAGGCTGTTCGCTGCTCGTTGGCCTAGCGACAGCTTAATCAGGCGGCGCGTCACCGAACGGTCACGCAGCAGCCGCGGATACGCTCGCAGCGCGTTGCGCAGATAACGCCGCGCTGCTCGCCAATCCCCTGCCTGGTCGCTGAGCATAGCCAGGGCCAGGTAGGCGTTGCCGTAGGCCTGGCCCTTCAGCGCCTGCACTGCGGGGCCGGCCGCGGCGAAGAGGGCATCCATGCGGCGCAGCATCTCGGCGCCGTTGGCGTTGACGTCCACCAGGCTTGCCTCGCCGCGGTAGCCGCGCGGTTGATCGCCCAGGACCAGTTCGTAGAAGGTATCCAGCCGGGCGGCCAGAGAGGGAGCGGTTGCCAGCGCTAGCGCCAGGTAGCGCCAGCCCTCATCAGGCTCCCGCTGTGCGATGTAGCCCAGCGCAGCCGCCCGATAGGCGTAAGCAAAAGCGCAGCGCTTGTCGACCGGCCAGGCGGCCAGGTCGCCCTCGGGTGGGCCGAAATGCCTGGCCAACACCGACATGCGACAGGCGTGCATTTTGCCAGCGCTTGTCGACATACTGTCAGGATAAACCCTGTAGCAAGCCAGCGGTTCAGCGATGCCTTGCATGGGATAATGCCTGGTAATGCGTAGCCACAGATCCCAATCCTCGGTGCCCTGGCCTTGTAGGCCCGTGTCAAACATGCCTATCTCTCGTGCGATCGAAGTTCGGATCACCACGGTGCAGGGGGGAAAGAAGCCTCCTTGTAGCAGGCGAGCGTACAATGCCTCGGCAGGAACGACCTGTCCACCCCATTTGGGCAGCTGAGCTCCATCCTTATCGATGTGATAGTTGAGCGTGTAGACGCCTGCGAAATTGGGTGTACCCTGCAACACAGAAACACAACGCTCCAGAAATCGAGGTCTCCACACATCATCGGCGTCAAGAAAGGCCAGGTATTTTCCTCGAGCCTCGTCTATTCCGGTGTTGCGTGCGCCAGCCAGGCCTTTGTTATCCTGTTGAATACAGCGGATACGGGGATCAGTGAACTGCGCCACAATGCCGGCCGTGCCGTCGGTGGAGCCGTCGTTGACCACGATCAGCTCCCAATGCGGATAGGTCTGGGCCAGGACGCTCTCAATGGACTGAGCAATGAAACGCTCGCCGTTGAAGACAGGCATAATGACGGAGACAAGATCTGTCTTCATATGCAGAATCGTGGAGTTACCGCCTTCTTGCAGCAAAACCTATGGAGCCGTCGAATCTTATTTGCATGCTCAGCCTCCAGAAACGCCGTCGTGGCAAGAAATAGAGACCCAGGACGAGAGATCCTTCCCAGTTCGTGGGCCACAAGCCATGGCTTTCGCATGTGCTCGAACGCAGCTATTGATACTATGAGATCAAAGGAGTGAGCCGCAAATGGCAGGAAGTGGCCATCAGCCAGCAGTGATGCGCGTCCCTGTGTCATATCGATACCGACCCAGGTGTATCCGAACTTTCCCAGTGCATCTTGAGTATCACCGGGCGTCCTCGACGATCCGCAACCCAGATCGAGAACTCTTTTCCCTGTGCCATTGATTATCTCGGGAAAGTGCTGCGCCATCGAGTGAATAAAACGGTTGCGAGGGGCGACTATATTGACATAGTTTATCGATGACAGCGATTCCGCTGATTTAGTTGGCGACGAGTACTCTTCGCTCATGAGACAGAACCCTTTAGGTTACGAGTGAGATGGCAATCGATTCTATTTCATCCGCTCGATGGAGCCAAGTGTGGTTTTGCCGGACAAGGGCTTGCGCTGTTCTCCCGAGACGCTGGTATTCAACAGTGTCGCTGAGCAATCTTTCTAGCGCAGCTGCGAGCCCCCTGACATCCCCAGGCTCAACAACAAGTCCGTTTTCTTCATGGACTATGAGATCGTGATTGCACTGCGGAGCCGTTACAACAACAGCAATCCCACTAGCCATATAATCGAACAGCTTCATGCCAACAAACTCAGCATGGTTTTCAATTGGCATCACTCCGATGTCAGCGATAGCGAGGAGGTCTGCCACATCGGTTTGTGGCATCATTCCAAAGAAATGTATGCGCGAATTGCACTCCAGTTGCGCCGCCTGGTCTTCGATCACCGTGCGCATGAAGCCATCCCCTGCAAGCACCAAGATAACATCAGGTATATGCTCGCACACCTGGGCAAAGGCTGTCACTAGCGTGCTCAATCCTTGCCAGGGGTCAAAACTTCCTGTGAAAGCAACGATCTTGACATCCTGCAACGACCATCGACGGCGAATAGCATCCACATCACGAGTTCCCCGGTGTTCTTCGATGTTGATACCAGGCCAGACTACATTGATGCGGTCATGAGTAAGAAGACCGGTCTCGACCAACCGCTGCTTCCAACCATAACCAGATGGCAAGACCATGTCTGCATGCTGCATCGTCCAGCGGGTGAGTCTCATCGAGACGAGTTTTTGCTGCCATGTAAAGCTTCCCCCCTGAATCTTGGTCTCATCAAAGGGGTGGCCATTTACCTCAAGAAGCAGCGGCACACCTAGCATGCGACTTAACAAGACGCCGCCGTAGCTCATGAAATTATAACGTTCATAGAGAACATCTACACCGTCCAGCACGGTCTTGGCAGCATCGGCAAAGCGCAGGCTGTCGAAATAGTTGAAATAGGGCAGAGACTTGAACAGTGACTGGGCCAATCGAACAGGACGTTCGACCAGTCGCGTCATGGGCCGCCACCGGGCCGGATATGCCTTGCCAGACCAGTGCTCCAGGTCATCTGTCCAGCGTATGCCGCGGTCGGCAAGTTGCACCAACCGCACACGATGTCCTCTCTCGCGCAGACTCTGCGCGATTCGCACCACGTGGATCTGCGGACCGCGAGGTGTCGAGAGATCCATATGGGCGGTCTGTAGAATGTACCCAAAGAACATGGCAAATCTTCCGCCACGGCCTCAACGCCTACCGTGAGGGCGAAATCGCACCAACGCGAATAAGACCAAGATGATCACAGGGATGATCGAGATCACCACAGGATGAACTTGCGACGGTAAGGGATCGCTCTGCGTAGGAAAGGTTCTGTCAACTACAGCGCTGTTCTCTGCCACAAACACAGGTGGAACAGCGGTGGGTGTGACCGGTGTGGCTGTTGGCTGCGTTGGACTGATGCGGGCAGATTCTGGAGCTTGTTGTGCGGGAGGGATTGGATCGGCATCGATGAATCGGCTCGACTGTGCGATGAATCGTCCACCGATCAGGTCCCGCCCTTGAAAGCTATCCCAGACCAGTTGAAGCTGATTGCCGCTGACAATGGTCAGCGACGGACGCTCACCGTAGAATCGCCCGTTCCATAAGGTGGAGAAGTTCGACCAGGCGCCATCGCGCCACGTTGCGTAACGGATGGGAGATGTAGATGTTCCAAAGCCCGCCGCGGCAGTGACCAAATGCACTCGTCCTGTGTTGTCACAGACGAGGCCAGGCTTGCTGGTGAGGCCGCTCAGCCCAGGAAAGATCGCCGTGACATCCGACCAGTTATCCCCGCCAGGGCCAGAGTACTGATGGAAACGACCAGTGCTTGAGCCAACGCTGTTGTTCCAGACAAGATGGATCTGGCCATTGGGGCATTCGGCCAAGTTCGGTGTGTCAAGATTCGGTTCATCTCGGCTGGCGCTACGCATCACCTCGCGCACAGAGAAGTCTTCGCTTCCCGGCTCAGCTACCGCATGCCAGATAGCGCCGCTGTTCCAACTGCGCTCTTGGGACGGTTCAGACCATACGAGATGAACCCGGCCATCATCTGCCACTATCAGTTCCACGTTGTTGCCGGCCGTGTTGGGCTGCGCTGTCCAAACCGTCTTGGGTGCGTCCCACGTTTGGCCTTGGTTTGAAGAACAGCTAAGCACCAACGACGTGAATGTATTGACCCAATATGCCATGCACCATATTGTTCCATCGCGGGACACCGCCAATGCTGGGCCAGCGCCAAGATCGATCCGCATTGAGGTCCATGAACGTGCATTGGCAGCGTCGTGAAGCGGAGTCTGGCTTATCACCACGTAACCATCATTGGCTCGCGCTATCAGCAGCCAATCGTCAGGAGTGACGACCAGGCTGCGCGCCTGGCCCATATTGCCTCCGGTGCCGCCGGAGGCAGCCAAGATATCGACCGGGGCAGACCACATGCTGCCATCCCACTGGGAGTAGTAGATCGTCTCGATGCGCCAGTTGCCCGAGCCGCCGAGATCCTCGCCCTCATGCCAAATGGCGTGAACAGTGCCATAGTGATCGGCTGCCACAAACGGACGAACACGGAATTGGTCAGGTGCTGGGGCCAGCAGATCTGGTTCAGTCCAGGCTGGTGGACTAGTCTGGGCCAAAGCAGAACCTGGCGCCGAAAGACTAACGGCAAGCGCAATTAGTGTCAGACCTATCAGGCGCACTAACCGGCGATAAAACTGATTTGCTAACTGATGGGCAGGCATATCGAGGTGGATCCTTGGTTGCTGATTAACGCTCATGCAAGATCGCCGCCACGATCCGCTGCGCTGCATAACCATCGCCGTAGGGATTTGCGTTCCATGTGGTCCCACCAGCATCGTTGTCTCTGGCATGAAGCACACGCATGGTCTCGGCGACAATACGTTGTCGCTCAGTGCCGACCAGGCGCACAGCGCCTGTCCAGATACCCTCGGGGCGCTCGGTCGTCTCACGCAGGACGAGAACAGGTACGCCAAGGCTCGGCCCTTCCTCCTGAATGCCGCCAGAGTCGGTGAGGATCAAGGCCGCGCGCGACATCAAATGCACCATGGAAGCGTAGTCCAGCGGCGCAAGCAGGCTGACATTGGGCAGATCGCTCAAGTTGGCAAAGACTACATCCCGGACATTCGGGTTGTAATGAACCGGAAAGACGAAATGGGTCTGTTTAGCGAACTGAAGCGCCAACTCTCGGAGTGCGAGACATACTTGTTCCAGGGGTACGCCAAAGCTTTCGCGCCGATGCGCCGTCACAACCACTAGCTGTCGCTCCAGAGGGACGCCGGCCAGCGGTCCCGCCGCCCAATCATAGGGCTGTTGCCTGATCATCAGAAGGGCATCGACGATGGTGTTGCCGGTCATCAATACCCGGTCTGGAGGATGGCCTTCGGCAAGCAATACCTCGCGACTGTGCTCCGTGGGTGCAAAACACAGATCAGCCAACAGATCTGCGATCCTGCGGTTGATCTCCTCTGGAAATGGGCGGTAACGGTCACCCGTGCGCAGGCCAGCTTCCACGTGGCCAAACCTGATCCGATGGTAGTAGGCGACCAGCGCAGCCACCATGACTGTGGTCGTGTCACCCTGCGCCAGGATCCAGTCGGGGCGCTCGCGCTGCACCACGGGCGCCAGCGCGGAGAACAACCTGGCCGTCAGATCAGACAGACTCTGATTGGCCTGCATGACATCCAGCTCATGATCAACTCGCAGACCAAACAAGCTTAATGCCTGATCCAGCATCTCGCGGTGCTGGCCCGTGGAGCAGAGGACTGACCGAATCTCGCCGGGATGTCGGTTGATCTCGGCAATTAACGGAGCCATCTTGATCGCTTCGGGGCGCGTGCCGATGACACTCAAGACCGTGATCATGCGCTGCCTCTGCCTGACCCAAGCAGTCTGCGCAGAGTGCTGGATCGCTGCTTACCTATGAGCAACTCGCTGCCGATGGACCAGACGCCACGGTTCGACCAATGTTCGGGCTCGCTCAGAATGCCTTGCAAGAAGTGGCGGCGAGCGGCCGCCGGCTGCCCATGCTCATAGTTAAGAAACATCTTCTCGATGTGGCTCGTTGGATGGACTCGTTGCTCGTAGCGCAAGACAGCGCGCCGCAATAGCCAAGACTGCGAACGTCGGCGCTGAAGTGCGCCGACCATTTGCGTCAGGTTGCGACTGTTCTGGGCCCAGTCGAGTTGGCTGACAGCGTAGCGCCTGGCTTGCTGGCTCTGCTGCTCTACCAGTTCAGGGACATCGATGTAGCGCTGAAGAGTCGCCGTCAAGGCATCTTCGGAGGCGATGCTTTCGGGCCAGTAATAGCCGTCGGCGCGTTGTCGCTGCTCTACCACCGGCAGCAAGGCCCCGGTGACGCCGTCAACCACGAACTCGTTCATAGGCGCTTCATCGGTGGTGATGACCGGCAGTCCACAGGCCAGGGCCTCGGCAATAGTCAGGCCAATGCCTTCCAGCCTGGTCGGGTAAACATATACATCGCCCAGGTGATAAAGCCCAGGGGCCGTCACCGTAGCATGAATGAACTCGATGCGCCGATCTTGCTGGATCAGGCTGGCAATGTCGCCGTATTGATCCAGCCCCACCTGCGAGTGCACAATCAACCGGGCAGCGCCGCTCGCTTTGACAAAAGCCTTGACGACGACATCGGTGCCCTTGCGCAGATTGACACCTCCCATGCCCGCCGAATGGAAAAACGCCAACGACTGGCGGTCAATGGGGTGTCCGCTCGGCCGGAAGAGCTGGCAATCTGTCCCCCAGGGCAAGAAGAACGCCTGGGGATGGTCTTGGAACACGCTGAAATGTCGCTGCGTGTTGCACAGCAGGAAATCGTAGAGCGCGAAGAATGGGGCAGTCTCCCGGGTGTAGTAGTCGACATAGGCGCCGATGACCACCCTGAGCTTTTGGCACTGCAGGATAGGCCGCCAATGCTGTTGTTCGTTGAAGATCACCACATCCAATGCCCGGCTCTGCACCCAGCGCTCGAAATCCGGCCAGTCGAGGTTAGTGCCATAAGCCGGATGAATGCGCTTTCCCCAGGTGACATTGGGCAGGTCCCACTGCGGATCGCCGACCGCATACTGCTCCCCGCCGCGCGCATAGATGTAGACCTGATGATCCCTGGCAAGCGCATTCATATACGCGCGCGAGACGTAGGCCGCGCCGCGTTCAAACCAGGTGGTGACGATGCCGATATTCATTTCCACAGCCTCACGGTCCCAGAACCATCAGCGTCCATCCTTACGGAAGATGTAGCCTGCGAGTGAGATTTCTTAGTTTGCCAGCCGCATCGGCTCCGAGGAACGACTCTGCGGCGATTGACCATACACCTCGATTGCGGAGTAGCGATCTGTTGTGAAAAGTGATGCCAACAAAACTCTCTCTGACTGCTGTATAATTCTTCTCTCTGGCTGCGTTGAAGAAACAAGCTGCATACAACTGGCCCAACAGTCGATCGCGCAGCCGAGGATCCGGTTCCATGTACTGCTCAAGCAGGGCATCGAGGATTGCTCCGACTGTCCGCGGAGGATCGGACTGGATATGCTTAGCGAAAGCACCCTCAACAGATTCTAGCAAGAATGCAGCCTTGCCCTGTTCGATTGCATCATGGTATTTGCCATGCAGATGTTGGTCCAGAACATCGTGTGTCTCGAGCCACTCACGCAGTTTTGTGATGCTGTCGCGCCCCGACCATACACCGCCTTGATGAATCCGGCGGGCAGACATGATCTCGTCAATGTACCCCAAGTTACCTTGTTCAGCTAACAACATCCAAAGGGGCCAGTCACCGACAGCAAGCTCATAGTACCACTGCGGCAGCGGATCGACCAGATGGTTACGGAACAGTACAGAGGATGTATGAACAGGACTCGTAGACCTTAATAGATCCTCAAGGGTCAAAAGAGACTTGTACCCAGAGGGGTTCATGGGGGCAGCTTCACGGCTGCTATCCTGGAAGAATTTCGAGACGTTGTGAAAGCACATCGAACACTCCGGATGCGCCTCCAGGAACTCCACCTGCTTCTGCAGCTTGTGCGGATCGGTCCAGTAGTCGTCGCCTTCACACAGGGCGATGTACTTGCCGCAAGTTTTGGGCCAGACATAAGATGCACTGACTTTAACTCCCTTTGAATATTGATTCTCTGTTTGATAGATGGGTTTGATTATCTTCGAGTGTCTTCTCTCGTATTCCCTGATTATGTCAGATGTTCCGTCGGTAGAAGCATCATCATGAATAACTGTCCATTCGCTTAAATTTTTGGCCTAATCGGGAATTTGCTGATAAGCTCAGG
>CAZVGR010000133.1:0-12684 GCA_964626845.1 uncultured Anaerolinea sp.
CACTCCACGACCCCTGGCGCGCCTGCCGTGCGTCAGGTCTTGCGCAGCGTACCCCTTGACATCTGGCTGTTAGCCCTGCTGTGGCTGCTCCACGCCATCGCAACCATCATCTGGCTGCGTCTGGACAATCGTTTCCCCGTCGGCGAGATAGCTGTTCAGTTGAGGCAGTCCTTGGCCGTAGCCGACGCGCTGGGCCGGCCATCGCTGGATGTGCTCAGCCGCGTGGCCGCAGCCAGCGCCGGCCAGCCGCCGCTCTATTACCTGGCCACCGCGCCGCTGATCTGGCTCGGCGGCCGCGGGCCTGACCCGGCTACGCTGGTCAACCTCCTCTGGCTGGCCCTGCTCATAGCCAGCGTCTATAGCCTCGCCCGCGGGCTTTTCAGCAAAGTTGCCGACTTCTCTGAAGGTTGGCAACGTGCGCGCCTCTCCTCCCCCCTCGCCCTGGCCGCTGCGGCTCTGGTCAGCCTCTACCCACCGGTCATCGCCGCCGTCCGCATCTACGATCCCGCGCTGGCCGTGGCCGCGCTGGCCGCGCTGGCGGTTGCCCTGTTGGTCGCGTCTGATGGCCTGCAGCGCCGCCCCTACGCTGTTGGCTTTGGCCTGACGCTGGCTGCGGGCCTGCTGGCCAGCTCGCTCTTCTGGGCAGCCCTGCTGGGACCGGCGTTGATCACGGTTGCGCAGGCCGCGCGCACGCCACGGCCGGCGCGCGGCTCGCGGCGCACGCCCAGCCGCAATGCGCTGGAGCGCTTTGGCCGTCGTCTTGGTCTGGCGCCCGCACACGTCAATCTGCTGCTGGTGCTGCTGCTCAGCGCGTTGGCGCTGCCCTTTTATCTCTTGCGCCCAGGCGCAGAGACGCCAACATTTCCCACCGCTGCCCCCTCCACCGGCCTGCTGGACGGCGTGTTAAGCGCCTTGTTGCTGCTGCCGTTGCTGATCGGCGTCGGGGTCGGCCTGTGGCAGCTTGTCCGCCCCCAGGGCGACGGCGCGCGCCTGGCCTTTGGCCTGCCCCTGGCCTGGCTTGCTCTCAGCCTTCCGCTGCTGCTGCTACTAGGCGATGGTAGCGTCGGCCAGCTCATGCCCGTCTTGCCAGCCGCGGCCGTGTTGAGCGTGGCCTGGCTGCTGCTGATAAAGCTGCCAACGGGGCAAAAGGCCTCAACAGGGCGCATTTCGGCCATCGGCTTGACCGCCGTTGTGACAGCCGCTATTCTTCTGGTCGCCGCCGCCAGCGCGGTTGTTGCCGGTTGGGGCCAACAAGCCGCGCCGCAGCGCGCCAAGGCCGGCACCGCAGCCATCGGCCAGGCCGTCGAGCGTCTCTGCCCTGATCGGGCAACCTGCCGCGTTGTCGTCCTCTCCTGTCTGCCCTCGTTGAGCCAGCCCTCATTCGACTATTTTCTGGCCCAGCAGCGAGCCGGCGGCAGGGTCTCTTTCCAGACGCTGGCCGCCAACGCCAACTTTTACTATGACCTGTGGGACGCCGACTATGTGCTGACCACCAGCGCCGGCCACGGCTGCAGCCCGGCAAACGGCGTGGATGAGATCACCGTGGGCCGCATGACCGCGGTCGACAATGCATCCTCCAGCGCCGAGTTCAGTCAGCGCTTCCGTCGGGCAGAGACCTTCCCTCTGCCGGACGGCGCGCAGGCCATGCTCTGGCAGCGCGTGGGGCTCCCTGTGGCCCAGATGGACATCGCCGAGCAGGTGTTGGCGCTGGAGCATGTGCTGGCCGTCAGCCCCGGCGCCAACGCGGCCAACCAGGCCCTGAGCCGGCTGTTGGAGCAGGTTGGCGACCCGGCCCGCGCCCTGGCGCTGCGCGAGGACATTGTGGCGCGCAATCCCCAGGACCAGGCCGCGCGCGTGGCCCTGGGCGACACCTACCTGGCCTATGGGCGCGTGCAAGATGCTCTGACGCAGTACGAGGCAGCCCTGGCCAGCCTGGCAACACCAGAAGTGCTGCTCAAGCTGGCCGATGCCCACAGCGCGCTGGGACAGCGGGACGACGCCGAGGCCGCCCTGAACCGTGCAGTCGAGCTGGCGCCTGACGACTATGCCGCCCGTCTGCGCCAGGGCCAGTTCTATGTGGCGCGCGGCCGTTTTGCCGATGCGACGGCCAGCCTGGCTGCCGCGCGCCGCATCGATCCCGACCGTTTCGAGACCTACCTGGCCCTGGCCCAGGCGCAACTGCTGCGCAACGACCTCACAGCCGCAGAGGAGCAGTTCCGCCTGGCCCAGCAGACCGCGCCGCAATCGCCAGAGCCGCTGCTGGTCTGGGCCGACGCGTTGGCGGCCCGCGGCGATCTGAACCAGGCCACCCAGCGCTACGACCAGGCCGTTAGCCTGGCCACGGCCAGCGGCTCCGACCCGGCCGTGGTTGACGCCTATGCCCGCTGGATTGCGGCGCTGGAAACGCTGGGCTCCTCCGACCAGGCCAAAAGTCTGGCTGAGACTCTGGCCAGGACCTATCCCGGCTCGCCGCAAGCTCAGGTTGCGCTGGCCGGCCTTTACCGGCGCCAGGGGCTGGTCGCAGAGGCAGTCGCCAGCTACCAGGCGGCGCTGGCGCTGGCTCCCCAGGACGTGGCGGCGCGCATCGGGTTGGTCGAGGCGCTGGCCGGCCTGGAACGTTTCGACGAGGCGGCCGCGCTGCTGGCCGAAGGGCTGGCCCAGCCGGCCGGTCAGGTCGAACTGCTCACCGCGCAGGCTGACCTGCTGCTCTACGGCGAACCTAACGGCGACCGCGTTCGCCAGGCCATTGAGGCCTACCAGAAGGCGCTGCAGACCAACCCCGCCCATTGGCCAGCGGCGGTCAAGCTGACGCAGCTTCTGTTGAGCCGCAGCCAGTACGGCCGGGCTCTGCCGGTGGTAGATGCAGCCTTGCAGCGCCAGCCGGAGATCTATCAGCTTCACGCGCTGCGCGGCGCCGTTCTGACCGCGCTGGGACGCCGGCCGGCTGCGCTGGCTGCTTACCGGCAGGCTATTGAACTGGCGCCAGCGCCGCTGTTCAGCACAGACCCCATCAATCGTCCGCTGGCGCTGCTCCACACCCGTCTGGGCGAGCTGCAACTGGAGGCGCGCAACTTCAGCGCGGCTGAGGAGAGCTTCCAGCGGGCTTTGCGCTATGCGTCCGACTACGCAGACGCCCACATTGGCCTGGCCCGGCTCAACACGACGCTCGCCCTGCGCGAAAGCGGCGTCGCCGGCAGCGCCGCGCCCGTGGCCGCCGACGAAACCCGCTTCCAGCGCGCGTCGAGCGCTTTGCAAACCGCCTTGACCCTGGATGCCAACAGCGTGGCCGCCCGCACGGCGCTGGGCAACCTCTACGCCGCCTATGGGCGCACCGATCAGGCCATTGCTGCCTACCAGGAAGCGCTGACGCTGGACCCGACCCAGGCGGAGGAGGCGCGCACGCGCCTGTACGAGCTGTACCTGGCGCAAGATCGCGCCCCGGAGGTGATCGTCTTCTATCGCCAGTTGCTGCGCGAGAACCCTGACAACGTCTCAGCCCTGCGCGGCCTGGCCGACGCCTACATCGCTGCCGGCCAGCCTGAAGCGGCGCTGGAAGCTTATGACCTGTTCATAGTCCAGAACCGTGACAACTTCCAGGCGTTGATGGCCCAGGGCAACACACTGCGCCAGGTGGGCCAACTGCCGCAAGCGCTGACCGCCTTCCAGCGGGCCAGCCGGCTGCCAGCCGCCAGCAACACCGTGCAACCGCAAATCGACCAGGCCCTCACCTTGATCAGCCTGGGCAGGCTGGAGGAGGCCGAGGCTGTCTACCGCCAGGCGCTTCAGATCGTCGAAGATCCTGTGCGCGCGGCGGAGCTGACCGGCGACGTGGCCCAGGTTTATACCGGCCTGTCCCGTCTACTGCTGAACCAGAACCGCATCGACGAGGCGACGGCGGTCAGCGCCGCGGCCCTGGCTGCCCAGCCGGACTCGCCTGCCGTACAGATTCTGGCTGGCGACCTGAGCCGTTTCCAGGGCCGGCGGGCTGAAGCGCTGGCGGCCTACCGGCGCGCCTTGGACCTGGCCCCCAGCAATGTCGTCGCCAACACGCGCGTCGGCGATCTGCTGCTGGAGAGCGGCAACCTGGCCGAAGCGCGAACGGCTTACGAAGCTGCCCTGGCCAGCAATCCGGCCGATGTATCTGGTCTGTTGGGCCTGGCGCGTACCCTTAGCCGTGCGGCCACATCTGGCGCTGGCTTTACTGCCTCCCAGCCCGATCAGCTCACCCCGCAGCAGCAAGCCGATCTCACCCGCGCCCAGGAACTCCTGGACAGCGTGTTGGCTTTGCAGCCATCAGCAGCACTGGCTGCACAGGTTGTGCTCGGCGATGTGCTTTTTGCCCAGGGCAAGATCGACCAGGCCGCCGAAGCTTACCAGGCGGTGTTGCTGGCCGAGCCGGACAACCCCACAGCCATCGAGGGCCTGGCCCGCACGCTGCTGGCTGGCGGCAACGCCGAAGAGGCCATCGCCAGCTATCAGGCCGCCGCCGCCGCCGCCGCCGCCAGCCAGGTGCGCAACCGCTGGCTGATGACCATTGCCGCCACCTATCGCAGCCTGGCGCGTGACGACGAAGCCGAGCAAACTTACCTGGCTATGATCGAGGCCGACCCGGCCAACGGCGCCGCTCGCCAGGCTCTGGGCGACCTGTATCAGGCCAACGAACGCTGGGATGAAGCCATCGCCCAGTTCTCCCAGGCCAGCCAGGCCGCCCCCAACGACGTGCAAGCTGCCTTCCGGCTGGGACGGACCCTGCTGCGCGTCGACCGTGTGGACGAAGCCGCTGCCATTGCCCAGTCCTTGCTCACCAACAGCCCGTCAGCCTACCAGTCCTATCTGCTGGCTGCCCGTGTATCCCTGGCGCGCGGCGACGCAACCTCGGCCCTGGCCAGCCTGCGTCAAGCCCAAAGCCTTGCCCCCACCGACAGCACGGCTTTGACTCTGATCGGCGACAGCTTCCTTGCTGCCGCGCGCTTGGGCGAGGCTGAGTCAGCCTATGGCGCGGCCGTGGCGCTGGAACCGCGCAACAGCAACGCACTGATCGGCCTAGGCCGCGTGTACCAGGCGCGCGGCCGCCTGGCAGAAGCCGAGGCCAGCCTGCGCCGGGCGCTGACAGCCGCGCCTGGTAACCTGACCGCCCAGGCCGCGTTGGGCCGGCTGCTGCTCAACTCAGGCCGCCCGGCCGAGGCCATCCTCCTGCTGGAGGCGGCCGTGGCCCAGCGCGCCGACCATCCTACCGCCGTGCAGGACCTGGCCGACGCCTACCTGGCCAGCGACCGCGTCGAGGAGGGTCTGGCGATCTATTACGCCAATCTCAGCCTGGGCGCCGACGATCAGCAGCTTGTCATCGGTCAGGCGCTGCTGCGCGCTGGCCGGGTCGAAGATGGGCTGCGCGAGGTGGAGGCGTTTGTCAGCAGCCGCCCCGACGACCCTGCCGGCCTGCTGGCCCTGGCTCTGGCTTATCAGCAGGCGGCTCAAACCGCCGGGTTGGACGCGTCCTTGTTTAACCAACAGGCCGACGAGACCTTCCAACAGGCCCTCGACGCCGCGCCCGACGACCTGGCTGTGCAGGTGGTATACGGCGCTTTCTTGCTGGCTCAGCAGCAATCCGAGCGCGCGGTCAACCTCTTCCAGGGGATAATCGACGCGGTGCAGCAGGGCGGCCGGCTGGATGAAGTGCGCCAGGGCGTGGGTACTGCGATCGCAGAGACCGATCTCTGGCGGGCCTGGATCGGCCTGGCCCGCGCCCAGCAGCAGTTGGGCCGTTTCGACGAGGCTCTGCAGGCTGCGCAAGAGGGCGAGGCGCTGCGGCCTGACGTGCCAGCCTTCGCTTTGCAGATCGGCGACATTCTGCGGGCAGCGGGGCGCTTCGACGAAGCGCTGGCCGCCTACGCCCGTGCAGCCAGCTTTAGCGCCTCGACCACGCCCTTGACTCGCCAGGGTGATCTGTATCTTCGGCTGGGACAGGCCGATCGGGCGCTGGACGCCTATGAGGCGGCCCTGGCGCTGGCGCCGGGCGACGCCGACGCGCTGCTTGGCCTGGCCCAGGCTTACGCGCTGCGCGGCGGTGGCGTGGATCAGGCCGATTTTGCCAACGCCGAGACCCGCATCAGGCGCGCCGCTCAGCTTGCCCCCGACAATGTCAACGTCACGCTGGCCTTGGGCGACCTGTACACCGCCTATGGACGCCACGGCGACGCGGCGGATCAATACCGCCAGGCCCTGGCGGCGCAGCCCGACAATATTCTGGCTCAGGATCGTCTGGCCAGCGCGTTGTTGGCCGACGGACAACTGGAAGAAGCGCTGCAAGAACAACTGCGCCGCCTGGCGTTGAAGCCAGGCGACCGCGGCGCGCTGCTGGGTCTGGCCATCACCTATCGCGCCCTGGCCCGCCCCGACGACGCCGAGGCCGCCTATCGTCAGCTTCTGGAGCAGTCCCCCAATGATCCTGCCGTGCTGATCGCACTGGGCGACCTCAACCTGGAGCAGGGCCTGGCAGCGGAGGCGATGCCCTTCTATCAGCAGGCCCTGGTCCACAGCAGTGACCCCTTGCTGTCAGCCCAGGCGACTGATCAGATGGGCAAGGCTCACCTGCGGCTGGGCCAGATCGACCAGGCGCTCGGTGCAGCCGAGACCTTGCTGGCGGAACAGCCAGCGCTCGACCGCGGCTACCTGCTGCTGGGCAGCATCTACGAGGCGCAGAACGACCAGGAGGCGGCGCTGGCAACCTATCAACAAGGCGCCCGCCAGGTCGAAAACGCGCTGGCGCTGCGGCTGCGGCTGGGCGATCTCTATCTGCGGCTGGGCCGGGCGGCCGAGGCGCAGGGCGTTTACGAGGCGCTGAGCAAGAGCAACCCGCGCTCGTTGGACGCGTTCGTGGGATTGGCCCGCGCGCATATCGCCCAGTTGCCCGACCTGCGAGCTTTGCGCACCGAATGGGCCACCCAAGCCCTGCGCAGCGCGCTGCGCCTGAACCCGAACTCGGCCGCGGCGCTGATCACCCAGGGCGACCTGTACGGCGCCTTGGAGCGCTGGGACGACGCTGCCGATGCCTACAGGGCAGCCCTGGACAGCCGTGCTTCGGCCAGCGCCGACGACAGTGCGCTGCGCCTCAAGCTGGCCAGCGCGCTGGCAGCGGCCGGCCGTTGGGAGGCGGCGCTGCAAGAGTACCAGCGGCTGATCATCGCCAACCCCAACGATGTGACGATCAACATGGCGCTGGGCAACGCCTATCGGCAGAGTGGCCGCAGCCAGCAAGCGCTGACCCAATACCGGCGCGTCAACCAGATCGCCCCCAATTATCCCTTCGCCTACATCCGGCAGGGGGAGTTGCTGGACGAGTTGGGCCTGCTGGATCAGGCGCTGACAGCCTATCAGGCCGCGGCGGCGGCTGCGCCCGACAACGCCGATGTGGTGCTCACCCTGGCGGTGGCCTACCGCAAACGCGCCATGGTTGCCGAGGCCATTGCCGCCTTTGAGGCTGGACTGGCCATCGATCCCACACGCGAGCCGGCTCGGCTGGCGCTGGAAGAACTGCGCACCAAGGGCAAGTGAGACGCGCCATGACCACTCAACCACAACCTGACACCCCTGCGAGCCAGACCCGCGCCAGATGGTCGCTGCGGTCTGGTTTTCCCTGGCTGTTGGTCTTCAGCCTGCTGCTGATCCTCTTGCTGGTCATCAGCCAGTTTGGCAACGTGGCTGACCGGGTGCGCCTCGGCCGGGCGGGACATTCGCTGGCCACAGCCTTGCTGCTGCGCCAACGAAGCGGCGACCTGCCCGGCGGGCCAGGCGCGCCAGGCATCTATGCGCTGGCGCGGCCGGCTGGCGACGGCGCTGGCAGCGCAGCCGTGCGGCGCAGCGAAATCGATCGCGGGCTGCGTGAGGCGGTCCAAGCCTTGACTGACCTGCCCGGCGGCCAGCGGCTGCGCGGCATTGCCCTGGGCAGCCTGGGCCAGTTAGCAAGCGCTGAGCAGCAGTTGCAGGACAGCGCGCAGCAGGACGTGTTCGCTGCGTTGGCCTTGGGCAACGTGCTGGATGAGCAGGGTCAGGTTGAGGCTGCGCGCAGTCTCTGGCAGCCCCTGCGCCTTGAGCGCGCCTTGAGCTTGCAACTCTACCGCACCGGCGCCGCTCTGGCCAGCCAAGGCCGCCGCTCACAGGCCGAGGCCTTGCTGTTGCGCGCCATCGCCATCGATCCGACCTACGCCAGCGCCTACCATGCCCTGGGCGGCTTTTACTGGGGCGTGGATCGCGACAAGTCGCTGGAGATGTATCGCAGCGCGCTGGCAGCCGGTGGGCTGACCCCGTTTTTCGAGCGTTTTGCCGTTGGTCGCGTCGCTTTCATGGAAGACCGCCTGGAGGATGCTGCGGCCGCGTTGGAGGAGGCCGTGCGCCTGGAACCTGACCACAGCGACGCGGTGGTGCTGCTGGGCACCACGCTCAACCGGCTGGGCCGGCTGCCTGAGGCGATTGTCTACCTGGAGGATGCCGTTCAGCGAGCGCCGCGCGCCTTCTGGCCGCTGGTCGAGCTAGGCCGCCTTTATGTGGAAACGGGGGACTACAATCAGGCGATCGAGGTGTTGACCCTGGCGGCCGGGCGGCGAGCTGATGTGGCCCAGCCTTTCGAGCTGCTGGCCGAAGCCTACCAGGGAGCAGGCCAGCCCCAGCAGGCCGTCAATGCCTGGCAGCAAGCGCTGATAGTCAACCCCAACAGTGCAGCCTACCACGTCCGGCTGGGCGATACGCTGGCTGAGTTGGGCCGTGACCGCGAGGCCATCGCCGCCTACCGCCAGGCCTTGAGCATCAATCCCAACAACGGCGCAGCGCAGCGCGGGCTGTTGGCGTTGGGGGTGGAACCGTGAGCAATGGTTAATGGGCAATGGGCAATGGTTAATGGGGAAATACGCTCTGGCCGGTCTCTGACCGAGCCAGCTTCAGCTTGTTAGCTCTGGCCGGTCTCCGACCGAGCCAGCCCGGTGACTGACGTGCGAACCTTGACCCTGGCATTCCGCCTGGCAGCGGCTGCCCTATTGATCTTTGGCATGGCGCCGGCGCAGCGGGTTGCCGCTGCCGACGCCCCGCCCGACCCGCGCTTCGGCATCGTCGAGACCTTCGTCAACCCGGCCGCGGCCAGCGAGGCGGGCGCGGGTTTCACCCGCATCATCCTGCGCTGGGACGTGATCCAGCCGGGCGGGGCGGCCGACTGGAAGCCGGCCAACGTGCCCGATCCGCTGCTGGCTGGCGAGTTGGCGGCCGGCCGCGAGGTGGTGGGGCTGCTGATCGGCACGCCGGAGTGGGCGGTTGCGCCCGGCCAGGCGCCTGGCGCTCGCGCCGTGCCCGATATGGCCGTCTGGGAGGCCTTCACCCGCCGCATGGCCCAGCACTACCAGGGCCGCATCCGTCACTGGGTCATTTGGAACGAGCCGGACGTCTGGCAGGAGGGACACCCCGGCAAGACCTGGGATGGCACGCTGGAGGACTACGCCCTGCTGCTCAAGACGGCCTATGGCGCCATCAAGGGGGTCGATCCGTCGATGCAGGTCTACGTGGCCGGCATGACCTACTACTGGGACTGGGAGCACGGCCGGCGGCGCTATCTGGACCGTCTGCTGGAGACCATCGCGGCCGATCCTGACGCCGCGGCCAACGGCCATTTCTTCGACGGCGTGGTCTATCACCTCTACTTCACCCCGCGGCAGACGGTGGACGTGTTGGCCGAGACGCGGCAGTCGCTGGCCCGCTACAACATGGCAGGCAAGCAGATCTGGATCAACGAAACCAACGCGCCCCCCTCGGACGATCCGCAGGAGCCGCCCTGGTCCACCCCCCGCTTCCGCGTCTCGCTGGACGAGCAGGCCAGCTTCATCCTCCAGCAGTTCGCCCTGGCCTTTGCGCATGGGGCCAGCCGCGTGCAGGTCTACAAGCTGCGCAACACCGTCGATCATCCCGAATCCATCGAGCCTTTCGGCCTGCTGCGCGCCGACGACTCGCCGCGGCCGGCCTTCGCCGCCTTCCAGACCGCCACGCGCTACCTGGGCAGTTTCACGGCCGCGCGGCCGGAGCGACAGGGCGACATAAACGCCGTAACTTTCGAGCGCGGCGACGCGACCACCACCGTGCTCTGGACCGAAGGCATCGCCCCACGCACGATCCGGGTGCGGGCCATCGCGCCGCAGGCCCTGCTGGTGGACGAGCGCGGCCAGGCGCAGCCCGTCAGCGCGGCCAACGGCGTCTACACGGTGACTCTGCCCGGCGCAACGTGCCGCCACGAGAACCCCTGCCGCATCGGCGGCTCGCCGCGGCTGTTGGTGGAGGATGGCGCAGCGGCCGGTCGCGCTGCGCTCAGCGCCGCTCCGACCACACCATCACCTCAGCCAACCCCCACTGTGCGCTCAGCGCAGCCGCCGCCCGATCGTCTTTGGCGGCCTGCCAGACCGGGCTACCTCTGGATGCGCTGAGTCGCTACGCCCACCTGCTTATAGGTGCTCTGCAAAGAAGTCGGCCGTGCGCTGCATGAAGGCGCGCCAGGCGTCGCCGCGCAGGGCATGGCCCTGGCCCTCGTAGTTGAAATATTCCACCGGCTTGCCAGCAGCCAGCAGCGCCTGATAGATGGCCTCGGCCCAGCGGGGCGGCGTGGTCGTGTCGGCGTCGCCCTGGTGGATCTGCACCGGGCCGGCCACCGCGTCGAAGTAGTTGATGGGGGAGATCTTGTCGAGGAAGGCCGGATCGTCGCGCCACAGGGGATCGCTGCTGCTGGGGCCGCTGCCGCCGAAACGGCGCCGGTCGCGCGCGTCCGCGCTGACCGGCGCGTAGAGCAAGCTGGCCTTGACGCGCGGGTCTACCGCCATCACCCACGACACGGCCCCGCCGCCCATGCTATGGCCCCAGATGCCGAGGCGCGCCGGGTCGGCTTGGGGCAGCGACGGCAGCGCGCTGATCAGGTTCATCACGTCGATGGCCAGTCCGGTGCGAAAGATATTCTCGCCCGTGTCGGAGCGTCCCCAGCCGCGGAAGTCGGGGCTGATGGTCAGAAAGCCGCGGCTGGCCAGGTAGGTCGATGCGTCGTAGGTGTCGGCGCCGGTCCAGTACTCCGAGGGCGGGATGTAGCCGTGGTTGAGGATGATCACCGGGAACGGCCCCTGCCCCTTGGGCACGGCCATCATGCCGCTGATCGTCAGTCCGTCGCTGGGGTAGGCGATGTAGTAGCGGGTGAAGGCGTCGGTCTCCTCCCAATAGCCGGTGATCCTGATCTCGCCGCCGGGATAGTCGCGCGCCCGCAGCCCCTCCACCGTGTAGGCCAGATAGGGGTTGGGCGTGGGGGTCGGCGTGACCGTGGGGGTGGGCGAAGCCGTCGGGCTGGGTGTTGCCGTGGGCGTGTCAGTCGTAGTGGCCGTGGGCGTCGCCGCAGGCGGGCCGCTTGGCGTGTTGCTGGGCGCCGGCGTGGCGGAGGGCGTCTCGATGGCCGGCTCCACCGCCTGAGCCAAGCGATCGGGCTGGCTGGGCGCGCCGTTCAACAGGGCCAGCGCGGCCAGCGCCGCCACCAGGCCCACCGCCGCCAGGGCAAAGATAACTCGTCGGGACATGGGGCCAGTGTAACTCAGATTACCGAACCGTTCAGGAGCGCGCCATCCACTCTTAACAAGTGTGAAGCGCGATCCCGCCGTTGGGCGGCGAGATCGCGCTTCCTGTTGGTCATGTTACCAACGTGACAACGCCCTATGCGCGTTCGCCAATTACCACGGCCACGTCCAGTACCTGGCCGCCGCGCAGGATGCGGAAGGGCACGGCCGCGCCGACCCGGTCGCCGCTCAGCCTGACCAGCAGGTCGTCGTGGTGGCGCACCGGCTCGCCGGCCACGGCCAGGATGGTGTCGCCCAGGAACAAGCCCGCGGCCTCGGCCGGGCCGCCCTCGACCACCTGGTTGACCAGCAGGCCGGTCTCCTGGCCCGCTTGCTCAGCCACAGCGCCGGACAGGCGGATGCGCTGGGTGCTCACGCCCAGGTAGCCGCGGCGCACCTTGCCGTGGGCCAGCAGCGTCTCGACCACGCGGCGCACCGTGGCCGTGGGCAAGCTGACGCTGACGCCGCGGGCCAGCGCCGAGCTGTTCAGCCCCACCACGCGGCCGGCCACGTCGACCAGCGGGCCGCCGGAGAAGCCGGGATACATGACCACGTCGGTCTGCAGGTAGCGGTTGATCTGGCCGCCGGCGCCGGTGCGCCAGCCGTCGCCCAGCGCGCTGACCACGCCCAGCGTGGCCTGCACCGTGCGCCCCGGCCGGCCCAGGGCCAACACCAACTGGCCGACGCGCAGGTCGCCGTCTTCCAGCCAGGCAGGCGGGGTCAGGCCGCCGCCGTCAACGCGCAGCAGGGCCAGGTCGGTGCTGGGGTCACGGCCGACCACGACCGCGCTGGCCTGGCTGCCGTCGGGCCGGCCGATGCCGATGTTCTCGTCGCGCTCGACCACGTGATGGGCGGTGACGACCAGGTCGCTGGCCCAGGTGATGCCGCTGGCGGCCATACGCTGGCGGCCGTCGACGCGCACGATGCTCTGGCTGGCGGTCTGCGCGGCGTCGGCCAGGCCGTTGGAGAGATCTATCAGTAAGTTGGACATTGTGTTGCCTCCGATGCGGTGACGTGATACCCAAATTTTGCGCAAAAATCGAGGGAGACCAAAGCGTGGTCTCGATCC
>CAZVGR010000134.1:0-8692 GCA_964626845.1 uncultured Anaerolinea sp.
CGGCACTTTGGCGACGATTCGCACATGATCAGAGGCTCGTGTCAAGTGCCGGGCGCCTCAACAACCTTGTTTACGAGGTATTCATGCAGCGGGCGTTGTGGTTTACCGAGGCCAGTCCCTGCCGTCATGCAAAGATGCGCGCAATTTCATCCACTGTAAAGTGCGGGTAGGGCACAGCCGCGCCGCCGCGGCGAGCGTTGAGGGGAGAGCCGTGGGCCGTCGCGCGGCCGACGATCTGCACGGACAATTGCGCCTGCCGGCAGGCGGCCAGCAGGCGGCCGCTCTCCTGCGGCGGCAGCGCGACCAGCAGCGCGCCCGAAGCAATCACGCCCAACGGGTCCAGTCCATAGGTTGCGCACAGCGCCCGGCTCTCCGGCGGGATGGGCACGGCGTCGAAATCCACCTCGATGCCCACGCCTGAAGCCTGCGCCATCTCCCACAGACCGGTGGCCAGGCCTCCCTCGGTGGGGTCATGCATGGCATGGACCGCCGCAACCTCGACGGCCAGCCGCGCCGCCCGCACCACGCTGATGCCAGGATCGTGCAGGAAGTCCTGCGCGCGGCGCAGCAGAGCCGGATCGAAGCCGCGCGCCAGCAGGTCGGCTTCCTTCTCACGCGCAATCAGCGCCGTGCCCTCGATAGGAACAGGCCCCACCAGCGCCAGGTCATCTCCCGGCTGCACATTCGAAGAACGTACCAGCCGCGCCGGCGCCACCTCACCCAGCATCGTCCCTGAGACGATGGGCCGGTCCAGCCCCACGGTGATCTCGGTGTGCCCGCCGGCCAGAGCCACGCCCAGCGCCGCGCAGGCGGCGGCGATCTGGTCGTAGATGGCCTCGGCCAGGGCAGGGGTGGCCTGGCCAGCCGGCAGCAGCACGGTGGCCATGAACCAGCGCGGCGTCGCGCCCATGACCGCAATGTCGTTGGCGTTGACGTTCACTGCGTACCAGCCGATGGCGTCGGTGGCAAACGTGATGGGGTCCGTCTTGGCCACCAGGTAGTTTGCGCCCATATCGATCACAGCCGCATCGACGCCCATCTGTGGCCCGATCAGCAGGCGCGGGTCGTTGGCTGTGAAGCGGTGCAACAGGCGGTCGAGCAGCGTGTTGGGCAGTTTGCCGGCGGGCAGCAGGTCAGAGGGTTTCATCCACAGGCGCCTTCCATAGGTGATTGGCCCGATTATGGCACAACTGGGTCAAAGCTGAAAACCGGCAGCAGCGCGCATGGCGCGGACTTCGGCGCCAGACAGACGTTGCATATAATACGCTCAAGTCCACACCACGGAGCATCGACCCCATGTACGACCTGATCGACCTCAACTTCCAGGGCTTCCCAGCCATCATCGCCAGCTACGTCCTGCGCGGCCCCAGAGGGGTGGCCGTGATCGAAACCGGGCCAGCCTCCACCTACCCGGCGCTTAAGGCTGAGCTGACGAGCTTGGGCATCGAACTGGCCCAAGTCACCGACATCCTGGTGACCCACATCCACCTGGACCATGCCGGCGCGGCTGGCTGGCTGGCCAGGGAGACCGGCGCAACGGTGCATGTCCACGCCGTGGGCGCGCCGCACCTGGCTGACCCGGCCAAGCTGCTGGCCTCGGCCCAACGCATCTACGGCGACGCCATGGATACGTTGTGGGGCGAGACCATCGCCACGCCGGCCGGGCAGGTGCATGCTCTGGCCGACGGCGACGTGGTAGACGCGGCCGGGCTGCGCATCCAGGCGATCGACACCCCCGGCCACGCCTGGCACCACATGGGCTACCTGCTGGACGGCCTCTGCTTCACCGGCGATGTGGCCGCTGTGCGCCTGCCCGGCCACCGCCATGTGCGCGTGCCTACGCCCCCGCCAGAGATCGACCTGGCGGTTTGGCAGCAAAGCCTGGCGCGGCTGGCTGAGCTCAGCCCTGACCGTCTGCTGCCCACCCATTTCGGCCCGGTGGAGGGAGACAGCCGCGCCCACCTGCGAGCAGTCGAGGAGCAACTGGCCGCGGCGGCAGCTTTCGTCCAACAGCGCTGGCAGGCGGGCCAGCCCAGCGAGGCGATTATCGACGCGTATCGGCCCTGGAGCGCGCAGCGTGCGCTGGCGGACGGCGCTGACAGCGAGGATGCGCGGCGCTATGAAGCGATCGTGCCCTCGGATATGTGCGTGCAGGGCCTGGTGCGCTATTACCAGAAGCGGGCAGGTTGAACTTGCCTTCAGCCCCTTTTGCCATGCCATCAGCAAGCTGGCAGCGGCGGCTGGATGCCCGGCTGGACTCGCCCGGCCGGCCCAGCAACCTGACCCTGCGCGCCCTGCCGCTGCGCCAGATGCCCTTCATCCTGCGGCGCATCGCCAACGGCGCACGCCAGCGCCGCGCAGCCGGCTGGGACCCGGAGGACATCCTCTTCACCGCCTCGGCGCGGCGCGGGCCGGGGCCGCACCAGGGTGTGCCCATTGGCGGCATGGGCAGCGGCGCCATCGGCCGCGGCTGGCGTGGCGACTTCCGCCGCTGGCAGCGCCGGCCGGGCATCTATCACCACGGCGTAGTCTGGGCCGACCAGTTCTCGTTGTTCGTGCAGCGCCCCGGCCAGCCCGGCCAGGCGCAGGTGCTCTACCCCGGTCGGCCTGAAGACGGGTCGCTGGCGGCCTGGCGTTGGGATCTCGACGGCAGTCAGGCAACCTACCATGCCCTGTTCCCGCGCGCCTGGACGGTGTACCAGCAGCCCCTGCCCGGCATCCGCCTCACCTGCCGCCAGCTATCGCCCGTCATCCCGCACAACTACCGCGAGAGCAGCTTCCCGGTGGGGCATTTCCTGTGGCAGATCGAGAACAGCGGGCCGGACGAGGCGGTGGTCAGCGTCATGTTCACCTGGCAGAACGGCATGGGCACGGCCAACGACCTGGCCGGCGGGCACAGCAACCGGGCCTTCAATCTGCCCGGCAGCGCTAACCAGCACGCGGCCGGCGTCGAGCTGTGTCATGTGCAGCGCCAGGGCCGGTCGTACCCAACCGGCCGGCAGCCGGCCCAGCAGGAGATCTTCGAGCTGCCGCTGAGCTTCGCCGTCGCCGCGCTGGCCGGCGAAGGGGTCGAGGTCAGCAGCCGCACCCGCTTCGACCCGCGGGGCGACGGCGGCGATCTGTGGCGCGATTTTGCCGCGGATGGCCAGTTGGACGGCTCCGACGACCAGCGGCCTTCGGCATCGGGCGAGGTGATTGGCGCGGCTGTGGCGGCCAGGGTGACGGTCCCGCCCGGCGGCGTGCGCCAGGTCGCCTTTGCGCTAGGCTGGGATGCGCCCGTGGTGCGCGCCGGCTATGGCACGGCCTGGCATCCCCGCTACACCCGCTTCTACGGCGCAGATGGCGACGCCGCGCCGGCCATCGCGCGCGACGCGCTGGTGCGCGCGGCCGACTGGGAGGCGCAGATCGCCGCCTGGCAGCAGCCGGTGCTGGACGACCCCGCCTTGCCCGGCTGGTACAAGATGGCCCTGTTCAACGAGCTGTACTATCTGGTGGATGGGGGGACGTGGTGGGTTCACCAAAGCGCCTGCCAGACCCAAGAACGGGCGGCGGATCACGGATCCGCCGCGAGCGGGGAATATCAACGCTCCAGCCGGTTCCGTGAACCGGCGGCAGGGGCGGGAGACACCGGTGACAACCTGGGCCACTTCGCTTACCTGGAAGGCCACGAGTACCGCATGCTCAACACGGTCGACGTACACTTCTATGCGTCGTTTGCGCTGGCGATGCTGTGGCCGCGGCTGGAACTGGCGATGCAGCGCGACATTGCCGCGGCCACGCTGGCTGCGATTCCCGATCCAGTCCAGGCCGCGTGGTCAGGCCAACAGGCGCCGCGCAAGCTGGCCGGCGCGGTTCCCCACGACGTCGGCTGGCCCGACGAGGACCCCTGGCGCCTGGTCAACGGTTACTTCCTGCACGACACCAACCAGTGGAAGGACCTCAATCCCAAGTTCGTCTTGCAGGTCTGGCGCGACTACGTAGCTACCGGCGACGGGCAGTTCGTGGCCGACGTCTGGCCGGCCGTGGAGGCGGCCATGGCCTACGCAGCCTGCTTCGATCGCGACGGGGACGGCCTCATAGAGAACGACGGCGAGCCGGACCAGACCTACGACACCTGGCCCGTGGCCGGCCCCAGCGCCTACACCGGCGGCCTCTGGCTGGCCAGCCTCGCAGCGGCCGCGGCCCTGGCCGACCTGCTGGGCAAGGCCGGGCTGGCCGGGCAATATCGCGCGACCCTGGCCCGCGCATCGGCGGCCTATCAGCAGCGGCTGTGGAACGGCCAGTATTTCAACTACGACAGCAGCCGCAACCGCCACAACGACAGCATCATGGCCGATCAACTGGCCGGCCATTGGTACGCGCGCGCCTGCAGCCTGCCGGGGATCGTCGAGCCGGCCCAGGCCCGCAGCGCGTTGCGCGTAATCTTCGAGCACAACGTGCTGGGGTTCCAGGGCGGCGTGCTGGGCGCGGTCAACGGCATGCGGCCCGACGGCAAGCCGGACACGACCTCGATGCAGTCGCAGGAGGTGTGGACCGGCACAACCTACGCGTTGGCCGCCCTGATGCTACACGAAGGGTTGGTGGAGCAGGCTTTCCGCACCGCCTGGGGCGTGGTCGACACCACCTACCAGCGCAAGGGCTACTGGTTCCAGACCCCCGAAGCCTGGGACCGCAAGGGCAACTACCGCTCCATCGCCTACATGCGACCGCTGGCCATTTGGGCTATGCAGTGGGCGTGGGAGCAGACGAACCGCCCCGCCCCGACCGGAGAAGCGCCATGACGTCACTGCACCGATTGGCCGGTGCAGTTGATAGCATGAACGCGCGAACAGTCTGGACCACGAACGCGCGAAGGGGACCGAAGACGCGAAGCACGAAGATCGCGAAGAGTCGTCGCTCATGCGGAGCGCGTCGCCTTATCACATTCTCATCTCGTCGCCGCGATAGTCGTCCATGCGGGGCGCGTGCCCTTCGTGTTTTCGCGCTTCGTGCCTTCGTGCGTTCGTGGTCCAGCCTTTCGCGCGCGTGGATTGCCCTAGTGCCAGGGGATGGGTATAATTCGTCAACAGAATAGACCCCGTGTCATTGTCGCCTCCACCGCACAGAGCGAGGCGGTACCCCGGAGCATTCAGCCCATGCCGAGCGCAACACCCAACGAAGCGAAGACCCGCAAGGAATTGATCGATCCTGCGCTGTTCAGGGCCGGCTGGGACGTCAACAACCGGGAGCAGGTGGGCATCGAGATCCCCGTCGATGGCTTCGATCCGGCCGCCTGGCAAACCCTTGAGCGGCAACTGAGACAGCGCAGGATCGCATACGAGTTGCCGCTGCCCAGCGGCGTCAGCGACTACACACTCAATCGTCCCAACGGTGAGATTGTCGCCGTGGTGGAGGCCAAGCGCACCAGCGTCGATCCCCGCCTGGCGGAAGCGCAGACGCAGTTCTACGTCACTCAACTTGAACAGCGCCAGAGCTTCCGGCCCTTTGCCTTCATGACTAACGGCCAGGACATCTACTTCTGGGATGTGGGGCAGGCCAACAAACGCCTGGTGCAGGGCTTCTTCTCGCCGGACGACCTGGAGAACTTGCTCTATCTGCGGGAGAACCAGACGCCGCTCAGCGCTGCCCCTGCCAGCCCGGACATCATCAACCGCGGCTACCAACTGGAGGCGGTGCGTCGCGTGGCAGAGGCTTTCGAGCAAGGCAAACGCAAGGCCTTGCTGGTGATGGCTACCGGCACAGGCAAAACTCGCGTGGCCATGGCCTTGACCGATGTCTTCCTGCGCAGCAACCAGGCGCGGCGTATCCTCTTTGTGGCCGACCGGGACGCGCTGGTGTCGCAGGCCATCAGCGAAGGCTTTGAGCAGTACATCTCCGACGAGCCCTGCACCCGCATCTTCTCCTACGACATCGACAAGACCAAGCGCCTGTACGCCGTCACCTTGCAGACGCTGAGCAACTGCTTCCGCCAGTTCACGCCGGGCTTCTTCGACCTGATCATCTTCGACGAGGTGCACCGCTCGATCTTCAACAAGTGGAATGAGGTGCTGCAATACTTCGATGGGCGTATGGTCGGCCTGACGGCCACGCCGGCCGCGTTTATCGAGCGCAACACCTTCCTTGAGTTCGAGTGCTACGACGCGAAACCCACCTTCCTGTACGGCTACGAGGAAGCGGTGCGCGACGGCTACCTGGTGGACTTCGAGCTGTATGCGGCGCAGACCCGCTTCCAGCGCAAGGGGATCAAGGGTGTCGATCTGACTGAGGAGGAGCGCAACAGCCTGATTGAGCAGGGCCTTGATCCCGACGAGATTGACTACTCAGGCACCGACCTGGAGAAGCGGGTGAGCAACAAAGACACGCTGCGCAGGCAGTGGCAGGAGGTCATGGAGGTCTGCCGCAGGGACGAGGGAGGACAACTGCCGGGCAAGACTATCGTCTTTGCCATGACCCAGGAGCACGCGCTGCGCCTGGCCGATGTGTTCGGGGAGATGTACCCGCAGTTCCCCGGCCTGGCCCAGGTGATCACCTACAAGTCCAACTGGAAGGGCAAGCTGATCGAGGACTTCAAGAAGGAGAGCTTCCCGCGTATCGCCATTTCGGTGGACATGCTGGAGACTGGTGTCAACGTGCCTGAAGTGGTCAATCTGGTTTTCATGCGGCCCGTGCAGTCGCGCATCAAGCTGGAGCAGATGATCGGCCGCGGCACGCGCACCCACGCGGCTTGCACCTACCCCGCCTGGCTGCCCAACGGCCGGAAAGAGGACTTCCTCGTCATCGATTTCTGGGAGAACAACTTCGCTAAGACGCCGCAGGAGGAGCCGGCGCAAAGCCTGCCCGTCCTGGTGGCGCTGTTCAACACCCGCCTAAAGCTGCTGGAGAACTACCTGGGCGTGCAATGGTCGCCGGAGGCCATGCGGGTAAAGGCCGACTTGCGAGCCATGGTCGAGCGCATCCCGCGTGACTCGTATTCGGTCAAGCAGGTGCTGCCGCAGATCGGAGAGGTGTGGGACGATTTCTTCTGGCAGTTCCTCGATCCGCGTAAAATCGACTTGCTGCGCCTCAAGGTGGGGCCGCTGTTGCGCTATGCCGCTGATGTGGACGTCGCTAAAGAGACCTTTACCCACAAGGTCGAGCGATTGAGAATCGGCGTCCTGGGTGGCCGCGACACGACTGACCTGGTGCAGTCCATCGCCGAGGACGCCAGCCGTCTGCCAGACTTCGTGCGCGAGGTGGCCGAGCGCGCCGCTGTCATTAACTTCTGTCTGTCGCCAGCCCTGGCCAGCGCGACGCCCGCCCAGCTTGATCAGGTCATCGACATCCTGGCCGGCCAGATGCGCTTTCGCAAGGCCGCCGATAGCGCGTTCCTGGTCATCGACCTGCCCGACTACATCGCCACGCGCGGCTATATCCTGCTCTTCGGCGGCGTGCAGGAGATGTACGTCGAGACCTACCGCCAGATGGTGGAGGAGCGGGTGCTGGATTTGGTCGCCAACCACCCCACGGTGCGGGCCATCGAACAGGGCCAGGCGGTCAGCGACCAGCAGTTGCTGGCCCTGGAGCGCAGCCTGCGCCAGGAGTTGGGCGCGCCCGGCGTCGAGCTGAACGAGGACAACATCCGCAAGGCCTTCGCCAAGCGCGTCGGCAGCCTGATGGAGTTCGTGCGCGACATGCTGGAGCTGGACGGCATCCCCGACTACCAGGAGATCGTGCGCCGCCAGTTCGACGCCTACATGGGTGGCCACGCCGAATACAACGCCGACCAGTTGCGCTTTCTGCGCGCGGTGCAGAACGTCTTCTTGCAGAAGCGGCGCTTGACCATGCCCGATCTCTACAGCCCGCCGCTGACTGCCTTTGGCGCAGACGCGGCTGATCGCTGGTTTACGCGTGAGCAACTCGAGGATGTGCTGGCGTTTGCGGAGCGATTGACGGTGTAGGTGGTGAGGTGTTTGGATCACGAAAACCCGAAGGAAATCGAAGGCACGAAGCACGAAGAGCGCGAAGGGTGTGCCTGACAATGTGGTTCTCCATGAGCGGAGGTGGCTTGGTGCGCTTCGCGTTCCGCGCTTCGCGGCTTCGCGTTTCGTGCCTTCGCGCCCCTTCGTGTCTTCGTGATCCAGCCCCTTCGTGTTTTCGTCATCCATACGCTTGTTTTCAAGGAGGCGGAGATGGGACATACATTCGAGACGACGTCTTACAAAACAATCGGCGCCTGTATCGAGGTGCAGCAGCAGCTTGGGCCGCACTGCATGGAGGTCGATGTGCAGCGGGCTTTGACGCTGGCGTTGCCCAAACATGGCCTGGACTTCATCCGCGAGGCCGAAATACCGATCTTCTTCGACGGCGTGGAGATCACCCGGCGGCGCGTGGACTTTGTGGTTTGGGACGATGTGGCTACACTGCTGTTGGAGATCAAGTCGGCACGAACGGTCAGGCCTGAGGACATCGAGCAGTGCCTGCTCTATCTGCGCAACGGCAACTTTCGCGTTTGTCTCTTGGTCAACTTCGGTCAGGTGCCGCTGTACAAGAAACGGCTCGTGCATACACCGACTGGGCCGGTGTTGTATGGACCGCATCGATGAGCAGATGTTTTGATTACGAAGGTGCGCAAGGCTCTGGATCACGAAGACGCGTAGGTGATTTGGACCACGAAGGCGCGAAGGTGATTTGGACCACGAAGGCGCGAAGGTGA
>CAZVGR010000134.1:8792-11985 GCA_964626845.1 uncultured Anaerolinea sp.
GTGATTTGGACCACGAAGGCGCGAAGGTGAACCGAAGGCACGAAGCGCGAAGGACGCGAAGGGCGCGCGTAGGTGATCTGGATCACGAAGACGCGAAGGTGATTTGGACCACGAAGGCGCGAAGGTGAACCGAAGGCACGAAGCGCGAAGGACACGAAGGGCACGCGCCTGGCATGTGAGGAGACTCTTCGCGGCCTTCGTGCTTCGCGTCTTCGTCACCTTCGTGTTTTCGTGATCCAGACCCTTTCGCGTGTTCGTGATCCAAACTCCTCCCCCCACCTAACCCAGGAGTCTACTTTGCTTACTGACCCAAAACTGCGCTCGCAGGTCGACCAACTGTGGGATAAGCTCTGGACTGGCGGCCTGACCAACCCCATGGACGCCATCGAGCAGTTCTCCTACCTGCTCTTCCTCAAGCGACTGGACGACGAGGAGAACCAGGCGGAGCGGCTGGCCCGGCTGCGCGGCGAGCGCTATGAACCCCGCGTGCCGGCTGAGATGCGCTGGAGCACGTGGACGAAGATGCAGGCGGCCGACGCCCTGAAGCACGTGCGCGAGCAGGTCTTCCCCTGGCTGAAGGTGATGGGCGAGGCCGGCAGCTCCTTTCAGCGCTACATGGGCAACGCCGAGTTCAAGATCAACAAGGCCAACCTGCTGATCGAAGCTTGCAAGTCCATCGACCAGATGAACATCTCGGCCCAGAACCAGGACGTGCAGGGCGACTTGTACGAGTACCTGCTCAGCTATCTCAACGTGGCCGGCCGCAACGGCCAGTTCCGCACCCCGCGCCACATCGTGCGCATGATGGTCAAGATGGTCGATCCCAAGCCGCACGAGCGGGTGGGCGACCTGGCCGGCGGCACCTGCGGCTTCGGCGTCAACGCCTACCAGCACGTGTTGGAAACGTACACCTCGCCCGACATCTTGACCTACGATGGCGACGGCTGGCCGCACAACCTGGTGGGCGACCTGTTGAGCGACGAGCAGCGCCAGATGCTGCAAAACCGCTTCTTCCGCGCCTACGACAACGACTCCGGCATGACCATGCTGCGCATCGGCTCCATGAACCTGATGCTGCATGGCATCCAGTCGCCGCGCTTCTTCTACATGGACACGTTGTCCAAGGCCTTCGACGAGACGGCCGAGTACGACGTCATCACCATGAACCCGCCCTTCAAGGGCGCAGTGGACAAGGACGACGTCCACCCAACCCTGCCCAGCAACACCACCAAGTCGGAGCTGCTCTTCGTGCATCTGATCCTGCGGGCGTTGGACATGGGTGGCCGGTGCGCGGTGATCGTGCCCGACGGTGTGTTGTTCGGCTCCAGCACGGCCCACCGGGAACTGCGCCAAAAGCTGGTGGAGAGCAACCGGCTGGACGGCGTGGTCTCCATGCCGGGCGGCGTCTTCAAGCCCTACGCCGGCGTCTCCACGGCCGTGTTGTATTTCACCAAAGGCGCCAGCACCGAGCGCATCTGGTTCTATGACATGGCCCACGACGGCTTCTCGCTGGACGACAAGCGCCAGCCGGTGGCTGAGAACGATATCCCCGACATCCTGACGTGCTGGCGCAACCGCCAGACCCCGGAGTTCCTGGCCCAGCGCCAGGCGCGGCTGACAGCGCTGAGGGACGAGGTCGCGCCGTTGAAAACCGAGCGCTTGCGGCTGCACGGCGAGATCAACCGCCTCACCTTCGAGAGCGTCATCGCGGCCAACGGCGACGAGCCGATCCACGCCGAGTTGGAGGCGGCCAAGGATCAACTGGCCAGCCTGGCCGCCCAGATCGCGCCGTTGCAGAGCGAGATCGATCAGCTCAGCCGCCAGTTCTGGGTGACCAAGGCCCAGGTCAAGGCCAACGGCTACGACCTGACCGCCAGCCGCTACCGGCAGGTGGAGCAGGATGAGGCGTATTATGAGAAGCCGCAGGTGACGTTGGAGCGGTTGTTGCTGCTGGAGAGTATCATGACGGCTGAGGTAGAGCGCCTTAAGGAGTTGGTGCATTGAAGCGGGTCAGGTTGGACACCGTTGCGGAAATTAACCCGCGAAAACCAGCAGACCTTGATCCAGATCAGTTCTGCACGTTCGTTCCCATGGAACGCGTAGACGACTGGTCAGGCAGAATTGTGGCGCCCATGGAGCGGCAGGTCAAAGAAGTCGAAAAGGGATACACCTACTTCGCCGATGGGGACGTGCTCTTCGCCAAGATTACCCCATGCATGGAAAACGGCAAGTGCGCAGTGGCGAGTGGTCTGCGCAACGCTGTTGGCTTCGGCTCCACGGAGTTTCACGTCATACGAACGAGAGAAGAGGTTTCGCCTGAGTGGGTCTACTACTTCATGCGGCAAGAAGCCGTCAGGCAGGAAGCCAAGCGCCACATGACGGGCTCGGCGGGTCAGCAGCGCGTACCGGCTGACTTTGTCGCACAGGTAGAAATCCCCCTGCCCCCACTCCCCGAACAGCAGCGCATCGCGGGCATTCTCAGCCGCGCGGATCGCCTGCGCCGGCTGCGGCGCTATGCGCTGGAGATGAGCGATGGGTATTTGCAGGCGGTGCTTTTGGAGATGTTTGGCGATCCGGCGACGAATCCGATGGGGTGGAAACAAGCCAGGATCGGAGATGTCGTAGCAATTTCGCAATACGGCACATCGGCCAAGTCAAACAGCGACAAGCGTGGCTATCCAGTTCTGGGTATGGGCAACATCACCTACACTGGTGAGATCGATCTGACCAATGTCGCTTGGGTCGATCTGACTGTTGAGGAGTTCGCAGCCCTGAGATTAGAACCCGGCGACATCGTCTTCAATCGCACAAACTCAACCGAACTGGTCGGCAAAACCGCACAGTGGGCGTATTCGCTTGACGCTGTGCTCGCTTCGTATCTTGTGAAGCTGCGTTTGAGCAATCAGGTACTGCCGAGCTATTTTGTTGCACTGCTGAACACGAGATACTTCAAGCTCATGTTCCAAGCGCGTTGTTTGAAAGCGGTCGGCCAGTCCAACATCAGCCCGACTCTCTTGAAGGAGTTTCCGATGTTGATTCCTCCGCTGTCTATGCAACGTAGTTACCAGGAAGTTGTTGACAAACACAAGCGCCTGCGTGGTCAACAACGCGAAGCCCTGCGCCAGGCTGAGCATCTGTTCCAGACGCTGTTGCATGGGGCGTTTCGGGGGGAGGGGTAGTTTGGACCACGAAC
>CAZVGR010000135.1:0-11931 GCA_964626845.1 uncultured Anaerolinea sp.
AGTGCAAGATGGCATCTTGCATTCCGACGGCTGCGTTAGGCGGTAGCGCAAGATGACATCTTGCGCTACAATGGCTGCGCAGGATGTAGTGCAAGATGGCATCTTGCATTCCGACGGCTGCGCACGGAGGATGCGCAAGATGGCATCTTGCGCTACGTGTTACGCATTATGGCTGTCACACAGCAGATCAACCATGCATACAGTAACGCAACTCTTCCCGTTTCCTGCGCAAGAACTGTCCCTGCGCGGGCTGTACCTGGGCCACCAGGTGCGGCGCCTGGCGGCTGAGCTGGGGCGGCCGCTGGTCTACGCCAACTTCGTGACCAGCCTGGATGGCCGCATTGCCGTGCCGGGGCCGACCGGCTCCGGCCAGGTGGTGCCTAAGCAGGTGGCCAACAGCCGTGACTGGCGGCTGTTCCAGGAGCTGGCCGTCCAGGCTGACGTGGTGATCAGCAGCGGCCGCTACCTGCGCGACTATGCCAGCGGCCACGCCCAGGAGATCCTGCGCGTGTACGACGATCCACAGTTCGCCGATCTGGCCGATTGGCGCGTGCAGCACGGCCTCTCGCCGCAGCCTGACATCGCCGTGATCAGCGCCAGCCTGGACTTCCCCGTGCCCGAAGCGCTGCTGGCCGGCGGCCGGCGGGTGGTGATCTTCACCACCGAGCAGGCTGACCCGCGCCGGGTGCAGGAGTTGGAGGCCCAGGCCGGGCAGGTGATTGCCGCAGGCGAGCAGACGGTCACTGGCGACCGGTTGGTGCAGGCCATGGCCGAGCTGGGCTACCAGGCCATCTACTCGGCCAGCGGCCCGAAGGTGCTGCACCTGCTGCTGGCGGCTGGCATGCTGGACCGGCTCTACCTGACTCTGGCCCACCGCCTGTTGGGCGGCAATCCCTTCTCGACCATCGTCGAAGGGCCGCTGCTGGACCCGGCTGCGGGAATGCGCCTGCGCACGGCGTATCTGGATGCCGCTGGCCTCGACGGGCTGGGCCAGTTGTTCCTGTGCTACGATCGGCCTGACCAACCGCTCCCGTAGCGCAATCCAGCGGATTGCGTTACAACGGCAGTAAGCTCCCCGTGAGGTAAGCAATGAAGCGGCTACTGTTCCTGATCCTCGTCGTCGCTGTGCTGGCCAGCGCCCTGGCCGTCCCAGCGGCGGCCGCGGGCAACGCTCAAACCGTGACCTACGTGGTCAAGCCCAACGACACTCTGGCCACCATCGCGCGCCAGTTCTGCACCACCTGGCAGCAGATCTATCACCTCAACCGCGCAGTGATTGGACCAAACCCGAACGTGTTGCGCTCTGGCACGGTCTTGCAGGTGCCCAACCAATGTGGTGGACAGCCGCCGCAGCCGCCGCCCTGCAACCTGGGGCCGATCCAACATGCCATGGGGCCGCTCAACGGCAATGTCTACACCGTGGTTCACGGCGACACCCTTTTCTCCATTGCGCGCCGCTTCTGCACCAGTGTGGAGCATCTGGCCGCCAGCAACGGCATCCGCCATCCCTGGCGCATCTTCGCCGGCCAGCGGCTGGTGGCGCCTGTGCCCACGCAGCCAACGCCTCGGCCGACGCCCCAGCCAACGCCCCCAGCACAGCGCTACCTGACCATTGGTTTTCCGCGTCCCAACGATGTTCTGCCGCCAACCTTCACAGCCAGCGGCACAGGCGCGGGCTTGTTCGAGGGCAACGTGGTGGTCACGGCCTTCACCAACGCAGGCGTGCAACTGGCGCGAACGGCTACGACTCTGCAAGGCGCCAACGTGGGCGCTGGCGGCGCAGGCACGTGGACGGCAACGCTCACAGTCAACGTGGCGCCAGGCACGCCCGGTTTCATCGAGGCGTCATCGCCCCAATCCAACGTGCCAGCCGCACGGGTCAATGTGATCTACGGCCAGCAGCCGGCCGGTGCAACCATTGCCATCACCAACCCGCCACCCAACCTTACACTGCCGCGCACATTTAGCGTGATCGGTACTGCCAGCGGCGTCCAGCAGGGCTTTATCGTGGTGCAGGCGCTCAGCCGTGATGGTTCGGTGCTCTTCTCGGAGGCTTCTGTCGTCGTGCCTGGCGGCAGCGGCGCCTGGAATGTGACGCTAACGGTGCCGGTCTCGGCGGTCACCGATGGTCAGATCACCGCCTTTTGGTCTCAGAATACTGCGACTCGCGCCAGCATTCTGGTGCGATTCAGTGGGTCATGATCATGAACACACCCTATTCACCCAACGCTGAGCCGTTGGCGCAGCGGCCAGCCATGCAGGATTACGGCATCAGCGACCAACCGGACGGCCTGCTGCCCTGGAGCTTTGCCGACCTGCAGTTGACCGCAGCGCGTAACTACTGGATCAGCAGCACCCGGCCCGATGGACGGCCGCACGCTGCGCCCGTCTGGGGCGTGTGGTTGGAGGGCGTGCTCTACTTCGGCACCGGGCCAGGTTCAGTCAAGGCCCGCAATCTGGCTGCTAATCCCGCCTTAGTGGTGCATCTGGAGAGCGGCGACGAGGTGGTGATCCTGGAAGGCGAGGCCCAATGGCTGGTCGAGGTGGAGCCAGACCTGTGGCAGCGCATCGCCGACAACTACGCGGCCAAGTATGACGGCTTCCGTCCTGATCCGCCTTCGTCCCAGGGACCGTTTGTGGCGCTGCGCCCTCAGACTGCCCTGGGCTGGCTCGAAGAGGACTTCGTGCGCAGCGCTACCCGCTGGCGCTTCACTCACTGAAACGTGAGGCGTGAAACGTGCCAGGCGCCGGGCGCCAATGGCCCAAGTCTTGCACCTGGATTGTGTCCTATGGACTCTCAACTCCCCGTGATCCAACGCATGGATGAACTGGCTCAGCAGTGGGAGCAGCGCTCTGATCAGCGCTGCTTTTTCTTGCGCTGCTACGCCTTGATGACCGGCAACACGCTGCACGCCCTGGATGAGGGCCAGTTCCACGATCCGCAGTGGGTCAGCCGGCTGTTGCATCTCTTCGCCGACTACTACTTTCTGGCGCTGGACGCCTACGAACGAGGCGACGCCCGCACCCCTACAGTGTGGCGCCTGGCCTTCGACGCGGCTGCCCAGCAGCGGACCCATGTCCTGCAGGACCTGCTGCTGGGCATCAACGCCCACATCAACTACGACCTGGTGCTGACTCTGGTAGACATGTTGGAGCCAGAGTGGACGTCGCTTTCCCCGCAACAGCGCCAACAGCGCTACGAGGACCACTGCCACGTCAACACCATCATCGCGGCCACGGTGGATCGCGTGCAGGAGCAGGTGGTGACGCCCAGCAGCCGCTGGCTTGGCGTGGTCGACTGGGCGCTGGGGCCGCTGGACGAGCACGTGGCAGCGCGCCTGATTCGCCGCTGGCGCGAGGATGTCTGGCAGCAGGCCATGCAGATGCTGGCCGCGACTGAACCGGACGATCGGGCTGATCTGCGTCGTCTGCTGGCAGCGCAGGCGACAGCGCGCAGCGAGCAGATTCTGGCGCGCCGCGTCGACCAGATGCTGCGGGAACTGCTCTAAGTAACTGTCCGCCATTAAGTTCGCGCTTTGGCCGGTCTCCGACCGAGCCATGCCGATAAGTTGTTTACGGACAGTTACTAAGTACGTCGTAAACAAAGTTGTTGAGGTGCCCGGCACTTGACACGCCAAAGTGCCGGGCACCGATATGCAGTTAATTTGTTTACGGTGTACTAAGTCGTTGCGCCAGCCAACGCGCGGCGCCCCAGCACCAGGGCCATCTCGCGACGGTACTCAGCGCTGCCCTGCCAGTCAGACAGCAGGGACGCCCCTTGAAGGGCTGCATCCAGCGCGGCCGGCAGGTCAGGTTGAGCGATCAGGCGCAGCAGCAGCGGCGCAGCGGCCACCCCTCCCAGGGCCAGCCGCTGCTCGTTGCCGTCAGCCAGCGCCGCCGCAGCCACGATAGGCTGGTCGGTGGGGGTGCGCGCCACGCGCGCCAGACCGCCGCGCGCGGTCTCGGCCGGCCAGGGCAGCTTGATCTCCAGCACCAAGCCGCCGCCCAACTGGCCTAGCAGGTCAACCAGCAGATCGCCAAGGGGCACGGCGCGCGGCTGACCGGTGGTGACCACCGCGTGGGCATCCAGGGCCAGCAACGCCAAGAGCAGCTCGGATTGGGAGGCGGCGCTCAGCAGCGCGCCGGCCACGGTGGCCACGTTGCGCTGATTGATGGGCGCCTCGCGCTGGGCAGCCTGGGCCAGAATGCCATCAGCCAGGCGCCGGCAGGCGGCGTTGCCTGCAATCTGCTCCAAAGTCGTCATAGCGCCCAGGCGCAGCCAACCGCTGCCCGGCTGGCCTTCGATCTCGATAAAGCTCAGCCCCAGATCGGCCAGGTCAACTACCGCATCCACACGCTCTTCCAGCGGGTCGGGCACGTCCACATCGCGGCGCAGGCGGGGGGTCAGCCAGGCGCCGCCGGCCAGCGGCGCAGCGCGCAGGTCTGGCTGGCCCAGCAGGGCCAAAGCTTCGTCAATGGTTTGGGGGCGCAGGTATTCAAGGGGGGCGGGCATGGGGTCTCTCCATTGAGTGGCGGACACGGTCTGCCCCATTGCGGGGCGCTTTGCAAAGACCGGCCCAAGCGATTGAGGTTATCCTTTGTTCGGGCTGATCTCCTGACCGCGCCCGTTCAGTTCAAAGATGGCGTCTTCCACCACCAGATAGCGTGGATCGCGATACAGTTTGTTGATCTGGCTGGCAAAAACCAGGGACCCGGTCATCACCTGGCGCGTCGGGCCATCGACCACGATCGCCCCTTCGGCCAGCAGCACAACGCGATCAGCGCAGCGCGCAGCCAACTCAACGTCATGGGTGGCCAGCAGAACGGCGCGGCCCTGGCGTCGCAAGTCCAGCAGGATAGCTGTCAGCGCCTCCTTCTGCTCATAGTCCAGCCCGCGCGTCGGCTCATCCAGCAGCAGCACCAGCGGCTCGGCCACCAGGATCGCGGCCAGGGCTACGCGTTGGCGTTGCCCACTGCTCAGATCGCGCGGGTAGCGCTGGGCCTGCTCGGCCAGCCCCAGCCGAGCCAGCAGCACGCGGTCGGCGGCTGGATCAGGCGACAGGTTGTGCCCCTGCCTGGTGAAGGCCAGCTCGTCCAGCACAGTGTCCTTGAAGAGCAACGCGCCCGGATTCTGGGGCACATAGCCGACGACACGCACGATCTCTTCCAGCGACGCGCTGCGGGTATCGATGCTGCTCTGCGCAGCCGCTGTCAGGCGCACTGCGCCACGCGACGGTTTATTGAGTCCAGCCAGCAGCTTGAGCAGGGTAGATTTGCCTGAGCCGTTGCGCCCCATCAACGCCACCACTTCGCCAGGACGCAGAGTAAGGCTGACCTGGCGCAGGGCCTCATGGCCGTCGTAGCTGTAGGAGACGCCTTCGACGGACACCAACGGCGCGGCCTGGCCGGCTGTTGGGTGGGGCGGGCGAGCGGCCAGGGTCGCGCTTTCGGCGGCGCTGCTCCGCTCCATGGCCAGCGAGCGCTGGTCGCGCGGCAGGTGGCGGCGGGCTTGCTTGACGGTCAACGGCAGCGGCTGCCAACCTTTGGCTTTGCCCAGGGCCACCAGCGGAGGATTAAGTCCCATGGCGGCCATCACGGCGCGCGGCTCGTCCAACAGCGGCTGTCCTGCGCTAGGCAAGTAGAGCACCCGGTCGACGAACTGCACGACCCGTTCCAGGCGATGCTCAGCCAGAATCACTGTCAGCCCCAGGTCTTCGTTCAGCCGGCGGATAGCCACCAGCACCTCCTCGGCCGACTGCGGGTCGAGCTGAGACGTGGGCTCGTCCAGCACCAAGACTTCGGGATTCATGGTCAGCACGGCTGCAATTGCCACGCGCTGCTTCTCGCCGCCTGAGAGGGTGCTTAGCCGGCGACCGCGCAGATGGGCAATGGTGAGCTGGTCCAGCACTTCTTCGACCCGCTTGCGCATCAAGGCCGGCGGCAGGGCTTGGGTCTCCATGCCAAAGACCAGCTCGTCCTCCACCTGGTCGGCGACAAACTGAGTTTCAGGGTCCTGGAAAACCATGCCGACGGTGTGGGCCATGCCCTGTGGGCCAAGGGCCACAGGATCACGGCCGGCCACCCGCACCTGCCCGCTCAGCGCGCCGCCGTAGAAATGGGGGGTCAGGCCGTTGAGGCAGCGCAGAAAGGTGGACTTGCCTGCGCCCGACGATCCGACCACCAACACCAGCTCGCCCTCGTCGATCTGGAGCGAGAGGTTGTCAAGCGCTGGGGCCAGAGGGCGACTGCCAGCCGGCTGGGGGTAGCGGTAGGAAACGTGCTCGAAGGTGATCATAGTTGCAAGGCCGGCGAGTGAGCAAGGGATCGGCAGCAGCAGTATAACACCGCAGCCAGGCAGCGTCAAAGCCCAACCGGCAGAGCAGCACGGCTCTGATGAATTAGTGAGAAGGCTTGGTGAAAATGAAAACTAACAGCAGCCAGCGGTGTTATAGAATAGCGTTGCAAGGTCGTTCTGACTATAATTGCGCCATAGTGAGCAAGAAATGCTCATCAGTTTCTACTATCTAAGAGGAGTATCTACAAGAAATGGCTAAGTCTAGCAAGAAAGTTCGTGTTGCGCTGGTTGGCGTGGGTAACTGCGCAGCAGCCCTGGTCCAGGGTGTCCACTATTACAAGAACGCCGCCGATGATGCCGAGATCCCTGGCTTGATGCACGCCACAGTCGGCGGCTATCATGTGCGCGACATTGAGTTCACGGCCGCATTCGACGTGACCGCGGACAAGGTTGGCAAAGATCTGAGCGAGGCGATCTGGGCCCATCCCAACAACACCATCAAGTTTGCCGACGTGCCCTACCTGAACGTGCCGGTTAGCCGCGGCATGACCCACGACGGCCTGGGCAAGTACGTCAGCACCGTGGTCACCAAGGCCGAAGGCCCCACCGACGACGTGATCGGCATCCTGCGCGACACCAAGACCGATGTCATCGTCAACTTCATGCCGGTCGGCTCCGAAATGGCCACCAAGTGGTATGTCGAGCAGGCCATCGAGGCCGGCTGCGGCTTCGTCAACGGCATCCCGGTCTTCATCGCCAGCTCCCCTTACTGGTCCAAGCGCTTCCGCGACGCCAAGCTGCCAGTGATCGGCGACGACGTCAAGAGCCAGGTCGGCGCCACCATCACCCACCGCGTGCTGACTAACCTGTTCAAGGATCGCAGCGTCCACCTCGACCGCACCTACCAGCTCAACTTTGGCGGCAACATGGACTTCTACAACATGCTGGAGCGCGAGCGGCTGGAGAGCAAGAAGATCTCGAAGACCAACGCCGTCACCAGCCAGTTGCCCTACGATTTAGGGGCTGGCAATGTCCACGTCGGTCCCAGCGACTACATTCCGTGGCTGACCGACCGCAAGTGGTGCCACATTCGCATGGAAGGCCGCGCGTTCGGCGACGTACCTTTGCAGATGGAGGTCAAGCTGGAGGTGTGGGACTCGCCCAACTCGGCCGGCGTGATCATCGACGCAGTGCGCTGCGCCAAGCTGGCTATGGATCGCGGCCTGGCTGGTCCCATTACCGCCCCCTCGGCCTACTTCATGAAGTCGCCGCCCAAGCAGTTCACCGACGATGAAGCGCGGCGCCTGACCGAGGAGTTCATCCACGCTGGCGTTGAACAGCCATCCCTGGAGCAAGAGCTGGCGGAGTTGGTAGACTAACCCGGCTGCTCCGGTCACTTTACCCTTACGACAAAGGCAGGCTGACAGCAACAACTGCTGCTGTAAACCTGCCTTTGTCGCGCCTGAGGGCCGGACAGTTTGAAAAGGGCATACCCAATTCTGCCCCTGCTCACGGCAGCCAGCGCGGCCAGGCCCCGCCGCTCCCCAACTGCCGCTCCGCTCCTGTGGTCAAATCGTGCAGCCAGATCTCCGGCAGGCCCATGCCGCGCAGCGGGATGCGCTGTGACAAGATGAACCGGCCATCGGGCGACCAGCTCAGCGCCGACTGATGCTGGTCTTCGCCGCCCGCCAGTGGACGCCCATCGCCGCCCGCGGCTGGCAGCACCCAGGCCTGGCCGGCCACCGGGACATCGGGGGTGCGCCTGGACAGGACGATCTCCCGGCCATCGGGCGACCAGGCCGGCGCGCTGTCGCCCAAGGTGTCCTCCCCGCTGATGTCCAGGGCGTTGCCGCTTTCGACGTTGACGCGGAAGACGTGGGTGGGGAAGCCAAAGCCCAGAGTGACGATGTCGGTGTAGAGCAGCAGGTCGCCGCGCGGGTTCCACACCCCCGGCTCGCCCATCTCGGTGGGTATCTCCAGGCTGCGGCCGTCGTTCAGGTTGTATACGAACAGCGCCAGCTTGTGCGGGGCGACATGAGCCAGCCATTGGCCGTCGGGCGAGATGGCCGCAGCGAAGCCCAGCCACTGGTTGTCGTCGAACACCAGCGCCGTCTCGCCGCTGGCCAGGTCCAGCCACCACAGCCGCGACAAGCCCTGCCCCACGGCCAGCTCGCCGGCCGCGCGCCGCTCGTAGATCAGCCGCTGGCCGTCGGGGTGCCAGGCCGGCCCGCTGCACGCCGCCTCCGGGCAGGCCAACAGCAGGCGCCGGTTGCTGCCATCAGGATCGACCGCAACCAGATCGCTGCCGCCGTCCTCGCGGATGGCCGCATAGGCGATGGTCGAACCATCGGGCGCGGGCGCATAGTCCCACAGGCCGAAAGGCTCGCGAGTAAGCTGCACCGGGCCAGCCGCCGGGTCTAAGGGATCGACCAACACAAGCTGGTAGTAGCCCTGGCGGTCTTCAGCCAGATAAAGCACGCGCGGGTGGCCGGTGCGGAACTGCCAGACCACCGGCCGCTGCACCGTCTGCCCCCCCAGCCCGCGCAGCCCGGCCGGGATCGTCACCGTGTACAACGTGTCGGGCAAGAGCGGCTCCGACGGGTTGAAGACCAGGGTCTCGCCCTGCCATTGGGCCGTGCCGCTGGCCGGCGGCTCGACGATGATCGAGCGCAAGACGCCCGACAGCTCGATGGGCTGGTCGAAGGTGGCGCGGATGGGCGCCAGGCTGGAGACGTTGGTCGCGCCGTCGGCCGGGCTGACAGCCTTCACCTGCACCCCCACCTGATCCCCGCGCAGGATCAACAGGCCGGTGGCCAGCCACAGCGCGGCCAGCACCAGCCAGACCAGACGGTCGAAGGGGGTCAGGCGCAGTCGCCGCGTGGGGCGCGACTGCGCCGGTCTTACTGCTTCCACTTGATGTTGCAGCCGATGCTGGGGCGCTGGTTGGAATCCACCGGCCGGCCGGCCAGCAGGGCATCCAGGGCCTGACGCACATCGCGGCCGGTGACGGGGATGCCGTTGCCGGGCCGTGAGTCGTCGAGTTGCCCGCGGTAGGCCAGCTTCAAGTCGCCGTCGTAGATGAAGATGTCGGGCGTGCAGGCCGCCTGATAGGCCCTGGCCACCTCCTGGGTCTCGTCGTACAGGTAGGGAAAGGTGAAGCCCAACATCTCGGCCAGCGCCTGCATCTTGTCGGGCGCGTCGGCGGGGTAGCTGGCCGCGTCGTTGCTGTTGATGGCCGCGAAGGCCACGCCCTGCGGCTGGTAGTCGCGGCCCAACTGCGCCAGCTCGTGCTGCACGTGCTTGACGAAGGGGCAGTGGTTGCAGATGAACATGATCACCGTGGCCTTGGCCGAGCGCAGCCCGGCCAGGCTCACGTCGCGGCCCGAAACCGTGTCAGGCAGGGTGAAGGCGGGGGCAGGCATGCCCAGAGGCGTCATGTTGGAAGGGGTAGCTGCCATAGGTTGTTCTCCTGTTACTACTCAGGCTCAGGTGCCGGGCACTTGCATTTGCACCTGCTGACGAAGTCTGTAAAGCCGATTTCAGCCGTCAATGAACTGCAAGTGCCCGGCACCTGAGTAGCTACGTTCTCCTAGCTTTGAGCTATGGAAACAGATAGGGCTGGTTGGGCATCACAGTCGGTTCGATCTTGTCAGCGATCAACAGCGGCATGGCGCGGCCGTCGAACTCGCCGGCCTGGAAGTGGCCGGCCACCTCGATCCATTGATCGTTGGCCAGCGCGCCAGCCTCCGGCCAGCGGACAATCAAGCCGATGGGGGTGGCGTCGGCGACGCAGCAACTGACCACGAAACGGCTGAGCATGAACGTGTCGTCGCCGTGGCGGCTTTCACGGTAGACGAAGCCGGTCAGCTTGGCCTCCTGCCCGTCGAACGTGGCCGGGTCAGCGCTGCTGTCGAAGGTCATCAGCCAGTCCAGCAGGTTCTTCTCCCGATTCGATGAGGCGATGCGGCTCTCGCGCGGGGCCATCGCCGAACTGAGCCGGCCCACGCTGACCTCACGATTGCCCATGGCGGTCGCGCCCAGCGGGCTGGCCGGCACCAGCAGCCCCAGCACCACCGGCAGCATGACCAGCGCCAGGCCGGCGCGGCTCAGGTTGTGTTCGTGCGTGTGGCCGTGGCCGTGATCATGTTCGTGTTCGTGGTGGTGCTCGTGCTCATCATCCTCGCCAGCGGCCAGCATATCCCGCACCAGACGCGCCCGATAGAGGTAGCCCAGCGCCACCACGAAGAAACCGATCACGGCCAGGAAGGTCAGCCAGGCGAAGCGGTTGTTGATGTAGAAGAAGAGGGTGCCGCTGGTGATGCGGCTGAAGAGAAAGTAGGCCAGGGAGAGCATCACCAGGCCCTTGAGTCCGTTTTTCATGGTCGTACACCTCGAAAGATGGCAACTCTGCCAGAGTTGCCATCTTTGTGATTCACCGCCACGCGCCGGCGTTCAAACTGAGGAAGACGCCCAACAGCAGCGTCATGCTGGCCGGCAACAGCACCAGATAGGCCACCTTGCGCCGCTGGAAGACGCCCAGAAACATGGTCATGCTCTTGATGTCCACCATCGGCCCGAAGACCAGGAAGGCCAGGATCGACGCCGGGGTGAAGATGCCGGCAAAGGCCAACGCCACAAAGGCGTCCACCGTGGAACAGATCGACAGCACGAAGGCCAGCAGCATCATGGCCACCACCGACAGCACCGGGCTGGCGCCGATGGCCAGCAGGGTCGATTGCGGCACCAGCGTCTGCATGGCCGCGGCCAGCAGGCTGCCGATGATCAGATAGCGGGCCATGTCCAGGAAGTCATCGCCGGCCGCGGCCAGGGCCTGCGGCGTCCCCTGCTTCAGGCTGGGCCGCGGGCTGGTTTCAGGCTGCGCCGCAAACTCCATCTGCTGCTGCACGGCCGGGGTGAAGGTCTCCTGCGGCGTGGCCCGGGCGAAGAGGAGGCCGATCAGGGCTGCAATCACAAACGTAAAGATCAGCCGGCCCCACAACATCGGCCCCCAGCCGAAGGCCGCGTAGGTGCTCAGGATCACCACCGGGTTGATCACCGGCGCGGCCAGCAGGAAGGCAATCCCTACCGGCATGGGCAGCCCTTTCTGGTAGAGTCGGCGCGTCACCGGCACCACGCCGCACTCGCAGACCGGAAAGACCATGCCCAGCGACGCGCCCATCAGCGCGGCCGGGACCGCCCGGCGGGGCGCAAAGCGCAGCAAGGTCTCACGCTTCATGAAGACCTCGATGAAGCCCGACACCAGCGAGCCGGCCAGCAGGAAGGGCGCCGCCTCGATGAAGATGCCGAGGAAGATGGTGACGAAGGTCTGGAAGCGCTCAAGCAGCAGAGCGAATGAGATTGTGTCCATAAGCAGCGGCGGCATTATAGCGGTTGCGACAGTCCCGGTCAAGTCGCTGACGATGACCCGCCATTCTTTCCTTCTGATCAGCGTGAATCAGCACAGATCGGCGTCTCGTCGTGCGCTTTCAGTACACTGCAGGTGCCGGGCACTTGCACCCGTGCCTGTAGCGATGGCTGCAAAGTCAATTCAAGCTGCAAATCAATCGCAAGTGCCCGGTACCTGAGTACCTCGTAAACAAAGTTGTTGAGGTGCCCGGCACTTGACACGAGCCTCT
>CAZVGR010000136.1:0-11785 GCA_964626845.1 uncultured Anaerolinea sp.
GTGCGCTGGCTGCCAGCATGATCGCCCTGGGCGCGGGCTATGCCCTGCGCCGCCGTTAGCGACTACGTACAGGACTGACAGTCCTCGAAGGACTGTCAGTCCTGGTGATAATAAATTGACATATTGATGCTTGTATGGTATGTTTTGATGCATGAGAACGACCATACGCCTCCCAGACTACCTTATTCAGGAAGCCAAAGCCCATGCAGTGCAGTCAGGCAGAACCTTGACCGCTGTGATTGAGGATGCGCTGAGGGAATCGCTGGCACGCCAAAGCGCGCGCAAGCCGATGCGATCACCAGTGAAATTGACCACTGTCACCGGCCAGGGCCTGCAGCCCGGTATCGATCTGGACGACTCGGCCGCACTCCTGCAATGGATGGAGCAGGCTGATGATCCTGCCTGATGTCAACGTGCTGGTGTACGCACACCGGGAAGATGCACCCAATCATGCTGTTTATCGCGACTGGCTCACGAGTGTAATCGCCAGCGATGAGGCCTATGGCATGGCCGACATTGTCCTGAGCGGTTTCTTGCGGGTGGTTACGCATCCCCGAGTATTCAACCCGCCCAGCACAATGGAACAAGCCCTGGCCTTCGTGGCTGACGTCCGTGACCAGCCCAATTGCGTCCCGGTTCGGGCGGGCGGGCGGCATTGGGACATCTTCGAGCGGCTTTGCCGTGCGGCCGGCATTAAGGGCAACCTGGTTCCCGATGCCTACCTGGCTGCACTTGCCATCGAGTCGGGCAGCACGTGGATCACCACTGATCGCGACTACAGCCGGTTCATTGGCTTGACTTGGCGCCACCCTTTGGACAATTGAACTCCCTACATGAAACAGGCGGAACCGAAGAAACCCGGTTCCGCCTGTTTCATTGCGAGTGACTCATCCCGCCGTAGCAGGATGCGCCTTGGCAATGAACTCCCGCCGTGTCATCCCTTCGACAAGCTCAGGGCAGGCTCTGAGCGGGTCTGCCACGCGATTCTCACAGCGACGAGACACCAGCGAAGGATCCCGGCGTGGGAGTTCATAGGTAGGGGGTGATGCCTTAGCTGGCTAACACCGTGTCGGCGTAGTGGGCCATGGCCGCCTGCATGAACTCGGCCAGGCCGGGGCGGCGCTTCTCGTAGAAGGCGCGGAACTCGGGGTGCTCGACATACATCTGGCCCAGGCCGCGATATAGCTCGGCCGGCGCGGGGTAGAAGTTCTCGATCCAGGCGTGGTGTTGAGCGATGGCGGCCTGCACGGCCGGGTCGGCGGGGTCATGGTCCATCAGGCTGGCCATGAGTTGGGTGGCCGCTTCGCCTTGCTGGCCGACGGCCTGCCACTGCGCCTTGGACATCTTGCGCGCTCGCTGCTCGGTGGCCTCGACCATCTCCTCGCCCCAGTTCTCGCGCGCCTCGCGGCGATAGCGCTCGGCGTCCTCTTTGCTAAAGCCCTCGTAGAGCTCTTCGACAGTCAACATAGGTCTATCCTCCGAAGAAGTCAATTGTGTGATCGTCTTGTCGATGGTGTGAAGCAGCGTCTCCAGCCGCGCGGCGCGCGCTTGCAGCGTGTGCCGGTGGTCGCGCAGCGCCTGCACCAGGTCGAACCGGGGATCGTCCAGGATTTCCCGGATCTGTTCCAGCGGGATATCCATCTCCCGGAAGAGCAGGATCTGCTGCAAGCGCAGCAAGTCCGCCTCGCCGTACAGCCGATAGCCCGCCGCGGTTCGAGCGTTCGGCCGGAGCAGCCCGATCTGGTCGTAGTGGTGCAGGGTGCGCACGGTGACGCCGGCCAGCCTGGCCAACTGGCGCACCGTGCAGCCATCGCTTCGCTTCACGTTCATGCAGCGCATGATACACCATGACGCTACGTCAGAGTCAAGGGGCAGAACCTTAAATTCTGGCTGAAATCAACTCCAAGCACCCGGTTCTGTGCTACAATGGGGTTGGACCGTGGCGCATTTCAGGGGAGGACCAGCAATGGAGGTGAACAGATGAAGATACAGCCCCCTCTCAGGCTTATGGTCTCGGTTTCATTGGCGTTGGCATTGCTGACCCTGCTGCTTGCGCTCGCGGGGACTGCTGCCGGCCAGCCGGCCAGCGCAACCGTCATCGTCACCACCACCAACGACAGCGGCCCCGGCTCGCTGCGCCAGGCCATTCTGGACGTGGAGCCGGGCGGGACGATCCTGTTCGCTCCCAGCCTGGCCGGCGGCAGGGTTGTGTTGACATCGGGCCAACTGGTGATCAGCCGGTCGCTGACCATCGACGCCTCGGCGGCCGTCAGCCTGACCGTGGACGGCAACCGGGTCGATCGCGTCTTCACCATCGCAGAAGACGCGATGGTCGAGCTGATCGCCTTGACCATCACCGGCGGCCAGGCGCCGGTCAACGACGGAGGCGCGACGCCTCACGGCGGCGGGATCCTGAATTTCGGCCACCTTACTTTGACCGGATGCCGCGTCATCGATAATCAGGCTGGCCCTGGGCGCTCCTCCGGCTGGGATCCCGTCTCCGGAGACACGTTTCCGGCCATGCCCGGCGGCGACGGCGGCGGCATCTTCAACACGGGACGATTGGTGCTGGGGGAGACGGCCGTCCTGAGCAATACGGCTGGCAGTGGCGGTCCTAGCGTGATTTGGCCTCACCCCGGCGCTGCTGGCGGCAACGGCGGTGGGATTTTCAACAGTGGGGTCTTGCTGGTTACCGACAGCACGATTCAGGTCAATCGAGCAGGCAACGGCGGCGGCGCCATGCCAGACCTGCCGCCAGGCAATGGCGGCCATGGCGGCGGGCTCCACAGCACAGGCGCCATGACAATCACCCGGACGTTGATTGCGGACAACAAAGCCGGTGACGGACATACTGAGTTTGGGTCTTACTCGATCCATTTCTATGGCTCTCAAGGCGGTGATGGCGGCGGCATCTATTCGGCGGCATCGGGCAGGTTTGCATTGGTCGACAGCACTGTGCGCGGCAACAGCGCAGGTTTGGGCGAGCCCTCGCAGTTGGGCCGTTCAGGCGGTGGCCTTTACAACGGCGGTGTTGCCTTAGTGACGCACAGCACCTTCACCTCCAATCGCGCCGGCGAATCGCACGAATCTCTCTTCCTGTCGAAAGACGGCGGCGACGGCGGCGCAATCGCCAACCGGGGCATCCTGACGCTGCAAGACTCTGTGCTCAACGACAATGCTACCGGGGCTGGTCATGGGGGCGGCCGCGGCGGCGATGGCGGCGGGCTGTGGAACCGCGGCATGGCTACCTTGATCGACTGCTCTGTCATTGACAACACGACCAACCGCGGCAGCGATGGAGTCGTTGGCTCTTTTCGGGTGGGTGGCACGCCCGGCGGGCGCGGCGGTGATGGCGCAGGATTGTGGAACAGCGCCAACCTCCTCTTAGCTCGCGTGACTATCAGCGGCAACCAGACAGGCGACGGCGGCCTGGGCGGAAGTGAATGGCTCGGAGTTGGTCTCGCCGGCGGGCGCGGCGGCGCAGGATGCGGGCTGTATAACCAGGGCGTCGCCGCGCTGATCAACAGCACGGTCAGCGGCAACCGGGCCGGCCGGGGCGGCGATGGCGGCGCTCCTCAGGGCGCCCACGCTGGCGGCAATGGGGGCGATGGCGGCAGCGGCGGCGCCATCCACAGCGGCTACAGCCTGACGCTGGACAACAGCACAGTGACTGCCAACGTTGCCGGCGCTGCCGGCCTTGGGGCGCAGGGTTCGCCCAACGGCGCGCATGGCATAGACGGGGCGGGCGGCGGCGTCTATGGCGTCTTTGCCGCGCGTGACACGATCCTGGCCGGCAACAGCGCGCCTGGCGTCGGGCCGGACTGCGCCGGCCGGCTGTTTGCTGGCGGCTACAACCTCCTCCAGATCCCGGCCGGCTGCGTCATCGACCCTGTCGTGACCAACAACGTGCTCGGCTCCAGCCCGGCCCTGCTGCCGCTGGCCCTCAATGCGCCGGGAACCACGGCCACCCACGCTCTGGTCTGGGGCAGCCCGGCCATCGATGCCTGCGGTTGCAGCGGCGGAACCGTGGCGCAGGATCAACGCGGCGTGGCGCGCCCGCAAGGCGCCGGCTGCGACATCGGCGCCTACGAGTTCGATGGGACAGTCACCGGGCGGCTGATCTGGCTGCCCCATGCGCTCAGGCGAGGAACGCCATGATCAAGTCCCAGTTGCTGGCCAGGCCATAGACGCCGATGCCGATCAGCAGCAGCCCGCCGATGACGTTGATCAGCCGGCCGTGCAGGGTGAACTGGCGGATGATCCAGCGCTGGTTGGCGGCTGACAGAAACGACAGCACCAGCAGCGGTATGCCGAAGCCCAGTCCGAACCAGAAGAACGCGCCCAGCTTGCCGATCGCCTCGCCGGCCGTCAGCGATAGGGCGAAGATGCTGACCAGCAGCGGGCCGGAACAGGGCAGCGCAATCGGCCCGTAGAGAAGACCGTAGATGAAGGCGTTGACGAAGGGGTTGGCGAGCAGCGGCGCCTGGATCTGCGGCAGCTTCTTGAACGGGTTACGGTCGAACAACAGCAGCACGCCCAGCGTGATCAGCAGCAGGTTGGCCAGCGGAATGGCAATCGACAGCGCCCGGCCCACCGACACCGATAGCAACGCGATCAGCAATCCCAGCGCCAGCATCATGGTCAACACGCCAGCCAGCACGAAGAAGCCCAGCAAGTAGCGGCTGCGCTTGCCGGCCAGCGTGCTCTGCCCACCGCTCAAATAGGCCAGGAAGCCCGGATACAGCGGCAGCACGCAGGGGCTGGTAGTGGCCAGCAGGCCGAGGGAGATAGAGGTCAATATGGGTTCGAAGGTCATGGATTCCTCGGTGCGTGACGGGGTGACAGGGTGACAGGGTGACAGGGTGACAGGGTGACGGGGTGACAAGAGCGGAGGTTAGGGAACCTGTGTTTTGCTGTCAGTTCGACACATCGTCGTGGTTACCTGGTTTATCCTGTCACCCTGTCACCCTGTCACCTTGTCATCTCCTACATCCCCTCACTCAGGAACGGCTCCAAAGCGGCCTGCAGGTCGGCGGCGCGCTTGATGCCGAAGGGGAGCGGATGGGCCTGGCCGTGGCGGTCGATGATCAGCATGGGCGTCGAGGGTGGGTTGAGGAAGTTGACGCCGTACAGGTCGCTGATGGCACGCGCCACCTCGGGCGTGGCAATGGCATAGACCCAGTCGAAGCCGTTGCGCTGGGCGTGGTTTCTGAGTTGGTCGGCGCTTTCGTTGAGGTCGATGTCCAGGGCGACGCTGACGAAGTCATTGCGCTCACCCAGCGCCTCGTGCAGGGCCAGTACCTCGCGCTGCTGCTTCATGCAGTTGGAGCACCACACGGCCAGCGTCTCCACCAGCACCACCTTGCCCTTGAAGTCGGCGATGGCGAAGGGCTGGCCGCTGTTGACGTCGGTCAGGCTGGCGCTGAACCAGGCGGGCAGCTCGACCATGGCGTCCTCCATCATGGCGTCGCCAGCCGACTTCTCGTCCATCATGGCGTCGCCAGCCGGCTTCTCGTCCATCATGGCGTCGCCAGCCGGCTTCTCGTCCATCATGGCGTCGTCAGCCGGCTTCTCGTCCATCATGGCGTCGTCAGCCGGCTTCTCGTCCATCATGGCGTCGTTAGCCGGTTTCTCATCCATCATGGCGTCGTCGCTGTCCTTCATGGCGGCTTCACTGGAGCCTGCATCTTTCGCCATCGTATCCTGGGCTGCCGTCGCAGGAACATCGACGGCGGGGGACTCGCTGGAGCCGCACGCTGCCAAAAGCAGGGCGGCGATCAACAAGAGGCCGATCGTGAGCGTTTTCGTGGTCATGGTATTGCAGTCAACCTTTCGTTCGTTGCGCAGAGTGCCTGGGCGGCATCCTGCTCCTATTCTGTACCCGATGCCTTAAGTTTGACTGACACGGCTTACAGCACGCTTGCACAAATGTTACGGTCAGCTTAACACAAGCCCTTTGCCACATTCTCTGTCAGCCAGTACAATACGGCCACGCAATCCTTACCCGTTACTTCTCAGCCATAGGCGCCGGGCGCTTGAATCTGCGCCTGCAACCATGTCTGCCGAACCCATTCAAGCCGCATATGGGCTGCAAGTGCCCGGCACCTGAGTAGTAAAGTAATCCTTACCCGTTTCTTACGCGCTGGCTGGCGTAAGGACGTTGTAAGAATTGCGTGCTACGCTGTTGGCAATGCATGAAGGAGCCACTCCGTTGAGCAGCGAAAAGATTCTGGTTGTGGACGACGAGCCCAGCATTCGTGAGATCGTCACCCTGTATCTGAAGCGGTCGGGCTACGAGGTGATAACGGCCGCCGACGGCCAGGTTGCTGTCGATGTCTTGGCGCGCCAAACGTTCGACCTGGTGGTGCTGGACCTGATGCTGCCCCGGGTGGACGGGCTGGAGATCACCCGCCGCCTGCGCGCCACCAGTCAGACGCCGATCATCATGCTGACCGCGCGCAGCGAGGAGATCGACCGCATCCTGGGCCTGGAGATGGGCGCCGACGACTACGTGACCAAGCCCTTCAGCCCGCAGGAGTTGGTCAGCCGCGTGCGCGCGGTGCTGCGCCGCAGCCAGCGCGCCCAGCAGCTCACCCTGGATACCGGCGAGCGTCCCCTGGTCTACGACGATCTGCGCATCGATCCCCAAAAGCGACTGGTCGAAGCGAGCGGCAAGGAAATCATGTTGACCGCCCGGGAGTTCGACCTGCTCTGGCTATTAGCCCGCCACCCGCGCCAGGTGTTCAACCGCGACCAACTGCTGGACCTGGTGTGGGGCGTCACCGAGTACATCGACGCCAGCACCATTACCGTCCACGTGCGCCGCCTGCGCGAGAAGATCGAGGCGGACCCGGCCAACCCGCGCCATATTGTGACGGTGTGGGGTGTGGGGTATAAGTTTGAGCCGTAACCCTGAAATCCGTAACCCTGTAACGAGTAATGCGTAACCCGAAAGGGTGAGAGTCGTGTCCGGGATTCTGGGTTACTCGTTACGCATCACGAGTTACGGGTAACGCTTTCCCCTGCTGAGTCATCCATGAGCAAGACCCAATGACACAAACCGCAAGCTCCTTTGCACCGCCTGTCCGCCGCGCTCTGCCCCTGCGCTTTGTGGCCGGCGTCATCCTGGCCCTGGCGCTGGCCATGTTGGTCTTTGTGTGGGTCATGCGCCCACCGTCCGGCGAATTGCAGGCCATGGCCCTGTTCCTGTCGATCACTGCGCTGATCTCAGTGGTTGCCGGCTACGGCGCCTACCGGCTGGGCTGGTTGAGCCGTTCGCCCCGCCTTAGCTGGACCTTGCTGGCCGGCTATGGCCTGGCCACCGTGCTGACCTTCCTCAACGTCGGCTACTCGGCCCGTCGTATGTTCGCCAGCGAGCACGACCTGCTGCTGGCCGGCGTGCTGCTGGTCTTCGCCGGCGGCATCGCCATGTCGCTGGGCTACTTTGTGGCCGCAGCCCTGACCGATCGCATCAGCGCCGTCTGTCGTGGGGCGGAGGCCATCGCCGAGGGCGACCTGGCCGCGCGCGTCGCTGTGGTGGGCAAGGACGAGGTCAGCCACCTGGCCGCCACCTTCAACCAGATGGCCGAGCGCTTACAGGAGGCAGACCGCCAGCAGCGCGAGCTGGACACCCTGCGCCGCGACCTGATCGCCTGGGTGGGGCATGATCTGCGCACGCCGCTGGCCTCGACGCGCGTCATCGTCGAGGCCTTGGCCGACGGCGTGGTCGAGGACCCGGCGACGGCGCAGCGCTACCTGCGCACCGCCCAGCGCGACATCCAGTCGTTGACCCTGCTGATCGACGATCTGTTCGACCTGGCCCAGATGGACGCGGGCGGCTTGAAGCTGGAGCGCCAGCCCACGTCTCTGGCCGATCTGATCGCAGACACGGTTGAGTCCTTCAGCGCGCTGGCCGGGCAGCGCGGCGTGGCCCTGCGCGGCAGCGCAGAGCCGGGGGTAGACCCGGTGCTGGTCGATGCCCGTCAGATCGGCCGCGTGCTGGCCAACCTGGTCGGCAATGCCTTGCGCCACACGCCGGCCGGCGGCGCGGTCACAGTGCAGGCGCGGCCGCTGGCCAGCCGCGTCCAGGTGGAGGTCAGCGACACCGGGGACGGCATTGCCGCCGATGACCTGCCGCACATCTTCGAGCGCTTCTACCGCGCTGAGAAGTCGCGCAGCCGGGCCACTGGCGGCTCTGGCCTGGGCCTGGCCATCGCCAAGGCCATCGTCGAAGCTCACGGCGGCGAGATCGCCGTCGACAGCCGGCCCGGCGACGGCGCACGGTTCTCGTTCATACTGCCGCGAGTTTAGCGAGTCCCCACACTGAACTGTGGGGCTGTCCCGATGGGCGTTCCGGCCCAGCCACATCTTTCAAGATGTGGGGCTAACAGCCCCAACGACTCGACGTTGGGCGAGTCCCCACACTGAACTGTCGGGCTAACTTCATCCAACGGAGGTCTGCATGAACTTACTCATCCTTGGCGGCACCGTGTTCCTCGGCCGCCATCTGGTGGATGCTGCCCTGGCCGCCGGCCATCAGGTTACCCTGTTCAACCGCGGCCGGCACAACCCCGATCTCTTCCCCCAGGTCGAGAAGCTGCGCGGCGACCGCGACGGCGGGCTGGACGCGCTGGCCGGCCGGCGCTGGGACGCGGTCATCGACACCTGCGGCTACGTGCCGCGGCTGGTGCGCGCCTCGGCTGAACTGCTGGCCGGCAGCGTCGAGCACTACACCTTCATCTCCAGCATCTCGGTCTACCGCGACCTGGATCAGGCGCCGGTGGACGAGAGCAGCCCGGTTGGCGTTCTGGCTGACGAAAGCGTGGAGGAGATCACCGGCGAGACCTACGGCCCGCTGAAGGCGCTCTGCGAACAAGCGGCCGAGGCCGCCATGCCCGGCCGCGTGCTCAACGTTCGCCCGGGCTTGATCGTCGGCCCGCATGACCCGACCGATCGCTTCACCTACTGGGTGTGGCGCGCGGCGCTGGGAGGCGAGGTACTGGCGCCCGGCCGGCCGCAGCGGCGCATCGAGCTGATCGACGCACGCGACCTGGCCGGCTGGATCCTGCGTTCAGTGGCGGCGGGCCGAACAGGCGTCTACAACGCGACCGGCCCGGCGTACGAGCTCACCATGAGCGACATGCTGGCGACCTGCCGGCAAGCCATCGGCAGCAGCGCGCGCTTCACCTGGGTCGACGAGGCGTTCCTGCTGGCCAACGGCGTGGCGCCCTGGAGCGAGCTGCCCCTCTGGCTGCCGGAGGCTGACAACGGCGTGATGGCCGTCGATTGCCGGCAGGCCATGGCGGCCGGCCTGGCTTTCCGGCCGTTAGCCGAAACGGTGGAGGACACCCTGGCCTGGTTGCGGGCTGACAGGGCGCCGCTAGACGGCGGCTTGGGCGCCATCGCGCTGCACGCCGGCATGGCGCGGGCGCGCGAGGCGGAATTGCTGGCCGCCTGGCACGCGCAGCGGGACAAACAGCCATGACGATGATCACCTTCGCCCAAGACGATGTACGTTTCACCCACCGCATCGCCGGCGTGGCCATCGAGGACGGCCGCGTGTTGTTGCACCAGGCTGAGGGCGACGACTTCTGGGCCTTGCCCGGCGGTCGCGCTGAGCTGCTGGAGCCAGCTCAGGCCACTCTGCGCCGCGAGATGCGCGAGGAACTGGACATCGAAGTCGAGGTGGTGCGGCCCCTGTGGCTGGTGGAGAACTTCTTCCAGCACCAGGGCTATCAACACCACGAGCTGGGCATCTATTTCCTGATGCGTGTGCCGGCCGATTGGCCTTACCGCGCTCAGAACGAGACCTTTCTGGGTGATGAAAACGGCACGCGGCTGATCTATCGTTGGGCGCCCGTCGAGGAGCTGGCCAGCATGCGAGTCTATCCCTCTTTCCTTGCCCAAGGCTTGTACAACCTGCCCCTTAGCCTGGAACACGTGGTTCATGTAGACACATGATCGGGAAGTGCCCCAGTAGCAAGCTGCGCTAGTTAAGGTGCCCGGCACTTGACACGAGCCTCTGATCATGTGCGAATCGTCGCCAAAGTGCCGGGCACCGATGCGCAGTTACTTTGTTTGCGCTGCGCTAGGGCGCGCCCACGAAGTACCTCAGCATGATGCCATGCACGATCTGCTCGATGGGCGCCTTGTCGTCGGTGAGAACTGTGCCGGACAGGTCAGCCGGGCGGGCAGTGCGGGCCGCGCGGCTGGCCATCTCGACCAGCAGCGGCTGGCTGGCCGGGTCCAGAGTTGCTACGTTGCGCTGGAAGTCGTCCAGCGTGGTTGGCTGCATGGTGGCCACCACCAGCGAGTTGCCCAGGCTCCACTCCTCAGTCGACTCGTCCACCACATAGACCGCCGGGAAGACCTGGCCCATGGTGGCAGCCAGCGCATCCACCAGGGTGTAGTCGTCGCGGCTGCGCGCTGCGTTGACTGCCACCACGCCATTCTCGGCCAGGTTGTCCCGCACCAGCTCGAAAAACTCGACAGTGGCCAGGTGGAAGGGGATGTAGGGCGGGCGATAGGCGTCGATGGCGACCACCGAGTAGGGCGCGGCCTGACCTAAGGCTCCTGCGCTGCGCGCCAGCAGCCAACTGCGCCCGTCAGCCGCCACCGCGTTGACGTTGGGGTAGGCGCCCAGGTTGAAGTACTCATGCGCCACAGCCACAATGTCCGGGTCGATCTCTGCGCCGTCGATTGCAATGGGCCCGTAGACATCGGTGTACAACTGCGCCACCGTCCCGCCGGCCATGCCCACCACGTACAGGCTGTCCACCCCTGCTTGCTTATCTGCTTGTCCACCTGTTATCTTCTCTGCAAACAGCGGCGCGACCAAAAAATAGTCCCAGATCCCCTCGCTCAACGCCGACTGGGGGTGGTAGACCGAGTGAATGCCAATCCCTTCGTTGAGCTTGAGCCAGGTCTCCGGCCCGCGCTGGATCACCTGGTAGTAGTTGTAAAGCGACTCGCCCTCGCGCAGCAGGCCCGGCTCCGGCTTGATCAGCCCTTGCCCCGCCAGCCAGGCCAGCAGCGTCAGCGGCAGCAGCGCCAGCGCGGCCGGCGCGGCCTGCGGCCCGCGCTCCAGCAGCAGGCCGATCAAAGCGACCACGGCCAGCAGCGCACCCAGCAGCACGAAGGTCAGTCGGGTGCCGATGATCGGTATCAGCACTAGCACTGGCAGGAAGGTGCCCAGCAGGCTGCCCACAGTGCTCAGCGCGTAGAGCCGGCCGGCCACCTGTCCACTGCTGCCCACATCGGCCACGGCCAGCCGCAGGGCAAAGGGGGAGACCATGCCCAGCAGCAGTGTGGGCAGGCTGAACAACACAAAGATCGACGCGCCCGCTCCCAGCAACACGCCCGTGCTGAACGGCGTGCCGTCCAGGTTGAGCGAGCTGAGCGCGGCTTGCTGCAAGGCTGGCCGCGACGCCGCTGGGATCAACGCCACCAGCAGGGCCGCGACCAGGGCCAGGCTGTAGAGCAGCGTTGCGTTGGGCCGCCGGTCAGCCACGCGGCCGCCCAGCCAGTAGCCCACGCTCAGCCAGGCCAGCACCAGCCCGATCAGCGCGGCCCAGACCAGGATCGAGTTGCCGAACCAGGGGTCTAGCAGCCGCGCGCCGCTCAGCTCCATGCCCAGCGTCGTGAAGCCGGCCGTCAGGACCAGAATGTTCAAATAGCGCGGCCGGCGCACCTGCGCGGCCGCAGCGTGATCGGTCATCGGAGTATCCTTCCGTGCAAACCTGACAAGATTTGCCGCAGCGAGAACGGTTGAAGGTTACTACTCAGG
>CAZVGR010000137.1:0-11761 GCA_964626845.1 uncultured Anaerolinea sp.
GCCGCTTCCGCAGCAAAAACCCGGTTTCTCTAAGCCCAGCCTGAGCAGTAACGGTCTGTCTTCAATCGCAGTGAGGAGTGCCACATGAAGGTCTTGCTTACGGGCGCATTTGGCAACATTGGTCTGCACACGCTGCGCGAGCTGTTGGCGCAGGGACATGCGGTGCGCTGCTTCGATGTCCCGACCAAGGAGAACCGGCGACGGGCCAAACAACTGGTGGGCCGCAGCGACGTGGTCTGGGGCGACCTGCGCCAGCCCGACGATGTGGCGAAGGCCGTGCGCGGCCAGGATGCCATTGTACATCTGGCTTTCGTCATCCCCAAGCTGTCCATGACCGGCGTCGGCAGCGAGGAGCGGCCCGACTTCGCCCGCGAGGTCAACGTGGGCGGCACGCTCAACCTGCTGGCCGCGGCCAGGTCCAGCCGTCAGCCTCCCTCTTTCGTGTTTGCTTCGTCGCTGCATCTCTATGGCCGCACCCAGCACCTGCCCCCGCCCCGCCGCGTCACTGATCCGGTTCAGCCGATGGAGCATTACGCCTGGCACAAGGCAGCCTGTGAGGAGATGGTCAAGGGATCGAGGCTGCGCTGGGCCATCCTGCGCCTGGCTGCTTCCATGCCCATCCGGCTGATCGTCGATGCGGGCGTGTTCGACGTGCCGCTGGATAACCGCATCGAGTACGTGCATGGCCGCGATGTGGCGGCGGCTATGGCCAACACCTTGCACACCGAGGCCGCCTGGGGTCGCACCTGGCATATCGGCGGCGGGCCGGCCTGCCAGTTGATCTACCGCGACATGGCCGCCGAGGTGCTGGACGCGTTCGGCGTGGGCATGTTGCCCGACTGGGCGTTCAGGACGGAGCCATTTGCCGTCGATTGGCTGGACACAGCCGAGAGCCAGCAGGTGCTGCGCTTTCAGCGGCATACGCTGGATGACTACCTGGCCGACGTGCGGGCTGCGTTGGGTCCCAAGCGTCAGGCTGTGGTCGCGCTGCGGCCGCTGATCCGCCGTCACTTGCTGCGCCTGTCGCCAAACTACGAGCAGCACATGGGGGAGATGAAGCGCCTGCCAGCCGGCGCAACGGCCTGAGAGCCAAAGAGGGTCTGCCGGGCCAACCAAAACGACAGGCGCCCAGCCGTTTCACGTCGACTGGGCGTTTGTCGTCCTTGGGTTGCGACGGGCGGACAATCCGGCGGATTGTCCTACGGGGCTATGTCTCGCTGGTCATGATGAACAGCGGCTTCATGGCGAACTTGCGGTAGTGGGGGCGATAGCGCTCGGTGTTGTAGAAGCGTTCCACGTCCACCACCTTCTTGCTGCTGGTCACCACCTCGATCGGCACGTCGTCGTAGCGGCCATTTTTGAGCACCACCAGCCGGCCGTGCATGCCGTTTAGGAGCAGGTCCAGCGCCAGGTTGCCATAGGCCATGGGCACGATGGAGTCGATGGCGTCGGGATCGCCGCCGCGCACCATGTAGCCCAGCCGCTGGTTGATCACATTGATCGGCTTGCCGTTGTTGTAGGTGGCCGAGCGGGCCTGCAACTCCTGTGAGATCAGGTCGCCGATGCCGCCCAGCTTCTTGTGGCCGTAGGCGTCGGTAGTCTGGTTCTGGAAGACCATCTCGCCACCCTCGAACATCGCGCCTTCCGAGACCATGACGATGGAGTATTTGCTGGGGTTATGGTTGCGGTCAGCCACCAGCAGCTCAGTCAGCTTCTCGATGTCGAACTTGTGCTCGGGGATGACGCAGCGGTTGGCTGCGCCGGCCATGGTGGGCAGCATGGCCGTGTAGCCGGCGTAGCGGCCGAAGACCTCCAGCACCAGGAAGCGCTCGTGCGAGCCGGCCGAGGTGCGCAGGTTGTTGGTCAGGGCAATGGTGCGCGACACACAGGTGCTGAAGCCGATGCAGTAGTCGGTGCCGGGCACGTCGTTGTCCATGGTCTTGGGGATGGCCACCACCTTGAAGCCCTGCTGCGCCAGGTGTACGCCGTAGCTCAGCGTATCGTCGCCGCCGATGGGGATCATGAAGTCGATGCCCAGCCAGTCCAGGTTGGCCAGCACTTCGGGCGTCAGGTCGTTGACCTTGTCGGTGTAGGTGTCACGCAGGTGCAGCGGCACGTCGTCCAGCTTGACGTGGCTGGGGCGGGTGCGCGAGGAGTGCAGGAAGGTGCCGCCGGTGCGGCCGGCGCGGTTGACCACCTCCTCAGTTAGAACCTGAAAATTCTCGTGATTGTCATAATCCTTGTCGCGTACGATCTCGATCGCACCCTTCCAGCCGCGGCGGATGCCGATCACCTGATAGCCCTCGCGCAGCGCGCGGATGGTGACGGCGCGGATGGCCGGGTTCAAGCCGGGTACGTCGCCGCCGCCGGTCAGGATGCCGATGGTGCCCTTGTGCGTTTTTACGTTTGCCATTGATGAGCCTCCAAACATGTTGATACCAGCCGTGTCCGCGGCTGTTGACGTGACCAGAGCCGCGGAGGATGGCGCAATGAACCTGTCAAAACAGGCGCATGATACCATCAGGCGGGCAAAACGGCAACCTGCGCGGCGAGCCTGCGCTTTGCGTTTTCCTGGTCAGTGGACGTACAATATTGGCCTATGTCTGACCCTTTGCTGCTTGCCCTCGCTGTTGTTGCTATCATCTTCTTTGCTTCTTTCACCCAGAGCGTTGTCGGCTTTGGCACGGCCATGGTGGGCATGCCGCTGATCGTCGGCGTTTTGGGCATCGCTATCTCCGCTCCGCTGATCGCCATGGTGGGCTTGACGCTGGAAGTGGTGATGCTGTTGCATTACCGCCAGAGCGTCAGCCTGACTGTGATGTGGCGCCTGATTGCGGCGGCTGTCGTTGGCATTCCTCTCGGCATCTATGCCGTGCGCCGCATCGACGAGGAGATTGTCTTGACGGTGCTGGGGGTGGTGATCGCCGGCTATGCCATCTATGGCCTGCTGCGCCTGCGCCTGCCCGAGCTGCGCAGCAGCCTGTGGGGCTATGGAGCCGGCTTCCTCTCCGGCGTGTTGGGCGGCGCCTACAACACGGCTGGTCCGCCGGTGGTCATGTACGGCCACTGCAAGCGCTGGCCGCCGGAGGAGTTCCGCGGCAACTTGCAGGGCTTTTTCCTGGCCATCGACGTGTTGGTGGTGGCCAATCACGCTGTTGTGGGTAACTTCAACGCCGATGTGTGGCGCAACTATCTGATCGCCCTGACGCCGCTCTTCCTCGGCTTCGTGCTCGGCACCCGGTTAGCCACGCGCATCAACCCCGATCTGTACAGCCGGATTGTGCTGGTGATGCTGGTCATTTTGGGCGTGCGCTTGATCCTCTGAACAGCGCGCAATGATCTCCTCACCCGTCAGCCCATACAGCTCATACACCAGCGCGTCGATCATCTACTTCACTACCAGACGGTTCTCGCCACGCCGGCCTCGACGATCTTCGGATCCGAGGCAATCAACGGAGCATTGAGACGCCTGGATATGCCGGCAATGATCCGATCGTGCATCTCTGGCACATCTTTGTCCCTGTCGAAATCCAGCACCTGTTCAGCTTCAAAGGGCAAGAAGCGCACATACGGCGCTGCCTGCAAGCGATGAAACAGTGTCCTGAAGTCCGCGAACAGGCTGAACTTCTTGTCAGCATAGTAGAGCTCGGCCATCACGATGGCTGAAATCACCAAGCGCGTTTCGCCGCGCTCGGCGGCGGAGAAGATCTCTCCCGCTTGTCTGCCCAGCTTGCTATCGTCCATCAGGTACCAGATCAGGGCGTTGGTATCCACCACGTAGAGCGGTTCGATCTTCACGTATCTATTACCCCTCTTCAGCTTCACCAGTGAGATCGTTGATCTCTACCAGATCGACCTCCCACTCCACGGCTGCCTCGTGAATGACAGAGAGTAACTGGTGATCCGTCACATAGGCAATCGATGGGCTGGCAAATCGATTGCGCAGGCTGTCTGGCCGGTCGAATGCACCCAGAGCGCGCAAAGCCTCTGACTCGGCGAGCAACTGCGCGCGGGTCACCCCTGCGCCAGCCCGGCCTTCCCATTCGATTGTCTTGACCAAGGCGGCCTTCTGTTCGGGATGTAACATCTGCACAGCCTGGATTACCTGCTCATACGTCATCTCAATCATATCTGCCTCGCCAGGTGTCGTCTGCTCAGTGATCGCATTTTACCATCTCCGAAACGCGCCTGCAAGCCAAAGCGGGCCATGGACTATCGGCTTGTCTCCACAATCTCAATCTCTTCCTCCGTTAACCCATACAGCTCATACACCAACGCGTCGATCTGTCGATCTGTCGCCTCGATCTGGCGCTGCAGCAGCGTCTTCGTATGCGGCACTTGCTCAGCGGCCACCCGCTTGTGCAGATCGAGCATGCGCTCCACCAGGCTGACCATGCGGTCGTAGCGCGCGACGTCGGCGGGGTCGGTGAAGTCGATGGTGCGGATGGGGAGTGTACCAACATATTGCTTGGTACAGGTTATCCAACCGCCTCGAAACACGTTGCTGATTGATCGCAACTGCCAAAACAGAAGCGTAGAATTCAGCAATCCCAACACGTACCGTGACGACATGCCACTCTTGTAGTCAATCGTGATGCTGAATCCTCCGCTTGCCATAAGACAATAACGCGCCCGATCATCTGGTAATTCAGCGTAAAGCCCCTTGTCGGCCAGTAACGGCACCACAAGCTGAGCAGCATCGTGAACTTCAAGGTTTCTCGGTGCGCTGAACCCATACCACGCCTTGTATTGCTTCCGTTGCTCAAGCCGTTTCCGGCGTGACCAGAGATACCGAAAAACGTTGGGGTACTTTGACTTCAGCACCGGCTCAGCGAGAAGCTGGATCGAACCGTCATGGCTACGTTGATACGGAAACACGATCACCTTGTCGGCTTTGGGCGCAAATCTGTAGCGATTGAAGTCTGTCGCAAACAAGGGGATTCGCAGCAACTCACCCTCTAGCTGTACAACCTCACCGTCTGCGGCCAGGTACCTGCCCTCTTCCGAAGTGCGCTGGAGCATGAACACAGTATCGTCGCCGCTACTTGATCCACGCGACATCATGGCTGGCAAATTCAGTAGCCCAACTGCACCTGCGTTAAGTCTTTCCGAAATCGTTGCTTGCGCTCCTGTTGCCATGAGCCAAGGATCACCAGATAGCGACTTCGATGGTAACACTTGAAAATCAATTCGCTCTGCTAGTGATTGGCTGGAAGGCTTGATCTTGGTGTACTCAAAGGTGGTGCCTTCGTTACCTGACAAAAACAATAGGCACGTATAGGTTGTCGCCTGCGCAAAAACTTGCTCATGACCGAAGTCTATCAGTTCAGACAATGCCTGTCTTTCGACAATCAACTCACGGATCGGTCGTCCGTAATCAGTCGCCAAGAACTTGTTTGGCAAGATGTAGCCCAGCCGCCCCTGCCCGTTGAGCAGCGCCAGCCCCTGCTCCACGAAAACCACGTAGATGTCGTAGTTGCCCTTGCTGGCAGCCCGGTAGCGGCGCTTGTAGTACTCCACCTCCACGGGCGCCCACTCCTTCAGCGCCTGGATGCGGATGTAGGGCGGGTTGCCGATAATCGCGTCGAAGCCGCCGTCGGCGAACACCTGTGGAAACTCCGCTTGCCAATCGAAGACGTTGACCCGCTGCATGGCCTCGTCGTCCAGCAGGGCCAGTTGTTGGCCTTCATAGAAGTCTGGCCCGATCAGCGAGTTGCCGCACTTGATGTTGCGCCCCAGGTCGGGCAGGGCGCGCTCGGGGAACAGCGCGAGCTGCTGGCCCATGGTCTGCTCGTCCTCCCCCTCCAGCACCTTGAGCAGCAACGACAGCTTGGTCACCTCCACGGCCTGCGGGTCGATGTCCACGCCGTAGATGTGCTCCAGCAGGATGCGCTTGCGCTCGGTGATCGTCAATCGCCACTCGCCGCGCGCGGTCTGGTAGAGCCGCGGGTTGCGGCCCGTCGCCCACTGCTTCGCATCTGCGCCATCGGCCAGGTAGGCAGCCAGGTACCAGTCCAGCAGGAACTGGTACGCGCCCAGCAGGAAGGAGCCGGAGCCGCAGGCGATGTCGGCCACCCGCATGGGGAAGCCCTTGCGGCCTGCCCTGGCCGCCAGCCCCATGACCTGGCGCAGCGTCAGCCCGGCCAGCAGCTTGCCCAGCGTCTCGCGCACGATGGCGTCCACGATGAAGGTGGGGGTGTAGAAGACGCCGCCGGCCTTCCTGACCTCTGGCTTCTCCTCCACCACCGCGCGTTGGCCCGCGCCATAGGGCGCCAGGCGGATCACCTTGCCCAGGAACTGCTCGTAGACCTGGCCCAGGATGTCGGCTGGCAGCACCGAGAACTCGTAGGGGCTGTCGGGGTAGTAGAGGTTCTTGAGGATGTCGCGCAGCGGCCGGTCGTCGATGGCGATCCTGGATGTCAGCGTGTCGGGCGCATCGACGCGGGTGCGGTCCGGGTCAAAGTGGAACAGCCCGGAGTTGTAGCGCGCGTCGGCATGGCGGAAGCGCAGCAGCAGCCGCTCGTACACCTGCGCGCCGTTGATCAGCCCCAGCAGCGTGCCGTAAGGCTCGATGCCGCGATCCTCGCAGATGCGCAGGAAGATGATGCGGTCGATGGTCTGCTGCACGGCGAAGTTCAGCTCACGCTGGCTCAGCCCCGCGTTGCGCAGCGCAATCGAACGGGCCAGCAGGTCGCGCCAGCGCTCGATCTCGGCCAGAAAGGCCCGGTCGACCTCGGCAGTGCCCCGCTTGCTGGCCGTTCCTTCGGCGTATTTGTCGAACGAGCCGCGCAGGATGGCGTCGCGGCTGAAGACGCCGGCGATCTCCTCCCAGCGCTGGCCATACTGGTCGAAGGTGACGTACAGCACGCGCGCGGCCGAGGCCTTGTCGTTCTTGTCGGGCCGCACCCGGCAGTCGTAGACCGCGAACTCCTCGAAGTCGGTCAGCACGCTCAGCGGCAGCTTGGCGCTCCAGGCGTAGCGGCGCAGTTGATAGGCCGGATGCACATCCCCCTTGATGTCTACCGAGGGCTTCTTGGCTTCCACAAAGAACTTGCGCGCCCCGCCGACGCGAAAGCTATAGTCCGGCGCCTTGGTGCCGCCGGCCACCTTGATGGCGTCCTCGTGAACCACGTCCTTGTAGGCTTCGGCGTAGCCTTGTCGATTGGCGACATCCCAGCCCAGCGCTTCGAAGAAGGGGTCGATAAACTCGCGGCGCACCTGAGTTTCGTTGTAGTGCCCGCTGCGGTAGGCCTGGCGGTTGTGTTCGAACCGCTCGACCAGTTCAAGGACGGAGGGTGGTGGTGTCATGAGACGTCATGCATCCATCTCAGGTTTGGTTACAGGAAGCATTAGGGTGCATTCAAAATGGGTTGGTCGAGTCATTGCGAGGAGGCCGCCGACGAAGCAATCCCCACGTGGCATGACGAGATTGCTTCGGCGCAGACGCCTCGCAATGACGGGGCTTCAACCAGTTTTGAATGCACCCGAAGCATTATACGTACAAACCGCATTGCGCCAAGCTGCGCAGCTTCCTGGCGGCATGGCGGCGTCTGTGCAGCCTGGAATCGGCGGATTTTGCCAAGAACGCCGAAAGTGGATACAATCACAACGAGTTAGCGCTGTACCCCTCACCCCGCCGTCTGGCTGCACTGCAGCCGTTTTCCCTGAAAGGCCGCTATGTCACCGACGACACCTGAACCACGAAACAAGTCTCATTTGTTGGGATGGGTCGTTGCCGCTGTGGCTGCTGTTGGGGTGCTGGTAGGACTGAGCCTGTTCACCTTCGTCTACGCCGAGGGCGGCTCGTATCTGTCCGACGACCCCACCGCCTGCATGAACTGCCACATCATGCGCGACCAGTTCGACGCCTGGAACCGCTCCAGCCACAAGGCGGTCGCCACCTGCAACGATTGCCACACCCCCCACACCTCCTACGTCGCCAAGTGGGCTGTCAAGGGCCTGAACGGCTTCAATCACAGCCTGGCTTTCACCACTGGCGCCTTTCCTGAGCCGATTCGCATCAAGCCGCTCAACGCCGGCGTGGCCCAGGAGAACTGCGTCGCCTGCCACGAGACCATGGTCAGCCAGATCCACGGCGCAACGCCCGGCGAAGGCCGCTCTTGTATGGACTGCCACGCCAACCCCGGCCACGGCCGTTAACACCTGGAAACGCAACTACTCAGCCTCAGGTGCCGGGCACTTGAATCATGGACAACAAGTGCCCGGCACCTGAGCAGTTACCTAGAAACGAGGAACACACCCATGCGCAAATTCCTGCCCTACGTCGCCGTTTTTGCCATCGCCGTGGCGTTGACCGCCGTGGTCGCGGCGCTGCTGGTGAACATCAACACGCGCAAGCAAGAGGCAAGCGAGTTTCCCCTCCGTGTTGTCGAGATCGCCAACAACGAGCTTGACCCCTCGGTCTGGGGTCAGAACTTCCCGCGCCAGTACAACACCTTCGTGCGCACCCAGGAAAACCTGGGCGAGACCCCCTTCGGCGGCTCCGAGCCTTACAGCAAACTGGAGCGCTACCCCGCCATGGTGCGCATCTGGGCTGGCTATGCCTTCGCCAAGGACCACAACGAGGAGCGCGGCCACTACTACTCCCAGATCGACCAGGCCAACACCCTGCGCGTCCAGATCGTCAACCAGCCCGGCGCCTGCATCAACTGCCACGCCGGCGAGGTGCCGGTGTTGATCGAGGAGATGGGCTGGGAGGCGTTCAACAGCACGCCTTACAACGACCTGAAGGACAAGCTGCACATCGGCAGCACCTGCAACGACTGCCACGACCCCAACACCATGGAGTTGCGCATCACCCGGCCGGCCTTCATCAACGCCATGGAGAAGCGCGGCATCGACGTGACCCAGGCCACGCGGCAGGAGATGCGCAGCTACGTCTGCGCGCAGTGCCACGTGGAGTACTACTTTGCCGGCGACCAGAAGATCCTGACCTTCCCCTGGGAGCAGGGCCTGCGCATCGACGACATCGAGGCCTACTACGACAGCTATGGCTTCAAGGACTGGACCCACGCCGAGACGGGCGCGCCGATGATCAAGATCCAGCACCCGGAGTTTGAGCTGTGGAGCACCGGCCTGCACGCCCGCTCTGGCGTGGCCTGCGCCGACTGCCACATGCCCTACATGCGCGACGGCAGCGTCAAGGTCAGCGATCACTGGCTGCGCAGCCCGCTGTTCAACCTGCAGAATTCGTGCGGTACCTGCCACAAGCAGTCTGAGGACGAGCTGAGAGACCGCGTGCTGACCGCCCAGGGCACCACGGCCGGCCTGCTGCGCCGCAGCGAAGAGGCGCTGCTGGCAGCCATGGACGCGATCGTGGCCGCCAAGGAGGCTGGCGCGACCGACGAGCAGTTGGCCGAGGCCTATCAGCTCCACCGCGGCAGCAGCCTGCGCTGGGATTTCATTTCTTCGGAGAACAGCACCGGCTTCCACAGCCCGCAGGAGGCCGCCCGCATCTTGGCCGAGTCCATCGACATGGGCCGCCAGGCCGAGCTGAAGGCCATTCAGTTGCTCAGCGAGCTAGGCCAGCCGCAGGCGCGCGCCGGCCAATAGCCAGCCCACTTCTCTGGTTACTACTCAGGCGCCGGGCACTTGCGGCCCATGCACAGCTTGAATAGGCCCGGTAGATATCCTTGCAGGCGCCGATTCAAGTGCCCGGCACCTATAGCTGAGTAGTAACCTTCTCTGCCAGTTTAGCCCCGAAGCGTGCAGCGCTTCGGGGCTTTTGGTTGTTTACTACTTGCGCAGGAAGCCGTCTCGGTGTATGATGGCAAGCTATGAGCGTCGTTTCGCAGCAAGTAACCAGCAACACCCAGCCCGGGCCGGCCTTGTCCGTTGCCGCCAGGCGCCCCAACGCAGTCTTCTGGCTCAGCTTCTGGCTGCTCAACGCGCTGCTGTTTCTCCCCCCTTATCTGCTCAACCGGGACACCAGCAACTTCTTGCCCCTGGCCGGCGTGCCTGGGGAGGATGCGGCGCGCCATCTGCTGTTGTGGCGCAGCAACCTGGACATCTTCCGCTTAAGCCTGGAGGTGGCGCTGCTGGCCGCGCTGTGGGCCAACGTGCGCTGGCTGTGGCACGGACGGCGGGCCAGCCTCTACCGCGCGCTGTTCTTTGCGGTCTACGTGCTGGCTTTCAGCTACGCGGTCTACGAGAGCATCTCACTCAGCCTGTACCAGGTTGATCCGGTCTTCTACGGCCAATATCGCCAGGCAGTGGATGGCATCAAGTTCGTCGTCGAGAGCCTGCAATGGCCGTGGACGCTCTATGCGGGCGGGGCGTTGCTGGTGCTGGCGCTGGTCGCTGTGGTTCTGCGCCTGACGCACGGGCTGATCGGCGGCGCGCCGCCGCAGCAACTGAGCCGCGGCAGCCGGGCGGCCGTGGCCGTGCTGGCGCTGTGGGCCGTGCTGGCGCCGCTGGGCTTCGGCCTTCCGCTGGCCAGCCCGCAGGCAGCGGTCAACAGCGTGGCCGTCAAGCTGCAGCAGAACGTCGCCGACTCGCTGGCCCTGCGCGACAAGATCATGGCCTTCGACAGCAATGCGCCGGAACGGGTGTACGACTACAGCCGCTATCCGCTGCTGCGCAAGCCCGACATCTATCTGATCTTCGTCGAGTCTTACGGCAGCGTGCTTTATAAACGTCCTGACTGGCGCTCATTGTACGAGCGCTTGCTGGGCCAGCTGGAGCAGGAGCTGGCTGACGACGGCTGGCACGTCACGACGGCCCTGAGCGAGTCGCCCACGTGGGGCGGCGGCTCCTGGATGGCCTACACCAGCGCGCTCTTCGGCCTGCGCGTCGACACCCACGCCCAGTATCTGGCCCTGCTGGAGCAGTATCAAGACGCGGCTTATCCTGATCTGGGGCGCTACCTGCAAGCGCAGGGCTACTATTCGCTGCGCGTCGACGCTATCGCCAAGGAACTGCGCGAGAGCGAGTGGCTGAAGTACGTGCGCTTCTACGGGCTGGACGACCTGCGGCTGTTCGGCAGCCTGGACTATCAGGGGCCGCGCTACGGCTGGGGGCCTGCGCCGCCCGACCAGTACGTGCTGTGGCACACGGAGACGGAGGTCGCCGCAGGGATCGACCAGCCGCTTTTCTTCTTCTACATCACCCAGAACTCGCACTATCCCTGGGCGCCGCAGCCCAAGCTGGTCCAGGATTGGCAGACGCTGAACCAGCCAGCCGAGGACCCGGTCGCGCCCCTGCCCGACCAGATCACGCACCAGGCGCGGCGGCGCAACTACTGGCAGGCCATCGACTACCAACTGCGTTTCCTGACCGACTTCATCCGCCGGGCCGGCCGCGAGAACGCCATCTACATTCTGGTCGGCGACCACCAGCCGCAACAGGTCTCGCGGCACGAAGATGGCTTCGAGACCCCGGTACACATTATCAGCCGGGACGCCGATTTCGTCCGGTCGATGGAGGAATACGGCTTTGTCGATGGCTTGTCCGTCAAGAACCTGCGGCCGGCGCTGCGCCACGAAGGCCTGTACTCGCTGTTGGTGCGAGCGTTGGCGACCAACTACGGCCGGGCAGGCAGGGCGCTGCCGGCCTATCTGCCCGACGGGATCGATTTTGAAGCATTCGATCCGGCGTTGCAGGGTGAATTGTTGCCGCGTCCGGCGCTCGACACGAGTCGTCGCCAGAGTACCGGGCGCCTGTACACGAACCAGGCGACAACACAGCTTAGTACACCGTAAACAAAGTAACTGCGTATCGGTGCCCGGCACTTTGGCGACGA
>CAZVGR010000138.1:0-11756 GCA_964626845.1 uncultured Anaerolinea sp.
ACACCAACCTGACCAAATTGTGAAAAGGCCGGTGTTATTTAAGCGAATGGACAGGGAGTACTTTGACGAGGTTAGTCTTGCCAAAACCTGATTGGGCGAAAACCATCGTTCTCTTGTTGCGCAATTTGTCGATCCGAAACAGGATAGGGCCTTTGTCCCTGAAGACCGTCTCGCCGATACAAAGATAGCCTATCTGTGCGCCATCTTCATTGGTCTTGTTGAGAATTGACTCTATCTCGCGCTTGTTTAGGTGCCGAGCGATATACGAGACTGTGGGCAGTTTCCGGACCGCTGTCGTGAAAACGACCGAGGTGCCGTTGTCGGTAAACGTGCCGAGAATGCGTACTTTGTACGTGTAACTGAACATCTTCTGTTTGTCGCGCTCCGAAAGCTCGCGTTCGGCAATGCGCGCGTAATGCACAGCGATAAGGGTTTTGTCTTGAGATTTGAAAATGGGATCTTCGTCATAGATTTCAGCTTCAACACGAGCAAGATACTTCGTGTTGCCCTCATCTTTTGGAGTTAGAACAATGAAATCGCCAGATTGGGGACTTGCTTTTGCATCCTCATACGAGGAGTAGATCAGCAGTGCGTCCTCGGTTGTTTTCTGGCCGTACAAAACGCCAAAATCAGCTTTGTTAGTCATGGTGAGTAGCTCCTAAAAGCGCTCGTGAATGTCGAGGAACAGGTTCTCAATATCCACATGATCCATTCTCTGGTCACGATACAGCGAGTACTTCAATCGGGCAACCAATTCCTCTTTGAAGTTTCGTTTGAGCGAAATGAAGTTGTGGACTTCAGCCAGTGGATACGGGTATCCGAGGATGTAGTGTTCTTGAGTCAGTCGAGTCAACTCGTTGAAGATTTCGTTGAGCGTATCCCTATCACGCCAAAGCCGTTTTTGCTCCAGGCCCGGTATAGCATCAAAAATGTTCACGTCTACGACAAGCCAATCATAGTTTTGGAGCTTTTCTACATAATCCAGTCGAGCAGCAAAGAATAGCCCGAATCCCCTTCCGCCAGTGATCGCTTTCCTTACGAACATATCGCCCTGGTAGGCCGCTTGAAGCACTTGACTTGGTACCTCAAACCAACAGCAGAGTTTTTTCCGTCGAGGATCTTGTTCTCTGAATGGGTATCTTGGTTTAAGTTGGTCTTGGAGATAGCTGTCGATCTGTTTGAAAGTATAGGACAACTCCATCTTAATCGGAGATTGCTTGGTGACAGCAACGATCTTTATTCCCTTCTGATGCAGAAATTTCCCAAGTCGTACCAGATAAAGTTGTTTTACCTGTAGGGGGCGCAATGTTCCATCCCTTAGAATGTAGTCGCCCGGACATGTTTGGTCGAGTTCTGCAACCTCAAGGATTAGTGCGATCTCAAGGACTTCCTGGCAGAATCCCAGTAGCGTTGACAGGTTCGAGCATATCTGGTCCTTCTTGTATGCAAAGATATCATCAGGCTGGTCTTCCCAAAATGATAACAGGCGTTTTACAGGTTCAATGGTGAGGAGCTCATCATAGATTGCCGTTAAGTGATCAGGGTTGGTTACCAAAATGCTTTCCGGGTAGTAAGCTTGACCCATGATCACAGGATCGTCCAGCGAGTTCATCCTGATCTGCTTGCCACGGTGAAAACAGACGTAACCAGCCGTGTATATCGCTATTGATAGCCCATTGTAGAACTGCTCGCTGTTGTAGCTTCCATCGATCGCGTAAAACCGTCTTGGGGTGTCATCGATCTGATCAAATGGCACGATCTCGAATACCTGGGGCGTTTCCAAGTTATCTTCAGTGCCGATTATTGGGATGCCGTAATTCTTGTTGCTTCTTGCATTGATGTGTGTGGCAACCAGTTCTATGGCACTGTCGGGGATTTCTTTTCTTGACATGCGAACACCATGTTGACCCTTGAAACTCGATTGCTGCATTGTACGAGCGTCGCTTGATCCTTGCACTCAAGGATCACTAAGTCCCAGTCATTGCAATCTCACGAATTCGATAATCGAGAGTTGTCGGACCACCTTATGCGGCGCCGCACCGCGCCTGCAACTCTTGCATCGAGTATGAAACACCCGCTCGCCTTTCGCCTTCCAACGCACGCCGCCGGCGTCCCAGATGGACCGCTCCGCGCCGCACTGCGCGCACGTGATGATCCACGCGCGCGACTCGGCCTCCATCTGCTGGAACCACCGGCTGGGCAGGATCGCGCGCAGCAAGCGTTGTGCGGTGCTCAGTCCTTCGTCCATTGAACTCGTAGTCCTTCACTTGCGCGCTACGAAATAATCGTCGATGCGCATCTCGTCGTTGATCGCGCAGTGATCGGGGTCCCAGACCACCATGCGGCGGTCGCGGCTGATCTCGGACTAAGCATGCACGGCCTTGGTGAATGCCTCGGTCGCCCACTGGTTGATGCTCTTGCCGCTGACCTCGGCTGCCACCGCAACGGCAGCATGAACTTCCGGAGGCAAGCGCAACATGAGCTTGCCGGAGTATGGCTTCTGTGGGGATCGGCCGAGCTTTTCGCACGTCTCCAGGTAATCATCCACAGCCTCCTCGAAGGCCGCGCGCATTTGTGCCACTGACTCACCGTGGAAGCCCACAATGTCGTTGATGCCTGCGATGTGGCCGACCAGGCACTGATCCTCGTCACTGTATTCGATGCGAGCCGCGTATCCGCGATAGGTCATTGTTTTCATGGTCTTATGCCTGCCTGCTCCAAGAATCGACGCGCGTCTCGTACTTGATAAGGTTTCGCTTCTTTCTCTGGATGCGGTCGATGAAACGCTGCTACAACACCGTTCAGCTCGAAGCGCACCCGCGATCCGCGACCTTCCACCATCGTGGCGCCTAACGCCACAAAGAGCGCCTCAACATCCCGCCATTCCAACGAGGCGGGCACAGGCGTCTGGAAGATTCGGTCGAGGGTCTGGCGCTGTCGTCGATTCATTGGTTGAATGATAGCACGTTTCGCTATCACCCGCAAGTGTCACGACTATGAAAAGTTGGATGACTTCAATCTGGTGACAGAGCATTTATCCAGCGGTTTGCTGGACAAATGCATGCGGGTCTATCCAATCTCCTTCATAACGGTGTCGAGATCCTTATCACCACGTCCACTGAGATTAACCAAGATCACCGCCTCCCGCCCCATCTGCGGCGCCAGCTTGACCACTTCGGCGACCGCATGGGCGCTTTCCAGCGCGGGGATGATGCCCTCCATCTCGCACAGCAACTGGAACGCGGCCAGGGCCTCGGCGTCGGTGGCGTAGGTGTACTTCGTGCGGCCCAGGTCGCGCAGCCAGGCGTGCTCCGGGCCGACCGAGGCGTAGTCCAGCCCCGCGCTGACCGAGTGGGTCAGCGCGATCTGGCCGTCGGCGTCCTGCATGACGAAGCTCTTGGTGCCTTGCAGCACGCCCAGCCGGGCCAGCGCGGGATCGGCGAAACGCGCGGCGTGCTGGCCCGACTCGATGCCATGTCCGCCAGCCTCGACGCCTATCAGCCGCACCGCCTCGTCGGCCAGGAAGGGGTGGAAGATGCCGATGGCGTTGCTGCCGCCGCCGACGCAGGCCATTATTACGTCAGGAAGCCGGCCCGGCCCGCCGCGCGCCGGGTCCAGCATCTGTGCGCGCGCCTCCGCGCCGATGACGCTCTGGAAGTCGCGCACGATGGTCGGGTAGGGGTGCGGTCCCAGCGCTGAGCCCAGCAGGTAGTGGGTGGTGCTGACGTTGGTCACCCAGTCGCGGATGGCCTCGTTGATGGCGTCCTTGAGTGTCTTGCTGCCGCTGTCCACCCCGCGCACCTCGGCGCCCAGCAGCTTCATGCGGAAGACGTTGGGGGCCTGGCGGGCCATGTCTACGACGCCCATGTAGACGACGCAGTCGATGCCCAGCAGGGCGGCCGCGGTGGCGGTGGCTACGCCGTGCTGGCCCGCGCCGGTTTCGGCCACGATGCGCTGTTTGCCCATCCGCTGCACCAGCAGCGCCTGGCCCAGCGCGTTGTTGATCTTATGCGCGCCGCTGTGGGCCAGATCCTCGCGCTTGAGGTAGATCTGCGCGCCGCCCAGGTGTTCACTCAGCCGGCGGGCGTGGGTGATGGGGGTGGGCCGGCCCACGTAGGTCTGGCCCAGCCGGGCCAGCTCGGCCTGGAACGCAGGGTCGTTGCGGGCCTGCAAGTAGGCCGTCTCCAGCTCGTCCAGGGCCGGCATCAGCGTCTCCGGCACGAAGCGGCCGCCGTAGGGTCCAAAGCGCCCGCGCTCGTCGGGCCAGCGGTAGGTGGCGAAATCAGATTGCACGGTCATACACTTTCCTTGTTCTGGCTCACGCAAAGGCACAAAGAACGCAAAGGGCAGAATCCTTGGTGGTCTTGGCGGCTTGGCGTGAGCTTTCTGGATTACGACGCTTTGGCCCGGGCGTCGATGGCGCGGATGAACTCGCTTTTGGCGTCGGTGTAGGCCACGGTGTTGTTGGGGAAGCGGCCGGCCAGCTCAGCTTTCAGCTCGGCGTAGGCTGCGGCGTCGGCCGGATGGGCGCGCAGGTAGGCGGCGAAGTCCAGGTGGCGGGCGATCTCGGGATGGCCGGCCGCGAAGGCGTGAACGTGTACGCGGCGCACGCCGGCCGCGTCCTTGGTGAAAAAGCGCCGGCCAGGGATGCCGTTCTCGCCCTTGGGCACGTAGCCTGCGGCCAGCAGCAGGTCGTTCAGGTCGTCGATGCGTTCGATGTCGCGCACGACGGGCAGAATGTCGACGATGGGCTTGGCGGCCAGGCCAGGCACCGAGGTGCTGCCGATGTGGTGGATTTCGACCAACGCATCGCCCAGCAGCGCGGCCAGGCCGGCGGCCTCGGCCTCGAAGAGCCGCGGCCAGGCCGGGTCATACGGGACGATCTCGACCTTGCGCCCCTGCCCGCGCAGGATCGGCTCGCAGCGCAGCAGCACCAGCGCGCTGTCGGCGTCGGTCATGCGGCCATCCCTCGCCATCTGCACGGCCTGCTCCAGCGGCGCCAGATGCACGTCGCTCAGCTCGGTAGACTCCAACTGCGGCGGGCCGTTGAGCTGCACGCCGGTGGCCAGGAAGAAGGTGCAGCGCGCGGTGCTGGTGCCGTTCATGGAGTAGAACCAGCCGATCTCGCGCATCTCGACGCAGTCGGCGCCGGTTTCTTCCTTCAGCTCCTGCCGCGCCACCTCCGCGGGCGAACAGCCCAGCTTGTCGCCTAGCCCGCCGGCCGGCAGCTCCCAGCACCAGTCGTCCACGGTGTAGCGGTAGCTGCGGATCAGCACCACCTGGCCGTCGGGCGTCACCGGCAGCACGGTCACAAAGCCGGCGTGCTCCTGGTAGGTGTAGACGATCTCCTGGCCGCCGGGCAGGCGCACCTCGTCCCGCCGCAGGTTGTGCCAGCGGCTCTCGTAGGGCCGCGTGGTACCCAGCAGCTCCCAGCCCAGGCTGGCGCCGAGGGGTTTGTCGTTCGGAGTGTGGCTCATGATCTGTGGTCGTTCAATGTCTGTGCTTGATCCCATGCGTAACGAGTAACGAGTAACACGTAAGCCGGAATAGAGAGAGGCGTGTGCGCGATTCCGGGTTACGCATTACGTGTCACGAATTACGCACCCCAAACCGCTCCCGCTCCACCTCCTGCCAGCGCTCCGGCAAGGGCACGATGGCGGCGCGCAAGGTGTCGTCGACGATTTCCAGCATGCCGACCGAGACGTAGTCGCCGGGCTGGGTGCGGCGGTCCAGGATGTTGATGTAGCTGCTGCCAGGGTTGACCACCAGCACGCCCCGCACGTGGCCGATGTAGGGGCGGTGCAGGTGGCCGCAGACGACGCAATCGACCCGCTCACCCTCGAACTGGCGCACGACGTTGACGTAGAAGCGCGGCGCCAGAAAGAAGTGCTGGCCGAAAAGCATATTCCAGGTAAAGCCAGGCCATTCGATCCAGCGCGGCCGGTGGCCATGCACCAGGCCGATGCGCTTGCCGCCAGCCTCAATGATCCGTCGCTTTGGCAAGTCGTCCAAGCCTATGTCCTGGTCGCCGCGCACGGCGTACACGGGCGCAATCTCTTGCAGGGTTTCCAGCATCTCGGATCCGGTCAGATCGCCGGCGTGCAGGATCATGTCCACACCGCGAAACACCTCGGGCACGGCCGGGTGCAGCCGGAGGGACATGGTGGGCATGTGGGTGTCGCTGATTAGTCCGATGCGCATGGTGAGGGAAGGGAATTGGTTACTTGGTAGATTGGTAGATTGGTCGTCAGCGCCTGGCAGGATCGGGAGCGCTAGACAGGGATCAACCGCGTGCTGTGCTACTGCCGCGCACGGCTGCGATGAAGGCGCGCAGGCGGGCGTGGTCTTTGCGGCCGGGCGTGGCCTCGACGCCGCTGGCCACGTCCACGCCCCAGGGCTGGACCTGGGCGATGGCGTCCGCGACGTTGTCGGGGGTCAGGCCACCGGCCAGCAGCAGGCGATGCTGGGCGACCAGGCTGGCAGCCAGGGACCAATCGCCGGTCTGGCCTGCCCCGCCGCGCAGGGTGGGATGGTAGGCGTCTACCAGCAGGTCTGGGCCGCCGGCCGGGCCGAAGCGGGCATAGGTGGCAGCCTGGCTGGCAGCCTCAGCGGCGTCGCGTGGCCGCAGCGCCTTGAAGGCCCGGCCCGGCAGCGCGGCCAGCAGCTCTGGCGCTTCTTCACCGTGCAACTGGGCCAGGTCCAGGCCGCAGTAGTCCAGCGTGCGCACCACCTGCTCCAGGTCGGGGTTGACGAAGACGCCGACGGTGCGGAGTGAAAGGTGAAATGTGGCAGGTGAGAAGTCCTGCAGGGCTTGCACGATGGCTGCGACAGTTCGGGCCTCGACGTTGCGGGGGGACTTCTCGTAGAAGATGAAGCCGAGCAGGTCGGCGCCGGCCTCGGCTGCGGCCAGGGCGTCTTCCAGGTTGGTCAGGCCGCAGATTTTGATGCGGGTCTGGTAGATTGGTACGCCGCTGCGGCGGGTAGATTGGTCAGGTTGGCGCACTGGCAAGGCCATACGGTTTGTACTGTTCGTTCTTCTTGGCGTCCCGCCGGGTCGGGCCGGGCGAGACCCACGGGTCGCCCTTGCACTTCGGTCGGGCACTCGTGGGTTGAGTAGCGGGTTGAGGGCACGCGACTCACATGAGGGCCCGTGCTTCTAGCGTATCGAAACCCGCCAGAGGTCTCGATGTGGCGCAGGATTTCGATACGGCGCAGACGCCTACTCAATCCAAGCGCCTACTCGACCGGCGGATGCATCGATCATTGGACGATGCTTGCCATCTCCCGAATGCGCTGCCAGGCCCGCTCCACGTGCTGCGCCTCGGTCCAGGTCTGGCCGACGACCAGGCGCAGGGTAAACTTGCCATCCAGCACCGTGTGCGTCAGGTACAGTTCGCCGCTCTGGTTGAGCTGCTCCAGCAGGCGGCGGTTGGCGTCGTCGCCGGCCTTGAGTCGGAAGCAGACCAGATTGAGCGGAGCGGGCGCGGCCAGCTCGAAGCGCGGATCGGCCTGCACCCAGCCGGCGAACTGCTGGGCCAGCTCAACGTGACGGCGCACGTGATACTGCAAGCCATCGACGCCGTAGTGCCGAATCACGAACCACAGCTTCAGCGCCCGGAAGCGCCGGCCCAGTTGGATGTGCCAGTCGCGGTAGTCGAAGACCGCGCCCGACTGGCTGGCCTGGTTCTTGAGGTACTCCGGCAGGATGCTCAGCGTCTTGATCAGGCTGGCCCGGTCGGCCACCCAGAAGCAGTCGCAGTCGAAGTTAGTGAACATCCACTTGTGCGGGTTGAAGGCGTAGCTGTCGGCCAGCTCCAGCCCGTCTTGCAGGTGGCGAAATTCCGGGCACAGCGCGGCCGTGCCGCTCATGGCCGCGTCCACGTGGAACCAGACGCCCTCGGCCCGGCAGATCTCGCCGATGGCCCGCACGGGGTCCATGGCGTTGGACGAGGTGGTGCCGACCGTGGCACAGACGAAGCAGGGCAGCAGCCCGGCCGCGCGGTCGGCCGCGATCTGCTGCGCCAGCGCGTCGGGCCGCATGGCGAAGTTCTCGTCCACGTCGATCAGCCGCAGATGCTGGCTGCCGATGCCGGCGATCTTGACCGCTTTCTCCACCGAGGAGTGGGCCTGGCTAGAGGTGTAAGTCACGAGCCGGCCGTCGCAGCCCTGCGCGTTGCTGGCGAAGCCGGTGGCGCGCTCGCGGCCGGCCAGCACAGCCGTCAACACGGCGCTGCTGGCCGTGTCCTGGATCACCCCACCGCCGCTGGCCGTGGACTTGAACGCGGCCGGCAAGCCCAGCATCTCCACCAGCCAGTCCAGCACGTGGGTCTCCAGCTCGGTCGCGGCCGGGCTGGTGGCCCACAACATGCCGTTCACGCCCAGGCCAGACGCCAGCAGATCGCCCAGGATGGCTGGGCCGGAGCCGTTGGCCGGGAAGAAGGCGAAGAAGTTGGGCGACTGCCAGTGGGTGACGCCCGGCATGATCAACGGCTCGACGTCGGCCAGGATGGCCTCGAACGGCTCGCCCTGCGGGGGCGGCTCAACCGGCAGGCCGGCGCGGATCTCGCCTGGCTGGACGCGGGACAGCACCGGATACGACTCGACGCGTTCCATGTAGCCGGCGATCCAGTCGATCACCGCATAGCCATGGCGGCGGAAGGCGTCGGGGGTCATGTGGTAGGAAGGGAAATCGGAGGAACTCATGGAAACTCCACACTCTGGATCGGGTGAAGGTATTATAGCGCAGGATGGGGCAGCAGAGAATTGTCAATGTTCAATGGTCAATTGTCACTGGTCAACGAACGGAGGCGCCTATCTATTGACAATTGGCAATTGATCATTGACTATTGACCATTTTCCCCGCCCGCACCAATTCCCGCACCTTCGCCAGCCGCTCCTCCGGCCTGGCCGTCACCAGGCTTTCGCCCACCAGCATGGCATCCACGCCCATCTCCTTCAGGCGGCGCACGTCAGCGGGGGTGTGGATGCCGCTCTCGCTGACCAGCACGCAGTCGGCCGGCACCAGCGGGCGCAGGCGGGCGGTGACAGCAATGTCCACGGCGAAGGTACGCAGGTCGCGGTTGTTGACACCGATCACCCGCGCGCCGGCCTTGAGCGCCCGCTCGACCTCGGCCTCGTCATGCACCTCCACCAGCGCCTCCATGCCGTAGCGCCGCGTCTCTTCGAGCAGCCGCTTCAGCTCGTTGTCGCCCAACACGGCCACGATCAACAGCAAGGCGTCAGCTCCCGCCACCCGCGCCTCGACGATCTGGTAGGAGTCGTAGATGAAGTCTTTGCGGAGGATGGGGGGAATGGTAGATTGGTACGCCGCTGCGGCGGGTAGATTGGTTGTGTGCGCGCCCCCGGTTTCCTTCCTTTCCTTCCTTTCCTTGATTTCCCTTTCTCTGATTACTGTCTCCTTGACCGTCGTCAGGTACTCGAGCTGGCCCTGGAAGAAGCGGGCGTCGGTGAGGACGGAGATGGCGGCGGCGCCACCCTGCGTAAAAATCTGGGCCAGGCGGGCCGGATCGAAGTCGCGGCAGAGCAGGCCGCGGCTGGGGCTGGCTTTCTTGACCTCGGCGATCAGGCTGACGCCGGGCTGGCGCAGGGCCGCGGCGAAGTCCAGCGGCGCCGGCGCAGTCTCGGCCAGCGCGCGCAGGCTGGCCAGGGGCATCATGGCTGCGCGCTTGGGCACCTCGTCGCGCTTATGGCGCATGATCTCATCCAGCATCTTGCCCTGATGGCGCAGACGTTCTTCGCGAGGGGGGAGGGGGGCGGTTTTCTTGGGCATGGGAGGAATGGTTAATGGTGAATTGGTGAACGGTTAATGGTTAATGGCGGAGGTGGGCGCTGTTAACTGTAGAAGGTCATTGATTGCTGACCAGGATCAGTCGCTCTAGCGCGGCGAGGGCGGCGCCGCTGTCGAGGCTGGCGCGGGCGCGGGCGAGCGCGGCGGGCCAATCGCCATCGGGTACGGCCAGGCCCATGGCCGCGTTGAGCAGCACGGCGTCGCGCATCGGGCCGCGCTCCTGGCCGCCGAGGATGCGGCGGGTGATGGCGGCATTGTCAGTCGCGTCGCCGCCCTTGAGCTCGGCCAGAGCAGCGCGGCGCAGGCCCAGGTCGGGCGCGTCCAACGTAAAGGTGCGCACCACCCCACTCCGCAGCTCGCTGACCCGGTTGGGCCCGCTCAGGCTGAGCTCGTCCAGCCCGCCGTGGCCGTGGACGACGAAGGCGGCCGGGCTGCCCAGGCGAGCCAGCACGCCGGCCAGCGGTTCGGTCAGTTCCGGGCTGAAGACGCCGATGGCCATGTGCTCCGCGCCGGCCGGGTTGGTCAGCGGGCCGAGGATGTTGAACACCGTGCGCGCGGCCAGCTCGCGGCGCGGGCCGATGGCATGGCGCATGGCCGGGTGATGGTTGACCGCGTAGCAGAAGCCGATGCCGGCCTCGTCGATGCAGTCTGCCACCTGGCGCGCGTCGATGTCCAGCCGCACGCCCAAGGCGCCTAACACGTCGGCGCTGCCGGCCTTGCTGGTGATGGAGCGGTTGCCGTGTTTGGCCACCGGCTCGCCCGCGCCGGCGATGACAAAGGCCGCGGTGGTGGAGATGTTGAAGGTGCCGCTGTGGTCGCCGCCCGTGCCGACGATGTCGGTCAGCGGCCGGCGGCGGGCGTGAACCGCCACCGCGTTGGCCCGCATGGCCCGCGCGCAGCCGGCAATCTCGGCCACCGTCTCGCCCTTCATGCGCAGCGCCACCAGGAAGCCGCCGATCTGCGCCTGCGTCGCCTCGCCAGTCATGATCTGCATCATGGTGGCGTAGGCGTCGTCCTCGCTCAGGTCGCGGCGGTCGAGCAGATGGGCGATGGAGTGTTGGATCATGGGGGGGGGCTCTTTGTGTTGGAGGATGTCTGAATCACGGATTGTCACGGATTATCGGATTACACGGATTGCAGAGCGCCTCACGGATTGCAACGGTTTACAGGTTAAACGGAGTGCAGAACGCATCATGGATTGCCACGGATTACAGGATTGCCACGGATTGCAGAACACATCACGGATTCCACGGATATCAGGATTGCACGGATTGCAGAACGTACCACGGCTTGCAGAACGCCTCCGTGTAATCCGGTAATCCGTGGCAATCCGTGATTCAGACACCTCTTACCGTATTGCAAGAAAATTCCGCAACAACTGCTTGCCATGTTCCGTCAGGATGCTCTCCGGGTGGAACTGGACGCCGACGCAAGTGCGGTGGGTGCGGTGGCGCACGCCCATCACCTCGCCCTCCATGGTGAAGGCGGTCAGCTCCAGCTCGGCCGGCAGCGGCTCCTGGACGATGAGCGAGTGGTAGCGGGTGGCCTGGAAGGGGCTGGGCAGGTCGCGAAAGACGCCCTTGCCGGTGTGGTAGACGGGAGAGACCTTGCCGTGCATCAGCCGCGGCGCGCGCGTTACCACGCCGCCGAAGACGTGGCCCATGCACTGCTGGCCCAGGCAGACGCCCAGGATTGGCGTGGTCTGGTAGAAGCGACGGATGACGTCGTTGCTGACGCCGCTGTCCTGCTGGGGCGTGCCGGGGCCGGGCGATATGACGATGTGGTCCGGTCGAAGCGCGGCCAGCTCCTCCACCGTGATCTCGTCGTTGCGCCACACACGCAGCGCCGTGTGCGGATCGCCCAGCCGGTCTTCGAGCATGACTTCGCCGATGAACTGGACCAGGTTGTAGGTGAATGAGTCGTAGTTGTCGATGAATGCGATCATGGT